>CAZNRH010000001.1:0-224396 GCA_964575755.1 uncultured Candidatus Saccharibacteria bacterium
TGTTCCCTTAAGTGGGGTAACGAACGCAACCCTCGTTGTCTGTTATATTTGTCAGGCGAGACTGCTCCCTCACGGGAGAGGAAGGTGAGGATGACGCCAGGTCAGCATGTCCCTTGATGCCTTGGGCTACACACGTGATACAATGGCCATTACAACGAGACGCAATACCGAGAGGTGGAGCAAATCTTTATAAAGGTGGCCCTAGTTCGGATTGAGGTCTGCAACTCGACCTCATGAAGTTGGAATCGCTAGTAATCGCAGGTCAGCAACACTGCGGTGAATACGTTCTCGAGCCTTGTACTCACCGCCCGTCAACACAAGGGAGCCGGGAGTGCCCGAAGTCGCACTTAGTGTGCGCCGAAGGTAAATTCGGTAACAAGGTGTAAGTCGTAACAAGGCACGGGTAGCGGAAGCTGTTCGTGGATCAATTCCAATTGGAAATGTTATCTCGCACCCCGTGAGATAATTGAATTGGTCGGATTTCCGTCTCTCGTACGAGGATGGAAACAAGCAATAGTGTTGTACTTATATCTACACTCGCGTCCCAGGATATCGCGCACCTGGAGGTTGAACGAAACAAAAGAGAGAATACTAAATTTTAATACAAAAGAACAGCCGCGGCATACGCCACGGCTGTTTTTTGTATTTAAAATTTAGAGGAAACAGCTTACAGGTGTTAGCTTTTAGGAAAACACCGGCGCGTGAGCGCCGGTGTTTTAGTTTTTATTAGCATCTCGACACATCAATAGTATCGTATTAGTATGTAATCAGAAGTTCAGTCAAGCACTTAACCAATTTCAACAGAAAGAGGATTTTCAAAATGAATGCCAATACAGAAGTCACAATTCAGCCGAAGAGTTCTTGGCAGAGTAGACTGGATTGTATCAATCCAGGATGCCCAAACCCTTCAACTCTTGAAGCAACGATTGGCCATGTTCATGTTCGCTGTTGTGAAAGCGAGCCATGCAAAAAGTATGCATCAAATATGGCCTTGGAGACTAATAGGCTAGCACCATGATCTTATCCCATGTCTCACCAAAACCGCACAGTCCCAATTGACTATGCGGTTAACTGCTTTTCACATGACCTTGACAAAACATGTATAAAGTGCTATCGTTACGATAGTCAATTTTGTTCAAACAATCTGGGAAACAGAAAAATGATCTTAAGACATTCGACGGCCTATCATGTCCGATTTAACGGCCTCGTTCTCAACAGATTTCGTCTGAGTGCGGTATTGTTTATCATCGGAGCTTTTTTGTTCCACTACGGCTATTCGGTAGCCGATGACCACATAGTCAGCACCGTTTTTGGAGTTGTTGGTTTTATCCTCCTCGCTATCGCGGGCTTTGTGATAAAGCCGTGGTTGAAAAAATAAACACAGTCCATCGCGGACGCAAGCCGGCTCTTTCGAGAGCCGGCTTTCCTACCTCTAGTCGACCAGTTGTCGAGTTTAAAAACCCACCACAAAAAACGAAGCCGGTTTCTTTCGAAACCGGCCTTTTTGTTTTCACCCCCATTTCCAATTCATCAAAATGGTTTAACTATTTCCCTTTCCCTTTTTTCTTGTTACTTTTCTTCTTGGAACCCTTTTTCCCCAAACAACTCTTGAATTGTTCAACAGGCTGTCCTGGAGGTGTGCTTCTCCATGTCCTTCTTCTGCTCGCTGCATCACTTCTACTGCCGTTCCTCATCGCTTCAACCCCTTTATTTAAGCAGTGTAAAACACTGAACCCTGTCGCTTAAACCACATAACAAGAAGCAGGTATTCCTTCGGTGAAGCTTTGGTTACAAGCACACGCAGTGGCCGTTTCTTTTCAGCAATTCGTGCGTGAGATTGTCGCCGGTTAGCATAACGCATCCGTATCTTCAATATAGCCTCCCTGAACTCTGGTTAAGAATATAACAGTCTTCTAATTTAGATAGTACCAAATACCACAAATTCGCTCAAGTCTTTGTGTTCATAGCTTACTTTGTGCGGATGCCAGGATTCGAACCTGGGACCTCTTCATTATAAGATGAAACAGTGTCTAAATACTGTTTCATCGCTTCTATCCTTTCAAAAATTAATGCCAATCAAAGTGCGCATGGTAGGACTTGAACCTACGACCTCGTCATTATCAGTGACGCGCTCTAACCAAACTGAGCTACACGCGCACTTTGACAACCATTAATATTAATTTTTTAAATGACTAACCAACCTATCACCTGTCTTGCAAAGCTCGACAGCGGTGATTCCCTCCCTTCGTTCGGAATCGGATGAAAGTCTCAGCAGTGAGACTTTCATAGCAACACCCGCAATGAAAGAAACTATACCAGAATTAGGCTGAAAGTAAAACAAAAAAAGAACCCTGCTGTCGGCAGGGTTCAGTCTTTCAAATTCATATAACGCTCACAACTGATTTATTTTTTTCAGCCAGTAAGTCGTTTGGTTCAAAGACAAACAGTCAAAAATTCTTAGCTACTTTTATTGACTGAGCAAGCTCATGAAGTTCATTTCTTTCGACTTCTCTGAAAGAGTAGTCGATTCGGTCAACAGCAACGCTCAAGAGTTCATTATGTGCACGGACAATGTAATTGACCGCATACAGAGAGATCCTTTTGCGAAGAATGTACGACCTTAGGGTATTAAAATCAATCCGCCATCCAATAAGATAAGAATAGAACGGAAACCCTCATGGAGTTTCGCAGAGCTCATAGAGATACTCGTTCCGATTTTTTAACTCTTCGATCTTCTTTGCCCAGATAGTCACTTTACCTTCCGTATCGTAGATTCGAATAACTGTCGTAATTCCTGTTCGAGTCTCATGCCCAGACAAGACCATTTCCAGACTGTCTGCAGTGCGTTCAGCACATTGAGTAAACACTTCTTCTACTGTGTTTATTTCAGGACCTCCAACATGAAAAAACTCAAATTGGAGCACATTTTGTGGATTTACCATGTATTCCTCCTAATTTGGACTTTTGAATTTATCTAATACAGATAATACGCAAATCTTAGATATACGCAAGCTTCTCTTAATTAGTCTTATATGGTATAAATACTACTAGAGACAATTTAGAAAAAAGGGAAAGAAAATGAAGTTCAACTTTAATCGATCTGTTGTCCTTGGGGCTCTTATTAAAAACCCCAACGGCTCAGTAACTGTCCGTCCGGCGATTGCTGGTTGGTCAGTAACAATTTCTTCCAAAAACGTTCATTATGAGGTAATTAGTAGCCGTCATGATACAAGTGTCCTTGTTGTTGACCTCGGACCAAAAGGACAATCTACCGACGAAATAATTGTTGGTGTCGGTCATATGGATAAAGTCCGTGACATCAACCATAATCGATACTATCAATCTCTACATGATTGGGTGTCACAAAAAGTTGCATAATACCAAACCCGCAGACGAGAAAGCTCGTCCCAGCGGGTTTTTTCTTTTACCACTACTCACTTGACCTTATCAATATAGTACTATAATATAATACTATATATTAATACTTCTAGCATCAAACACACTATGTCAACAATATCAGTACCATTAAACAAAGAGGGAGAAGCAAGGTTAGACAATCTTGTAGCCAGTGGCGTAGCACCCAACCGTGCCGCTGTTATGCGTAAAGCACTCGACAAGCTCGCAGAAGACGAAGCTATTGAGGCAGTCTTTCGCGCAGAAAGAGAGCCAATAATAAGAGGAGATATACGAAAACTTCTTAAAAAATTAGATTAATTATGTTGGTACACTTCAAACCCTCTTTCCTGCGCGCACTTAAAAAGCTCCACCCAGAACTAAAAGAAGAGTCAATAGAAAAGATAGAACTATTTAAAGATACTAAGAATCACGAACAACTCAAAGTCCATAAACTAAAAGGCATGTTTAAAAAACATTATAGCTTTTCAGTAAATTACCAGTACCGCATACTCTTTCAATACTTAGATAAAAGCAAATCAGAAGCCGTACTACTCACCATCGGCGACCACGAAATATACAAAAACTAATAAAACGCAGACAACTTACCACGAGACAGTTTTTCTTTTTAAATCATCAAAATACCCAGCATCAGTGATTTATTGCATTTATAGAAATTTCATGTAGTATTGTTTTAGTTAAATATGAACATTGTATAGGGAGAACACCCATGAAAATCGGCGACGAATTCGACGGCGCAGAGATTATTGATATAGAGCCCCCAAGCCTGAATAAGGATAATCCAAACGTTAAGGACGTAACCGTTTTGTACCCTGAACGTGGTCAAATGGTGACTCATGTTGTAAACACTGTAACGAGAGAAATACTTTACCAAAATGTCAGAGGCTAGTTCTATAACAACATAGCCTCGCAACCCACCAACGATTGAACTCGTCTCGGCGGGTTTTTTCTTCACTTTTTAACCTCCACCTACTCTTTTACTAGTGCTACAATACACCAATGCCCAAAAGACCCTCACAAATAAAAACAATTAAAAGATACCTACAAAGAAAACACATAACCAAAGCCACTGCATTCTCCATCATAGCTTTTCTTATTGCGGGCGGTTCGTTGGGGGGTTATAAAGTAGTGCAAGATACCCGCGCCACAGCATTTGAAAACAGCATACACTATGTCGAGCGCGTAATAGACGGCGATACAATAGAGATAGAAAATGATGTAAGAATCCGCCTCCTCGGTATCGATTCACCAGAGCGCACTAAGTGTTTCTATAAAGAATCAAAAGAAGCCCTTGAAGAACTTATAGAAACAAAAGACATTAGAATAGAAAAAGATATTTCTGGCACAGACCGCTACGACAGATATCTGCGGTACGCATATATCGTAGCCGAAGACCCTAAAGACGATGATGCCTTTATAAACGAATGGTTAGTGCGAGAAGGCTATGCGACTACATTTGCCGTAGCACCAGACAATCGCTACAGAGATTTACTTTCAAGTGCACAAGAAGAGGCGAGGAAGAAAGAACGTGGGTTGTGGAGTAGCGAGTGTGAGTATAAAAGTGAGTACGAAAGTGCGAGTAGTTTAAGGGAGGTGGGGAGTGAAGCTCTAAATGAGCAGTGTACAATCAAAGGCAATATCTCAGAAAAGGGCTATGGTAAGTTGTACTTTGTAGAGGGGTGTCCGAATTATACACGCATAAAGATAGACCCCCGCAAGGGAGAGCAGTGGTTTTGTAGCGAAAGTGAGGCTGAGGAGGCGGGGTTTACTAAGTCCGAATCCTGCGCCAACACTTTCTAATTTATTAATTTTGGCACATTTCTTTGTCGGAAATACTTTCGCGGCGCTCACCGTACCTGTAGTACGGCTCGCACCTCAAAACCATTTCCTCCGCGAACTGCCCTCAAAATTTTTAATGACAGGACAAAGTTTATTTTTTACATTCGGAATATTGAGCTAGCTCTATTAGTGTCGCGTGTTTAGTCATTTTGTGATATGATATGGTGACTAACCGTAATGACTAAGTGATATGGCGAAAGCAACAATAACTCTAGCAAATGGCACTACAGCCCAAATAGAAGGATCTGCAAGCGAGGTAAAGGAATTACTTGAAGTGTTTTCTGGAGCACATAGTCACAGAGTGTTTCAGTCTCCCGCTCAAAAAAGACGCAAAAAGTCTACAAGTAAGAATGCTACCAATATTGAAAAGAAGCCACGAAAAGAAGGTCCGATGGACTTGATTCGTGAGTTGATTGGAGGAGGTTATTTCAAGGCGAGTAAAAGAAGTCTTCCCGACATCCAAAAAAAACTGGAAGAACAGGGGCATATTTATGCACAAACTAGTTTATCATCGCCCTTAACTCGATTGACAAGAAAAAAAGAACTTAGAAGAATTAAGGAGAAAAAAGGTTGGTTATACGTAAACTAATTTTATGAATGAAAAACAAATTATAAAAATTCTTGCAGATTTCGATGGTCGCTTGGCACAAATCGAAAAATTGTTTGCAACACAAAAAGTGCCTGTCAAATCTATTGGCAGCAAACAGAGAACTCTTCGTGAAATAGTGAAAGGGCGCAAATTTAATAATGGACAGGAACAAATAGCTGTTATTGTGGGATATCATGAAAATATTATTAAAGTACCAATTCAGAAAGACAACATTAAAACCGAATGGATTAATGCTAAGTTACCGAATAAGTATGACAATAAAACCTTGAGTAGAACTAAAGACGTCCTTATTCGAATCGATTCTGAAGGGAGCTGTGATTTGACACAAACAGGTGAAGACTTCTTTGAAAAGTTTCTACAAAATGAATCCACTAACTCAACATCTAAATAGTTTGCCAAGCGACTTGGTGATTGCTGTGCAAACAGAATTCCAAAAACTGCACCGACAATATTTTCTAGGAAATTGGGAGCCTAGTCAGCTTGATGGGGGTCGTTTTGCTGAACATATTTTTAGGGTAATTGAATACAAACAAACTCAAACTTTTACTCCAATAGGAACAACTATTCCAAGGGTTAGAATATTCAACTCGGCCTCTCAAGATACTAGTCTTCCAGAATCAATTCGTTTTCATATATTAAAATTAGCTGACCTGATTTTAGATTTTAGAAACAAGCGAAATGTTGCTCATCCGGGAGATATTGACGTGAACGAGATGGACTCGAATTTTGTAATTCAAGCAGCTAATTGGATTATTGCTGAATTAATTCGTATTGAAACACAAATGACTCCTAGTGATGCTCAGTCTGAAATTAAGAAAATTATTGAGCGGAAAGTTCCTGTTATCGAAGAAATTGACGGAAGACTAAAATGCCTAAATCCAAAATTGAGTGCTAAGGAAAAAGCATTAGTGTTTTGCTATCAAAAGTACCCACAAAAGATTGCGCTAGATAATCTAGTCGATTGGATGGACTATTCGAATAAAGGTATGTTACGCAAGGAGTTGTTAGTCTTACACAAAGATGGAAGACTTGATTTTAGAAACGACTTTGCTCAGCTTACAAAAAGAGGATTGCTTTGGGTTGAAAAGAATATTTCATTTGAGCTTGAGATATGAACTGGAAGAGGGGAGACATTTTAGAAGGAGAAAACAGGGATAGAAACGCTGCTTTCCATTACATAGTCTTTCTTGACGATAACAATAGTGGTGATTTTATTGGAGGAGTACTGACAACTAAAGGTTCGTATGAAAACAATGTCTTAATGCTCGAAGGTCATTTTAAAAGTAACGATGAGAACGGTGATGCTTACAAAGTTAGTTTTAATAACAGTTATCTTGTTAAAGGTAAATTTATCAAACTCGAATCTTGGGGGCGGTTTAAAAAAGTCGGATGTTTAACTACTGAAGGTGTGGAATTTGTCGACAATGAAACGCGTGAGTTTCAACCAGAATTATGGGAAGTCTACTTGCGTAGACAAAATCAGACACCCCCAATCCAATGAGAAATAGAATCAGATTTCATTGATAGTTACCCATAGCTCGTTTTAAAAAACGAGCAAATACCATGTTATTATAGATACATGAGTGATGTTTTAACTAAAACAAAGAAAACAAAAATAATAGTGAGTGACTTATTTTCCTCAGGTAATAAGTCTCGTACTGAAAAAGCACGGTTCACTTTCATTGATCTTTTTGCTGGAATAGGAGGAACTAGAATGGGGTTTGAGAAAGCGGGTGGAGAATGTGTATTTACTTCTGAGTGGGATCCATTCTGCCAAGAAACATATCGAGAAAACTTTGGTGAAATGCCATATGGAGATATAACAAAGATAAGCGAAGATGAAATTCCAAATTTCGATATTTTAGTTGCTGGTTTTCCTTGTCAGCCGTTCAGTTCCATAGGTAAAAGACAGGGTTTTAAGCACCAAACTCAGGGAACTTTGTTTTACGATGTTTTGCGTATTATAAAACATCACAAGAATAAAGCTTTTTTGCTAGAAAATGTTCAAGGGTTAACCACCCATGATAACGGAGATACTTTTGATGTAATAATCAGTTCACTAGAAGAGGCTGGATATAAAGTTTTTCATAAAATATTGAATGCTTCTGATTATGGGGTTCCTCAACATAGAAAAAGAATTTATATTGTCGGGTTTAAGAAAGATATGTTTAGGAATGAAGAGGAAATTGAATTTAATTTTCCTGCATCTAAGAAGAATAAAGTGTTCATCAATAATTATCTTGAAAAAAATATCACAGGATATTCTATATCAAAACATTTACAAAAAAATTATCTTTTCAAAAAAAATGACGGGAGGCCAGTTATTTTGGACGAAAACTCTAGGGTCCAGGTTAAAACACTAGTTTCAACTTATCATAAAATCCAGAGATTAACTGGGACTTTTGTAAAGGACGGAGAAACTGGAATTAGACTTTTATCAGAAAATGAATGTAAATCAATGATGGGATTCCCAAAAAAATTCAAGATTCCAGTATCAAGAACACAAATGTATAGACAGATGGGAAATTCGGTTGTTGTGCCCGTCATAGAGGCAGTTGCTAAAGAGATTGTTAAAACGCTCAGAAAAGTTTAAATTAATAGTATGAAAAATGAGAAGGAAAAAATAAGTCAAATTAGTTTAATAATGGAATATTTTGAGGCTAATCAAAACAGGGATATTTCACATCCTGAAATTGTTGCTTGGGCTCTTAAAGAATATAAAAAAAGAACAGGCAATGTTTTTGCGGACCCAGATAGAGGGATTAGATCATTGCATCAAAAAGGATATCTTATGAAAGTAAAAAATGGTGTATATAAGTACGATCCATCTATGGTTCATGAAAAAGAACTTGAAGATTTTACACCAGCATTAAAAAAAGTAATTTTGAAGAGAGATAATTATAGATGTGCGATGTGTGGTAAGGGTAAAAAAGAAGGTGTTACATTACATGTAGATCATATAAAACCAAAGGATCTTTGCGGAGAAGCAACTCTTGAGAATGGGCAAGTGTTATGTGGCCCTCACAATTTTTTAAAGAAAAACTTTAAACAAACAGAAACTGGTAAAAAAATGTTTATTAGACTTTACGAATTAGCAAAATTCTCGGAAGATAAACAGTTAATTAAATTTTGTACAGAGATACTAGAAGTATTTGAAAAGAATGGTATCAATGGACATATAGAGTGGAAAAAGTAGCCACCTTCAATTTGATGAGAAATAAGGAAGTCGAGTGTATAAAAAAGAAAAACCGCACCAGAGCTCTTGCGAGATGGTGCAGCTAGTTCAGGAAGGGCTTTCACGAAAGGCTTCCATAAATTTTTCTATATCTTTTTCTGAGAGAGCTGTACATTTTCGTATAATCAAATTTGGACCACACTCAACATCGTGAAAAGGAAAGAAATCAATTGAACCAGATAAAAGACCCATTTCTTTTTTTATTTGTTGAGCAAGCTGTGTTAAGTCGAGAGCGATATTAATATTGGACTCGACATCATCTTTAGTCTTTGTTCCATATACGAATGTTCCGTCTGGCAGGGCTACATTAAAGACCCGAACGTTCATTTCAACCTCCCTTTGTTGAAGTTGTTGATGTTAAATATCTAACGAAATAATATCACATCTATACAGATATGTCAATATTTAAAACCCCGAGGCTCCGTCTCGGGGAGAGGCGACTTTATTTACTTATGTAACGAAGTGGAATTAGTAAATAAGAAGTACTCTAGTGGTGAATAAAATATGGCTACAATCAATGTGCACTTGGCGGTTGGACCGCCAAGTAACCTCTACTAGTCCAGTATACTGGACTAGTCTGAGTTCAAATGGTGGACGTTCGACGTCCACCATTTTAAAAACAAAAGGTCCGACTTTTTACGTCATATGACGTAAAAAGTCGGACGTACATAACATGGAAGTTGAGTATATAAAAAAGAAAAAGCACCCTTCCGCCGAGGCGAAAGAGGTGCTTTGTGGAGTCAGTCGTTAGCCGACTCCTGCTTTGGTTCGAGTTCATACACAGTACCGCCATCGTCGGAAAGGACGATTACTTTAACCACGCCTTCGCTCGATTTTTCCATCAGAACATCGGCGATGTCAGGAAGTTGTTCTACAAATGGGTGACATCCGATGTCACCCAAATTAATGTATATAAAAAGAAAAAACCGCCCCATAGCATTGGGGCGGTGTGACTCGGCGACGTTAAGCAGCTTTGTCATCTATTTTTTTGACTTCTTCAGCAATTTTCTTTTTCTGTTCGTCAACGAATTCTTCAAGAACCTGCTCAACCGTGAGACCTCGAGAAACCCGATAGACTGTAGTCATAGGGTTCCCATCTGCACTTGGAGGTTTAACCTCCAAGTGCAGATAACTTGTACTTTTCCAGTGTAGTATGGACCGTCTAAATAAGGGAAGTTGGTGTAAAAAGAAAAACCGCCCCCCGTCGAAACGAAAGCGGTTTTTCTTTCGTTCCGCCAAGTTGGCGGTGATCACTGCGAGTCAATCTTTACGACCGCTTCCTCAAAAGCAGGACTTGGTGGGAACAGTTCATCCTCTTTTTGATAGAAGGTGTCACAAACACTTTGGTCTGAAGCATCCTGATCGGTGGCTATATCAAGAAGTTGCCCGATCTTGGAAGCATCATCAGGATGACCGGAGTTTTGCATTCTACGCTTTATGGTTGCGAGCGCACCAACGAGTTCCAGCCGTTTGTCAATTAACTTGCGTTCTCGGATCGACTTTTCGCTTTCTGACTCGTCGTCTTTTGGGGTTGAAAGGAAAGTAATTGAGAGCAAATAGTTACTGAAAAGGGGACCAAGATCTTTTGAGTAATCAAGAGTTTCGTATTCAAATATCGTTGTCATTTTTGCCTCCATTGGCAATTTGGAAATCTATTCTGCCTTTATAATTACATAAAATATACGGTTTGTCAATATCGAGACTCAGATTTTAAAATTTGGTGTGATAATATAAATACATGATTCCATTTTTAATGTATGCACTTGTCGCTGTAATCATTGCTTTTGCTGGCGGTTTCTATTTAGGTAACAAAAAGAATCACCAATCCGCGCGGATTGGTGATTCTGTTAGTGGAGATGTGATGAGTGAATTGGGAGAAAAGGGAAGAAAGGCTCAACAAGAACGTATTGAAAAACGAAAAGCACTCATTATGAAACATACTCAGAGAGAAGGTCGTATCACCAACAACGATGTTGAAGACCTCTTCTGTATTTCAGACGCAACTTCTCGAAACTATCTCAATGAACTCGAACACGATGAGCTCCTTACTCAACATGGCACCTCTGGTCGTGGTGTATTTTATACTCCAATAAATAATCAGCAGGAAACAAAACATGTCTCTTTGCGTTAAAGCTAAATTAGTGTATAAATAATCGGGACAATTTTGTTATAGGAGGATAAGGAAGAAACATGGAAAAACCAAAACTCATCATATTTGCATCAGGTTCGAAAGATGGAGGAGGTTCTGGCTTTGAAAATCTTTTTGCTGCCACCCATAGTGGAGTGCTTGATGCTGAAATAGTCACTGTCGTCTCAAATCACGAGCACGGTGGTGTCCGAGAACGAGCCAATCGTCTCAAGATCCCATTTCACCATTTTAAAGGGCCGTTCCCTAAATGGTCTTTATCTGACGAGGAAAAGGAACCGTTTCAAAAAGAAGTTGATGCGGAAGCACTGCGAATTGTGGAGATGTATAACGCTGAGTGGGTTTCGTTCTCTGGATGGTTGAAACTTATTCGTTCACTCAACCCACGAAAAACGATTAACATCCACCCCGCACTACTTTCTCAACTCGGCGGACGTTTTGGCGGGGAAGGAATGTATGGACACTACACGCATGAAGCGGTCAAAGAGGCACTTGATGTTGGTGAAGTAGACGAATCAGGCTTCACTATGCATTTTGTTACTCAAAAATACGACCGCGGCCCTGCATTTTTCGAGACCGTAATCCCACTTGTCAAAAGTATGACTGCTGATGAAATCGGTAACGCAGTGAACCAGGTCGAGCATCGGTGGCAACCACACATCACTAACATGGTTATTCAGGGAGAGATTGGTTGGGACGGGAAAGACTCTAGCTCCATTACTGTTCCAGACGGCTATGATCATCTGCCAAAATAAACACATCACGACACGTGAATCAATTGTATGTCAAAGCTATACGTAATAGGGACACCAATAGGAAATCTTGAGGATATCTCACCTCGAGCTCTTTCTGTATTAAAAGAAGTTGACATAGTTTTATGCGAGGATACACGAGTAACAAAAAAATTACTCAACCATTATGAAATAAAGACAAAGACTCTTTCTTATCATTCTCAAAGTGGAGAGGCAAAAGTAGAAAAAGTGATTAAATTGTTAAAAGAGGGTAATAATCTTGCGCTTGTGTCTGATGCAGGAACACCAACTATATCTGATCCTGGTTCTTTTCTTATATCTAGAATTCGAGAAGAGTCATCAGCTACAGAAATAATTGCAATCCCTGGTCCAAGTGCAGTCATATCAGCCCTCTCTGTTTCTGGTTTGCCTTCTTCTAACTTTCTTTTCTTAGGGTTCTTGCCACACAAAAAAGGACGCGAAACATTATTTAAAGAAATAGTCAATTCAAATAGAACGGTGGTATTCTACGAATCTCCGCATCGTATATTAAAAGCCCTCGCTTCACTTGAGGAACATTTGTCAGACAGCGACAATTCAACAGAGAGGACAGTTGTAGTAGCCAGAGAACTCACCAAAATATATGAAGAAGTAGTTTCAGGCACTCCAGAGCACGTACGCGACTATTTTAATGAAAACGAAGACAAAGTACGCGGCGAGTTTGTCGTCATGGTTTCTGGATTAGGGCAGAAGTAATTAAAAGAAGAGTATATAAATACGAGTTTCCCATTTTAGGCTATACGAGTTATTATATGGGTAATAATCTAAACATTATGTCAAAAAGTTCACTATTATTATTACTTGGGGGGTTGGTAGTTTTTGTATCACTACTCGGTATACCATCTTCATGGAAGACCATAATTTTTGGTGTTTTAGGTGTAAGCGTTATTATTATTGCGCTTTTATTACGTAGAGACATAGCCACAGGTGCATTGTGTATGAATTTAACAGAAGAAAGACATACCAACAGTTACAAGCAAAATGGCGCACTTCACAGTAAAAACAACACAGTAAACAGTAATAAAAAAAAAGAAGAAAAGAAAGCAGATTCATTAGACGCTAAAACTGTTGAAGTAACGAAAACTATGCCGCATGTAGACACACAACAAAAAGAAAATGAGTAGCCTTAAGCTAAAGTCTGACAATGTAGGCAAAAAAGTTAGCAAAGAAAAAACGAGCACGACGGTAAAATTAAAACAACCACCATCATTTAAGAATAATATACTAAGGTACATTGTGGGCGCTCTAGCAGTATGGATTCTTGTTGGGGCATATTTTATCCTGCCAGAAGTATTACCACTTTCATATTCTTTAGAAGACCCAATAGCAGTAGACATACAAGAGATTGAACAAGATATTGAAGTAGTAGAAGATATTTCTGTAGCAACCCATATCGAGACACCAGAAGCTGTCAAAGCAATTTATATGACGCAGTGCGTTGCTAGCACACCATCATTTAGAAGAGATCTCGTTGCTCTAGCAGACGAAACAGAAATCAACTCCATTATTATAGATATTAAAGACTACACAGGATCTCTCGTTTTTAGGAGTAACCACCTACTACTTAAAGACAACGGCGGTGAAGGATGCAGGTCACTAGACATACGAGAATTTATTGAAACACTGCACGAGAAAGATATATACGTTATCGGGCGCATTACAGTTTTTCAAGACCCTTACTATGTCAAAGTCCACCCAGAGCTTGCTGTGCAAAGCACGCTTTCAAGTACTACGCCGTGGACAGACCACAAAGGACTTCCTTTTATTGACGTGAGTGCACGTCCATTTTGGGAGTACATCGTAGCAATTTCAAAAGAGTCTTATGCTATTGGTTTTGATGAGCTCAATTATGACTACATACGCTATCCGTCAGATGGTCCAATGAAGGAGGCTATTTATATAAATAACAACAAAGCAGAGGCGCTTGAAGGGTTCTTTAAATACCTCTATGAGCATGTCCATCCAACTGGTGCGAAAATGTCAGCGGATCTTTTCGGATATACAACTATCTTGTCTGACGATTTAGGAATTGGACAACAGCTCGAACGAGCACTTCCGTATTTTGATTTTATTGCCCCTATGGTATATCCATCGCATTATAATAGTGGCTTCGCAGGTCTTCCAAATCCAAATACAGATCCATACAAGGTAGTATTCACTTCAATGGAGGCCGCTGTATATCGTGCACGCAGAGATAAGACGACAGTCCCCACGCTCGACGGAGAAGAAATTTTCATAGATGAAGAAGTTCCTGCGCACTACAATGAAGGTGGTGAGTTTGTAGCCACAAGCACATATCAGGTATCGTCAGGGTATTATACGAAACCGGTGTACGATATACAGAAACTTCGCCCTTGGCTTCAAGATTTTGACTATGGGGGCAGTTATGGAGTTGAAGAAGTGCGGGCCCAGATTCAAGCTACATATGACGCAGGACTCACAAGCTGGATGTTGTGGGCACCAAGCAACCGTTATACACGCGAAGCACTTGAAAACGAATAGTAGTTAGGTGTACTATAAAAGAGGTATAAATAGTATGCCGTTGAATAGGGAGATTGAAAATGAGACAGACTTATTTTAACGTTCTCAGTATCAAAAAGGAGGTGGTCAATCTATCTCCTTGAGAGTCACATTCTGTGTTAACAGCTCAGATAGTGGGATAAGCTCTCATTCCCACTCATTTTCAACTGGCGTGGAGGTAAAAAATAAAAAAGGTGCGTAAAAACAACGCACCTTTTTTCCGTTTCAAACTTATAACTATTAATTTTATACCACATACACGGTATACTAATAAACATAATGCATTTAGATAAAATAACCTACTTAGCAGCAACAGATGCTCGCGGTAAAGAGCAGGCTTTTGGTATTAAAACAATCGATAGAGCAAAGCACATGTATGTTATCGGTAAAACCGGTATGGGTAAATCAACGCTTCTTGAAAACATGGCAATTCAAGATATACAAAACGGAGAAGGTCTTGCTTTTATTGACCCGCATGGCTCCACAGCAGAAAAGCTTCTCGATTATGTACCAGAGCATCGCATCAAAGATGTCGTATATTTTGCACCATTTGACATGGAAAGCCCTGTTGCTTTTAATGTCATGGAAGACGTAGGCTATGACAAACGCCATCTCGTAGTATCAGGGCTTATTGGAGCGTTTAAAAAGATTTGGCCTGATGTGTGGAGTGCCAGGATGGAGTATGTTTTAACCAATGTACTGTTAGCACTTCTTGAATATCCAGACTCAACACTGCTTGATGTAAACAGGATGCTTTCCAATAAAATCTTCAGAAACAAAGTGATAAAAAACATCACAGACCCAATGGTGAGAAGCTATTGGACAGAAGAGTACGCAGGCTATACAGAAAGATTCGCAGCAGAAATGATTCCAGCAATCCAAAACAAAGTAGGGCAGTTTACATCTAACCCGTTAATACGAAATATCATAGGACAACCAGAATCCAGCTTTAATTTACGCGAGATGATGGATGACAAGAAAATATTCATAGCAAACCTGTCAAAGGGCCAGATGGGTGAGATAAACGCCAGCCTTATCGGAAGCTTGCTCACCACAAAGATTTATCTATCTGCAATGAGTCGTGCTGATGAGGGTGCACAAAAAATGTCAAAGCTTCCACCATTTTATTTCTACGTTGATGAGTTCCAGTCAGTAGCAAATGATTCGTTTGCAGACATATTATCAGAAGCACGTAAGTACAAGCTTGCGCTTATTATTGCGCACCAGTACGTTGCTCAGATGGAAGAAGGTGTCAGAGATGCTGTATTTGGTAACGTAGGTACCACAATTGTATTTCGCGTAGGCCCGTTTGACGCAGAAGTACTAGAAACAATATTCAAACCAAAATTTTATGCTGACGATCTAGTAAGCCTAGGTTTTGCACAAATTTATCTTACTCTTATGATTGACGGAGTTGGTTCACCACCGTTTTCAGCTAAAACACTTCCACCAATAGATGAGCCAGAGATGAGTTTTAGAGAACAAGTATTGCAGAATTCAAGACAGATGTATGGAACCCCACGTGAGCTCATAGAAGAAGCTATAAAAGTGCGCAATGAAGCAGATCAGCCACAAAAACCAGCACCTAAAAAACAAGACAGTAGTAAGGGCGGTGATCGTGGGGGTGACAAAGAAGGCAAAAAAAACGAAAGTCAGAATAAAAAATATTCAAGTCAACAGTCTAGTAATCAAGGCAGGCAACTTAGTGATTCAGAGCGTAATTCAACAAAAAGACCAGAAAGCAAAACAGATCAAAATAAAGTACAGGAGAGAGAAGATACAAAAAATAACAACAAGGCAGGACCACTTAAAAGAACCATTTCACTCAATACACTAAAGGTTAAAAACCGCGATGACGGCAAGGGTCCTTCAGCGGACCAGCTTTCTGCGCTCAGAAAGGCGCTTGTATCAGTACAAAAGACAGTAGAAAGCTCAACTCAAAACCAACCACAACACAAAACCACTTATAAACAAAAACCAAAAGAAACACAGCTCAAACCTCGACACGAACACCAATCTAAAGAAACATCTCGTGAACCTAGCAACAAAACCAAAAACAAAACCAAAAACGAAACACCCAAAGAAGTCCCCAAAGAAGTCCTCGAAAACATCCTCAAAGACAACAAGTAGTTTCCATCAAATTTGGAGACCAGGTCTCCAAATCGGTAAGATAGAGCCAATATTAAATAAAACCATGAGAAAAGTTCCACTAATAAATGACGAATATTATCACATTTATAATAGGGGAGTAGATAAACGAATTATTTTTAAAGATCACTACGACATAGACCGCTTTTTTAAAAGCATGATCTTATTCAATAATATTGAGTTATCTGGGAGTATTTACGAGCAATTGCATAGTAAAGATAATAGAAATAACAATTCTAATAAATTTGGAGACCAGGTCTCCAAAGATAAGCAATTAGTTGAAATTGTTAGTTATTGCCTCAATCCAAATCATTTTCATTTTATATTGAGACAGCGTGTTGATAATGGAATAAGTAAGTTCATAAAGAGATTACTAGGAGGGTACTCATACTATTTTAATAATAAAAATAAGAGATCAGGGGTTCTCTTCCAAGGACCTTTCAAAGCGATTCATATAGACTCAAATAAATACCTTTTACATTTAAGTGCATACGTGAATCTCAACGATAAGGTTCATAAATTCGGCGGTCCGACTGCCGAATTAATAAAATCAAGTTGGAATGAATATGTTCAAGGAAGTAAAAGTAGTCAAAAGTCAGATAAAAGAATATGCTCTACTGATATAATCCTTGAACAATTTAATAATTCCAAGGAATACGAATTATTTGCAAGGGATTCTCTTAAGGAAATTCTAAAACATAAAGAGGAAGACGATTCCTCTCAAGAAACTGAGTCCGCAGACCAGGAATTGAACCAAATGTTATTAGAATAGCCATATAATTATTACCAATGACAACACAATTTAAAGTACAATTTTTAGCAACATTAACAATATCATTTCTCACGTTAGCTTCTACCGCCTCTGCAAAAATTATTTTTAGTGAAATAATGTACGACCTCGAAGAAGGTTCTGACAGTGGACGAGAATGGGTTGAAATATTTAACTCTAGCACGAGCGCAGTGTCGCTTTTAAGTTGGAAGTTCTATGAAGGAGAGAGTAATCACGGGCTAGTGCTTGAGCAAGGAAGTGAATCTTTAGGCTCTGGAGAGTATGCACTTATTGTAAGTAACCCCAGCAAGTTTCTTTTAGATTGGCCACAGTTTTCAGGAACACTTTTTGATAGTTCTTTTTCATTAAATAACACAGGGGAGACTTTCGTTATTAGAGACAGTGAGTTGGTGGATATCGATTCCGTAACATATACATTAGAGTGGGGAGCATCAGGAGACGGCAATACACTTTATTACACAGGAGATTTTTGGTCTGCAGGAGTTCCAACCCCAGGCACTGGGACTCTCTCAGCAGTTCAAATGGGTGATAACAGCGACCAAGGAAGTGGTCAAGAAACTCCACCACCAGTATCACCCACATCAAGTGCTGGTAACTTCACGGTAGAACAACAGATAGTCGCGTTAGCTGGAGAAGATCGAGTTGTAACCGTAGGCGCAGATTCCTTGTTTAAAGGAGAGGCTCTAGGGATTGCTGGAAAGAAGCTTGAAAATGCAAGATATATCTGGAACTTTGGCGACGGCACACGTAAAGAAGGACATAGTGTGCTTCATTATTATCGCTATCCAGGAGATTATGTAGTCACCCTAGATGTATCTTCTGGTGAATATTCTGCATCGGACCGTATAAATGTTTCAGCGAATGTTGCAAATGTTATTATTTCTCGCGGAACACAAGAGGTTATAACAATTACAAATCTTGATGAAAATGAACTTAATCTTTCTTGGTGGAAAGTGGCAGTCGGCAGTGAGTCTTTCATGTTGCCAGAGCATACCATTATTTTGCCACAACACGAGATACATCTTTCATCCGATATCACAGGTCTACGTCCAAATGATAGTAGCGCCGTCATATTACAATATCCAAACGGAGTTGCAGTAGAAATTAATTCGCCCGAGTACAGCAGGCCGCAGTTTGAAAGCGTGCCGATTCAATCTACTCCTCGCACGTCCTCAAGAGAGTCAATTGTCGGAACGGAAGTCTTTAAAGATAAAGTTCCTACAGAACAAGTAGGTGTATGGAACGAAATGCAGAGCAATGAAAATAATGATTATTCACAGACGTCTAGTGTTGCAAAGAGTACCCAAACAAAAGATAGTGGCTCGGCAATGTTTTGGCTAGCACTCGCCAGCATGGTTGTGCTTGGTAGTGTTTCTGCAATTGCGTTACGGCGAAAACACAAGGACGAGATCACAATCATTGAATAATCTATGGAGCACTACACGTTGATTTAGAGCCGTTTTTACAGTATAATCTGGTCTAATTAGGTATTAAATAATACCTGTCCCGTTAGAGATAATAAAAGTTAACATGCTTAAAAACAACCATTTAACAACCAATACACAAGATTCATTACTTACATTAATTTGCAATTGTTCGTCGCAAGCGAACAATCTCTAACTGGGATGAAACGAGTACTTATTTTCTCAATGGCATACCACCCCTTTGTTGGCGGTGCTGAAGTAGCAGTTAAAGAAATCACTAATCGTATCCCTCAGAAGGATGCTGAGTTCCATATGGTTACTTTGCGCTTCAATTCAGACCTACCGAAAAAACAAAAGATAGGAAACATATTAGTACATCGCGTAGGCTTACCAATACCAAGAACAAAAGATTCAATATTCTGCAAAGCACTACTTTTCTTCAATAAATTCTATTTTCAATTTGCGTCAGTATTAAAAGCACTTTCACTTCACAGAGAATATTCATATGACGCAGTATGGTCTGTCATGGCACATTCTTCAGGAGTCCCAGGAGGTTTGTTTAAAATGTTTAAACCGAAAGTGACATATCTTCTGACACTACAAGAAGGCGATCCAATCACACATATTAAAAAGGTAATGTTCCCAGTGTATCCTTTGTTTATACAAGGTTTTAGAAAAGCAGATCGCATGCAGACAATCTCTACATATCTGGCAAAATGGGGGACAGATATGGGGTTCAAAGGTAAACCAATAATTATACCAAACGGAGTTGATGTAAAATTATTTTCAAAAGAATACCCAAGAAGAGAGCTTGAGACACTAAAGCAAGAATTAGAGAAAAAAGTAAATTCAGTATTTCTAGTAACCACAGGTCGGCTCGTGAAGAAAAATGGTATAGACAGCATTATTAGAGCCATGTCATAT
Organism: uncultured Candidatus Saccharibacteria bacterium; assembly: GCA_964575755.1. Taxonomy (GTDB): domain Bacteria; phylum Patescibacteriota; class Minisyncoccia; order Phycocordibacterales; family JABMNX01; genus JABMNX01. Next base: position 19,842 of record CAZNRH010000001.1, read on the forward strand.
TTACCAGAACACATTTCTCTTGTTTCAGTTGGAGATGGCCCTGACGAAGGTGAACTTAAAGCACTCGCACTTGAAGAGGGTGTAATGAGCCGTGTTCATTTTATTAAAGAAATAGACAATAAAGAAATTCCAAAATATTTAAAGATCTCAGATATATTTATACGACCTTCCCGTTCAGAGGGTATGGGCAATTCATTTATAGAAGCTATGGCAGCTGGTGTACCTATCATAGGCACGCAAGAGGGCGGTATTTCAGATTTTCTTTTTGACCCAGATAGAAACAGAGATGTGAAGCCAACAGGGCTAGCGGTAAACGTCGACGATCCAAAAGGGATTGCAGAGGCTGTACTTAGGTACAGCAGTGACGTGCTACTACGTCGCGAGGTAACTGACAATGCCAAAGCTCTAGTTGATGCTCGGTACGATTGGAAAGTCATAGTTCCTGCAATGCGTAAGAAGTTTTTTAAACTGAGTAATTAATGCTTGTCCTGTTAGAGGTTATTGTATGAAATATAATTAAAAATATGAATAAAAATAAAACTGAAATCTACAAAACATCGACCAAGAAGAGCTCTAGTGGGATGAAAATCTTAATAGCAACACCATTATATGGATCTCAAATAGGCGGTCCGTCGACTTATGTAAAAATTCTCGAAAAGATGTTGCCGAAGTATGATATTTCCGTCGTAGTAGTTCCATTTAGTACAGTTTCTAGATGGCCTAAGATAATCAGCCATATATTATTCGGATATTACATATTTAGAGCCAGCAAGGGTGTGGACATAATATATGCACTAGATCCAATTAGTGTTGGTATACCATCAGTACTTGTTGCAAAAGTCCTAAAGAAAAAGTTTTTTGTGCGCATAGCAGGCGACTATGCATGGGAGCAAGGAGTACAACGATTTAAAGTCAAAGACCATTTAGATGTATTTTCAAAAAAGACAGACGACTATTTTGTACCAGTACTTATACTTAAGAAATTACAAAAGATGGTCGCAGAGTCAGCAGAGAAGGTGATAGTGCCAAGTAATTATTTTAAAAGAATAATCACAAATTGGGGAGTAGATAGTAAGAAAGTCAAAGTAATTCATTCAGTTGCAGAAGATGTTCCTTTTCAGGGCAGAAAGTCAGACTTAAGAAGCATGCTCAGTTTTGACGGCAAGATAGTCGTAAGCGCAGGGCGACTCGTACCATGGAAAGGGTTTGAGGCGCTCATAGACATCACACCCAAGTTAGTAGAGAAGTACGGCTCATTTAAGCTACTGATAGCAGGAGACGGCCCACAGATGAAAAGCCTAAGCAAGATGGTAGTAAAGAAAAAGCTAGACAACTATGTAGCCATAACAGGTTCTCTAGAGCGCGAAGTGTTGTTTAAATACATACGTGTTGCAGACGTATTTGTACTCAATACAAACTACGAAGGTCTTTCACATCAGTTACTTGAAACCATATCTATTGGCACACCTGTTATCACGACGGATGTAGGCGGTAACCCGGAGTTAATAGATGACAAAATAAACGGGCTTCTTGTAAGTTTTAACAACAAAAAGGAGTTATACGAAAGTATAGTATCAGTGCTCGATAGCCAAACTCTGTCCGAAAAGCTTGTACGCAACGCAAAAACAAAACTCAAAAAGTTCAACTCCGAAGATATGGTCACAAAACTCATTAAAGAGTTTAATAAGAAAAATCATTAATTAAACACCTTGTTGGATAGATGTTTTTTTGTGAGATAATTACGTGTAATGAGTACCATAAAATTATCAGATTTTAATAAATGGAATAAAATAAAGAAAGATGTTTCTATGAAATTAATTTCACCAAATTGCAAAGCCAGAGAAGTTTGGTGGTGTACTATTGGTAAAAATATTGGAGTAGAACAAAGCTGTAAAGACGATACTTTCTCTCGTCCAGTTCTAGTAATTAAAGTATTTAATAGAGATATGTTTTGGGGGTTACCAATAACTTCAAGTAATTCAAATGACAAAAAAAGTAATAGTAAATTTCATTATGACGTAAGTGGTGTACCAAAATTAAAAGGTTATGTAACAATTTCACAATTACGGACTTTTGATAATAAGCGATTAATAAGAAAAATAGTAAAAATAGAAAAAGAAATGTTGGAAGAAATAAAAGAGAAAATTATAGACATTCTATAGTCTGTATAAAAGATCGAAACCCCACCAATTGGTGGGGTTTCTCGGATCCTCCGAAAAGGAATAGTGTATGTACATTATACTTGTATAACACTAAAAGTCAAATGGTAGTATGTTAATAAAAAAGCCCCCAACAGAGACAAAATTCCGTAAGGGTCTTCTTCGTGGTGATAAATACATTATACATGTACAATAAATCCAAACAATGAATTCCAGCAACAATAAAAAAATCCTAATGATAACAGGGGACAAAAACCTATTTATACAGGGTACTCCACCTTATGAGCGCCTAGAGATACAAAAGGAGCATGCCGACATAACACCCGTATTCTGGGGACATGGAGCGCTCCTGGCACCACTTAAAGAACGTGGAGCGTTTGATACGGTCACCGTACAAGACCCATTTTGGCGCGGATTAGTAGGATTATACATTTCCACATACAAGCGAGCTCGGTTTAATGTTCAGCTACACACAGACTTAAGCTCACAAAGTTTTATGCGTAGAATTATCGCAAAAGTAGTATTACGACGAGCGCACTCAATACGTGTAGTATCATCCAAATTAAAGACTCAAGTTGAAAGTCTTGGAGTAAAAGCATCAATTAAAGTGCTACCAATTTACTTAGATATAGAGCGATTTACTTCTGTGTTGAAAGATAAAGACACAAATACAAAGAAAACAATATTATGGGTAGGGCGTTTCGAAAAAGAAAAAGACCCATCACTAGCCATCAAAACATTAAAAGAAGTCCGTGCAAAAGACATAGACGCAGAGCTTATTATGCTTGGCGAAGGAAGTCTAAAAGATAAACTAGAAAAAGAGTCCGAAGGACAGCCAATAACATTTCACGGCTGGAGTGACCCACTGAAATACCTAGCTAAAGCAGACGTACTACTCAATACTTCACATTACGAAGGATACGGTGCCACTATCGTAGAGGCACTCGCATCAGGAATACCAGTAGTATCACTCGATGTGGGGATAGCGCGTGAAGCAGGTGCAACTATCGCCACATATGAAGGGTTTACTAATAAAGTAGTTGAAACACTCAACTCAAACAAACCCGCTGAACTCAAGATCCAAATCCTCTCTAAAGCACAGTGGGGAGCACAATGGAAAGAAACCCTAGCCTAAAACTTCATTAAAGCAGTATTGAAGTCAGACTTTAACGGACAAGCAGACCCAAGCAGTCATTACGTCACTTGACTAAAGATAATCTAGAGATTATCATATAAATATATGAAAAATATAATTGGGTTAAGAGAGCTAAGAGAAAATACAGAGAAATACGTTTCTCAAGTAGGGAAAGGAAAGACGTTCACAGTAGTGCGTCGTTCAAAACCTATTTTCAATATAACCCCAGTAGACGAATGGGGAGACGAAGGTGTGTGGGAAACAGTAGTGGATTTCACCAAGATAAATCCAAAAGGAGTTCCCGCTAAAGATGTGTTGAAAGCATTAAAGGAAATAAAGAAGGAAAGAAAATAAGTACCATGGATAAAGCTAAGAAATTTCTTAGAAAGTTGCCTTTTGTTAAGCAAGACCAGATTAATGAAGTAGTATCTAAAATAGTTGCAGGTAAGATCAAAAATCTTGATATCAAAAAACTCAAAGGTCATAAAAACTCATTTAGAGTCCGGGTTGGCGATATAAGAATAGTCTTCTCGCAAGATAAAGAGGTTACACAGATACTTTTTATAGGCAACAGAGAAAGTTCAAAGTACGAGCCATATTAAAAAACCCATGATCTTTAAGCTAAAAACTAGCACCTAACCAATGAAATTACTTATCCTCACACAAAAGATAGACTCCAGTGACCCTATATTAGGTTTTTTTGTGAGATGGGCGTTGGAATTCGCAAAACATTGCGAGAGTATTGTTCTTATTTGCCTATACGAAGGCGAACATAATTTACCAGACAATGTCCGTGTACTATCGCTAGGGAAAGAAGAAGGAGTATCACGACTCACATACTTAATCAGATTCTATAAATACATTTATCAAGAACGCAAAAACTACGACTCAGTTTTTGTCCACATGAACCAAATCTACATAATCCTCGGTGGATTATTTTGGCGTTTATGGAGTAAAAAGATAAGTTTATGGTATGCACATGGTGGTGTATCAATGTCATTAAAGATAGCAGTCTTATTTACTCATAATATTTTTACATCAACAAAAAGTGGTTTCCGATTAGAGACCAATAAAACAAAAATAGTAGGGCAGGGTATAGATATAGATTTATTTAACCTGAAAAATAAAAGTAATAATGAAAGGTTTGAGATTGTTTCAATTGGAAGAATCTCTCCAGTAAAAGATTACGAGACTTTAATTGAAGCAGTTAAAATATTATCAGAAGAAAATATAAACGTGACCATTATTGGTGATGCTGGTTTGGGTGAACAAGAAAAATATCTTTCTAATTTGAAAAAGATGGTAGTTAATAAGAGTTTAGAAAATAGAGTTCATTTTATTGGAGGTATGCCAAATAATGATATAGTAAAGTATCTACAGAGAAGCGATTTATTTGTAAATACAAGCCATACAGGAAGTCTAGATAAGGCTATTTTAGAGGCAATGTCGACAGGCACTCCTGTTTTAACCTGCAACGAAGCCGTATTAGGGGTTTTAGGAGGGTATAAAGATATTTTAATGTTTCCAAAGAAGAGCCCTAAAAGACTAGCAGAAAAAATAAAGAATATAGTAAACATGGAGAACAAGAAAGAATTAGGAAAATCACTAAGAAATATAGTGGTAGAGAATCATAGTCTAAATAATTTCGTTAAAAAAATAATGCAATATGTCTAACAAACTTCTTATATTTAAAATGATCCTACTTAAAATTAGTAGGAAAGATCCAGTGTATGAACTTTTTATAAAAAATAAGAAGACTCTTGATGTTGCGTGTGGGGAAGGTAATCTTCTTAAGAATGATAAAGAAAATATATACGGAATAGACATAAACAAAACACTTCTCGAACAGTTAAAAAACGAAGGATTAAAAGTAAAATATTCAGATGTAACTAAAATTGATTTTGAAGATAGTGTATTTGATGTAGTACATTGCAGTAATATTATAGAGCACCTTGATCCAGAATCTGCTCATAAAATGTTTCAAGAAATGAACAGGGTATTAAAACCAGAAGGAGTGATTATTCTTATAACTCCAACAGAAAAAACAATCTGGAATACCTTTGGACATATAAAGCCGTATACACCCCAATCAATCAAAAAACTTTTACGTAAAGTAAGCCTAGAATCATTCGATTCCATACAAGGCCTTCGAATAGAGAATGTTGTGTATTATGGTTCATGGGGATGGAATAAGTTCACATTTCTTTACTCAAGCCTTATGGCAAACCTCACCCCATTTATGAGAGGTTTATATATAATGACAATTAAAAAATATTAGGTATGAATACAAAACACTCGTTTCCAAAAAACTATTTTAAAAGTGGGGTAAATACTAAAGTACAGAGCAAGGAAGAGTGTCTAGTTAATACTCCTGCGTTTCGAAGAACTTTTGTAGAGTTCATTGAGGCTTTGCCTAAAGACGCTGTTGTTCTTGACGCTGGGTGTGGCGGCGGAAAATTCTCTAGGAAGATTATTTCTTTGCGTCCAGATATCAAAATATATGCAATAGATATTAGTGATGTAGAAGATGTTTTGCCTAAGCAAATTACTTTTGTTCAAGGTTCTGTTGAAGATTTGAGAGATTATTACGAGGAGGGATTCTTTGATGCCGTTGTTTGTTTCCATGTATTAGAGCACTTGTTATATCCGATGTTAGCTATGAGTAGTTTTAAAAGCGTGTTAAAGAATGGCGGGAAAATTTATCTAGAAACTCCAAACTGGTCTCGGGGACTTGTTCCGTTTTTAGATACATATTTCTGGAATGATTATACTCATATTAGAATTTTTACAAAAAAAACAATACGTAACTTATTTGAAGACTATGATTATAAAATACGCACCTTAATATCGGTCTCAAGTATGACACTTTTCACACGAAATGATTCGGTAAAAAAAATTAGTAATCTGTATAAAAAAGAAAAAGACAATAAAGGAAGTGTTTTTTCTTTCTTTAAAAGCTTTATTACAAAGTCGCTTGCTCGAATAATTAGTGCTTTCTTGAAGGACGTCATTGTAATTATTGCTGATAGCGTTAAAAAATGAAAAGAGAAGTAAAAAGGGTTATATATTTCAATAGTGGAGCAGTTGGAGAATTTCTTATGACGTTGTTTTTTATGATGAATATTAAGTCAGATCCTGCCAGCGACTCGCCAGAGTTCATAGTATTTGTGCAGAAGAATAAAGGTGTTTTGATTGAACTAGCTGAGTTATTTTTCCCTTCTGTTAAAATAATCATTATAAATAAGAGGGATTTCATACATGGAGGGTTCAGTATTTTACGGTACATGTTTTCAAAAAACTGTATTGTGACACAGATGACCTTTGGGCAAGAGCGCACCATAGTAAAGGTTCTCGCACATCTCATGGCTTTACGTAGTGGAAGTGTCTATATTGGTTGCAATGATGGTGTCAAGGTGAATAAGTATCTTTACTCACGTTTCTTTAACTTTAATCCAGATATATTATTTTATGAGACTATGAATGAAATAGTAAAAGAGCTTGGTTTCATCCCTCATATTTCTTTCCCATATTTTAAGAGAGTTAAAGACCTTAGTAAGACAGAGCAGATAATATTAGAGAAATATGTTCTAAAAGAAAATAATTATCTCGTCCTGCATCCATTTGCGGCGAATTCACATCGTTCTTTCCCTGCTAGACGTTGGAATGATATCATCAATAGTGTACTTAACGAACATAGTGACATAAAGATAGTTGTAACTGGTGCTCCTTCAGACGATAGCTTCGCTAGGGATATTTTATCAGGAATCAATGATGAAAGAATTGTGAACCTTGTAGGAGTATTATCCATGGATGAACTTGTTTCTGTAATTAAACAGGCAAGTCTTTTTATAGGTGTTGATTCAGGAATTACGCACTTAGCTGGGGTACTACAAAAAAAGAGCGTGGTAATTGGTAATTATTCGAACCCTTGCTGGTTACCAGTATATAATAAACAAGCTGTCATTCTTTTAAATCGCGACAGATGCGTTTGTAGTGGCAGAAAGACAGGGGATTGCTTCGTTCTCGATGGAGGTAATAAATATTACAGATGTATGATGGACATAAAAGATGAGAATATACTTAATTCTATACATCGGGTTTTGTAATTAGTGCATGCTTTTTATGCTCGACCGTTGATACTTGTTACTTTTTCTTTCAAGTTCATGTTTAAGAGGTTTATAGACTACTAAGTTAATCAAAGATATTTATGAGTGACAGCAAAGAAAAGAATGTTATTTCATTATATATACCAAAATACTTGATTCAAGACGAAGGATATCATTACTCTATATTACTGTACCCTTTTTGGGGAGTGCAAAACATGAAAGACAGGTTTGCAAGTATTGAGACGTTTAAAAGACAAAATTTTGATTCCTCGTATTACAGTCTTACTGAAGACAGTGATTCCGCAGATTATGTATTTCTGCCATACAGTTATTGGTATCTTATGAGACGTAACCCTAAATTGATTTCGTTATACATGAAGGAAGCTAGGTTGCTAAACAAACCACTTTTGATAGATGCAATTGGAGATTCGATGAAAGAAATCACTATTCCAAATAGTGTAGTTTTACGATATGCGTCATATAGGAAAATTCTAAAGGATAACGATGTTATAGTACCAGTTTTTTCAGATGATTTGCTAGTAGCGCATAAAGGAGGAGAGCTTATAATAAAAGAAAAATCTAAGAAACCTATTATTGGGTTTAGCGGATGGGTTTCGTTTACCTTTTTAACGTTACCACGTTCGTATATTAGAAATGCGCACTTGCTTTTTTTAGGAATGTTTATACCATACTTTAGAGCACGTATAAAAGGAATTTTCCTTCGTAAGAAGGTCCTTAATATATTAAAGAAATCAAAATTGATTGTACCTAACTTTCAAGAGAGAGAATCATACTCAGGAAATTCAAAAACAGCAAAAGGTGATGTAAATATATTACGCAGGGAATTTGTTCAAAATATTCTAGAGTCAGATTATACATTATGTATACGAGGAGATTCTAATCAGTCCACTCGCTTTTTTGAAGTACTATCTTTGGGTAGGATTCCGATTTTTGTGGACACTGACATACCACTACCTTTAGAAGATAAAATAAACTACAAAGAGTTTTGTATTTTTGTCGACTATCGAGATATCGACAGAATTGATAAAATTATTAACGAGTTTCACAATTCTATTTCATTTAATGAATTTGAAAATATGCAGAGAAAAGCCCGTAAGGCTTATGAGATGTATTTAAGGATGGACGTATATACAAAATACCTCATGGAGATTCTAAAAGAAAAGTCTAAAAATAAGGCTTGATATAGTCTTTATTGACAGCTATACTCACTTCCATGAACATACTCGCTATAAATCAGATTCCAAGCCAAATTTCATGGCAGCACGATAGTGCGGCAGCTTTAGTTATGGATGGTAAATTTATAGCCACAGCTGAAGAAGAGCGTTTTAATCGCCTTCGTCATGCTAGGGGATATCCTAAATTAGCTGTTGAATATTGTTTAAAAGAGGGTGGTATTAAAATGAGAGATGTTGATATTATAGCCGTAGCATACGATCCACTAGCTTTTGTTAAGACTGGAAGGATAAACTTATACCCAACAAACTTTATTAAAGATATAGTAAATTATATTTTCTTTGCTATATATCTACATGACTTAAAAAAGCAATGTGGAGCAAGGGTTGAGTATATAAATCACCATCTATCACATGCTGCGAGTGCATATCGTTGCTCTGGGTTTAAAGACGCAAATATATTAACCATTGATGGATCAGGAGAAACAGAAAGTTTTGCTTTCTTTAAAGGGAAAGGAGGAAAATTAGAGAGAGTGTGGGACATACCTCTAGGTGGGAGATTTACGGAGAAGAAGTGGGGTTCAATTGGTCTCGTATATTCTCGTCTTACTAACTTCTTGAATCTCGGAGTACACGGAGAAGGAAAAACAATGGGACTAGCAAGTTATGGGGAACCAAAATATGATTTTTCGACAATTTTAAATATTAAAGATCATAAACATTACAAAATAGATCGCAGAAACATAGAAAAGTTGTACGGAAATCTAGAAAGGAAAGATGGTGAAGAATTAACCCAAGAACATAAAGACTTAGCAGCGAGCCTACAAAAAGCACTAGAAGATTCAGTTGTGAATCTGGCTAGAGAGGCGTATGAAAAAACTGGTATTAGGAATTTTTGCTTGGCTGGTGGGGTCACGCTTAACTGTAATACTAATAGTAAGCTTTTGGAGCAGGATTTTTGTGACAAGTTATTTATACAACCAGCAGCACATGATGGGGGAATATCACTTGGTGCAGCATTGGAAGTCTCTTATATAGTAGGGGACAACCCAGACTTTAATCTTATTCATGCATATTGGGGGCCAGGGTTCTCAAATGAAGAAATAGAAGAGGTTCTTAAAAACGCAAAAGTAGAGTATAAATATCATAATAATATTGAAGAAATTACTGCAAAATATGTAACAGACGGTAATATGGTCGGTTGGTTTCAAGGACGTATGGAAATGGGTCCAAGAGCTTTGGGTAACAGGACGATTCTTGCCGATCCGACGATAAAAGATATAGCAGATAAGGTAAATGTCGAAATAAAACACAGAGAAGTATGGAGACCTTTCGCACCCTCTGTTGCTGAAGAAAGTGCGACAAAATTCTTTGAAGGAGTAGATAAGGCAAAAGACAGCCCTTTCATGCTACATACTTTTTATATAAAAGATAAATACAAAGATACTTTCCCTGCAATTACTCATGTAGATGGCAGTAGTAGGATACAAACAGTGAGAAAAGAACAAAATGAAAAATATTATAAACTTCTAAAGGAAATAGAGAAGATTAATGGTTATCCAATGACTTTGAATACCTCATTTAATGACAATGGTGAGCCAATTGTGTGTACTCCAAGAGACGCTCTTCGTTGTTTCTTCTCAACAGGCTTCGATGTTTTAGTAATCGGGGATTATCTTGTAAAGAAAAATGGATAAAAATTTTAATATTGATTTTATAGGAGTTGGTTTTTCTCGTTGTGGCACTACGTGGATTGCTAAATGTTTACAGGAGCATCCAGAGATTTGCACGCCAGAATGGAAAGAGACTCATTTCTTTGATTTTGACTATAATTACAATAAAGGGCTAGATTTCTATAAATCTTTTTTTAAGGATTGTGAAGGAAAAGTCACAGGAGAATATTGCCCTGAATATATTTATGAAGAGAAAGCACTTCAAAGGATAAAGAAACATTTTCCTAATGCTAAAATTATCGTCTCTGTTCGTAATCCAACTGATCGTGCATTCTCTCATTTTTTATACGGTAAAAGAAAAAATAAATACGCAAATGAATTCAGTGAATTATTTAAAACAGATCCTCGTGAAGTAATTGATAGAAGTAAGTATGCAGAATATATAACTACGGCGTATAAATATTTTGCTCCGAAGAACGTACTCATAGTTGTTCACGATGACTATAAAAATAATCCGAAAGAATTTATACAAAACATGTATAAGTTTCTTGAAGTAGATGGTGAATTTATACCACCATCGCTATTAATTGAGATGAATAAATCAAAAGATTTACGGTATAAATTTAATTGGTTTGAACAATTATTTACAGATAGAATGAGAAAAAAGAAGCGCTTATTTTGGAGAATTATAATAGGAGTTTTGAAGTTCTTTAAGATTAGCTCACTTCTTATTTTTTTAAGAGGGGAAAATAAAAACACTAATTCTTCTAACGAAGATGAGTTTATTTCAAATAACGACAGAAATAGATTAAGAAAAATATATAAAAATGATATCGAAAGCCTAGAAAAAATATTAAAAAGAGACTTAAGTGTATGGAAAAATTAAAAAATCCAAACAGAAATATCTTTCTTATATATCAAGGACGTTTTCCTAGTGAAATGGCCGCAGCCCTGTTTGCTGCAAAAAGTTGCGAGTCCTTTGCTGAAGTTGACAATAAAGTAACAATGTTAGTTCCACGCAGATTAGGTAGAGTTAAAGATGATCCTTTTAAATACTATAAAATTAAGAATAATTTTAAAGTAGTACATCTCCCAGTTATTGATTTATTCAAAGTTCCATTCTTAAATTATGTAGCATTTGTTTTGAATCACATTACGTTCGCGGTATCGTGTCTAGTTTACTTGCTTTTGCGTGCCAATAAAGAAGATGTTATTTATTCAAATGAAACGTTACCACTACTTCTCCCTGCTTATTTTTTTAAGAATTCATTATATGAAGTACATAATTATCCAGAAAGAAATCTCTTCATGTATAAAAGACTTTTTGCACACATGAGATGGATTCTGGTAACTAATAGGTGGAAATTAGAAAAATTAGTAGAGCAATTTAATTTACCACAAGGGAAATCATTTTATGAGCCAAATGCTGTTGAAATAGAGGAATTCGATATCCCAGTTTTTAAAGAGGAAGCCCGTAGGAAACTCAACCTCTCAATTAATAAAAAACTCGTAGTCTATACAGGGCATCTATATAGCTGGAAGGGAGCTGATACACTTGCGCATGCCGCTACATTACTTACAGATGACTACTCAGTACTCTTTGTGGGCGGAACGAAACATGACCTTAAAAGGTTTAAAGATGAATTTGGCAGTATAACGAATGTACAGTTTATTGGACATCGTCCACATCCAGAGGTTCCATTATGGCAAAAAGCAGCAGATGTATTAGTTCTTCCAAACACTGCAAAAGAAGATATTTCAAAATACTACACTTCTCCAATGAAGCTTTTTGAATATATGGCGAGTAAGCGTCCAATAGTTGCTTCGCGTATACCCTCTATTGTTGAAATCCTTAATGATGAGAATGCTGTTTTGGTTGAGCCAGATAACCACAAAGCACTTTCTGATGGTATTATGAAGGTGTTAAACGATGGATCATTGTCAAAACGTCTTAATAGTAAAGCTTTTAAGGACATACAGTTTCACTCGTGGCACGCACGCGCCTTGCGCATAATGAAGGAAATAAATTAATTACATATATGCACAAAGAAGATTCTCAATTCATACTAAAACGCTTCGATGATGTAAACAAATCAAAGACGTTTACTCATATACTAAAAGAACTTGATCTAGGAAATAAATCAGTTCTAGATATAGGATGCTCCCATGGCGAGTTCCTTGCCCGTTTTGGCACTGGGAGTGTTGGGTTGACAATTTCCCCTGAAGAAGTAGATTATGGAAAAGGGAAAGGTCTAGATATACGAGTTGGAAACATTGAGTCTAGTGATGTTCCGGTGAGTGAAACATTCGATGTAATTTTTGCAAATAACATACTTGAACACCTATATTCTCCTCACGGATTCCTAGTTGATATTAAGAAATATTTGAAGGAAGATGGGGTCTTGATACTAGGAGTTCCAATAATTCCAAAAGTCACTAGTTTACTTCGTTTGAAGAAATTCAGAGGAAGTCTTGCGGTGAGTCATATTAATTTTTTTACTACCAAGACTCTCGAGAAGACTATTGAACGTGGAGGATGGAATATACTTCAATCCCGCAGTTTTAGGTTCTTTATTCGTATTTTTGACAGAATCCTATATAGTATAACTCCACACATATACGTAGTTGCTACACTAAATAAAGACTTTAAATATCATGAGAAGCGATTAAAAGAGCTGGAGGGGTATAAATAAGATTCTATGTTTAAAAGGCTTTCAATTACATTTTCCGATATATCAAAGATTTTTTCAAAAAGATATCTGACTATTAGCGGAAAGATCAAGCTACTACACACGTATTGCTTAATCACGTTTAAAAGATTTATTGATGGTAGGTTATTAAAGGTAAAAAAACAAAAATTCCTTTCTTTTGTCGTAGAGTTCGAAAACTTTTCTGATTTCTATTGGACATTTAAAGAGATATTTATTGACGATGAATATTATTTTAAGTCTGAAAAAGAAGACCCTTTTATTATTGACTGCGGGGGAAATATTGGACTAGCAACTCTGTATTTTAAATACTTATATCCAAAGGCTAAGATCCTTGTATTTGAAGCATTTCCAGAAAATGCTAAAATCCTTGGAAAAAATATTACACTTAATAACTTAAACGGTGTTGAATTAGTTCAAAAAGCTGTTGGTGATGATGTTGGTGAATTAGAGATGTATGGAGATAATAGAGCTGCAACTATATGTAAAGACATGGCAAGTACTCATGATAAAATTAGTAGTGTGAAGGTTCCCATAGTTAAATTATCTGAATATATTAAAGATGATGTGGATTTTCTAAAAATGGATATAGAGGGTGCTGAGGGTGATGTGATTATGGAATTATCAGGAAATAATGTACTACATAAAATTAAACAGATAACGATGGAGTACCATACAATTTCTGGAGGTAACGTATTATCGGATCTTTTATCTTACTTGGAAGATAATAATTTCAAGGTATCGTTTATAAGTAATGTAAACAGGGTTACTGATCTGAATATGAGAAGTTTTTCTCATATGATGCTTGTGGCTGTGCGTAATTAGTAAATATATGAAAAATATAATCCATAGGGTAGAAAGGTATTTCTCGGACAGCATACGAATCGTTAAAGGTAAAAATTTAAATATATATAAGAAAGTTATACTTTTTTACTACTACACAAAAGTATCTATCGTTAATTTTTTAAATGGAAGAATAATAAATTTAAAATCTATTAAGTTTTTGTCATTTCAGATATATTTCGACTCGATTTCAGAACTAGATATGTTGGTAGGGGAAGTGTTTGTCCACGAACCATATCATTTTGAATCTACAAAAGATAACCCAGTTATATATGATTGTGGAGGAAATATAGGGATATCTGTTCTATATTTCAAATATTTATATCCCAAGGCTGAAATTAAAGTTTTTGAACCATCGCCCGAAGTATTTTCTACTCTTCAAAAAAATATAACAAATAATAATTTAGAAAAAGTAGAGGCATATAGTGTTGCTTTATCTGATTCCGATGGAATTATTGATATATTTGTTCGCCAAGAAATGTCTCTAGCTACGACGACTGCGGATGAAGAAAGGCATGGTGGAATTAGAGTAAGTGTAGAGAAAAATAAATTATCGAATTTTATAGAAGGAGATGTGGATTTATTGAAAATGGATGTGCAGTTGTCTGAGGTTGCAGTATTTAATGACTTAGATGTATCGAGCACTATGAGAAATATCTCTCAGGTAATAATGGAATTTCATTACTCTCCAAGTAGTGAAAAAAATAAACTTTCTGCCATAATTAAAAATTTCGAGAAACATAATTTTGATTACAAAATTGAATTCAACGCTGAAAAACTAGATGGTTTCAAAACATATATTATAAATGCTGTTAAAAAATAGATATGAAAACAATCCTAATAGTCATATCAAAAGACATTATTATAAGAAATATTTTCGACACCGATTTTTGGCCATCTCTAGTAAAAAATATTCTAAATACTCGTATTGTACTTCTTGTTGAAAAAGAAAAAGTAGAATATTTCCGAGAACGTTTTCGAGATGCGGACGACATTATAGGATATAAGAGAGAATCATATAGTGGATACAACAAGTTCTTAATGTTTCTTGTTCGCACAGGAATTCGTTCACATAGCACTACTACATATAGGTGGCGTGCATATAAGCGAGGTCATACAGGTTTGCTGATTACATTGATAAAGAGCTTGATCTCCCAGACACTCGGTCGTATGCGTTTGTATAAGTATTTTATTCGTATACTCGTGATCCATATGCATATTTCAGATGAAATTAAGAATATATATAATGAAATAAATCCTGATATTATTTTCACTCCTTCTCTTATTGACACTGACTTTGATGTTCCGATTGCAGTTGAAGCGAGAAGGCTAGGAATTCATGTGGTTGGTATGGTTCGCAGTTGGGATAATTTGAATAATCACGGATTACTTGCGTTTGTACCAGACAGATTTATTGTACAGAACGCATGGCTTAAAGGATCCGCAGAAAAGTTCCAAGCTATACCGAAAGGTTTTATTAAGGATGTTGTTGGACTTCCTCACTATGATTTATATAAAGACACTTCACGATATATAAAATCTCGAGAAGAATTTTTTACACAATATGGACTTGATCTTAACAAAAAACTTATTCTATTAGGTGGTTCAGATTTTTATTATACAGAGGATGTTTTACCAAAAGTTATCAATAAGCTTATAGAATCTAAGCAGATTACGGAACCAGTTCAGGTCATATTTCGACCACATCCAGTATCACTTTTTAACATAAAAGAGTATAAACTCAACGAGCTCAAGCACATTGCTCTAGACCCAACATTTGTTGATACAGGGACAGCAAAGTTTTCTAATGAAGAAAAATTTGTAAATTTAATGACACACTCAGATATTATTATAAATATCGCATCAACATTATCTATTGACGGGGCAGTATTCGATACCCCAGTAATTTGTATTAATTTTGACGATTCAGCTAGGAAACTTTCGAGATGGGAATCAGTTCATCGGTTATATGATACATTTGATCACTATGAACAGCTTGTAAAGACAGGAGGAGTTAGAACACCACAGTCTCACCAAGAGCTAGCAAAAGATATTAATGATTATTTAAAAGATCCATCAATAGATAAAGAAGGGCGAAAACAAATCCTAGAAAACTTCGTTGAGCCTTTTGATGGTAAAACAAGCGAACGTTTAGCTACTATCCTTGTGAAAGAAACTAGTAATATTGTCTAGTTTGCAGATATGTAACCGTTTGATATCATTGAGTGTTATAAGTACTAATAATTATGGATAAAAATCAACACACATACGTAATATGAATAATGAGTTATTTCAAGATTTATTTGTACTAGAGATAGCAAATAATCACTGGGGAGATATAAACAGAGGACTTCGTATCGTTCGCGAGTATGCACATATAGTAAAGAAGAACGATATTAAAGCAGCTATAAAGCTGCAGATTCGTGACGTGGAGTCTTTTATACATAAAGATTATCTTCCAAGCGTAGAAGTTGATAGGGAAAAAGATAAAGAAATTACAAATGCTCCTGGGTCAAGTTCTAGGTATATTAAAAAAACACTTACTACAAAGCTTTCTAAAGAGAAATTTCAAAAACTAGTCGATGAAATAAAAACACACAACATGATTGTTATAGCAACTCCGTTTGACGAGAAATCAGTTGATTTATGTGTTGAGCTTGGTGTTGAGATTTTAAAGATAGCGAGTCAAGATGCAAACGACTGGACACTTATAGAAAAAATGGTTTCTGTACATATACCGACCATAATATCCAATGGGGGAACTGGAATAAAGGACCTAGATCGCGTTGTTGGTATTTTTAAAGACGAGGACATACCACTTGCAGTTAATCATTGTGTATCATTATATCCATCTGAAGACAACGAACTAGACCTTCATCAAATAGATTTTCTTAAAAAGCGTTATCCTAATCATGTTATTGGGTTTTCTACGCATGAATACAATGACTGGTACTCATCGGTAATGATGGCATATGCTAAAGGTGCACGCACATTTGAGCGACATGTTGATATAGAGGCAGACGGGATTCCTGTGTCAAAATACTGTTCAATACCACGACAGGTAGATGAGTGGTTTAAGGCGTATCTTAAAGCAAAGGAAATGTGTGGCAGGGAAGGAATGGGTGAGCGTATTATTCCTGAAAAGGAGCAAGAATATGTTAAAAGTGTTTCCAGAGGAGTTTATGCGTTGAGAGATTTACCTAAAGGGTATACGATAAATAAAGAAGGAATCGATAAAGATTTCTATTTTGCGATCCCTCTTCTTAGTAATCAGTATTCTTCACGTGAGATGGGTGATGCAATCGTACTACAAGACCAAGTAAGGGAAAACTCTCCTGTTTTAAAAAAATAATTATATGTTTGATACAGAGAAAAAAATATTTAAAAATGTTCACTGGTCTATTTTTGTACTAGCCGGAGGATTCCTATGGGCCTTGTATATTTTTCTAATGAATACTATTGGCTCTACAATTTCTATACTAGGAACGATATTCCTAGTGGTGCTTATTGTTAGTTTAGTACAAGTTGTAGTGGGAGTGCTATTTACGGCTCGTTCAGGTTTTCTATTTTTCCCAGGGCAACGTCCGGTGATTGGTTCTATATTACTTGGGATATTAAATGCTTATTCAGTAGTTGTCATATTATATCTTTTCGGAATATATGAGCTTTCTGTTGTTACTGTAGCATTCTTTGTTGCACTTACTCTGTTTCCACAGGTGATGATTGAACGTATTTTATCTAGGAAAACTGGTAATGTAATAACTGCCTTTATTCTTATATTTGTAGGGCTATATGCAATTGTTATGGAAGTTGGCGGCGGATTCCCTAATCTTAATTGGCTTTGGTTAGCTCTTACACTACCCATTGCGTCAATCGTAGGTGAGGTTATAAATCGTAAAATAGGCTCATCTGCGAGTTTTTCACAATGGGTACACCATCTATGGTCTGGTATCCCTGCTTTTTTGATCGCATCCATGTTTTTACTATATTCTTATAGACTTTCTATTGCAGAAGTACTTAGAACCATTGATTCGTCACTACTACTACTTTCTGCTACAGCGGGCATTTCTATCGTTGTGTTTATGTTTGTAAGAGGGCGTGCATATATGGCAGGTGGAGATATTGTTCAAAAGAAATTTTTCATACTCATTCTTTTTTTAACATTACTTCTGGTCTCTAGTGTGATATCAGGCAGTCTAGCAATAGGAGGGTTTATAGCTACCGTGTCGTTACTATTTTCATTTCTAGTGTTGTTAAAGTAGAGTTTGTAAGCATTATGAATACATTTACCTGCGTTATACCAGCTCGATACAAATCAACTCGATTTGAGGGAAAATCACTTGCAGTGATACATGGTAAATCTATGGTTGTGTGGGTTGCAGAGCATGCCAGTAATGCGTCTAGAGTCTCACTGGCTATAGTGGCCACTGACGATGAACGTATTGCTGATGTTGTAGAGGATGCTGGATACAAGGCTGTAAAAACTCCTGATTGTCCTGATGGATCATCTAGGGTTGCTTATGTAGCAAAAAACATTGATGATGAGTGGATTTTTGAAATGCAGGGAGACCAGCCTATGGTTACCCCAGAAATCATTGATGATTTTATCCATAGAGCTTGTGTAGCCATAGAAAAGAACCCAGAAATTGATGTAGTAATTCCATACGCTCCGGCAACTAAAGAGCATACAGATTCTTTAGATGTTTTGAAAGTTGTAAAGACAGAAAGTGACAGGCTTGTATTTCAGACACGTCAGCCGATTCATACAGGGTGGCGTACCCTTGGATTATATCTATGGAAAAAGGAAGCACTTTTGAAGTTTGCTGAGTTACCAGTTTCTGATATTGAACGCATAGAAGATAGTCACCCAATTCGTTTATATATAAATGATTTCTATGTCCATGGTCTGCTCATTGAAGACACTGCATGGGTTGAAGTCGATAGAGAGAGTCAAGTAGTTGAGGTGGAAGAAATAATGAAGAAAAAAGGAATTGTGTAACTAGCTATAAGTAAACCACTCACTATTTAAGTCTGTAGAACCTATTTAAGTCTGTAGAACAAATATATAGATACAAATAAATTAGTAAATCGTGTAAGTAGGATACTTGCTATTGCTCCCCATATTCCATAAAGAGGTAATAAGACCAGAAGTAATCCTATTCTAGTTATTGGGATGATAGTGTTTAGAATGTATAGTTCTCGCTTTTTTGCATGCGCAATAAGGGTTTGTCCAAACAAAGATGCTGGAAAGGAAAGAATAATTATTGCAAAAACTTGAGAATACAGCACAGAGTCAATGTATCTTGGAAATATAAATTTATATAAATACGGAGCAATAATAATATAAAAAATAAAAAGCAAAACAGAGAAGAAGAATACTATTAGTGCTTTTCTCGGAATTGATGACTTCAACTCTTTGATATCTCTAGTACTAAACTTAGGTAAAGCAAGACTTTGAAGTATTCCATTAAATACCCCAAATTCCCTTGGTGGGGCCAAAGCAAAGGAGTATATTGCCAAAAGAGCAGGTCCTAAATAGTGAAACATAAGAAGGTTATCAATATTGTTTCCAATATTGCCAATAAACTTCATTACGCTTAAGTGTTTTGCATACGGTATAGTATGTAAGTCCTCGTTGGTATTAGAGACAGGGCGGGTTTTTTTTACGAGAATATGTAAGGATATGCCTATAACAGCACTCGAAAGGAAAAAGATAAGAACAATTATGACTGGATTATTCGTTAAAAATACCGTGACGATAAGTGCTATTGTAGAAATTACACCACTAATCACTCCATATATAGCACTTGTTTTAAAATCTTTTCTTCCGCGCAGATATGAATCAAAAAGAAAAAAGCTTTTTTGTAATGGTAAAAGTACAGCTATAATTAAAAGAATGATAGCTAGTGTATTATTTTCATTTATAAAATAATAAATAGACCCAGCTAAACCTATGAAAAACAATAGGATATTCCACTTAAGTAAAGTCTTGAAGCCTGAAAGAAATGAACCTTCGTATCCTTGTGATACAGCACGCACTACAACAGACCCCATTCCTGTTAGTGAAAATGCTCCGATGATACCCGCTATTGAGATGGCGAACTTATACGCACCATACGTTTCTTTAGATAAAAGTTTTGCAAACACCACAGTTAGTGTGATGGCTAAAAGAGAGTTTATTATCTGAGTTGCAGAAAGTACAGAACCGCTCTTGGCAAGGTAGAGCATGTCTGTTTTAGTATATTTCTCGCTCCAACGCATGAGTCGGTATAGTTTATTTTTAGCTGTTTTCATTAAGTTTATATATTAAGGTGACACCGATAGAGGCTTCTAATTTATATCCATATCGAGAAAGAAAGGAGTCTATGCCTTCTTTGTTTGAATTTTCGACGGATATTACAGTTGGTTTTATAGACCAGTTGTGTGATTTTAATACTTCTAGGTCTAAACCTTCCACATCAATGTTCATGTAGTCTATATGTGATATCTTATACTTTTTTATAATATCCCCAAGGGGAAGAGATTGTATTTCTTTTGTGCCAAGAAAGGTTGGATATTTTTTACTCATTAAGTCTTTTGCAACATTTTCGTTTAGAGTATTGTACGCTCCGTCTGAGAACATAAAATACTTATTTTTTCCAATGTCTCCTGTCGCAAAGTTTGCAAAAGCATCTCTTTTTCGAAAGATTCTATATAGTATTTTCAGGTTAGGATTTGGGTCGATAGAAAGTCCATTCCATCCTTTTAAATAAAGAGCATGTGTGTTTGAGTACAAGATGGGTTGATAGGCACCAACATCAACATAAATCCCTTCCTTTTTACCTTTAAAGAGTGATTGGATAACAACATCTTCGCCAAACTGACTAAATGACTTGTTGTATCTAAATCGCCTAAAAAACGTCTTTATAATATCTTTCATATATTGTCATTAATATAACATCTAAGTAGCCTTTATGTTACAGTTATATCTAATGCAAATTGAGAAAATATTACGAAAGTTCGTGACGTGGGGCATATTCCTCGTGCCGTTTATACCTCTTATAGTCTCATCCTTCTTATTCTTCCCATTTATCACAGGAAAGAATTTTGCGTTTCGTATTATAGTCGAATTACTATTTGGTGGCTGGCTCGCACTCATACTTTATAACAGGTCTTATCGCCCTAAATTCTCATGGCTTCTAGCATCAATAGCCATATTTGTAGGTATTATAGCTGTCGCTGATATAACAGGAGAGAATCCCCTTAAGAGTATTTGGAGCAATTTCGAGCGCATGGAAGGTCTTGTCACACTCGTACACCTCTTTATGTATTTCCTTGTAGCGGGATCTGTTCTTAATACTGAAAAGCTATGGACAAGGTTCTTAAACACGTCCGTTTTTGTAAGTGGTCTACTCGGTATCTATGGTCTTTTCCAACTTCTGGGACGTTTTGATATTCATCAAGGGAGTGTGAGACTAGACGCAACACTAGGTAATGCTACATATTTTGCCATCTACATGTTCTTCCATGTATTTATAACTACGTTCTTATTACTTCGCTGGAAGGGAAGTCGTTATGTCTCATATATATATGGTGGACTTATCGCACTTCAGGTCGCAATGATATATTTCACTGCAACACGAGGTACCATCCTCGGACTTCTTGGTGGGGTAACTCTCTCTGGTCTACTCATCGCCATTTTCGGTGGCCGGACCGCTGGAAACACAGGAGAGGTTGGAGAAAATAATAACAAGCTTAGAAAAATAGCCATCGGTGCAATTATTGGTGTCTTAGTAATAGTCAGCGGATTCTTTTTAATAAAAGACACAGACTTTGCAAAAGATAGCCCAGTACTTAGCAGGTTTACTGGCATATCTCTTTCAGAGGGGACTGTACAAGCACGGTTCTTAATTTGGAGCGTTGCAATGAAGGGAGTAAAAGAGCGACCTATTCTAGGTTGGGGTCAAGAAAACTTCAATTTTGTATTTAATAAATACTACAAGTCAGAGCTGTATGCTCAAGAGCAGTGGTTCGACAGGGTACACAACTTCGTATTCGATTGGCTTATAGCCGGAGGTGTTCTTGGTTTACTCGCTTACGTATCAATGTTCCTAGCCACACTCTTTTATTTATGGAGAAAGAAAAACACGTTCTTTTCAATTAATGAAAAAAGTATTTTCACTGGACTTCTTGCCGGCTACACGTTTCACAATCTTTTTGTATTCGATAATATAGTAAGCAGTATTCTTTTCTTTACCATAATGGCTTTTGTGTATTGGACGTATAAAGAAAGTACGAGGGTGTTGTATATGGAAGATATAGAAGACAATTTAGATAAGAGTATGATCTCACGTATCTACGTACCTATAATAATAATTCTTACCATTTTTTCAGTATATGTAGTCAATAGTAAAGGCATATTAACTGCAAAAACATTACTAAATGCAATTTCAATACCTGCGGGTCATCCAGACCAAATACCTTTACTTAAAAAAGCACTTTCATATAATTCATATGGAGATCAAGAAATACGTGAACAGTTAGGAATGCTTTCTACACGTATTGCTGGGAGTCAACTTGATATAACAATAAAACAAGAATACCTTACTCTTTCTGTTACAGAGATGCAGAAGCAGATTGAAAAAGTAGATAATGACGCACGTACACAAATATTTACAGGGACACTTTTAGATTCGTTTGGGCAATATGATACAGCAAGAGTGTATATTAATAGAGCAAACGAACTTTCTCCTAACAAACCAACTATATTATTTCAGCTAGGACTCAACACACTTAATAGGGGAGACATAGCTGGAGCACTTGAAGTATTCAAGCATGCATATGACATAGCACCACAATATGAACAAGCACAAATCTTTTATGCAATAGGGGCTATTTATGCAAGGGACGAAAAGTTACTTGAGGAAATTCTTGTACCAGTGTACGGGTCTGTAATAGTTGATAACGACAGATTACTTCAGGCGTATTTCAATACCAAACAGTTAGATAAAGCTCTTGGTATATGGCAACTTCGTGTAGAGAGTAAGCCTAATGATCCACAATCACACGTAGGGCTTGCTGCAGTGTACTTAGAGCTCAATAGACGGGTAGAAGCAGAACAAGAAATACAAAAAGCGATAGATCTAGACCCAAACTTCAAAGAACAAGGCGAATATTACATTAGTGAAATAAAAGCTGGCAGGAATCCATAAACCAATTTTTGGTAAAATAAAAAATAAAAGCGGGCGTTGCCTACAGCAATGCCCGCTTTCACAGCCCAAAAACTTGCATCTTTATAGATATATGCTATACTATTTCCTGTGAGTGTCACTTAAGTTGTGACTCTACCGAAAATCTACGTAAGATCCGTCCTTGTGGCGGATTTTGCGTCTCTAGTGCTTTTTTACACTTAGTTACTGTATACTTATACTCATATTCAGATTGTCCCAATATACGGGGGGCGGCGGCACTCACATCAGATTTTTGTTTGGAGCTCGCACCCGCTCCCCATATATCGGGGGAATTTAAAGTTTTAAGCATAGAATACGTTTATGGAAATCCAAAAAGACGTTTCTTTAAAAGAATTTACGACATTTCGTATCGGCGGTTCTGCCGATTTTTTTGTTTGTGTACAAAGCGTCAGTGAGTTAAAAAAGGCTATTACCTATGCACAAGAACATACATTAAAAGTTTTCATACTAGGTAGTGGTTCAAATATAGTTTTTAAAGACGAAGGATTTAGAGGACTTGTTATAAAAATAGAAATAAAAGGAGTAGTGTGCAACAACACAAAAGGTGACGGTGTTATTTTAGAAGTTGGAGGAGGTGAGGTATTTGATGAACTCATTTCATATTGTGTTAAGAATAATTATTATGGACTCGAAAACCTTTCTGCAATACCAGGAACTGTTGGCGCATCTCCAGTCCAAAATATTGGAGCATATGGAGTAGAAGTAAAAGATTTAATAAAATACGTAGACACGATTAACATACATACATGCAAAACAAAAAGATTTACAAAAAGTGAATGTAAGTTTGTATATAGAGACAGTTTCTTTAAAACAGAAAAAGGTAAAGAGTACGTGATTATTCATGTGTGTTTCAAATTAAAAAAACAAAATAAATTAAATCTCTCATACTCTGATCTAGCAAAATATTTTAGAGAGAATAAAGCCACCTCATTAACTGAGGTACGAGAAGCCATTATTAATATCAGAAGAAACAAGTTTCCAGATCTAGACAAAGTAGGAACTGCAGGCTCATTCTTTAAGAACCCCATTGTTACAGATATAGAATACAGTGCACTACAAGGGCAATTTGAGTCTATTCCATCGTATAGAAGCAGTGTTGGGTATGTGAAGATACCTCTTGGTTTTATCCTTGAAAAGTTAGGATGGAAAGGTAGAGAGTACAAACAATTATGTATTTATGATAAACAAGCTTTAGTTATTGTTAATAAAAAAAATGCCACAGCGAAACAATTAAATGAATTATCAAACATGATAGAAAAAGACGTTATGGAAAAGACGGGAATTAAAATTGAGAAAGAAGTTACTTTTGTATAAATAGTTATCGAAATAACTTTTAAAAAAATAATTATTTTAATTCTGAAATAACTTTCAAAATTTTAAGACTTTTTGTTTTAAAATAATTTTGAAATAACTTTCTAAATATTTATTTAGAAAGTTATCCACAAAAATATTTTATAATGAATTGTGTTTGCATACTTCGCGTTCGATAATATAAGTAACTTCTCTAACGCGTTACAACTATTTCTTTTGTACAAAAGGGAAGACGTGGTCGTTATTACTCAAACTATTTAAATCAAACTTCATGGCAGCAAAAAAACGAAAAGTTGCAAAACGAAAAGTTGCAAAGCGAAAGCCAGCAAAACGTAAAGCAGCAAAGAGGAAGCCTGCAAAGCGTAAAGCAGCTAAACGAAAGCCTGCAAAGCGTAAGGCAGCAAAAAGGAAGCCTGCAAAGCGTAAGGCAGCAAAAAGGACCACCCGACGACGACGATAGATAGTCCTTTTGCAAGACTATTTTTAACAGAAACTCCCCAAAAGGTCAAATAAGAATCATATTGGTACTGATTTGACCTAATTGTAGGAGTTTTTGTTGTCTATGGGTGTATTATTAACAGCCACTTATGCAAGTAATTTTTTACATAAAAACAGGCTCTTGGGGCGTATCTATGATATTATTGTCATCGTATGATTTTTCTAAAAAAACTGTTTACAGTAGACGAACACAAGAAAGAGCTCAAAAAGCTTAGTCCTATTGTTGAAAAAATTAATGGACTTGAGGAGTCTTTTAGTGTTCTTTCTGATTCAGATTTAAAAAACAAAACGGAAGAGTTTAAAAAGCGCCTTATGGAGGGTGAGTCATTAGACGACATACTTCCAGAAGCATTTGCCGCAGTAAGAGAAGCCGCTAAGAGAACACTTGATCAAAGACATTTCGATGTACAACTTCTTGGGGGTATTACCTTACATAAGGGAAATATTTCAGAAATGAGAACAGGAGAAGGAAAGACTCTTGTAGCAACACTCCCTGCATATTTGAACGCATTGTCAGGCCTTGGGGTGCATGTAGTTACAGTAAACGACTACCTTTCAAGACGTGACGGCGTTTGGATGGGACAGATTTATACATTTCTAGGTTTGTCGGTTGGTGTAATAAACCAAGAATCTTCTTTCCTGTATGACAAGACAATCACACAGGATACAAAAGAAGACGAAGAGCGTGACGAATTAGGTTCATTTAAAGTCGTGCATGAGTTTTTACGTCCAAGTACAAGGAGAGAGTCATATGAGGCAGACATAACATACGGCACAAACAACGAATTTGGTTTTGATTATCTTCGCGACAATATCGAATACGAAACAAGTTCACTACGACAACGTGGACACAATTTCGTAGTAGTAGATGAAATAGACTCTATTTTAATAGACGAAGCGCGGACACCTTTAATCATCTCAGCACCTACAGCAGATCCAGAAAACCTGTATGCAATGTTTGCAGGAATAGTAGCTAATCTTAAAATAGAAGAAGACTTTGTTGTAGATGAGAAACAAAAGGCTATTTCACTAACAGATACAGGAATAGAAAAAACAGAAAAGATATTAGGTATAGATAATATTTACACAGATAAAGGAGTGAAGTATGTACACCACCTAGAAACTGCAGTTCGAGCTAAGGCACTATTTGATAAAGATAAAGAATATGTCGTAAAAGACGATGAGGTCGTTATTGTAGATGAGTTTACAGGGCGGCTTCAGCCAGGACGTCGTTGGTCTGAGGGCCTCCATCAGGCGATAGAAGCAAAAGAAGGCGTGTCAGTTCAAAAAGAATCACGTACATTCGCATCTATTACATACCAAAACTATTTCAGACTATACAACAAGCTTGCAGGTATGACAGGTACAGCGCTCACATCTTCAGAAGAGTTTTATAAAGTGTACGGTCTTACAGTGGTATCAATACCAACCAATGTAGATCCAAAGAGATTAGACCAAGAAGATCTAATCTATCAGAGTGAAGTAGGAAAGTTTAAAGCAATAGCCAAGAAAGTAAAAGAGCTCAACAAAGAAGGTCAACCAGTACTTATAGGTACAGTATCAATAGAGAAAAATGAATTACTCAGTTCTTTTCTTAAAAAAGAAGGAGTACAGCATAAAACATTAAATGCAAAGAACCACGAAAACGAAGGAGAAATCATCGCGCAGTCAGGAAGTAAGGGTAATGTAACCATAGCCACAAACATGGCAGGGCGCGGAGTCGATATCAAACTTGGTGGAAACCCAGGTGGAGAAGAAGAATATGAGGAAGTAAAAAAGCTCGGCGGGCTCTTTGTACTCGGCACAGAGCGCCATGAAGCACGGCGTATAGACAACCAATTACGTGGACGTTCAGGAAGACAGGGTGACCCAGGAGAAACTCAGTTTTTTGTTTCCCTAGAAGACTCACTTATGCGAGTGTTCGCTTCAGATATGATTAAGCGTATGATGGGGCGTTTTGGCATACCAGAAGATCAACCAATAGAAAATAAAATGATTACGCGTTCGCTTGAGTCAGCACAGACAAAGATAGAAGGTTTTCATTTTGATTCACGAAAACACGTACTGCAGTATGACGACATTTTAAATCAACAAAGAACAATTATATATAAAAGAAGAAGGGGAATATTACAAGGAGAAAAAAACGATGTATTACTTGCTATAGACAGTGTTATAGGGGGAGATACACACCTACTTAAAACAGTTGGAGATAAAAAAGAGTTGTTAGGGGAAGACGAGTTTGTTTCTACAGTACGAAGAATGCTGCTGCAAACAATCGATATGCTGTGGGTAGAGCATCTTGAGATGATGGATTACATGCGTTCAAGTGTAAATCTACGTGCATATGGTCAGCGCGACCCACTTGTAGAATACAAAAAGGAGGGATTGCGTATGTTTAAAGAGATGGAAGAGTCATACAAACATCAAATCAGAAGCGTATTACCGAATATCGGTGTAAACGCATTCGTAAAAGAAGAACAGAAAATGAAAGAAGTCCACGATAGTGCAAAACTAATCAGTAGTAACGTACAAAAGAACGGCCCAACTGATCCTTTAAAGAATACAAATAAAATAGGTAGAAACGACATGGTTACAATTACAGACGGTAAAGATACAAAAGAAATGAAGTACAAAAAAGCACAACATCTTATAGAAAGTGGCGAGTGGAGTATAAAAAATGAAGAGTGAATGTTCGAAGCTAAGCTTCGAACATTTTAAACAAACAAGGACATTCGATGTTCATAAATCAAAAAAATATGAGATCAAAAGAAGAATTGCATCATTTTAATTGCAAAGAGTGCGGTAAATGGTAGATGTTCGAAGCTTAGCTTCGAACACTCTGAACAAGATTGTTCGTTTTCTGTTATACTGCTTTATATATGGCAGAAGACGTTTCAGACAAACTCCACGAAATTCCTGTTACAGCGATTATTACTAAGGACGGCAAGTACCTAATTATACGTCGTGCGAAAACCAAGAAGAAATTCCCAGGTATGTGGTGTGTTCCAGGCGGACGCTTGGAAGTTTCAGATTATAAAGATTTACCAAAAGATACTAACCATCACTGGTTTAACATTGTAGAAAAAACACTCCGAAGAGAGGTAGAAGAAGAAGTTGGTCTTCAGATTGATAACATAGATTATCTAACAAGTCTTGCAATGATTGTTGGAGAGTATCCTTCATTAATTCTTTCTTTCACGGCAGATTATAAAAGTGGAGAAGTAACACTCCAAGAAGAAGAGCTTGATAAAGCGCAGTGGGTAACACTCGAAGAAGCTAAAGAATACAATCTGATAGAAGGTATTTATGATCAGCTTGTGATGGCTAATGATCAAGTGAAGAGGATTAAAAGTGATTTATAAATAATAATAATTAAAGATTATATGGAGAAAATATCTATACCAGTATTACTTGGAACAGGGCGTGTTGATAACTCATCGAAGCTAGTAGCAGACTTTGTCACACAACAAGTAGAAAAGAACGAAAAGATAGAAACACAACTAGTTCAAGTAGAAGATTTTAAATACACAGAGACAACACCACCGTGGGGAAGTGGCGGTACAGATGAATCACCAACCAAATGGAAAGAAATAATGACAAAAGCAGATGGACTTATTATTGTTGTACCAGAATACAATCACGGATATCCTGGAGAGCTCAAGTTAGTATTAGATTCACTATATAAAGAATACGAAAAGAAGCCAGTATTACTATGTGGAGTTTCAGCTGGTGGTCTAGGAGGGGCACGTGTCGTTGAGAATATGTTACCAGTAATGATAGGACTTAAAATGGTACCGATTCCAAGTACATTATATTTCTCTGGAGTAGGTAAACTCTTTAATAAAGACGGGTTAATTCAAGAAGAAGGACATGAAGAGCGTATAGCAAAAGCGCTCACGGAGCTTATATCGTACGCAGACACTCTAAAGAAAGCCCGTTCCTAGAGATGATATAAAGTTAGATATAAGGTAATATAAATACAAATGGGGATAATCACAAAACTACTTATAACAGTACTAGCACTACTTCTGGTATCACAATACGTACCGGGTATTACTGTTGCGAGCTTCTATATTGCGCTTATTGTTGCAGTGGTGCTCGGATTAGTTAATCTTATATTAAAGCCAATCCTTGTTATTTTAACGTTGCCAATAACACTTCTAACATTAGGTTTGTTCACATTTGTCATAAATGCACTTTTGTTTTGGTTCGTTTCTACTTTTATAGATGGATTTGTTGTAGATGGATTTATCTCAGCATTCATTGGAGCATTCTTTGTTGCAGGAGCGCACTACCTTGCTGAGAAGTTTGTAGACTAAATATTATGTCTAAAAATAGAGATACAATGATAGAAGTAAGTCTTTTTCTGATACTTATAGCTTTTGTACTCGCATTCTTTTTTAATGATGTAGCAGTATCATTTGTCAGTGGATATATAGGAGAGAATTATATTCTGAGTATATTTTTGTTTATATTTATAATATTCAGTGCCACAGTTGTTGCACCACTCACCACAATCCCGTTTATTGCACCAATAGGCGTTTTATTTTTTGGTCCATTTTGGACTGCAGTATTTGCAATCATAGGGTGGGCAACAGGCGCTGTTGTAGCATTTCAAATTTCACGACATGTCGGACGTAATATACTTTCTCGCTTTGTAAGTCTTGATAAATTAGACGCATATCAAAAATATATACCGGAGAACACAGAGTTTGTGTCCCTCGTATGTTTACGCCTTTTTTTGTCGGTAGACATCCTCAGTTACGCAGTGGGTTTATTTAGTCGCATTTCTCTGGTAAAGTACACCATTGCTACGATTATCGGAATAACACCATTCTCATTCATTATTTCTTATGGGGTGAGTGCTGTACTAGTAAAAGACACTAAGATTATGATTTATAGTGCGGTTGCAGGTATTGTATTATTAGTATCAGTATTTATATATTATTCTAGAAATATAGCGAAAAAAGAGGAAATAATGGACAAATAACATGAAATTTATAGACGAAATAACATTAACAGTAAAAGCAGGAAACGGCGGCAGCGGCGTCGTTAGATGGCTCCAACAAAGAGGAAATCCTCGAGGTGGTCCTGTTGGTGGAGACGGTGGCAGTGGTGCAGACGTGTACGCGAAAGCAGTACGCGACATAAACATACTTTCCAAATACAGAGGAGATACGGATTTCGTCGCAGAAAACGGAGGAGACGGTGGCAGGTTAAGTAGACATGGAAAGAACGGAGACACGTTGTACATAAAGTTGCCAATAGGATCAATTATAAAAAATACCGAGACAGGGGAGACGTTTGAGTTGCTAGAAGACGGGCAAGAAACGATAATGCTCTCAGGGGGGCGTGGGGGGCTCGGTAACGAGCATTTTAAGAGCTCAGTAAATGTAGTACCAAAACAA
This sequence comes from uncultured Candidatus Saccharibacteria bacterium, assembly GCA_964575755.1. Classification (GTDB taxonomy): domain Bacteria; phylum Patescibacteriota; class Minisyncoccia; order Phycocordibacterales; family JABMNX01; genus JABMNX01. Next base: position 50,106 of record CAZNRH010000001.1, read on the forward strand.
AGCACGAAGGGTAAGCAAGGTGGCTACGCAAAGTTTGAAATAGAGCTATCTTTAATAGCTGATGCAGGTTTTATAGGATTACCAAATGCAGGTAAATCTAGTCTACTAAACACAATAACCAAAGCAGATGCAAAAGTCGGTAGTTATCAATTCACAACTCTAGACCCAAACCTGGGAGATTTTTACGGGTTTATTCTCGCAGACATACCAGGGATAATCGAAGGAGCATCAGAGGGTAAAGGTCTAGGACATAAGTTTCTTAAGCACATAACACGAACGAAAATACTTGTTCATTGTATATCACTTGAAAGTGAAGATGTGGTAGAAGACTATCAAACTATTCGTAATGAACTAATTTCATATAACAAAGAGCTCGGAGATAAGAAAGAAATAATAATACTCACCAAGAGTGATTTAGTTTCAGATGAAAAATTAAAAAGCGTACAAGACACTCTATCTAAAGAAACACAGAGCAACATCGTCCATATGTCTATTCTGGATGACGAGTTAGTTAAAAGTTTTTCAGACACACTCACCTTGTTACTTCAAAAGGGAAGCGAATAAACCCATCATAATGTGCGAAGCTTAGCTTCGCACATTATGATGATAATTACATGGTAGTATAAATCTATATGAGGAAGATTATTTTTGCACAAGGTGAATATTACCACCTCTTTTGTCGAGGAAATAACAAACAAACCATATTTCGAGATAATCGTGATAAGATACGTTTTTTATTTCTTATTTTAAATTTCCAATCTCCGATGACACATAATAACTTAGGGCGTTATGTCAATAATTATGTTAAAGATTCAACTTTTAATATAAAAGACGAGGATATTGATACCATGATTGAAGATAGATATGTTGAATTAGTTAGCTTTGCGTTAATGCCTAATCACTTTCATCTTATTGTTAAAGAAGTCGAAGATAAAGGAGTATCTCAATACATGCATAGAGTATTGACTTCATACACTAAGTATTTTAATGCCAAACATGAGCATACAGGACATTTATTTCAAGGCTCATATGGAGCTGTACATGTCAGCGATAATGAACAACTGCTTTATTTGTCAGCATACATACATAGAAATCCTCGAGATATAAAAAAGTGGTTTAATAAAGAAAGAGAGTACTACTGGTCAAGCTATCAAGATTATATTAATAAAAATCGTTGGGGTAAATTACTTGAGAACAGCATAATAATAGATCAATTTAAAGACGGTAAAGATTACGATGGGGAAGTACAACAAAGCGGAGCAAAAGAATTACTTGATGAGAAACACACAATAATTTAACTATCAAAATGTGCGAAGCTTAGCTTCGCACATTTTGATCAAAGTACACTTTGTTTTTTGATAGAGGGAATAGAGTCGTAATAGTGAAGTAGTGGAAGAGGATGGGAGTATTTGTTATAGTATTCCTACAATGGAATCTAAATATACACCAACCATAGGTCTTGAAATACACGCAGAGCTCAAAACAAAGACAAAGATGTTTTGTAATTCAAAGAACGATCCAGATGAAAAACGTCCTAATGTAAATGTGTGTTCGGTGTGTATGGCGCACCCAGGAACACTTCCGGTTATAAATAAAGAAGCTGTTAAGCATGTGCTTAAAGTTGGTCTAGCGCTTGGTGGAGAGTTGGCAGACTTCACAGAGTTCGATAGAAAAAATTATTTCTATCCAGACATCCCTAAAGGCTATCAAATCAGTCAGTACAAGTACCCACTTATATCAGGTGGAAGTATTAATGGTATAGAGATTACACGGATTCATCTAGAAGAAGATACTGCACGTTCAACTCACGACAAAGGAGAAAAAAGTCTAGTAGATTTCAACCGTGCAGGCATCCCACTTATGGAGCTGGTTACAGAGCCAGTCATCACAAATGCAAAAGATGCTAGTGACTTTGCTAAAGAGTTGCAATTACTTTTACGATATCTCGGGGCAGGAGACGCAAATATGGAAAAGGGCGAGATGCGAGTAGAAGCAAATATCTCAGTGAGTAGTACAGGCAAAATGGGTACCAAAGTCGAGATTAAGAACTTAAACTCCTTTAAAGTAGTAGAGAAATCAGTCGAATACGAGATATCTCGGCAGATTAAGGTATTAGAAGAGGATGGAGAAGTAGTTCAGGAAACACGAGGGTGGGATGAAAACAAACAAATAACCTTTTCTCAAAGAATTAAAGAGGAGTCACATGACTATCGCTATATGCCTGACCCAGATTTACCTAAGTTAAAAATCTCGGAGTTACAGGATTTCGATAAAAATGAGTTAAAAAGAGAAATACCAGAACTTCCGTGGAAGAAGAGAAATTATTATATGAACGATCTCGGTATTAAAAAACAGGACGCTGATCTGTTTGTAAACAATAAAGCATACAGAACTCTTTTAGATGAGTATGTAATCCCTTCTTTTAAAGAAAATAGTAAAAGATTTAGCTTAGCAGTTAACTATATCGCTTCTGATGTTGTTGGGATGACTTCTCGACTTGGCGAGAATAGCGTACCTCTTGGTTCTAATTTTACTGAATTAATAGAGATGATCAGTGCTAATGAGGTCTCGTCTCGTGGAGGAAAAGACATACTTCAAATACTTTTGTCAGAAGGAGGCGACCCGAGAAAAGTTGCAGAGTCGGGCGGACTACTTCAGGAAAATGACAAAGACAAATTACAAAAACTTATAGACGAAATAATATCCGAGAATAGAGAAGTTGTAGAAGATTACAAAAAAGGGAAGGAAGCATCTCTACAATTCTTAATAGGGCAAGGGATGAAAAAGAGCAAAGGCTCGGCTAACCCAGAATTATTAAAAACTATTTTACTTAAATCTATTTAACTTAAAAGTTTATATAAATCAAAGCCAGTTCGCCTATACGGAGTCTGTTTATTGTTATTATTTACAATCCCCACACACAATCTTTTTTACGTTGTTGTATCGTTTATGTGGAGTATAATATGTATATGAAAAGTTTAACTATAGAAGGAAAGAAATTTATCTCGTCAAAACAAGCTGCCGAGATTATGGGGTACACCCAAGACTACATCGGCCAGCTTGCGCGTAGTGGTAAAATCTCGGCACAACGCGTAGGAGGAGTTTGGTATATAGACGAGTCAGAACTTTCTGGACAATCTTCTAATATCTCTAAAGAAAACATAAAAAAAGGAAAATTTATAGATAATTTATTTTACAAAAATAAAAACGATATAGTTAGTGAGATAGACGTTAAAAATCTATTGGATGCCAATAAAAGTAAAAAAGAAAACATAACCTTCGAAGGTGTGGATTATATCTCGTCAAAACAAGCTGCCGAGATTATGGGGTACACCCAAGACTACATCGGCCAGCTTGCGCGTAGTGGTAAAATCTCGGCTAGGCAAATAGGAAGGGGTTGGTATATACCACGATCAGTAGTGGATAAGAAAACCACTGAAAACAAAAATAATCCAATAACTTCATTCCAAGTAAATGAACAGGAAGAAATAGTGGAGACTCTTACTATTAACAAAGAAGTTAATAACGCTAACATAAGTACAAAATCAAAAGAGCAACAGAGTATAGTAGCTATCAGTAAGCCAAAAACCCCTCAAAAAGAGGTGTTTAATGACATGGTTACATTTCATGACAATAAAGATAGTAGAGGCGTAGAAAAAGAGTTACATGGATCTACTAAGATACATATAAACAAGAGAGAACAGCCCTTAATAAGCAAGAGGAACAAAGACGACTATTACTACCCATCTTTTTTAAGTGCTTCATATTCTTTAGATGATACACCGTTGGTTCCTACACCAATGCGTTCACGAGAACCTGTACTTCATAAAATAGTAACAGGAGAGAGGAATGAAGTAGAAAAACATATAAAAGAAAGACAGCTGAACAGAGAAGATAATAGTTTGTATTCAAAAAAAGTAATAAAAGATACCCTAAAACCCAAAAGACAGTCGTTGATGCAAAAATCACCAATGTCACTCATAAAAATCGCTTCACTGGCGACTACTGTGGTTGTTGTTGCCTCAATCGTTACATTTATACCCCATACATCTGTATTTAGCTCTAGTACAAGCACTCTAAAGACGGTTTTCTTATTTAAGACACCAGATAGTGGTAGTACTTTAAAGGCTGAAGTTACTCAATCTATACCAGATTCATTAATGGAGAGAATGATAGGTGTATTCAGTAGCTTTACTGAAGAGAAAATAGAATATAATTCTAAATAATATATAATTATCGTATTTAAACGCCATCTCGTTAAAACGAGGTGGTGTTTTGTATCAGTATAAGAAGATTATCCAATACTACTAACTTTATACATGTTAGTACGACCTAGTTTGTAGTTCGTCAGTCCAGACTATCTTTACTTTAAAACATTTTTTATTATTTTAATTTTCTTGTTCTCTTAATATTTATTAAAAGACAAATCTAAAAGACTTTTCCACAAACAAAAAGACATGTCCTTAAGAAAATGTTGTAGAATGTAGTTAAATCGTGTTAGCGACCATAGGTATGAGTAAAGAAGTTTTTTTCAATAACAAAAAATATTTATCTTCTAAAGATGCCGGCAATCAGGCTGGTTATACTCACGACTATATTTCTAGATTATGTCGAGAGAGGAGAATCCCAGGTGAGAAAGTGGGTGGATCTTGGTATGTAGAGGCTGAACCTTTCTTCATTTTTTTGGATGAACAAAAAAATAAAAAAAGTGAAAGTAATAAGAACTTATCAAAAGAGTGTAAGCAGAATTATAAAAAGACAACTGAAGAATATGAGGAACAAGTAATGTCACGTTTAGAATTACCAGAATTCCCAAAATATCTTTTACAAGAAGTAACAGCTGTAGTAATTTCTATTGTTTTAGTTTTTGGTGTGTACTTCGCAAAAGATTCTTTGTATGTTCGAGATGTAATTGATTCATCACAATCAAACATTTCTAGAATTTATGAAGACACAAATGATTCCGTAAATACATTCAGAGAATTATTTACATATAAAAATATTGCAAATAGCACATTGAAAGTTGTTACATCAGGAAGCAATATTATCGAACAAGGGTTAGTTCGTTATTATTCTTTTATTAATACTTCTGGAGAAGTAGTTGTGGCAACTTCACACAAAGTAAAAGAAATAAAAAGACAAGTTACTGTTGAGAATATTAAAACTACCACCACAAATAAGGTTACTAAAATCGTTGCCCTTGTTTCTGAAAGGGTAAAAAAATTAAACCAAGATATAAAAAACGTAGCGCATAAAATCAAATATACATTTACAAAAGAAAATACATTGACTTTAGTATCTTCTACTAAAAATTACATAGTGTCATCTGCGAGCTCTGCGGTATTTAACACACAGTTAGCTATGACAAGCGCCCAAGGAGCACTTATAAGTGCCCCAGAGTTTATCGGACGATTTATCGAGGGTATCAGGGTGCGTTTAGTTAGTTGGCTTAACGTCAATGATGTTAAAACACCTTTTGCCACTGTTACTGAAAAAGACGATACCGCAGTATTAATAACCCAACCAACTATAAAAAGAGTAATAGAGACACAGCATGTAGTAGTACAGTCAGGTATAACGGAGTCGTTTGTATTAACTAAGCTAGAACAGTTAAACAACAAGCTAAAGTCAGAAATCTATAAACTCTCTTCAATAAACGCAGGTAATATCGTCAACAACTACAATGTAATCTCTCAAACTAACAAGATAGATAAACTTAAAGGGGTTGCAATCACAGGGTCTACGTTTACTGACGGTACTATTAGTGGAAGTACATCATTTTCTGGTACAACAGGCTCTTTCAGTGGAGCGGTATCAGTAGCATCACTTACCGTAACAGGAGATACAACCTTGAGTGGAAGCCTTTCATTAGGTGGACTTACTGTAGATACCGCAGGGCTTGTATATCTCTCCTCCTCATCAAATGTTGGAATTGGTACATCGACACCATACGCAAAACTTTCGGTTGTGGGTCCAGTAGTAGGAGAGTATTTTCACGCCACATCAACCACCGCCACCTCAACCTTTGCAGGAGCTCTCCTAGTAACTCGTGCACCAACAGTAGCCCACACATTTTCGTCATGGGTTACGGGCGCTTCAAACTCAGCACTCTTTGACGCTTCTCTTGTCATTAATCCAACTACAGCTACAGCAGACTCTAACTTAATTTCTGCAGCAGTGGGTGGCTCCGTACGTTTCTTAGTAGACGCAGAAGGTGACGTATTCGTGAAAAATCTTACTTCAGTTGGTTCTGTAACATTGTCCACCACATCTGCATCCTCTTTTACTGTTGAGGGTAATACAACATTGGGGGATGCAATCACAGACACCACAACAATCAATGGAACACTCACGGTTACTGGTGCGACAAGTGTATCAACAGTTGATGGAAACTTCGGAGTCGGAACTACGTCCCCGTGGGCACGCCTTTCAGTATCTGGTGTTGCAGGTGCAAGTACACCTCTGTTTTCAATCTCTACCACAACAGCAGGCAACGCAACAAGTACTGCCATCTTTGTTGATGAAAACGGAAAATTTGGTATCGGTACTACATCACCATTCGCACAGCTCTCGGTGGCGGGCAACGGACTCTTTAGTGGTACACTCACGACTACCAATCTAATAGCAAGCAGTATTTCTACATTGAACTCACTTTCTTTAACTGGTCTCGCTACATTTACAAATGGATTTATTTCACAAGCTTCCTCAACCATCTCAAGTGGTGGACTCACAACAGTTGGTTACTCCACAACAACCAAAGCACTTGTTGTACAAGGTGCCTCGGCAACTTCAACATTCGCAGGCGGTCTTGCAGTAGAAACCTCAGGATTTGTGTACGATTACAGTACGAATAGAGTTGGAATTGGTACCACTTCACCACTAGCCAAGCTCGATATATACGGCGACATAATTTTGTCAGGGACAGACAGACACTTAAACTTTGGTGATACATCAGGAACAAATGGTTACGGTTTCCGTGACAACTCAGGCACAATGCAATTCAAAGACTCAGCAGGAGCATGGGCTGCTTTTGGTTCAGGAGGAGGTTCAGACATTTTTTCTCTAACAGACGCAACAACAGTAGAAGCAACCACAACAAATGCAGGCATCAGTCTTAAATTAGATTACTTCACTGCCACTTCAACAACCGCAACTTCAACCTTTGCCGGCGGTCTTGCAATTGAAACATCAGGATTAGTCTATGATTATTCTACTGGAAATGTTGGTATAGGTACTGCGAGTCCAACACAAGCTCTTGATGTTGGAAGCGGTAACATAACCACTACAGGCACACTAGCGGCTGGTGCGACGACACTTAATGGTCAGACAATAGTTGGTGGGACAGGTTCTGTATCTGTAGGTAGTTTGGTTGGTGAATTACAGGTTCAAAAAACTGGGACAAATGTAGCCGCATTTTCTGCTTATGAAAACTTTACTAGTGGCGCAGGTCTTGTTCTCGGCCATTCTCGTGGGACATCTATAGGTGCATTTAATACCGTTATTACAGGAGATGGAGTTGGACATATTGATTTTGCAGCAGCTGACGGAACAGACTTAAATAATCTAGCTGCAAGTATCCTTGTATCTGTTGAGGGTACAATAGCAGGGAACAGGACTCCAGGTAAGATTGAGTTCCAAACAGGAGCTGATGCTGCTGGCTCCGCACTTACCACCGCCCTCACCCTAGACTCCAGTCAGAACTCTACGTTTGCTGGTACCATAGGTTCTGACATAATAACTATTACATCAGCAAGTGACCAAAAACTTATACTTGCTGGTTCAGCTTCTCCTAGGTTAACTCTGACACCAACTAGCGGGGATGAATTTAGCATTCAAAACAACACAGGAGTCTTAAAATTCACAAATAATACAGATAGCGACAGGGTTGATTTAACGATAGATGGAGATGGCAATGTTGGCATTGGAACTTCAACCCCATGGGGCAAGCTTTCAGTTGAGATGGACACAGTAAACCCTTCATTTGTAGTATCAAATCAAGGCTCATCAACTCCAGCACTATACATAAGTGGAGTAAACCAAGATGGAGTTATTGGTATTGGTACAAAAGGAGGCTCAGGCAGGCGACTTGATGTATTTGACGCTGGGAATCCTCAGCTTCGTCTATCGCAGACGAGCAGTATCTTCACGAACTTCCAAGTCGCCGCATCAACAGGAGACCTCACGATTGACCTTAATCCAAACACAAGCGCGACAGATATATACATGACGCAAACAGGCGGTACTACTGGCGCAAACCTGCGTGTATGTGAAGGAACAGCATGTCCAAGTGTAGTAATCAATAACGGTGGTAATGTGCTTGTAGAAAACGCAGTCTATTTTGGCAACGGCTTCCGCATAGACCAAGTAGTAGGCACAACCACAGAGATAGCGGTCTACGGTGTAACATCAACCACAACCCCAATCATCATTTTTGATGAGTTCTAGCTAGCCATCTTCGACAAATCCTAACGACTGTTGAAGTCAGACTTCAACAGTCAACAATACTCAAATCAAAAAATAAATTACAGCATGTTATCGCAATACATAAACGAATTACGACTTTTTATACAAAATTTCACCAGGTGGATACTCTCACTGCTTGTATTAACCATTTTCTTTTTTAGCTTTGGATTAAAAGAAGTTGTGTTGATGGGTAAAACTTTAGTACTCCCTCTTCCGGTCAGTGCATCATTTGCAACACAACTTTTTAATTACATGACGACGGACCTAATACCCGAAGGAGTTACACTTATTGTCACCAATCCTCTTACAGCATTTATTGCACAAATTAAAATTGCACTACTTTTGGCATTTATTTTCACATTACCGTTTCTTTTATATAGACTCATTCAATATTTCTCTCCAGCACTGTACATGAAAGAAAAAGTTTCAGTACTTAAGGTCGCACTTCCGTCTGCACTATTGTTTACACTTGGAGTAGCATTTTCATATTTAGTTCTCATTCCGCCAACATTCACTCTCTTGTATGCCTACACAGATAACATTAGCGCTGTACCATTTTTTACTGTGAATGAATTTATTGGTATTGTATTAGCGCTTGTTTTCGCGACTGGGATAATGTTTTTACTACCAGTATCTATGGTATTACTGAGTCGTCTTGGTTTAGTGCCACCTAATTTTTGGCGGGCGCAATGGCGTTATGCACTACTATTCTTCCTCATTGTTTCTGCTATAATTACACCAGATGGAAGTGGTGTTACTATGACGCTACTTTCTATTCCGATGGCAGGACTTTATGGAGTTGGCTTAGTGATAAGTCAAAAGAGTACTGTAAACAGTCGGAAAACAAAAATTAATTATTTATAAATCATTAACCAGGTTGCAGGTTTTAGCAAATCAGGTTTTGGGTCTAAGTTACCCTAATTCCTAATTCCTAATTCCTAATTCCTTTTAAATTATGTTCGGACTAGGAATACCAGAGATTATAATAATATTACTAGCGATAGGGATTCTATTGTTTGGTAGTAAGAAGATCATAGAACTTGCTCGTTCAATGGGGCGTTTTACTGGGGAGTTTAAAAAAGGCAAGAGTGATATAGAAGCAGAAATGAAAAAGTCAGAAACTGACGCTATACAAGAAGCACCAGTAGATACAGCTGCAAGTAACGAAGGCGACAATAATAAATAATCATAGTAGATGAAAGAGACTCAAACAAAAAACAAAGAAGTAGTTTTTAACAGGCACAGAAGGACATTTCTTACTGTTGCTGGTACGGGTGTCATAGCTTTTATTTTAGGGAAGATATTTGGGCCAAGCATTAACCTTTTCTCGAAAGATCATGCTATTAGCGAGAAAGAGTTTCGTAATTTTCGTATCGTCGAGACAAATAAAGAGATGAAGTTCTACGACCGTGGAGGAAACGAAATATTTATTGTAGATAAAGAAAGTTTTGCACAATAAATAGATTTAATCACTAATTCCTAATTCACTATCATGACAATGCGCATCTCAGCAACCCGAATAGATATGGATGATAAAATCCTTCAAAAACCAGTTTTGAAGGATTATGGAGAGACTCTTACGAGTGCTAATAGTAGTACTACGTACACAATAGACCTAACCCTTGGCAACACGTTTAAAATCACAATGACGGGTAATTGTACATTTACGTTTTCAAATCCACCTGTTACAGGAACAACAGGAAGCTTTACTCTTATTTTAATTCAAGACGGTACAGGTACACGTACGGCAACATGGCCTGCGTCAGTTGATTGGGCTGGAGGCACAGCTCCAACTCTTACTACAACTGCAACTACAGGTACGGACATCATAACTTTTATAACAACTGACGGCGGAACAATTTGGTGGGGTTTTGCAGCTGGTATTAATATGAGCTAAAGGTGAGTTATAAATGTCTTAATTACACTTAATTCTTGATTATTAATCTACACTTACTCTATGTTTAATTCTTTATTCATAATTCCTAATTCTTTTCTATGCCATTAGGAGCAGAATTCAGAGGACTACTTGGAACTGCTGGAACCTCCAGTAGCTCTTTCGTGATTCCACAATCAATCCGCTTTAACGACAACGACTTAGCATATATGTCCAGGACACCTTCAGTGGCCGGTAACCGCAAGACATGGACTTGGAGTGGTTGGGTTAAACGTGGGAGTTTAGGAGGTTCCCAAGTAATATTTGGTGCTGGTGCGAACAGTTCTGATAGAGCTTTATTTTATTTCAGTGGGGACAATCCTACATTTATTATAAGTGCTGCGTCAGTTAATATAGGGTTTATAAAGACTACACAAGTATTACGAGATCCTTCAGCGTGGTATCATCTTGTTCTTGTTGTTGATACAACTCAAGCTACAGCGGCTAATAGATTAAAGATGTATATAAACGGGGAGCAAGTAACATCGCTTTCTACTGCAACATATCCAGCTCAGAATACAGATACTTATATCAATTACACAGAAATTCATAGGATAGGTAGTGATTCCGCAACCATCTCAAGTCTTATGGATGGCTACCTCGCAGACGTACACTTCATTGATGGTTCTGCACTAGCCGCTTCCGACTTTGGTGAAACAGACGCTAACGGTAGTTGGGTTCCTATTGAGTTTGACAGTAGTGCTATCGCCGCAGAAACAGTCACCTCTAGTTACTGTACCAGTGCCGTTGATGCTACAGATAGCGCCTCTTACACATTCTCTAGCCAGTCTATTGGCACAGCGACATCAGACAGAATAGTCGTAGTCACCACCGCGCAAGGTAACGTCGGTATGACTGTGGGTTCTCTGACCGTTGGAGGCATCAGTGCGACTGAGGCTATTGAAATAACTGAAAGCACTGGGTACGCCACTTCTGGGCAATGGTATGTACCAGTTCCAACAGGAACAACTGCTGACATAGTTGTTAATATTTCAGGTGGTACTGCATCAAGATGTGGTATCACAGTTCACGCAATATATGGCTCTAGTGGAAAGCCCTACGCAACAGCTTACGCTGAACAGGACTACCCTCTTATTCAATCCATCCAAGTTCCCGATAATGGGGTGATCATCGGCGCGTCAATGGTTAATTCCGGTGCGCCAACTGTCACTTGGACTAACCTCACTGAACGAGTTGACGAAGTAATTGAGAGCGCCTCATCCTCACAATCTGTGGCTTCGGATGCATTTGCTACGGGCGGGTCAATAACTGTTACCTGCTCCCCTGCGTCAGATAACCGTGAAGTGCTAACCCTAACTTCATGGGGCGCGGTAGGAGGCTACGGCACCAACGGCTTTTATATTGATGGGGCTGACAGTGCTAATCTTGGTTTAGATGTGAATGCAGTAACTAGCACGGCTTTAACAGTTACATTCACAGATAGCTCGGTAGATACATCAAACAGTACAGCCTACACATTTTCTTCTCAGGCAATCGGCGCAGCAGGAAGTGATCGTACTATTGTCGTTGCTACAAATGGTGAGGGTGGAGGCGCAAGTCGCTATGTCAGCACACTGACCATTGGCGGCGTAAGTGCAACAAAAATAGTTTCTAGCTTATCAGAAAACCTCTATTGGCCTTGTGAGATGTGGAAAGCTGTCGTCCCAACAGGCACTACGGCGGATATTATCGTTACTTGGGATAGTAACATGTCTGAGTGTGGCTTAGGGGTGTGGGATGTTCGTAATATGGGGGGGGTGTTTTCTTCTGGTACAGATAGTACAGACCCCGGAAATACCACCCTGTGGATACCTGCTGGTGGCGTTGGGATTGGTTCTATGAAAAGCGGTGGCGGGGTTGCATCGTACACTTGGACAGGATTAACCAAAGACTATGATGAACTTGTTGACAGTGCGAACAATGGGTATCATTCAGGAGCCAGTATAACAAACGCAACGGCACAGTCTCTTGCTATTGAGGCCAACCCTTCCGGTGGTTCACAGTTTGCATTTTGTGCCGTGTCCTTTGTGATGGCAAATGATAATTCATTTGCCCCTTCCGGCCTGACAACTGCCGATCAAATGCTCGACAGCCCGACCGATGATGCGGCGAATGGGATTGGCAATTACTGCACTTGGAACGTACTTAATAACTCGGGTCCAGGATACACATGGTCAAATGGCAATCTAAAGTCAACTTCGGATGCTCAAGGTCAGGACGGCGCATCTGGAACACTCCATGCTTCTTCTGGTAAATATTATTTTGAGTACACTGTCGACGCTATCGTAACTGGTGGAACTGTATATGGAGTATGTACTGATGGTTGTGCGGCCTCTAGTGATATGGTTGACGGCACGGTCGCGGGTGGTATGGATCTTTATGGCGGTGGCGAAGTTTATGGATACAGAGGAACCGGAGGAAAAGTTGATATTTCCTCCGACACAGCTTACGGGACTTCGTTCGTCGCTACTGATGTAATTGGCGTAGCTCTAGATTTAGATAATGGAATTATTTGGTTCAGTAAGAACGGCGCTTGGCAAGAATCTGCGACGCAGGGCGAGATCGAAGCAGGGACTACGACCAACGCAGCATTTACATGGACCCCAGCTGGTCAGTTCTGGACTATTTGGATGCACGATTTTGGTGCAAATTCATCTGGCACTTTTAATGGGGGTCAATCAGGTTTTACGTATACCCCTCCAACAGGTTTCAAAGCTCTTTGTACCGCCAACCTCCCAGCCCCTACTATTACAGACCCTAGCGCCTACAATCAGACAGAACTCTTTACAGGTAATTCAGCCACAAATGTTATTACGTTTAGTGGTAACTCCACAATGCAACCAGACTTAGTATGGATTAAGCGACGGGATTGGTTAGGAAGTAACCATGTTATTACTGATAGTGTTCGTGGTGTTACCAAGGAGATTAACTCGGACCTTACTAATGCAGAGTCCACGGAAGCTACTGGCTTAACTTCTTTTGATACAAATGGATTTACTATTGGATCACATGGTGATTATAATACTAGTGGGAAGCTACAAGTAGCGTGGTGTTGGAAGGCAGGTGGCGCTGGCGTTTCAAACACTGACGGCTCCGTTACATCAACTGTCAGTGCCGATACAACAAGTGGTTTCTCGATTGCCAAGTATACTGGGCTAGATGCTGCCATAACGGTCGGGCATGGACTATCAAGTGCTCCAGAATTCATAATAGTCCGTAATCTTTCGGCTGTTGCCAGTTGGGCTGTGTATCATAAAGATATGACAGGCGCAACCTACTACTTGACGCTTGACACAACCGTAGCACAAGCTGGACCTGATGCTAGTATTTTTTCAGCCGCACCAACTGCTACTATCCTTAATATTGGGAACAGTATCAGAACAAGTCGCGCATCAGAGAACTTTATTGCTTATTCTTGGCACTCAGTTTCTGGCTTCTCCGCTTTTGGCACATACACAGGCAACGGTTTAGCAGATGGGCCTTTTGTTCATTGTGGTTTTAGGCCAGCGTTTATTATGATTAAAAACATAACTTCTGCTGGAAGTTGGAATTTGATAGATGTTAAAAGAGATAACTATAACGTTGTGTCAAGACGTTTATTAGCACAAGCCCCTGATGTGGAAGTTACCGGGGGAACTTATATGGATATCACCTCAAATGGTTTCAAACGGCGTTCAACAAACTTCAACACGGACACAGAAATATATCTTTACGCAGCATTCGCAGAACACCCGTTCGGTGGTGATGGTGTCTCTCAAGCACGAGCACGGTAGACTTCGATTTGGCGCATCTTTGTTGCGCCAGGCAACATACATTTCTCGTTCAAATATGCGACGTCCAACATCGCATATTTGAACAGAGCGTAACACCTACTCAAGAATAATATTTTGAATATCTCCAATATAGAAACATCATATCACTTGGAGGTTCGACCTCCAAGTGATATGATGTTTCTATGCGTAAAACACCTTTTATAAACGGAGAGTTTTATCATCTTTACAATCGTGGTGTAGACAAAAGAAATACTTTTGAGGACCAAGAAGATGTTAATAGATTTTTTCAAAGTATGGAAGAATTTAATGTAGTCGAGCCAGTGGGGAGTATTTATGAAAATTCATTCAGAAAAAAGAACAAACTTGGAGGTCGAACCTCCAAGTTAGATAAGTTAGTAGAATTTGTTTGTTATTGTATTAATCCTAATCATTATCATTTTATAGTGTCGCAAACTAGAGACAACGGCATTAGTGAATTTATGAAAAGACTGTCAGGGGGATATACATATTATTTTAATAATAAAAACAAAAGATCAGGATCCCTTTTTCAAGGTACATTTAAATCTGTTCACATAGACTCAAATGAGTACCTACTACATTTAAGTGCTTATGTAAATTTAAATAACAAAGTACATAAACTTAATAGTTCATCCTATAAGTTAGTGAGATCAAGTTGGAATGAATATATAGAGAGGAATAAAAAAAGACAAGCTGATTTTTGCGAGAAAAGTATTGTTTTAGGTCAATTTAAAAACCCCTCAGAATATAAAGTTTTTGCAGAAAATTCTTTGAATGATATTTTATACCACAAGTCTCAGAAGGAAATAGGGTCTCTAATTATAGAAAAATTATAATTTTCAAATAAAAATCCAATAGTCTACTTGGAGGTTCGACCTCCAAGTAGTAAATAATCCACGGCCTGTGCTGTATTTTAAGGTGATAATATTGATATAATAGTAGTAATAGTATGTTTCAGAAACTTACACATTTTATTAAATACCATAACGCGCTACCTATAGTGCTATCACTTATTCTGCTTAGTTCAGGCGCTGTGTTTGCTGCGAGTCCCCAGGCACGAGAAGCTATTATTTCAGAAGAGACAACAGTTCGTTCAGTTGATAACAGTTATATTATTAGTGTTAATTTAGAAACTCATAATCCACAACTCCAGATTACTTTAGTTGAAGAAGATGACGCAAATTATTATGTGTCATATGAATACGACACTATCTCCATAGATGACTATATATGGAAGGGATTTCGAATTAGTGAAACACTCACTGTATCAAAAGGCTCTTTGAACAGTCGTGACTTAGGTCTGTATGTTGCAGAAGAAATTAGCGAGATAATAGACAGTGAGGACGATTATCTTAATAAAGTACAGTCAATAGAAAAGAAAACAGGAGTCACTAATAAAGTTGTAACGACAGAATATTCGGGTCTTATCGGTAAAATGTTGAGCTCGAAAGACGAAGAGTTTGAGGGATATGTGCCAATTATTCCAGACAAGAAACCAATTGTTAATTCTGTTGGCGAAAGGAAGGTTAGTGCACAAATTGCTACTTTGAATGAGGTTTCAGCACAAGTTGCTGTTGCATTACCAAGTGAAGAAGAAATCAAACAAATTATTCGCGACAGAGTTGAAGAACTTATCGCTGAAGGTGTTACAACGATAACAACATCGTCCAATACTTCGACTGACACAAGTACGTCAGAGGGTTCAGATACTGCAGCTCCTATTATTAGTATTAACGGAAACAACCCAGCTAATATTGCGCTTAACTCATCATATTCAGACCTCGGTGCAACTGTGACTGATAACGTAAGTGAGAATCTTGGTATAAGTTATGCGGTGGATGGAGTTATTGTTTCTACTATTAATTTAGACACTTCATCTGACATAACATACACAATTACATATAGTGCGACAGACCAGGTTGGTAACATAGGCACTGCTACACGTACTGTAATTGTAGGTACAGGAATAGTAGATACAACTGAAACCACTGCAACAACTACTCCTGAAGTAGTAGTTATACTTGACATCACAGCACCTATTATTACTATAGTAGGTAACAATACAGAGAATATTGAGCAAGGCATAGTCTATATAGATCAAGGAGCAATCGCTACTGACGATACAGATGGAGATATAACCCTGAATATAATTACTGTAAATCCAGTGGACACTACCAAAGTAGGTACATACACTGTGACTTACAATGTTGCTGATAAAGTAGGAAACAGTGCGCTTGAGGTAGCTAGAGAGATAGTGGTAGTTACGCCTGAAGCAGTTATTCCACCAGAAGAGACAACATCTTCAACTACTCCTAAAACAGCAACTTCTACGAGTGAGTAGTATACAAGCTTTTCAAACAATATTTCTGTATAATACGTATGAACAACACGTAATAATATTTTTATGACAAAAACACGAGTAGCAATCAACGGATTTGGCAGGATAGGGCGAGCATTCCTAAAGCTTTCAGAGAACAACGACCAGTTTGAAGTCGTTGCAATTAATGACCTTGGCGACCTAGAGAACCTTGCATATCTCCTTAAGTACGATTCTGTATATGGAGCAAGTGGTTTTAATATTGAAACAAAAGGCGATGCTCTTGTGATAGGTGGGCGCGAGGTAACATTTTTGTCTGAACCAGACCCTAAAAAACTTCCATGGAAAGACATGGATATAGACATGGTGCTCGAGTCTACGGGAGTTTTCGCAAGTTATGAAAAGTCACGTGTACACCTTGATGCAGGAGCAAAACGCGTCGTTATTTCCGCACCTGTAAAAGATGCGCCTCCATCTGGTATTAACGGAGCTACAGTGCTTATGGGTATTAATGAAGACAAACTTCAGACATGCGATATTAGCTCTAATGCATCGTGTACAACAAATGCAGGTTCTCCGATCATACAAATTCTTAAAGAAGAAGTTGGGATTGAAAAAGCATTACTTAACACTGTACATGGATACACATCAACACAATCTATTGTCGATAGTCCAAACAAAAAAGATTTCAGAAAAGGTCGTGCAGCAGCACAGAATATTATTCCGTCGACAACAGGTGCTGCAATCGCAACAACTAAAGCAATAACTTCGCTTGATGGAAAGTTCGATGGCATAGCACTTCGTGTGCCAGTAGTAGCTGGCTCTATTGTTGACATTACCTTTATAGCCAAGAGAGACGTAACTGCAGAGGAGATTAACAACATACTTACAGAAGCATCAAAGAAAGATAGGTGGAAGGGTATATTTACAGTTACTAATGAACCTATCGTATCAACAGATATCTTAGAGAATACACACACTTCAATAGCAGACTTATCATTCACTCGTGTTGTTGGTGGCAATCTTGTAAAGGTTCTTTCTTGGTATGACAACGAAATAGGGTATACAAATGCACTTGTTATGCATATGGCTAAATCCGCATCATACTTATCTTAAATTATTTTTATATAGATATTCATGAAAATATACATAGCAACTGATCACGCAGGATTTGAATTAAAAAACAAACTAGTTCCGTTTATTGAAGGTCTTGGTCATGATGTTGTTGATTTTGGTGCTAGTGTATATGACGAAGATGATGACTATCCTGACTTCATCTCAAAAGTTTCCGCAGAGGTTTCAAAAGACGAAGACAGTAATCGCGGCATTGTATTGGGAGGCTCTGGACAAGGAGAAGCAATAGTTGCTAATCGTACACGTGGAGTTAGAGCGGTAGTGTATTACGGTGGAAATACAGAAATTGTTCGACTAGGAAGAAACCACAATAATGCAAACATTCTTTCTTTGGGGGCTCGATTTATATCAGATGAAGAAGCGCAGAGCGCAGTACGAATTTTTCTTGAGACTGCATTTTCAGGAGACGAAAGACATGTCCGTCGTATCAAAAAAATAATTTAAATCTTTATGGTCGAAATTATCCCTGCAATAATGCCAGATAATTATGATGACCTCCTCCTAAAAGCAGGTCGTGTTAAGGGTTTTGTTTCGTGCGCGCAGATAGATGTTATGGATGGAAAGTTCGTGCCATCTGTAAGTTGGCCATATGACAAACAAGGTAAAGAGCAGTTTAAAGAAATGGTAAAAGACGACAAGATGTTGCCGTTTTGGGAGGATATATCTTACGAGATAGATCTTATGGTTGAGCACCCAGAGGAGGTCATTTTAGATTGGGTGTCACTTGGAGCTCGCAGAATACTCGTACATATAGAGAGTGTAAATAATCCCAAAGAGATCATTTCTTTAATAGACGACATGTTATCTAACGAGAAAGATCTTGAAGGCAGGAGTCCAGTTGAGTTTGGTATAGCTATTGGCGCACAGACTTCGATAAATGTGATAGCTCCTTATATACATGATATAGAGGTTGTACAGCTGATGGGAATTAAAAAGATTGGATATCAAGGAGAAAAGTTTGATGAACATGTAATTGATAGAATAAAAGATTTGCAGAGAGAATACCCGCATCTTATAATAAGTATTGACGGAGGAGTAAATTTTGACAGCGCTCCTGAGTTAATTAAAGCAGGTGCCACCAGATTAGTTTCTGGTTCCACTATATTTAATAGTGAAGATATACAAGAGGCAATATATAAACTTAAACAAAAGTAGACTTAATTTTTAATACACAATGACAAGTATAGATGAAACAAAAGTATGTGAGTTAGACACAAAGGCAAATGAGATTCGCCAGACAATAATAGAGATGCTTTATGAGGCTGGATCAGGACACACTGCAGGCCCACTTGGTATGGCAGATATTTTTACTGCTTTTTACTTCCATATTCTTGACCACAAGCCAGATGACCCAACATGGGAAGATCGCGATCGTTTAATACTTTCAAATGGACACATAGTACCTGTGAGGTACGCTACCATGGCACACGCTGGGTACTTTTCTATTGAAGAAGTAAAGACTCTACGAAAGTTTGGTTCACGTATGCAAGGACACCCAGAGCTAGAAAAGATTCCCGCACTTGAAACAACGTCGGGACCACTAGGGTCAGGATTAGGGCAAGCAGCTGGAATAGCTTATGGCGCACGCATGGATCAGAAAAAGTTCAGAGTATATTGCTTATTATCTGATGCAGAGCATCAAGCTGGTAACTTATGGGAGTCAGCAATGTTTGCAGGAGTAAACAAACTCTCAAATATTACAGGAGTAATCGACAGAAACAATATCCAAATCAATGGCATGACAGAAGATGTGATGCCACTTGAGCCACTACGAGAGAAATATGAAGCATTTGGGTGGCATGTTATCGATGTAGATGGGCACAACATAGAGGCATTTGTAGATGCAGTAGAAGAGTCGAAAGCAATTTATGAAAAGCCAACCATGATTATTGCGCACACAATCCCAGGCAAGGGTATTGAAGGCATAGAGTTTGACTACACATGGCACGGCAAGCCACCTAAAGAGGGTGAAGCAGAAGAGTTTCTTAGGGAGTTACGTATACTTAAAGGAAAGATAAAATGTGGAGGTCATGATTAAAATATATGATTAATAAAGACGCGAAATTAGTAAAACAAATATTTGAAACAGAAACTCTTGAACAGGGCTCAACTCGTGATGGTTTTGGAAGTGGGGTAGTTGAAGCAGGTGAAACAGACGAAAATGTTGTGGTGCTCTGTGCTGACCTCGCAGAAAGTACTCGCTCACACTTGTTTAAAGAGAAATTTCCAGATAGGTATATTGAGATGGGTGTTGCAGAGCAAAATATGGCAACAATAGCATCAGGTCTCGCAAATTATGGCAAGATTCCATTTATTACAAGCTACGCAGCTTTTTCTCCGGGGCGAAACAACGAGCAAATACGCACAACAATTTCACTTAACAATGTACCAGTAAAAATATGCGGTATGCACGCAGGTGTTTCTGTTGGTCCAGACGGAGCTACACACCAACAGCTCGAGGACATGGCGCTTATGAGGGTTCAGCCAAACATGACGGTTGTGTACCCGTGTGATGTAGAAGAAGCACGTAAAGCAACAATAGTGGCAGCAAAGACAGGTAAGCCGATGTATCTTCGATTTTCACGTTCAAACACTCCAATATTTACCACAAAAGATTCACCATTTGAAATAGGGAAGGCAGAGTTGTTGTGGAAGGCAGAGAAACCACAAGCAACAATAATTGCATGTGGGCCGTTACTATACAAAGCACTTGTTGTAGCAAAAGAGCTCTCTGAAGAAGGAGTTAATCTTTTAGTATTAAATAACCACACTATTAAACCAATGGACACAAAAGCTGTGCTTCGGTGTGCAAAGGCAAGTGGCGCAGTAGTTACTGTAGAAGAACACCAAGTCGCTGGGGGTATGGGTTCTGCTGTAGCAGAGGTCTTAGCAAAAGAATATCCAGTGCCGATGGAATTTATTGGAGTACACGACAAGTTTGGACAATCTGGAGAACCAGAAGAATTAATTGAACACTATGGTATGGGAGTCTCTGCAATCAAAAAAGCTGTTTTAAAAGTTATAGAAAGGAAGAATTAAACAGCAAAACTAGTCTTGCTGTTTGAATGGCTTTACAGAGCCACGTATTATATAAATGCCCCAGACATGTGGGGCATTTAATTTATAATTTTGAGACCTCGTAGCCTTCTGGAGCATCTTTGAGATACTGCTCTAACTTTTCTTTTGTAACGAGGCCAGCTTGCGCGCCGATGTGTTGCACAACCTGCATAGAATTAATAGGTCCTCTAGTAAGTGCCTCGGGGAGCGTCATGCCGAGCGCAAGCATTGAAGTTACTGTTGAAGAAAAAGAATCTCCCGCTCCAGTTCTATCAGTTGGTGGAGCTGGGTCTGGATACATTGGCATTTGCCACGTATTGTTTCCGTCATATGCAAATGCTCCACGTGGTCCGTCTGTAATTATGACAGTTTTTGGACCAAGAGCGTGCATCTCCTTCATTAATTCTTTAATATCGTCCGAGTCATTTTTAAGTATAGATTGTGCTTCTTGTTTGTTACAGAAGAAAAGTGCAGTAACTTTGTAAATATCTTTCAAAGTCTCTGCACCAAGTTTAATTTGGAATGTTCCTGGTTGGAAAGCGAGGTTTACCTCAGGGTTATCTTTTATATATTGGGCAATCTCATGATGGTATGGAAGTGAGTTTTCTCCAACAGAAGAAAAGTACATCCATTTTGGTGGTACTTCAAATTTAGGAAGATTGTATTCATAGTCATGATGTTTGATTAGAATTGTACGCTCTGCATCATAAAGCAACACATAGTGGTAGTTGGATTTTTTCCCTTTTTCTACTGATACAAATTGAGTGTCAACACCTTCTTTTTTTAGTTGTTCAAGTATTTCTTCTCCATTTTTATCGTTCCCCAGATTAGTTACAATAGCTGATTTTAATCCAAGTCTGTGTGCTGAGACTGCTGCATTTGGACTATTTCCAACAGCTGGCACTACGGTAACTTTTTCGTATGGTAGTTTAGCTCCAAAGTCCATACATAATTTACAGTTATCCTTATCAACATCGCAATTAACACTGGCGTTCTTGAGTTGTATAAAAGCGTCAGTAACAATGTCACCAACAGCTACAAAATCTAATTGTTCCATATGCTTCATATAGTAGCATATTTGACTGATAGCTATGTTTCCTATATATTAGTTTTAATATTAAGTGCACAAATTTGGAGGTATAGTACAGTGGAACTGAAATCAAAAAGGCTCGACGAACTTAAAACAGGAGACGTCTTTATAATTCCTAACATAGAATATCAAGATGAAACCATTGTATATCAACATAATGGTTTTGGAGGAGATTCTTCAATGTGTGGAGTGGCTGAAAAATATTCTATTTTAAAAAGAGTACCTCTTGACGGGCTTTGTTGTGTGGCTCCAAATGCAAAAGATTTCAAAGAGACTTTAAAAGACCCCTCAACAATGGTTCATGTTCTTTACTTCAGCATTCCGCCTCATAGGCGGTAAGATAATATAAAGCCATTATAATAAGCGACGCCTACAGCGTCGCTTTTCTTTTTTTTAATATGCTACAATAGTTTTAATGAAATCACTACGAGAGTATGTAGCAGAAGCTGAGGTAAATAAGGTTGCAATTGGGCACTTTAATATTTCTGATACTGAGCAATTACATGCGATTTTTAATACAGCTAAAAAGCTTAATCTGCCCATTATAATAGGTACATCAGAAGGAGAGCGTGATTTCGTAGGGGTTAAACAAGCGGTAGCTCTTGTAAAAAGTCTTCGTGAGGAACACAACTACCCTATTTTCTTAAATGCAGACCACACTTATTCACTAGAGAGAGTGAAAGAAGTCGTAGACGCAGGGTATGATGCTGTTATTTTCGACGGCACCAAGCTCCCCTTTGAAGAAAATATTGCAGAAACTAAGAAAGCGGTCGAGTATGCACGGAGTGTCGATGCAAACATTATTGTAGAGGGAGAGATAGGGTACATTGGCACATCTTCAAAAGTACTTGATGAATTACCTAAGGGTGTTGATCCAGAAGGCGCTGTAACAACTGAAGAGGAGGTATCAAGGTATGTTAAAGAAACAGGAGTTGATTTAGCTGCACCTGCAGTAGGCAATCTGCATGGCATGCTTAAGGGAGGCAAAAATCCAATGTTAAACATAGAACAAATCGTTAAGTTAAGAAAAGCTGGTGGCGTACCAATAGTACTTCATGGAGGTTCCGGTATTTCTGACGAAGACTTTAGGTCTGCAATAGAGGCTGGAGTTTCGACCATACATATCAATACAGAAATCCGCATTGCATACCGAGAAGGAATAGAAGAAGCACTTAAAGAAAACCCTGATGAAATAGCACCATACAGGTTTATGAAAAAAGGGGCTGAGAATGTCGCTAAGGTAGTTGAGAAACGACTACGTCTATTCAATAATATTTAAATCAGGTTAATAATCTTTAAACCAAGTTAATAATCTATAAATAAGTTACGAATTGGGTAAGACTACATCTCATATAAAACCTTACGATATATCGTAAGAAATCAAAGAAAAAAATAACCAAAGAAAAAAATAACAGCAAAAACAAAACCTCACGATATATCGTAAGGTTTTGGAATTTACAATTCGTCAATAAACTTTTTAAAGGATTTTTTCTTGCCAGTGAAAGCTAGAGCGACAATAGATTCAAGAAGAGCATCTAAAGACCCTTCTTTGCTATTCTTCCAAACCCAATCTGTAGTGTGTTTGTATTTACCAAACTCAACAGCTAACGAGAAACGTTTAGCAGTTGAAGGACTTACTCCTAATAATTCACTTATTTTATATAAAGAAACTCCTTTTCTTATAAGAAGTAACATCCCAATACGTTTAGCAAGCATTATAGTTTCTGTTTCGGTTAATAATTCCTCAAGAACCAGAGCACGTTTTTTAGATCCAGTATCTCTAAGTAATGTGTAAAAATGTTTTTCTAGACCCTTCTTTATATCGGCATCGAGTTTCTTTTGTGAAATATGTGGCATATATAAACCTTACGATATATCGTAAGGTTTTGGAATAGTACAGATAGTCTAAGTTGTGTATAATTATTTAAATAAAGATAAAATATAATATAAAACTTATTATGAAAGTATACGTAACACGAGCTATTCCAGAAAGCGGAATTAATTTATTAAAGGAAGCTGGGCACGAGATTGTAGTCAGTGAGAAAGATGGCGTACTTACTAAAGAAGAGCTTATAGCGGAGCTAAAAAAAGCAGAGTACGATGCAGTTATACCGCTTCTAACAGACACTATTGATGCAGATATATTTGATGCAGTACCGAGTGCTAAAATTTTTGCTAATTACGCTGTCGGGTATAACAATATAGATGTAGAAGAAGCTAAGAAGCGTGGAGTTACAATCACAAACACCCCAGGCGTACTCACAAATACAGTAGCTGAGCACACTATTGCGCTTATGCTCTCTATTACGTCACGTATTGCAGAAGCAGATAGATTTACAAGAGCGGGCAAATACGATGGTTGGGCACCAATGCTTTTCTTAGGAACAGACCTTAAATATAAAACTCTTGGAATACTTGGAGCTGGGCGGATTGGACAGAGGGTCGCGCATATAGCGTCGCGCGGGCTTGGTATGAAGGTATGCTATTACGATATTAAACAAAACGAAAAGTTTGAAAAGGAGTACGATGCGCAGTTTAAATCAACAGTTGACGAAGTCCTCGAGGTAGCTGATGTTGTGACAACTCACGTTCCACTTCTTGATTCCACACGACACCTTATAAACAAAGAAAGTCTTTCTAAAATGAAGCCAACTGCGTACCTAGTAAACTCATCTCGCGGTCCTGTTATTGACGAGAGTGCGCTGGTAGAAGCGCTTAAGGGTGGTGTAATTAAGGGCGCAGCACTAGATGTATTTGAAGATGAGCCAGCTCTCGCTGACGGCTTACAGGAGCTCGATAACGTGGTTATCACTCCACACATAGCCTCAGCTACTGAAGGTACTCGTGGCAAAATGTCAGAAATAGCCGCCCAAAATATTATTAATTTCTTAGAAGGAAAAACTCCAGAAAACATAGTTGGATAATATCAATTTCTTTACTTGATTTTAAGGGCAAAGTCCGTATACTAGATACTCAATATGACAGAAACACTTCAAGTTAGAAAACGAGAGGGAAAAAAGTCCCTAAAGCAATTGCGAGGAGGCAGTGAAATGCCAGCAGTTTTTTATGGACCTAAGGAAGAAACCACATCAATCGCTATTAATAAAGACACATTTAATAAACTCTGGAGAGAAGCAGGAGAGTCAACAGTGATTGAACTTAAAGGAGATGGAATTGAAAACGAGGTCCTTATACACAAGGTTGATGTACATCCAGTTACTGGAGAGCCTAGACACGCTGACTTTTATGTTATGGAGAAAGGTAAGAAGGTTACCATTAAGGTTCCACTTGAATTCGTAGGAGTTTCTCCTGCTGTAAAAGAGCTTGGAGGAGTCTTGGTTAAAGTAATGCACGAAATTGAAATCGAGGTACTTCCAAAAGATTTACCACAGAATATTGAAGTAAGTATTGAATCACTAGAAAATTTTGAAAGTCACATACTAGCAAAAGATATTGCAATTCCAGAAAGCGCAGAATTGATTATAGATGGAGAAGAAACAGTTGCCCTTGTAAACGAAGCAAAGGAAGAAGAAGAGCCAGAAGTAGAAGCTTCAATTGACGACATAGAAGTAGAAGAGAAAGGTAAGAAAGAGGATGACGATTCCTCGGAAGGAATCGCGTCCAAAGACGTTAAACAAGAATCTACTGACGCCTAATCTAAATTAAAAAGAATAATCTCAATATAAAAATACTCCAGTATACTGGAGTATTTTTATATTGTTGAGTGGATAGTATGGTTAATAATTTTACAAAAGTTTTACCACTACGTATTTCGACAAATGTACTATATTGGTATAATAACTATTAATCATGACTTCTGCGCGCAAACCCACTAATATATATTATTTTGTATGGTTCATACTGTCATGCGTTTTTTTGTTAAGTACGTATGTGGCAACTACATCTGCTCAAGTTGCAGATCAGCAAGTAGAACAGCGCAAAGCAGAGCTTGAAGCAGAGCTCGCAGAAATCGAAAAAGAAATAGAGGGACAACAAGTGCTACTGGATGACAAACAAGAAGAAAGAGTTTCACTGGAGCGAGACGTAGCTATTTTAGATGCAAAGATAGATAAAGCTAAACTTTCCATCAGAGCACGTGATTTGGAAATTAGAGGTATCACTCAAAATATTTCAGGTAAGCAAAAAACAATAGGAACACTCAATGACAAATTACAGCGAGAGAAAGAGTCCCTTGCTCAATTAATTCGAAAGACAAATGAAATAGATGACTACTCACTTGCTGAGATAGTATTAGGGAACCAAGACTTTTCTGCTTTTTTCGAAGACCTTGATAATTTTGATGCTATAAAGGCTGGACTTTCTGAGTCTTTTAAAGAAATAGCAGCGACGAAAGACGATACATACACACAAAAGGAGGCATTAGAGACACGGCGCGCTTCAGAGCAGGAATTGCGTGGTATTCAAAACCTAGAGAAAAAGAAGATAGAAGTTCAAGAAAGGGAGCGACAGAAAATTCTTGATATAACAAAAGGTGAAGAGGCTGCATACCAAACGCTTATCACGGTTAGTTTAAAATCAGCTGCAGAGATAAAAGCAGAGCTCTTTACACTTCGTGGTTCAGCCCCAATACCATTTGCAGACGCTTATCAATATGCGCTCGATGCGTCACGTGCCACTGGAGTACGTCCAGCACTTATACTTGGTGTAATCGCTCAAGAGTCTAATTTAGGTGAAAATGTAGGGCAATGTCTCTTAACTAATAGTCCTAAAAAGGGAGATGGTAAGGGCGTAAACACAGGAAGGTTCTTTGATGGAGTGATGAAACCAAACCGTGATGTGGATCCATTTTTAGCTATTGTAACTGAGCTTGGTATTAATCCGTACGGACAAGTTGTATCGTGCCCCCCTTCATATGGTTATGGTGGAGCTATGGGGCCTGCGCAATTTATACCCTCTACGTGGGATTTATATAAAGTGCGTATCGCAAAGGCTGCTAAACAAAACCCTCCAAACCCATGGGATCCACGTACAGCATTTACAGCATCAGCGCTCTTAATGATGGACAACGGAGCAGATAAAGGTACCCGAGCATCAGAGAAGCTAGCCGCTCTAAGATACTTTGCTGGCTGGAAGAACGCACGAAATCCAAGATACGATTTTTATGGAGAGGGGGTTTTGGAGTTGGCTGATCATTATCAGGAACTCATAGACGTCCTAGAGAGCTAGAGCTTTCATAGTTGGTGAATTTCTTTGTCGTTTCATAAAAAATGTCATTCGTCGTACCCTAGGTACGCCTATTTCCATTTTTACCTCACTCCTCGAACTGTATTCAACTAATGAAAACTCTAGGTGGTTATTGTAGATATAAATTATAAAAAAACTTAACCCTGTTCGACTACGTCGGACATGGTTTAAATTATGGACGATTGTGGTCCATAAGTTCTTCAAGTGTATACCAAGCTGCGAAGCTCAAACACATTTGTACTGCTGTAAGGTGACTGCCGGTTTTTCTTAGTTTTGCTGGATCTTTTGCATACTCTTTAACGCCTTCACAAAGGTAATGAGCGTGTTTTAATAGTTCAAAGTCACTAAGGGCATAAAACGTCCTTTTAGGGTCCATACGCTCTTTTGGTACGTCGGCGGCACGAAGTCTTTTTTCGTACATCTTAATAACCGAAATAATTTTCTCAGGTGTCATGTCACGTACTCCATAAGGTTATTTGATTTCTGTTGTGAGTGTACTCGTCCATGTATAGTATTGCAAGCAGCTCATTTTTTTGGTATTCTGTGTGAACTATGAAAAAGGATATTCATCCAGAGAATTACAGACAAGTCATCTTCCACGACAACTCAAGTGGAGAGCAGTTTCTTATTGGTTCAACAGTTGATACATCAGAGACAGCTAAATGGACAGACGGTAAAGAATATCCAGTCTACAATGTAGAAATCTCAAGTGCATCACACCCATTTTATACAGGTAAAGAAAAGATGCTTGATACAGCAGGACGAGTAGAGAAGTTCAAGGCTCGAGAAGCAGCAGCAAAGAAAGCTAAAAAATAACTACGTAAAAGAAAGCCCTGCATGTGTTCATGATGGGGTTTTTCTTATTTTTGTACTAAAATTAAGTTATGGATAAAGAAACACTAAAAAACTACCGTGAAAACCACAAGACGGCTTTTCTGGTGGAACAATATGACAAGCTAGTAAAGCAAGAAGAAGAGACAAAAGAGATGTCAAAAGATCCTGAGGTTATGGAGTTAGCGACTGATGAGCTTAATGCAATAAAAGTGCAACAAGACGAGCTTGTTAAACAAATGGAGCTTATAACAAAATCAGATGAGGAAGAAGAGAAGTTTCCAAATGAATTAATTCTTGAGGTGCGTGCAGGGGCAGGAGGCGAAGAAGCCGCCATCTTTGCTGAACAATTGGCATTTATGTATGAGAGATATTCAGAGAAGCAGGGGTGGCAGTACAGGGTAATAAATGAATCAAAGAGCTCTCTTGGTGGATACAAAGAGGTGG
The DNA here is from genome assembly GCA_964575755.1 of uncultured Candidatus Saccharibacteria bacterium. Lineage (GTDB taxonomy): Bacteria > Patescibacteriota > Minisyncoccia > Phycocordibacterales > JABMNX01 > JABMNX01. The sequence continues at coordinate 78,374 of CAZNRH010000001.1, forward strand.
TGGTTGAAATTCGCGGTAAAGATTCTTATAAAAAACTTAGACACGAGACAGGGGTGCATCGAGTACAACGTATCCCATCGACTGAAAAACAAGGTCGTATACACACCTCAACTGCTTCAGTAGCCATATTACCTATTCGTAAGAAGGCAAAAGTTGAACTTAATCCCGCTGACCTAGAAATTGAGTTTTCTCGTTCTGGTGGAGCGGGTGGGCAAAATGTGAATAAGGTCGAGACAGCTGTTAGGGTTATACATAAGCCCACTAGTATTGATGTCCGTAGCACATCAGAGAGAAGTCAACAGAAAAACCGCGAGCAAGCAATGAGTATACTACAAGCGAAATTACAACTCTTAGCAGAAGAAGAGCAAGCTCAGAAAATAGCAAAAGAGCGTAAAGAGCAAGTAAAAACAGCAGATCGCTCAGAAAAGATAAGGACGTATAACTTCTCGCAAGACCGTATAACCGACCACAGAATAAAGAAATCTTGGTCGAATATAGTTGGTGTTATGGGAGGTGAGCTTAATGACATAATTGAGTCATTTGACGATTATGATACCTCGCAAGGTATCATGTCCACAGACTAAGCAAAAATCGCGTCTGATATTTCGCAAAATATCATGTCCACAGACCGGAGACGTGTTAAAAGATACGTAAGACTATGATACTATACATATTGCGAAAGTACCCTTTATTTGCTAGACTCTTCAAGTATTAACTATGGAAGAAACAAAAACTAAAACAACAACAGGAGATATAATCGGTTCAATGTTTGAAGTTGGTGCTCATTTTGCGTACAGCAAATCCCGTCGACATCCGACGGTAAGTTCGTATATATTTGGGACAAAGGACAAGGTAGAGATTTTTGACCTAGAAAAGACAAAAGGTCTCCTTGATAATGCCCTAGAGTTTGTTGAGAAGCTTTCAAAAGAGGGTAAAACTGTACTATTTGTAGCTGGCAAGAACGAGGCTCGTAATATAATAAAAAGCACAGCTCTTTCTCTAGATATGCCTTATGTAACTGGACGATGGATTGGCGGGACTCTTACTAATTTCGAACAAATCAAAAAACAAATATTACGTCTTGAAGAATTAACCTCTGAAAAAGAAAAAGGCGAGCTAGCAAAGAAATACAATAAAAAGGAGTTAGTCATGCTTAATCGCGAAATGGAATCTCTAGAGAATATATTTGGCGGACTTATTTCAATGAAATCATTGCCGTCTGCACTTATTGTTATAGACACCAAGCGTGAATACATCGCAGTGGAAGAAGCAAAAAAGAAGGGGATACCAGTTATTGCATTAATGAACTCAGACTGCAGTCTCTTGAGTGCGGATTATCCAATTTTGGCAAACGACGCTTCAATGAAGAGCATTGTATTTTTTGTTAATCTAATCTCAGATACATACAAAAAGAATAAATTTGCTGGTAAGGCTGTTGATGACGATTCCTCGCAAGGAATCGCGTCCGAAGACGTTAAACAAAAGACCATAGAACTCAAGGAGTCAGGGAGTGTATCGAAATAGACCGTCTGATCACGTATTAATACATAAATATATAAACCATGGTAACAATGGACCAAATTAAAGAGCTGAGAGAACTGACTGGTATATCAGTTATGCAATGCAAGAAAGCTCTTGAGGAAGCTGATGGTGATATTGAAAAGGCTAAAGTTATACTCCGAAAGCAGAGTGGAGATATTGCAGCCAAGAAATCAAGTCGAAATCTCGGTTCAGGAGTTGTTGAGTCATATATTCACAGCACAAAGCAGGTTGGAGCTATTGTGGTTCTTTCTTGCGAGACTGATTTTGTTGCCAAAAACGAAGGTTTTGTACAACTAGCTAAAGATATAGCTATGCATATAACTGCTTCATATCCACAATTCATAAAGAAAGAAGATGTTACAGAAGGAGATACCAAAGCAGCTCGTGCAGTATTTCAAAAAGAGATTAAAGATCAGTCTGGAGACAAGCCAGAAGAAATGCAAGAAAAGATTTTACAAGGTAAGATGGATTCATTTTTGAAAGATAAAGTTTTACTTGATCAAAGTTATATAAAAGATCCAAGTCTTACTATTGGCAATCTTGTTGAGGCTGCTACTCAAAAATTTGGAGAGAATATAGTAATATCTAACTTTACACGACACTCAATATAGATTGGTGTTAGTGTAATATTATTATGATAAGTATAAGCGCATTTGTCATCTCATTATTTGGAATCATATCGCTTTTGTATTTTCGCTCATGGGAAATACGTCGTGGCGAGAGGTTCTTCAGTGACGAAAGAGAAAAGCTGGACGAAAAGGTGATTTCTTTTGGTGAGTATATAAACAAATTTTCCGTGATATTTGATCGCTCTATAATTCTTCGTATATATCACACCACTGCTCACTATTTTGCACTTATTGTTCTTGGTACAATAAAAATCATTGAGAGGAGAATGGTATATTTACTTGAACATATAAGAGGGAAGCGCGAAATAAAGAGAGGGGTTACTCAGTCAGAGTTTCTTAAGCGGGTTGCAGATCACAAGCAAAGCCTTGAAAAACCACCAGTAAATAAGGTAGAATAGGAAAACTTAAACATAAGTAAATAAGCCACCTTAGCTCAGTTGGTAGAGCAACTCACTTGTAATGAGTAGGTCGTGGGTTCGAATCCCTCAGGTGGCTCAGAGTGTTTTACGAGGAGGCACACTGAGAAGTGTGCCTGCGCACACTTCGTAGGGATTCGAAAAGCGGAGCCATGTCGCACGGAGCGTAGCGAGTACGACAGGCGAGCTTGGGCAGGAGGTCCTTAACGAGTGATAACGAGTTTAGAAACCTGTCGCCGAATCTGCCTCCAGGTGGCTCAGAGCAAAGCGATAGTGCAACCTGATGGATTCGAAAGGCGGAAGCCCGCGTGCCCCAAAGCACAGGAGAGCGCCGAGTCCAGGTCAGAGCACTTAGTATTATCAAGTCCGAAGGACGTAGAGAATACTATAGTGACTGTGACCGAATCCCTTATTAACTATTACTTCCAAATTTTTTAATACACACCATGTCACTTTATTTACCAGAGGATTTTCATACAGGGCGAGCAAGTGATTTAAAAGGCAAAGACCGAATCATGTATCGGTTTTTTGAAATTCTCCCAGGACTACTTTCATGGAGTACGTTGATTGGGGTCGTACTCCTCTCATTTTTAGCACCAGCAATAGCCGCGTACTTAATTATCGGATTTTCTTTATTTTGGTTGCTTAAAACTATTTATCTTTCTATACACGTTCGCCATAATTGGCGCCGACTTCGCCATAATATGAAGACAGATTGGAGTGAAATGGTGAAAAATCTTAAGAGCGACCATTTATGGCAACTTATATTACTCCCTTATTATAACGAGAGTTACGATACAGTCAGACATACAGTTCAGAAACTTACAGAGGTAACAGGAAATAAAAAGAAGATAATAGTGGTTCTTGCTCCAGAAGAGCGTGCTGGAGAGCATGCAAAAGAGATCGCAGAGAAAGTTATTAAAGAATACAAAGACATTTTTGGGCACACTCTTATATCAGTTCACCCGAAAGATTTCCCTGGTGATATGGCAGGTAAAGGATCTAATATCGCATATGCCGCAGAAGAAGCTCGTATAAAAATCCTTGACCCGGGACATATCCCACATGAGAACGTTATTGTATCGGCATTTGATATTGATACAATAGTATATCCAGATTATTTTCAGTGTCTTATATGGTATTTCTTAACCACAGAGGATCCACATCATGCATCATTCCAGCCAGTTCCGCTTTATAACAACAATATATGGGATGCTCCATCATTTTCTAGAGTCGCCGCAACATCTGGAACGTTTTGGCAAATGATTCAACAAGAGCGTCCAGAGAAGCTCGCTACTTTTTCTTCTCACGCTGTAAGTTTTAAAGCACTCTACGAGATAAATTATTGGCAACGCAATATGGTAAGTGAAGATTCTCGTATTTTCTGGAACTTACTTTTTGCTAACAACGGCAACTATCGCGTCGTACCTATTTCGTACCCAGTTTCAATGGATGCAAACTTGGCACCTAGTGCATGGGAAACTTTTAAAAATATTTACGTTCAGTATAGACGATGGGGGTATGGAGTAGAAAATGTCCCATATATTCTATATCATTCGATTAAAAATAAAGCTATTCCGTTACGTAAAAGGATACACTTGTCTCTTGTTCAGATTGAAGGGTTTTGGTCATTAGCCACTCATCCGCTAGTATTATTTTCTCTAGGTTGGTTACCTCTACTCGTTGGAGGCCGTGAGTTCAGTACAACAATACTCTCGTATAACCTACCAATTGTTGCACGAACATTCCTTACGCTCGCTATGTTTGGATTAGTTGTTTCAGCAATTATCTCAACAACTCTCTTACCAAAGCGCCCAACCAAACATTCGCGATTGAGATACATAACAATGGTTTTACAATGGGTTCTAGTACCAATTACCATGATTGTATTTAGTGCAATACCTGGGTTAGATGCTCAGACCAAGCTTATGTTTGGGAAGTACATTGGATTCAAAGTAACACCAAAATATACAGCTGAAGAATTAAACCAATAACAACATGGAACCACTTTCACGAAAAAAAAGAGTATCTTACTTAACACTTCTCGTACTTATTTTTATAGTACTTGTACCAATAACTCTTTTATATTCAAGTGGGTATAGGTTAGGAGAGGGATTCAAGCTTGTAAAGACAGGTGGTGTTTATATAGGACTTAATGAGCAAAACGCGAGATTATACATTGACGGTAAATTATCTAAAAAAGTAGGCATATTAAAAGACGGCTTCTTTGTGCAAGATCTTACTCCTCGTGTGTATTACGTGGTCATTGAGAAAGAAGGGTATCGTTCATGGGAAAAGATATTAGAAGTTTTGCCACAAAGAGTGTCAGAGACGTCAGCATTTGTACTCCCAGATAGTATTCCGTATATAGAGTTGCTACCATCAGAAGATTCATATATAGAAGCAACGGAGCTTTTTGCAACATCAAGCGTTACGACCCTTTTACCAGAAGAATATCCTGAATTATTAGCAACATCGACTCGTATTAAAAAAGTAGAAGACGTGAAGAGGAAAGGAGGAGTGGTTATATGGAAAGAAGATGAGTCTATATATGCAGGCTGGGTAAACGACAACAGTAACGCCCCGTCGTATTTTTGTAATGGTGGTATGTGTGATAATGAAATACTTCTTAGTAGTGGAGGTGTTCAATATTTTGATTTTCATCCACAATCAAACGAACTACTTTTATTTGTAGTAAATGATGTACTTATCATGACTGAGATCGACCCACGTATCCCACGTAATAAACAGACACTTTTTAAAGCAGACGGTGTTGAAGTCCGAACAGTTAGAAGTAGTATTTTAGTAAAAGAGCTTATGGACTCAGAAGTAAAAATATTTGAATATAAACTCTAATTTGGAGACCAAGTCTCCAAAAATAGACCTGTACATAGTCCAGTATACTAGAGTATTTACAAGTTGGTTTTGTTGCTGGTATGTAAGTGTTTTAGGGAATTACTCACAGTAGCAAGGAAGCGAATGTCAGAGTATAATCAGATGCATGTCTAATACTGAGTCTAATAAGGATAAAACAAAGAAAGAACCTCATATACATCCAATTACGCGTATTACGCGTGAAATTAACACTATTTTCAATGGTATGGGTTTTGAATTCGCAGACGGCCCAGAAGTTGAGTCAGAACACTATAATTTTGATGCCCTTAATATCCCAGCAGACCATCCAGCGCGCGACTTATGGGATACCTTCTGGATAAAGGATATAGATAAACTTTTAAGAACGCACACCTCTCCTGTACAGGTTCGTTATATGGAGGATAATAAGCCCCCCATACGTGTTATCGTTCCAGGAAAGGTATATAGAAATGAAACAACTGATATGACACATGAGGCGCAGTTCTATCAGATAGAGGGTTTAATGATTGGTAAAGACGTTACTCTTGCGACTCTTCGCGGTGTCTTTAAAGTTTTTTTTGAAAAGTTTTTCGGTGGAGAGGTTGAGATAAGGCTCCGACCAGGATACTTTCCGTTTGTTGAGCCTGGTGTAGAGGTAGATGTGCGTCTTATTGGTAAAGACGCACCAGAAAAACTTCGTGACAAGTGGATAGAGATTCTTGGTGCGGGCATGGTTCACCCTAAGGTTTTAGAGAGTGCTGGTATTGACCCAAGACAGTGGCAAGGTTTCGCATTTGGTACAGGGGTGGAGCGACTCGGTATGCTCAAGTACGGCATAGATGACACAAGGCAGTTCCATACTGGCGACTTACGATTCATCAATCAGTTTTAATACACACGCATGAAAATTTCCTACAATTGGCTACAAACATATTTTGATAAAGAACTTCCGTCTCCCGAAAAGATAGAAGAAATTTTAACATTTCATGCATTTGAAATCGATGGGATTGAAAAAGTTGGAGATGATTCTGTGATTGATGTGGACGTACTTCCAAATCGAGCCCATGATTGTTTATCTCATAGAGGAATAGCAAAAGAACTCTCAGTGCTTTTAGAGACATCTCTAAAGAGGGACGTGCTTCGAGAAGACTCAAAAGAAGTAGGGAAAGAACTTCCAAAATCAGAATTACTTTCAGTAGAAATAAAAGACGCACTTTTGTGTCGCAGATATACAAGTGTTGTTATTAGAGACGTTAAAGTTGGACCAAGTCCACAGTGGCTTAAAGAACGTATCGAAATAATAGGGCAGAAGTCAATAAACAACGTAGTAGATGCCACTAATTACGTTATGTTTAGTTTAGGCCAGCCACTACACGCTTTTGATGCTTCTAAGTTAAATAAAGCAGATGATAAATACAATATAGTAATCCGTAAAGCCAAAAATGAGGAAAAGATAACAGTTCTTACAGGTGAAGAATATGAGATGAGAGATTCAGACCTTTTGATTGTTGACGGTAACTCAGACAGCCCTATTGGTATTGCTGGCATAAAAGGTGGCAAGTCTGCTGAAGTAGATGAAACCACAACCGATATTATTATAGAGTCCGCTAATTTCCACCCAATAAATACACGAAAGACATCACAAAGGATAAAGTTAAGGACAGATGCATCAACACGTTTTGAAAATGAATTATCGCCAGACATAGCACTGTACGGATTACTCGAATCAGTATCTCTCGTTCAGGAATTAGCTGGTGGTGAAGTCGAAGGATATGTTGATGAATATCCTAAAAGAGCAACAATGCAGTACAGGGTTGGGGTGTCTGTTGAAGAAGTAAATAAACTTTTAGGAACTAAAATAAATGAAAAAGAACTAGAGGATATTCTAGACAGATTTGGCTTTACTTATGAAAACATAAAGCCGTTAGATAAAGTATTAGATTTGGCGCCAGTTTTTAAAGGGGTTCCGTACACAGCAGTAGGAGAAATTCGCTACGATAATAAAAAGAAGTTTAGTTGCTCTTCATTAATTAATTACCTATTTGTTAAAAGTGGAATCGCGTTACCTAGTATTTCTATAGATCAGTATGTATACGGTATTCCTGTTGAAGAAAAAGAACTAAAAGCAGGTGATGTAATTTTTTCAAACACAAAAGAAGGCAAGATACGATATGAATCAGTTGGATATTTAAAAGGATATAAAGTTCCAGAAGGTGTAGACCACTGTGGTTTGCATATTGGCGATGGTAAAGTAATCCACGCGACTCGCAGTAAGGGCGAGGTTGTAGAAGAAGAAATAAGTAACTCAGACCAGTTTAAGAACATAGTTGGATATAGGCGCATGACAGACAACAAGGAACGTTATGTTGTAGAAGTTCCATTTGAACGTATGGATATTCGTATCAAAGAAGACCTTATAGAAGAAATTGGAAGAGTATATGGATATGAAAATATTGGTGAAGATATTCCAAAGAAAAAAGGAGAAGTTGGTGTAAATAAAAAATATTACTATACAGAAAAGATTCGTAACTTTTTGACAAAGAATGGTTTTACTGAAGTGTATACATACTCACTTCGAGACAGTGGCGTGTTAGAAATAATAAACCCTATCGCGAGTGATAAGAATTTTATGCGTAGTAACTTGTCTGATGGAGTAAGTGACAGTGTATCTCTTAATGAAAAAAATAAAGCAGTACTTGGATTAAATGAGATAAAAATATTTGAGGTAGGCAATATATTTCCAAAAGATGGTGAGAATACCTCAGTTTGTATTGGTGTCTCAGATAAAAAAGTTAACGAGAGTATTGTCGACGAGTTGTTCAAGGAGCTCAAGGTAAATGTTGTGGGTGCATGGAGTGACACTGCGTATGAGTTTAATTTAGATAAGGTGCTCGAGTCACTACCTTCACCAAAAGAGTATGACGTAAGGCCAGAAGATAAGATGTTTTCGTATAAACCGTTTTCACTTTTTCCAGCAGTACTTCGCGACATAGCCGTGTGGGTTCCAGAGAAATTATCTAGTGACGAAATTTTAACAATGATAACAAAAGAAGCGGGGGAGTTATTAGTTCGGTCAATCTTATTTGATGAATATAAAAAAGACGAGCGTGTGTCATATGCATTTAAGTTAGTATTCCAGTCGAGAGATATGACACTTTCTGATGAAGAGATTAATAAAGTGATGGATAAGATTACAAACTATTTAAATACAGAGGACGGTTTTGAGGTTAGGTAATTATGAATATTAGATTATGAAATTAAACGTTCCATATTATTCTCAGTATACTGATGTCGCGGACTCGGACTGGCAGCCACGTGCATGTGCTATTGCATGCCTTAAAATGGCACTAGATTTTGAAGCTGATAACTTTGATACAGTAATTCCCTCTTTGGATAAGTTAATAAAAGAGGGTATAGACATTGACGCATTTAACATAAAAGAAGGGTGGTCACACATGGGTATGGTTTTTATTTCTCATAATCATGGAGTACCAGCTTATAGAGAAGAGTTTCGTAGTATGTATAATAAGCGCGAACAAAGACTAGTGACAATAGGTCATGCTAAAATTTTAAGACGACTTGAAGAAGGGAAGACCTCGATAGTGTCTGTTGAGGGGAATTTTAAAGATGGTGGGGAGTCTCACCAGGTTCTTATAGTTGGGCATGAAGATGGAGACTTTATCTACCATGAACCATCAGCGAAAGATGGGACTGGTTCATTTAGGCATATAAGTGAAGAAGAATTTTTACGCCATTGGCGCCACTTAGCAATTTTCATAGGTTAGATAAATGCCCCAGGGTACCTGGGGCATTTAATTTGGCTTAAAATAAAGGTATTTTAGACGGTATAATCCCCAGAAACACTGTATTTTTAGGCACTTTTTTGCTATAATAGATGTACAAAAGACATGAGTCTTTTTTAATTTTACACTACTGAAATACCTTAAATATGGCGGAAAATAAAGCTAAAAAAACAACAGACACGAAAACAAGCCCTAAAGAGAGCTCATACGGAGCAGATGATATTACAGTACTCGAAGGACTCGAGGCAGTGCGACGTCGTCCAGGAATGTATATCGGTACAACTGGCCCTGACGGACTACATCACCTTATATGGGAGGTGTTTGATAACTCACGCGATGAGGCGATGGGTAATTTTGCGGATCGCATTGAGGTAGCGTTTCTCCCAAATAACCGAGTCCGTATTTCTGATAACGGACGAGGTATTCCAGTTGGAATACATAAAAAAACAAAAGTCTCAGCACTTGAGACAATTATGACAACACTCCATGCTGGAGGTAAGTTTGGTGGTGAAGGGTATAAAGTATCAGGAGGCTTGCATGGCGTAGGTATTTCAGTAGTGAACGCTCTTTCATCTTATGCAAAAGCAGTTGTGTATAGAGAAGGTGGAATGTATATCCAAGAATACAAAAATGGTGGAAAAGCAAAAGCAAAGGTCAAGAAAGTGAAAGCATCAAATCTTACTGGTACCGTAATAACTTACGAAGCAGATATAGAAGTATTTAAAGAGATTAGTTACGATTGGAATAAAATAATCTCACATCTTCGTCAACAAGCATATTTAGTAAAGGGCTTAAGGATAAGTATTCTCGATTTACGGGAAAGTGATACAAGTAAGCTTGATGAGGACAACGGACTCTATCTTGCAGACACACTGTCAGATGCAAAGATAGAGTGTCCTTCAATGTCATTTTATTTTGAAGGAGGGCTACTGTCGCTCGTAAAGTTCCAGAACCGCCATCAGAAGGCGGTACATAAAAACATATTTTATATAGAAAAAGAAGTAGACGACGTAATGGTTGAAGTTTCTTTACAGTATGTGGACGACATTTCTCCTCGTATATCCGCATTTGCCAACAATACATACAACCCAGAGGGAGGAATGCATATTACAGGGTTCAAGACAGCACTAACACGAACACTTAACAATTACTCAAAAAAGAGCGGAGCAGGTAGTGGTAAAGGAAATGGGAAAGGTGGCAGTAAAGGCAAAGGAGAAGGAGACTCATTTACGGGAGATGATGTACTAGAAGGTATCACAGCAGTTGTGTCTATCAAGATGCCAGAGATACAGTTCGAAGGTCAAACAAAAGGAAAGCTCGGTAGTGTGGAAGCGCGTGGTGCTGTTGAGGGCGTGTTTAGTGAAGCATTTAACGCATTTCTAGAAGAGCACCCAGAAGATGCAAGGGGAATAATTTCTAAAGTGACGCTAGCGCTCAAGGCGCGTAAAGCAGCGAAAGCAGCCAAAGACAGCGTACTTCGTAAAGGAGCCCTTGATGGTCTTACACTCCCAGGTAAGCTCGCAGACTGCCAAACCAAGAGTGCTGCAGAGTCAGAGATATTTATCGTTGAGGGAGATTCAGCTGGAGGTTCTTCAAAGCAGGGTAGAGACAGACGTACACAAGCTATTCTACCTCTTCGAGGTAAAATTCTTAACGTAGAGCGCGCACGCCTTGATCGTATGCTCGCGTCTACTGAGATAAAAGCACTTATTGTTGCGCTCGGTACTGCAATAGGTGATACATTTGATATTGAAAAGCTACGATACCACAAGATAATTATCGCAACAGATGCTGATGTAGACGGAGCTCATATTCGAACACTGCTACTCACACTTTTCTATCGATACTTCAAACCAGTTATAGAAGGAGGCTTCTTGTATATTGCACAGCCACCTTTGTATAAGATTAAAAAAGGGCGCGAAGTATTTTACGCATACGATGAAGATGATAAGAAGAAGATATTAGGTAAAGATTCCGAAGCTATTGAAAAGGCTCTTGATGAAAAATCTTCAGATAGTGATGAAAATGATAAAGAAGAAGAACAGTCTTCTGAGGAAGAGCAAAATGAAACAAATACAAAAAAGAAAGGATCTGTGCGTATACACATTCAAAGATACAAGGGACTTGGAGAGATGAACCCTGACGAGCTCTGGGAAACAACAATGGATCCAGAGAGACGAGTGCTTAAGCAAGTGACTATCGAAGATGGTCAAGAAGCAGACAACATTTTCGATACGCTCATGGGTACAGATGTAGCAGCCAGAAAGTCATTTATCCAATCAAACGCAAAGAACGCCAACCTAGATATTTAAGATCTTTTAGTGTAGTCTTTGTGCTAGATGGAATTTTCAAGGAGTATATACTCATGGACAATCACAGTTCCTTCGATCTTACCGCTAAAGACGGAGAAGTGGTGTTTAATGACAGGATTACACCCGCTACGGAATTTAATTTACCAAACGGACTTTGTATCAAGATTGGATGGTTTGGTGGTAGATTTTCGTTACTAATAACTCAGCACGATGAAGACATTTGTCTTCACAAAAATCTATCGGGAATTTCAGCTCGATTAACAAAAGAGGGTGTTGTTAAAGTTAAATGGGATCGTGGCCGAAGTGAACGAGGGGAATTTTTAATCGTACAAAAATGGGAAGTTCAAAAAAGAAGTTATTTCAGTAAAGACGACTACTGTTAAACGATATAATCCGACGTATAATAAAAACCCAATCTAGTAGATAGATTGGGTTTTTATATTAAGAACAAATCTGGGGGGGTTCATTCTTTGTTTTCTATACTCCAGTATACTGGAGTATTTTTAATATTTTTCAGTTTCAGTTTTTTGACTTGTTACTTACTAACTTATAACTATTACTTACTCAGTAATTTGGATTGTAACTTGTGCAATGTTATTATCGCGAGTCACTTCGTTGTGAATACTTCCAGATGGGTCTACATTAATGGTTATAACACCCTCAGTTAGTTCGTGGTTTAGTTGGTCAAAGCCAAGTGTAAAGTCAATTCTGTCTCCTGGAGCAAGTTTTGCTTGTCCAGTTGAGTGAAAGATATGCATAGGGAATGTAGGCAATACAGCATTAAACGTCCAGTTGTCAGAAGTCTTTGATCCTATGTTTGTTACAGAGAACTTAATAGCGCCTTGTCCAGTTGTGGACATTGATGAAGTTGCCATAAACTCATTGTTTGAATTTATAATACCTGTATCAATAATACGAACTTCTAGGTCAACTCGGCCACTTGAGTCAGAGAGGTATCGGCTATCAGAAATAGGTAGAATTTCAACTTTACGTTCTCTGGCAGTTACTTCATCTTTTGTTTCAGTAGCGTCACTATCGTCATTAATTGTATTTGATTGAGAAAGAGATCTACCAGACACATCTTCATTTATGATTGTAAGTAGAGTGTTATCAAGGGTTGTAGATTCTCCAGACTCATTTACTGATGTAATTACAAGAGGAACATCCACAAAACGTATTTCTTCTGATATAGGTGTTAAGAGGATAGAATTGTCATCACTCTTGAACGAGAAAGGGGAGTCACATTCTAGAGTTGTAAGTATTCCGTCTATATTATCAATTTGGAATGTTAAACCTTCTTTACATACATAGTTAAAAGTATACGTTCCGTTTTCCGGTTTACCTTTATGTTCCCATTCAATTTTAAATGCTTCGCCTGATGTTATAAATGAGTTCTCTAAATTAATAGTAATTTCCTCATCTGGCACAAAGACAGATGTAAAAGATATTACAGATGCAAGGTTAGAAAATGCCGACGGAACCAGTTTGACAACCTGAACCGTACCCCAAAGGCCGAATAGTAGTACAGCAATAAAGCCAATTACTGCGAGTATTTGTGTAACCCTTGCTTTTATTTGTTCTCCTTGTGGATTCATATGACATATTTTTAGCATAATAAGGCGCACATGTCAAGCTTATGTAATAGTGCATTTATACGTGTATATTGACAATGGTCTATTTTAATGCTTAAATAGTACACCATGAGAGGGAATATAGACTTAATAATAGAACATATCATTAAAGATCCATGGCAATTTTTGAAGTTGCTTATGTTGGTTTTTTTCTTTTCATTTTCAGTACTATCTATTATTGGTTTTGTACCAGAGTATGAAGTAGATAGTGAAAGTGACGCAAACTTAGACCAAACTATTTCAGATTTAAATACAGTTGACGCTGGTGACATTGTTTATACTACTGAAGAAAGTGAGCCGATTCATATTTCAATCCCATCTGTTGATATAGATGTAAATATCGAAAATCCATTAAGTAGAGACGTTGGAGTGTTAGATACAGCACTTCAAAGTGGTGCGGTGCGTTACCCTGGGACGGGTACACTAGAAGAAGACGCTAACATATTTCTTTTTGGTCACTCAAGCTTTCTACCGAATGTTATAAATAAAAATTATCAAGCGTTCAATGGATTAAGAAAGCTTAAGGGAGGGGAAGAAATATTTATAGATTCAGATAACACAAGATACACATATCATGTCGTAAGTGTTGAACTTGCAGAAGCGGAGAATATTGTTATTGATCTTAGACGCGGTAAAAGAAAGTTAACCTTATCTACATGTAATTCATTTGGTGCAGAAGAAGAGCGTTATGTTGTACACGCAGAGTTTGTTGATGTACAGCCACTTTAATTTCTATACCACCACCGTTTATTTGCGTTGGTATAAGATGCACCGGAAAAACACATAATGTATCTTTGAATCAAAGATACATTATGTGTTTTTTCTATTGAGGTAGTCTTAAATATATGCAGTCTAAACGCTTGACATTTACTCTCTAATATGGTTGACTATTGACGGTTTAGCTTTTTGACAACAATTGGAATAGGAGGTCAGTATGACCAAATCCAAAAACACCGAAACTCCAACTGCCAGGTCCAGTTCTGGGCAAGGTACAGTAGGTAACCGATTTGTGGAGCTGGCACGTTCCGTCGTCTCTGGTATTGGTAAAGGCACTGTCATGTTTGCACTCGCAGGCCTTATCAGCTTTGCTGTTATGGCGTCCCCGGCCGGTCCGAATATTTTAAGTTCCATTTTTGGTGGTGCTGAAAATATCTCGAATGTGGTGAATAATCAGACTCAGGCGCAGAACGCGTCGGTGACAGAAGTCAACGACAATCGTGAAGTCACAGGCAACAACGTCCGAGTCACCGATGCTTCTGTCTTCTCTTTAATCAACCCTGCTTCCGCAGCCGAAGACGATGGAAAATCCAGCACGCCTTCTATACCGCCGACTTCACTTGTTCCTGATACCAAGGATGAAACCGCGAAATCTACACCGTCGACCTCATCCGTTCCGGGTATCAAGAATGAAACCCCGAAAGTTGAGTATCGACCCACGATGATCAAAAAAGTGATTTCGTGGTTTGGATCCAAGGACGTCACAATTGGCGGTGTTTCCGATCGTGCTGATCCACAGATTCTCTGGGACCAGGCTAAAGATTCGTTGCTTGAATTCCGTAGCATTGCGTACGCACTCAGCGAACGCTTGCCGTGGAAGTCAGATCTTACTAGGCAAGAACAACGCAAAGAGCTTTGGACGCAAGGTCTGGATGCCCTTAATGACGCAGTTGGTCCGATCGACGCCGGCTGGGATCTTGGTGTCAGCATGACTCAAACGGTCGCCGACCTCAAGTCTACAGACGAAGCCCTTCAGGCTACTGTGGACGAAGTCATGGCAATGTCCAAAGACCTTGAATCAAGGTTTGACGGCGTTGTTTATGACAAATATGGCTCCCAGGGCCTTGATTTGATCGTCAGGATCAACACAACAGAAAGGAGTGTTGGTTTGTACGATTCGGATACTGGTGAAGAACTTCAGCTCCGCGCGATTTTTGACAAACATGCGACTTTCTTCGAGAAGGTCCATCAGGGTCAGATTTCCAAGAAGCTGGTGGTTGTCACCGACAAGGATCGCCATTTCTGCATATTTGCGATGGATCTTTCATCAATGGCTCCAATGTCTCCGTCAAAAAATACGATGGAATATCACGTGAAGTCCAATGTCGCGACACAGTGCGGTCTTGGTAAGCGTGGGGTCGCCAGTTGGATCAAACGTGCAATGCCGAAGACGCCGAGCGATGTTCTCGCCGGCCTCATCACGAACTAGATGGAGGGTATAATGAAAAGAAAACACATTTTCCTTTCGGCTACACTCGCACTCGTGTTTTTTGTGGCAGCGTGTTCTGGTCAGGCGGTTGTAACAAACTGCCTTCCTGGGCATACCTGTTCATCAACATCGACGTTTTTTTCCACTCCGGATTCAAGCTTGGTATTCTTGTCGGATACCGGCGATGCTCAAGTGACTCCTTCCAATGCAAGTTCCTGGGAGGATCCACTGGACATCACAGGTATGCCTCCGAAGTTTAATTCCGATGACGAAGCTCTTGAACGGGCATTGTCAACAACGGTTCTTATTGGGCCACCTGAAAAAACATCGGAAGGCGATGAAGGCATCAACACTTCGACAACAGTGCTCATTGAGCCTGATGTTAAAAAAGCCGTACCGCCAGATAAAACAGCGGTAAAGAATGAGGAAGTTTCGGTTAAGTCTCCGAAAAAACTACCTCCACCAAAAAGGCTGGATCCGAAAAAGCGGACAGATTGCGATAAATTTCCAGAAGGAATAATCGTGAAAGGCTGCTAAGTATTAGCCAAACCCGGGCGAACAATTTTTTGTCAGTGTACGTAAATGCGCTGACAAGAAATCTGTTCGCCCGGTTTTTCTTTTATATATTAAGTAATAATACCCCTTGACTTTTATATAATTTTAGTGTATAAATACACTCAGAGATTTAAGATCATTTAAAATTGTATTCGAACCACACAAGGAGAGTCGAACATGAAGAACATTTTCTTTGCCATTTTTGCGACATTAGTTGTCGTGACATTCAATACGAGCTTTGTATCTGCGGCTGAAAAGTCGTACGATATCAGAGTTCGTTTATGGGAATGGGATTCCATTCCAGAAGGCCTGCAAAATAAAATTATGCAGATGAACAAAGACGAAGGCTTCAATGACAAGACGGCAGTCTCCAGAAATCTTGGCGCCAGCTTGGTCAAGTCTTGGGATCGTGGGAAAGCCACTACTGTTAATCAGAAGATATCTTTTTCTGTTATGTATCCAGGAAGCGGCGGATGGAAATCCGTGTCAGCAGAACCTGGAGAGCATAAAGCCTATCCAAAGTTGGTATACTGGGAAAAGAAGATTCTTCGTCGCGTCGCATCTGCACCAGCAAGCAAGTTTCGGGTATTGATGGACACTCATGGACAGAAATGTTCAGTGTTATATCCGAGAGAAAACCAGGCTGGTCGGCGTCTGCTCGATACACGTCTCAATTTTGCGGGTAGCGTAAGCGAACTTGCAAAAGATGCACGGCGTGGTTCGGAGGGGTTCAATCTAAACATTATCCTTGATTGCGAATAACGTTTGGTTTTATCCTAATAGTTATGGTTGGGGTAGAGTGGTAACAACCACTCTACCAACACCATTTTTTATATTATGAATTTACATTACAAACAAAATAATAATTTTTACAAGCAGTTAAGAACATTAGCAGTTCTTGGCTTATTTATATTAGTTTTCGGTTTCGGATTTGCTATTGATTTTAATTATCAAGGATTTTCAGCGAGTCTTGAATTTACAGAAGTTTATGCGTTTGGAGGCGGCAGTAATGGAGGCAATGACAGCGGAGGAGGAGGTAATGACAACGGAGGAGGCGGAGATTTTGGTGGCGGTAGCAATGGCGGTAATGACAGTGGAGGAGGCGGAGATTTTGGTGGCGGTAGCAATGGCGGTAATGACAGTGGTGGAAGCACACCTCCAAGCGGTGGCGAAGATACTGGTGGTGGAGGAGGAAATTCAACTCCTGACACAACACCTTACACAACTTCAGTGCCTGATCCTACACCAGACCCATCTGACCCAACAGATCCTACCGACCCAACTCCAGATACAGACCCAACACCTGACCCAGAAACCCCAACTCCACCAACTGGTGGCTCTGGAGGAGTAGGCGGCCCAGGAGGTCTTAATGCTCCTTCTGTGAGCTTAAGCTCACTTCCATCAGCTGGAGCACAGAATCTTGCTTTCGTTACACTTAGCCAGATTCCATACACTGGATTTAAAGCAGGTACACTTACCGCAAGCTTATATTGGCTTATGCTTATTTTATGGAGTGGTGTCATAGCGTACATGTTTCTTATACGAAAAGCAGGTGCACTTCACACAACACAGTCTTTTGAGACAGGTGGTATTGATATTGAAAACGACTTTGAAGTAGAGGATGAGGCTCAGTCATATGTGAGAGAGTCAACTTTAACTGCACCAGCTGAATTACCAGGCCTCTCAACCAATAATAGTGAGAGTGTTGTTACAGATGCTATTGTACTTGAGACAGACGAAAGCGGACGTTCTCCTCGTTTAATACTTAAGCGCACAGGAGGTATAGCAACTCAGAAAAAAATCGAAAAGAAAGCGGAGGTACAAACACAGGTATCTCACACAGAAACACTAACAGAAATACCAAGTGCTCCAATTACACACCAATCTAATCCATCCAAACAAACAACATCCGTTGTTGAAATTATACATATTATTACGCAAGGTAATACACAAAGTCTGATAGAGATGCTTCAAAGGTATAAAACTCAAAACAAAGATGTGTCAGAAATATTAATACAGACACTTTGTGAGTTAGACAGATTATATGCTAGTCGAATAGGTGACAGAGAGCCGCTTAAAGATGCGTCAATAGAAGATATTTTTGAGAACTGGAAAGACAGTGATATAGAAAGATTAATTCATATGCTTTCAACTGGAATCGATCAAAACTATCAAACACAACACACAAGTGCAAAGATGGCATTACTGCGAGCACTTGAATACGCTCAAGAAATTAACGTTAGAAATTAAATAATATAAAATAAATAATTGCCCGATACACGGGGCATTTATTTACTTTACTTGTTTTACAAAGACTAACATTTTATATTATTTATATAAATTAAATAAATTATATAAATAATAAAACACCTTACTCTATATACTCCAGTATACTGGAGTATATAGAGTAATATATTAGATGAGTGTAAGGTTTTTTATTTTCTTTTATTCCTAATTTTTACTTCCTAATTCTTTATAAAACCTTTCCACAAACGTCTCTGTTGTCATACTTCCAACTTTCCCATCATCACGACTCTCAAGAGTGACTTCTTTATTTTTCATTTCTTCATCACCAATCACAAGAAAGTAGGGGACTTTACTTGTTTTTACATTTCGTATTTTTTTACCGAGAGTCTCGTTGCTCTCATCGAGTTCAACTCGTATGTCTTTAGATTTAAGAAAATCAGTAACTTCTTTTGCGTAGTCTATGTGAGCCTCACTGATAGGAAGTATTGAGACTTGAACAGGTGAGAGCCAAAGCGGGAAGGCTCCTGCAAAGTGCTCTATAATAACTGACATAAATCTTTCTAATGATCCTGCGATAGCTCGGTGTATCATCACTGGGGTCTTCTTTTCATTGTTTGAGTCTGTGTATTCAAGCTTAAACCGCAGAGGCATAGTAAAATCAAGCTGTATTGTTGCTAATTGCCATTCGCGTCCTAGAGCATCTTTAAACATAAAGTCTAGCTTAGGTCCGTAAAAAGCAGCTTCTCCTTCTACTCGCTTATAATTGAGTCCTTCTTTTTTAGCTATGTCCTCTAGGATCTTTTCAGACTTATCCCAAACCTTACTATCTCCGAGATACTTATCTGGAGTGTTTGGATCGCGTACAGAGAGTGACACCCAATATGTATCATCTTTAAACATGTCGAGTGATGTATAGAATTCTTTTACAACGTTGGCGATAATTCTTACCTCCTGTTCTATTTGGTCTTCTGTACAAAATACATGACCGTCGTCCTGCGTAATACTTCTTACGCGAGACAGTCCAAGCAACTCCCCAGCTTGTTCATCCCTATAATTTGTTGTAGCTTCTGTATAGCGGATAGGTAAGTTGCGATAACTTTTTGGAGAACTTGCATATATTTGCGTGTGGTGAGGGCAATTCATAGGCTTCATTACAAACTCTGTGTCTGACTGGCCTTTAACGTGGAAGAGTTCGTCCCCAAACTTATCCCAATGTCCTGAAGTCTTGTATAAATCAGATTTAGTGATGTGTGGTATCCACACGGGCAGGTAGTCGTATTTTTTTTGAATGCTTTGTATCTTCTCAACGATAAGATTTCGCATCAAGGCACCTTTGGGTGTAAAGAGGGGAAGGCCTGCTCCAACAAGATCAGAGAATGTAAATAAGTCTAATTCCTTACCTAGCTTTCTATGGTCGCGTTTCTTAGCCTCTTCCCGCATCTCAAGATATTCGTCGAGCTCTTCTTTGCTATCAAATGCTACACCGTAGATTCGTGTAAGCATTGTATTGTTCTCATCTCCGCGCCAGTATGCTCCAGCGACATGAGTAAGTGCAAATGAGTCAGATTTGATTTCTCTTAATTTTTCCACATGCGGACCTTCGCAAAGGTCTGTAAAGTCACCGATAGTATAAGTTGTAATTTTTCCGCCTGCCTCTTTGATTTTAGCTTCAATTCCTTCTATAAGTTCTAGCTTGTACGGTTGGTCTTTAAATAACTCACGAGCATCGCTTGCGGAGATTTCTTTGTACTCAGGCTCAAACCCTCGCTTAAGAGTATTGCGCATCTCTTTTGCTATCTTATTTAAGTCTGCTTCCCCTGGAGTATCGTCTTTAGAAGCGAATTCAAAATCATAGTAAAAACCAGTATCAGTTGTAGGTCCAATGGACATCTTTACATCTAGATTACGCTTTAAAACAGCCATCGCAAGAACATGTGCGAGCGTGTGCCGTTTCTTGTCTAAATTATTATCTGAGTTACTGTCTGACATTAGGCTCAATAATAGCAGATTTATCACTGATGCCAAATCAAGTCCTTTATTATACGGATATGTCGTACGATAAGACGTTTTGTTTATTTGTTATAAGGACTTAACAGCTTCTGCAATAATGCTTGTCTCACCGTTGCGTTTTGATATTCTTCCCTTAATACCTATACAGTTTTCAGGTTCTAAGATGTTTTTATTTTTTGCATAAATTTTAGGGAATATTACAGTTTCAACATTCCCACTAAAGTCAGCAATCCTAAGAAATGCCATATGGTCGCCTTTTTTTGTCATGATTGGTTTAACTTCTTCAACAATTCCATACACTACAACCTCCATACCTTCACGCATTTCTTCTAGTGTCTTTTTAATATCCCGTTTTTTTAAAAGTGTATCTTCAAACTTATCAAGAGGATGTCCAGAAACATAAAGCCCAAGCAATTCTTTCTCCCATGCAAGTTTTTGGGATGCTTCAATTGGTTCCGCATCTGGTAATGTTAATATGCTTTGATTTGTATCTGACCCGCCAAAGAGTGAATCTTGGTCGTTATGTCTACCCGCAACTTCTTTACTATATTGAAGGAGTGCTTCTATATTTTCTAGCATTGACGCCCTACTTTGCTTTCCATCTTCAATTCGGTCAAGGGCTCCTGATTTTATAAGGGACTCGAGAGATTTCTTGTTAAGATTTTTACCTTGAGTTCTTTCTAGGAAATTAGCAAGAGTTGTATATGGCCCGTTAGCTTTTCGTTCGTTAATAATACTTTTACCAACCCCTTCGCCAAAGTTTTTAATAGAATACAATCCAAAACGAATTTTTGACTTTGACTTGTCTTCTGCTGGTACCACTGAAAAGTATCCAAAGCTTTCATTAATATCAGGTGGAAGCACTTCGATACCCATACGTTTACACTCAATAATCGATTCAGATACTTTCTCAACATCTCCTGAGTCAGCAGAGAGCACAGCAGATAAATATTCGACAGGGTAATTTGCCTTCATATATGCTGTCTGGTATGCAACGCGTCCATAGCTTGAAGCATGGGCTTTGTTGAATCCATACGCAGCAAAAGGTTCAATTAGCTTCCATAACTGCTTTGCTTTTTCTTCTGTCATCCCGTGTTTAACTAGCCCAGTAAGGAGTTTTTCTTTCTCAGCTTCCATTACAGCCGGAATCTTTTTACCCATAGCTTTTCTAAGTTTGTCTGCCTCTAGCCACGAGTACCCAGCTAGATTTATGGATGTTAAAAGCACGTCATCTTGGTACGTTATAACTCCATATGATTGAGACAAGATGTCTTTTAGTCTTGGATCAAGATAGGTAACTAGTTTTGGATTATGTTTACGTTCAATATAAGAAGGGATAGATTCCATTGGTCCAGGGCGATACAGGGCAACCATAGCGTTGATGTCATATATTGAAGAAGGTCTGAGTTCTTTAAGGAAATGTGTCATCCCAGAACCATTTAACTGGAAGAGCCCCATAGTCTCACCACGCGCAAGCATCTCAAATGTCTTCTTGTCATCAATAGGGATGTTTTCTATATCTATATCTGTATCATAAATTGCTTTAACTCTTTTCACTACATCAGCAAGGATTGCAAGGTTTTTAAGTCCAAGGAAATCAAACTTTAAAAGCCCAGCATCTTCAACTGCATGCATGTCGTATTGGGTTATTTTCTTGCCTCCTTTTGGGTCAAGTTGTAGTGGTGTGTAATCAGTTAAAGCGCTTGGGGATATGACGACTCCCGCAGCATGCACGCCCATATGTCTGGCGCGCCCTTCTATTTTCTTTGCAAGGTCAATAACCTCTTTAACATCTTTGTCTTTTTTATAAAGTTTTTTTAACTCTGGTTCAACCTCAAAAGCAGTATCAATAGTCATGGGGAACCCTTGTGAACCGAAAGGGATCATTTTAGCGATTGTGTCACCTAGTGAGTATGGATGTCCAAGTACCCTAGAAACGTCGCGCACAACACCACGAGCCATCATGGTACCGAATGTTCCTATCTGCGCAACATTATCTTCACCATATTTATCTTTAGCATATTGAATTACTTCATCGCGTCTGCTGTCAGCAAAGTCCATGTCAATATCTGGTGCAGACGGCCTCTCTGGGTTTAGGAATCGCTCAAATGGAAGCTTATATTCTAAAGGATTTATATTAGTAATACCAGAAAGGTAAGTCACGAGAGAGCCCGCAACTGAGCCACGGATAGTGGTAAGTATGTCTTTACTGTGAGCAAAGTTAAGAAGGTCTGCCACCACAAGAAAGTAAGGAGAGTATCCTTTTGTTTTAATAATATCTAGTTCGTACTCGAGTCGCTTTGTTAACACTTGGGTCTTTTCTAATCCTCTGCGCTCTATTCCACCCTCGGCTAGTGCTCGAAGTGCATCGTCATATGTATCATAATCTCCCTTTTCAATATTAGGGAAAACCCATGTGCCAAGCTCGAGCTCTAAATTACATTCGTCAGCTATCTTCACTGTATTTTTGAGAGCTTCTGGAAAATCTTTAAAATATTCCTGCGCTTGTTCCTGGGATATAAATGAAAAGTCTTCTTTTTTATTTTTATCTTGCTCAGAAATAATAGACCCTGTTTGAATCTTTATCATCGCTTCTCTAGCAAACCCATCACTTTTATCCATATAGTACACATCGTGTGCCGCTACAAGTGGAACGCTAGACTCTTTCGAAAGGGTTACTATTTGTTTCATTAAATCTTGATGACCTTCAATCTCTGGATGGTGAGTTATCTCTAGATACAAGTCTTTATCAAATACTTTTTTGTACCACTCAAGTTTTTCTTTTGCTTTTTCTTCATCATTACCCTTAAATGCTGTTGAGGTTTCTCCTGAAAACGAAGGAATAATCGCTATTAAATCTTGTTTATGTTTTTTTATTAGTTCATGATCTATTCTCGGTTTGTAATAAAATCCCTCAAGGTGTGAAGTAGTAACGAGTTTAATCAGGTTTTTGTACCCATTTTCATTTTTAGCTAATAGCACAAGCCGAGACCATCTGTTATCAATCTGCGCTTCTTTGTCAGCTAATGTACGAATTGCAACAAACGCGTCTATACCTATGATGGGTTTAATTCCTTCATCTTTACACTTCTTATAAAATGCAATCGTGCCATATAGGTTACTATTGTCAGTGAGGGCAAGAGCAGACATGTTAAGCTCTTTAGCTTTTGACACAAGTTCGGGAATTGTAGGAATAGCTTGTAGTAAAGAGAAATGGCTGTGTGTATGAAGGTGGATAAATGAGTCTTTCATTAGTTGTAGTATATCACTCTTAGTAAGTGCGCTAAGTATGTCTAATCTGGGTATAATATGGGTATGAAAAACAGTAGAGAAATTCAGGGAAATGTACCAAAATACATAATAGGTATAGATGAAGTGGGGCGTGGTCCCATTGCAGGACCTGTAACAGTCGGAGCGACTTTAATGCCAAGTAGTTTGTCATGGAAGGATTTCGAAGGATTAAAGGACTCCAAAAAATTAACAGAAAAGAAGAGGGAAGAATGGTTTTCAAAAATATGCGGAATAGATGAAGTTTCATATGCAGTCTCTTCTGTGAGTCAAAAAGCAATTGATAGTGTTGGAATAGTTCTAGCAATACAGTCAGCACTTGATAAGTCACTTAACGAGTTACTCTATAAATTAAAAATAAAGTCGAAGGATTGCCTAGTGCTTCTTGACGGGGGACTACATGCGGGAGATGAATTTATGTATCAAGAAACTATAATAAAAGGAGATGAAAAAGAATGTTCAATTGCTATTGCTTCAGTAATGGCAAAAGTGACACGTGACAGAGAAATGATTAGGCTTTCAGAGAAGTTCCCAGAATATGGTTTCGATACACATAAAGGTTACGGCACCAAAAAACATTTTGAAGCAATTAAAGAAATTGGTTTATGTGATTTACACCGCAGGAGTTTTTTAAAGTCCTACTAAATAATGTTAGATACATTGACTGCATTAGGAAACTGTATTATTATTACACTCGGTAAATAAAGTACAAAAATAACCTAACTAATCTCAATAATTAAAGGTGGGGTGTTAAAAATGTTACGTCAACACACAATAGGAGTTAATGTTGGTACACGGTAATTACTACAAACAAGCAAATTTAAAGTCAGGGTTTTTCTTCAGAGGTTCACAAGTTAAAGTAAAATCTTTTTGTAGTTGTTTGAAATGTTGTTTAAACCAGCAAGGCTCAGAAGCTAGCTTTTCAAACGCTGTGTTGTGTGAACACAAGAATAGCGGAGGGTATACCAGCGACACTATCCCATGTATAGCATTCTCAAGAAGAGAAGATTAAATATTGAAGATTTATTAATTGTATAACTAGGAAAAAGGGAGACAAGGGCGTCAAATTAGACGCCTTTTTGTTTTTTTATCTAGGCACTCATACTTGCTATTGTGAAAATTATAAGTATAATCTCTTTACATGTCAGTAAGAATGCGCATAAACAGGGGAGCTACCGGCCGTCGTCGGAGTGGTCACGGGCTAGAAGAGCCACGTACTTCAGCGTGTTCAAATTGTGGCACTGCTCACCTTAGGCACCGCATGTGTTCACAGTGTGGACATTATCGAGGGCGTTTGGTTACAGACGTTACAGCGGAAATGGAAAAGAAGATTGAGAAAAAGAATGCAAGACTAAAAGAGATGGGCGAAGAAAGGACTGAAGAAATAAAAGATGATAAAAAGCCTGAGGTTAAAGATATTCCAGCAGAAGCTGTAAAAAACAAAACAGAATCAAAATAGATAAGCGCTCTCGTTTATCTTTTTTATTTTTTTATAGTTCTTGCAATAGTTTTCCTTTGATTTTTCTTTAACTTGTATTGTATAATTTAATAGTTCTTTAAATATCTTATAATTTTTATATGGCAAATAGACACCTTTCCAGAAGTATAGTTCTCCAAACCTTGTTTGAGGTTGATTTTGATAATAAAAAAGGTGAAGAAAAAACAAAAAAGACAAAAGAAAGTCTAGAAGATGTATTAGTACGAAACACTCAAGAGTTCGCTCCAGGCATGAGTGATTTTTCTTTTATGAAGCGTCTACTGGATACTATTACTGCAAAGCGGTCAGAATTAGATGATATTATTGTGAAAGCTGCTCCAGACTGGCCTATTGATAAGATATCCGTAGTAGACCGCAATGTACTAAGACTAGGTCTGTCAGAGTTATTATTTGCAGACCGTAGCGAGGTACCAGCAAAGGTGGCTATAAATGAAGCTATTGAGTTAGCCAAAACGTTCGGAGGAGAGAATAGTGGTAGATTTGTAAATGGAGTACTTGGGGCTGTGTACAAAGAGCTTGGAGAGCCTGGCAAAGACGAGGTTTCAAAAAAGAAAAAAATAAAAGACGTACCTTATGATGAGATGCCGATAGAGCGTCTAGGAGGTGCTGTTGTTTATGCTAAAGAAGATGGTGAGGTATATCTTGCGCTCGTACATGATGTATTTGGTCACTGGACTCTTTCAAAAGGTAGAGTTGAAGAAAATGAGGAGATAAAAGAAGCAACAGTCAGAGAAATGAAAGAGGAACTCGGTCTCGATGTAAAGATAATCAAAAAGCTAGGTGAAAATGAATATATTGCAAAAGACCCAGAGATAGGGAAGAAGCGTAAGCAAGTAATGTACTTTCTAGCAGAGGCGTCGTTCGATGATATTACACTCGGAACATCTGGGGGGCTTGATGATGCAAAGTGGTTTAGGCTTTCAGATATTCTAGAACTTAACTTTTATGATGACATTCTCCCGATTATAACGAAGGCTATAAATATACTTGTTAAAAAGGACGGAAAAGAAGAATAGTACATATAGAGTAAAAACCATGACAAAGGATATAAAAGAATTTGAAACGAAACTAGGCGTTTCGTTTAATGACATAAACGTACTACGATGTGCGTTTACTCATCGTTCTTATATTAATGAACATAAAGAAAAAGGTTTAGAACACAATGAACGTCTCGAGTTTTTAGGAGACGCAGTACTTGAACTTGTAGTGACAGATTTTTTGTTTGATAAATATCCAAAAAAAACAGAGGGAGAGCTGACTGCATATCGTGCAGCGCTCGTGAATACTAACTCACTTTCAGAAGCGTCATCGCGACTAAATATAAATGAATATCTACTGCTCTCTAAAGGAGAGTCACAAGACATGGGGCGAGCACGCTCGTATATCCTTGCAAATACATTCGAGTCTGTGGTTGGAGCGTTATATATTGACCAAGGGTACGATGCAGCTCAGAAGTTTATTGCAGATAATTTATTTAACCTTATTGACGAGATTGTGTCTAAGCGACTTTGGCAAGATTCAAAAAGTCTTTTTCAAGAAAAGGCACAAGAACATGCATCTATTACGCCACGATATGATCTTGTAAGTGAGAAAGGGCCAGACCACGACAGGGAGTTTATTGTGGGCGTATTTTTAAATAAAGAAAAAGTAGCAACAGGAAGCGGTAGAGCAAAACAAGAAGCAGAACAAGAGGCAGCAAAAAACGCACTCGAGGTTAAAAATTGGTAAAAAGAAATCGTCGCGATAAATACGCGACGATTGGCAGAATACATTACCGTTATGGCTTGGTATATCTGCCTAGGTTGAGAATTGGTGCAAGAGCGCACAAGACAGCTTGGGATAACAATTCTTGGCGAGGTACTCCATCCCCAGATAAATATTTCATCGGATCCTTTTCACCTCCACCAGCGAGTTTTTGAATTACATGACCGAGCTCGGTATCTTCAACTTCAACTTTATCAACCATCCACGATGGAATTGGGAAGTATGCTCCAAACGCGACGGATGAACGTCCGCTCGCAGTTAAGACGACAACACATGTCGGATCAAACCATTGACGATTTATCTTCACTATGCCGTTCTCGATACCAATTGAGATATCGACATCTGGATGTATTTCAAACGCGCCTTGAGCTCGATTTCGTGCCCCAACCTCCATCTCTTCGGTACCAAATGGCTGGTCAGGGATTCCTGATGAAGTGTCTGACAGCAAAACATCGACGTTTGGTAACCTAAGTTTAATGAATGCTCCAACCACAGCACCACGTTTTAGGTCGCTCGTTGTACCAACTGCAACAGTTTCTATATTCACTATCTTGATCCTTTCAATATGTTTAAAAAAAGAACTTACGTAAACAGGAGTATAGAGGAAACCTAAGCAGGTGTCTATACTGTGGTAGATATTGGTAAAGGACGACACACAAAAATGAAAAAACAGGTTGCCGTTAAGCAACCCTGTTTTTATAAGATTAAACTTGAGGACGAACATAAATAAATGAACATTCGTCACTTGGTCCTACCACTATGTTTTCGACACAGTTAGGTTCGTTCCAAGTTCCATTGAGTGACGTATACACGTCGCCAGAATTAAGTTCGTCTCCTGGTTCCAAAAGTCTTCCGACAATGGTTTTCCCTCCGTGCGGGTGATTGATACTTTCATCCATGTGAGTCTCTCCCTTACCCATAAATACATAACTAATACCTTTAACTTTATATTACCAACTCATTAATGTATCAAGTGCTACGTTTTTGTTATAATTATTCCCAATGTATTTAAAAAGCATAGAGATTTCAGGTTTCAAATCATTTGCAAAGAAAGGCGAGTTAGAATTTATCTCGCCGATTGTTGCTATTGTAGGGCCAAACGGTTCTGGTAAATCAAATGTAGCAGAAGCATTTCGTTTTGTACTTGGAGAGCAGTCATTTAAATCCATGCGTACTAAGCGTGGGGAAGATTTAATATGGGGAGGCTCTCATACTGTACTTCGCTCAAACCGCGCTTCTGTAAAAGCGGTTTTCGACAACACGTCGCGTCTTTTCGATATTGATTTTGATGAAGTTTCAATTGAAAGAACTGTACATAGAGATGGTGCCAACCAGTATTTTATTAACGGGTCAGTTGTGCGTCTTAAAGATGTGGCAGAGCTTTTAGCTAGCGCCAATATAGGCTCAACAGGACACCATATTATTTCTCAAGGAGAGGCAGATAGGTTACTTTCTGCTAATATAAAAGAGCGTCGAGAGATGATAGAAGATGCCCTTGGACTTAAAATATTTCAATATAAAAAGAAAGAAAGCGAACGAAAACTTTCACAAACAGAAAAAAATATAGAACAGGTAACGTCTCTACGCAAGGAGATAGCACCACATATTCGTTTTCTCAAGCGACAAGTAGATAAGATAGAGAAATCAAAGCAAATGCGAGAAGACCTTAAAGGTTTATTAAAGGAATATCTTAAGCGTGAGGAACTATACATAACACAAACAAAGAGTGAAATTGAATCAAGACGCAGGGAACCAAAAGTACAATTAGAAAAGTTAGAGAAAGATTTACTTAATGCACGTACGGTTCTGGAGAGGGTGTCAGGGGAAGACAATAAAGGGAGAGAAGTTCTTGAAGCAGAACAGTCTCTCAGAGAAGTTAGAAAAAAAAGAGATGAGCTTTCTAGAGAGCTTGGACGTCTTGAGGGGCAGATTTCATTTGCACAAAAACACGTCACTGTTGTTTCTGGCAACTCAGTTCCTATGTCAGACGTACGTTCTCTAACAGACGATATAGAAAATACACTCACAGAGACTCCGCTTATTGCAGACGCTTTAAATAAAGTTAAGGCACTTTCCAGTTCTTTTTTTGAAAAGTATGAAAAGTATGAAGAGGACACAACAGATTTAAATGGACTTGAAGAGAATAAAAGAAAGTTAGATGCCAAGTTTAAAGAAGTAGAGAATAAAGAAAAAGAATACTCTGAAACATATAAAGAACTTCAAAAGGAAATAGAAGGAGCTAAAGACGAGGGACGTGATGCAGAGAGAGACGTGTTTAAGATTACAGCAGAAAAGAACAAGATAGACGGTATCTTGCGTGATTTAGTGCGCGATGAAGAAGTTCTTACACAACTAGAGGCGGAGTTTAAACGTGATATGGAAGAAGGTGCTGTACTTGCAGGACGTGAGGTTCTTCAGTATGCGTCATATGAAATCAGTGAGCACGATGCTGTTAGTGAAGACAGAGAGAAACAAGAATCACGAAAGCGTGATATAGAAAAGATAAAGATACGAGTTGAGGATATGGGGGGAGGTTCAAGTGAAGAGGTTATGAAAGAATACAACGAAGTAAACGAGCGCGACCAATTTCTTGAGCGCGAGATTGCTGATTTGGAGGCGTCACTAGGAACTTTGAAGACTCTTATTGCTGACCTTGATGAAAAACTCGCTTTGAAGTTTAAGGAGGGTATTGTAAAAATAAATAAAGAGTTACAACATTTCTTTGAAGTATTGTTTGATGGGGGTAGTGCATCACTAACAGTGATTGAGCAAAAAAAGAAACAGAAAAAAGAAGATACGTTAATGCTTTCTGATGATGAAGATGTTGAAATAGATGAAGTGGAAACTGAAGCGGGGATTGATATCAATGTTTCGCTTCCGCGTAAAAAAATAAAAGGACTTCAGATGCTTTCAGGAGGGGAGCGAGCACTGACATCAATCGCACTTCTCTTTGCAATGAGTCAGGTGAATCCACCACCGTTTCTTGTATTAGACGAGACAGAAGCAGCTCTTGATGAAGTAAATTCCCGCAAGTACAGTGCCATGGTTAAAGATTTATCAAAACAAACGCAGTTAATACTCATAACTCACAACCGCGAGACCATGTCAGTGGCAGGTGTGCTTTATGGAGTCACTATGGGTTCAGACGGAATCTCCAAACTCCTTTCAGTCAAACTAGAGGAAGCAGTTCAGGTGGCAAAATAGAACAGTGTGCGAAGCTAAGCTTCGCACATGAACTTATACCACACACTTTCAAGTTTAGTGTAGCTGGTGCAAATGAGAATTAGGACTTATTAAGTAAAAAAGAACTGCTCGACTATGTCGAGCGGGGTTTTCTTTAGTCTAGTTCCTGTTTTCTGTGTGAAGTAGATGGTGATGATTTGGATCTTGCCACCACCATTCAGGTTGATATCGTCTGGACGATACCATTTCTTCAATAACTTTAATAATGGCTGATGATTCGTTTAATTTTGTTGACGCTACAATTCCAGGACTCTTGCCAAGCCCAAGCCTTTCATCAACTTCAATAAGAGTTGATGTCATAAAACCACCTTCGATACTCGTTTCTGTTGTAACTGAAACACAGTGGCGACAATTCTCATCCCGAAAACCGTCGACTGTTTTTTGATCAAAAGGCTCGTCAGAAATCACAAAGTAATATGTGCTTTTTGGCGGACATTACACTTCTCCTTCAAAGTAAATATTTACAAGATTTATATCACAAAACCATACGGTAAGCAAAATATAAAAACTATATTAACTCCTTCACTCGAAAATACTTAAGTTTTCAATTTAAGTATTTCGCTCGTTCTACGTCGTTAATAAATGCCCCAGGTATCTGGGGCATTTATTTTTTCTTGTCTTCCCTAAAAGTTGTAAGTTATTTTAAAAATGTGTGACATTTAGCTTCATATTTTTAGCTTTTTAAACTGGTTTCCACGTAATAGTCTTTGCATCTAAGTCTGCTTCAACTAGTTTTATTTTTAGCGTATCACCAAGTTGGTATTTTTTCTTCTTTTTTGCTCCTACAAGAGCATACTCACTTTTCTCAAATGTGTAGTAATCGTCTGCTAAGTCGCGCATGCGAATCATTCCTTCTGCTTTTGTTTCTTTCTCTTCAACAAATATTCCAAAGTTTGTGACCCCTGAAATAACACCTTCAAATGTCTCACCAACATGTTCCTTCATGTATTCCACTTGCTTGTATTTTATAGAGTCTCTCTCTGCTCCAACTGCCTCTGCTTCACGTGCAGATGATGCAATAGCAAGACGTCGATATAGTTGCAGTTCTTCTTCCGGTATCTTTGATCCGTTTAAATGGCTCGCCATAATTCTATGCACCATCATGTCTGGGTACCTTCTAATAGGTGAAGTAAAGTGGGTGTAATATTTAAACGATAGAGAAAAATGCCCAATATTTTGTGTTGAATAGATAGCCTTTGCGAGTGAGCGAATAGTTGCTGTTGAGATAAGACGTTCTTCTGGCTTTCCTTTGATTTCCTTAAGCAGGTGGTTGATATTGTTAGAACTTATTTCTCCATTCTTTACTTCAAGGTCGTAACCAATTGCTTTAAGAAATACAGAAAGCTCCTCTATTTTTTCTTGATTAGGAACATCATGGATTCTGTATATAGCTATAGAGTCTCGCTCACTATTTTTCTTACTAAGGACATAGGTAAACTTAGCTACTTCGCGATTAGCTAGAAGCATAAAGTCCTCAATCATTATCATTGCCTCAACCCTTTCTTTTACTTTTATGCCAATTGGTTTACCTGCTTTGTCGAGCTCGAATTTAACTTCATCAGTCTCAAATGCTATTGAGCCTTCGCTGAATCGTTTTTTACGAAGCTCTTTACCAATCTTTTCTAGTATCTTTAATTCGTCTACAAAATCTCCTTTACTTGTGTCGAGTACCTCTTGGGCACTTTCGTATGTAAATCGTTTATCAGAGTTGATAACCGTTCTTCCAAACCATTTCTTTAATACTGTACCTTTCATGTCTAGCTCAAAGATTGCAGAGAAGGCTAGTTTATCTTCGTTTGGGTTAAGGCTACACACATCGTTTGATATCACCTCGGGAAGCATGGGGATAGTTCTGTCTACGAGGTATATAGAGGTGCCTCGTTTTTGGGCCTCTTCGTCTATAGCATCTCCTGGACGTACATAGTGAGTAACGTCAGCTATGTGAATACCAACCTCTATGGTATTGTCATCAATCTTTTTAAAAGAAAGAGCATCATCAAAATCTTTTGCATCAGCAGGGTCAATAGTAAATGTAACAGTGTCTCGCATGTCACGGCGTTTTGCAACTTCATCATCAGTAATTTTCCGATTGTCTCCAATCACTTTAGCAGCATCCTCAACTTCTTGCGGGAACTCCAAGTCAAAACTATGTCCAAGCACAATAGCCTGCATCTCAGTCTCATGGTCGCCCTTCTTGCCAAGTACTTTTATAAGTTCTCCCTCAGGGTCCTTTCGAGGGTCGTCCCATTTAGTAAGGCGCACAAGCACTTTAGTATCATCAGATACTTCTTTAGAGACTGTTGGTAGGAGTATGTCTGTGTACATTCGTCTGTCGTCTGGAGAAAGGTAACAAAGTCCATTTTCTTTCTTAAGCACTCCTACGAACTCTGTTCGAGCGCGTGACACTATTTTAGAGACCTCTCCTTGAGCACGTACGTCTTTTTGTTTAGGCAGTAGGACAACCTCAACCGTATCGCGGTTAAATGCTGTATTGAGTGAGCCTTGTGGTATTTCTATGTCCTCGTCAAAGCCCTCTGCTGTAATATATCCAATACCACGTGACGTCACGCTTATTACACCTTCTATTGTATTTTCCTGCTGTTTATTCACAAGCCTCTATTGTGCCATAAATTTTAATAAAAGTATCAATATCACAACCTTGACTCAAGGCATTATTTACAGTATTATTACAAACAGGTAAATTCTTTCAAGTTTCGTTAGGGGTCCAATTAATGAATACCTTTAATGATAACTATCTAAATTACCAATCAGAATTATTTAATTCTAAGTGCATACTTCTCTTTTTATGCATTGGAGTAATTGTTTTGAGTTGGGTTTTGTGTGAGGTTGTGTATGGGTTAGAGGTGAAACTGGGCGTTATGGCAATTGCTTTGCTAATGACTCTGTTTGGTTTTTTGGTAGGCATGTTCTATTTTAAAGTGCTGTACTTAAAAGAGAAATTAACAGCTGAGTAGAACTCCTTTCCTTAAATTGTAGGTAAAAACCAAACTTAATAAGTCGCGACAATCTGGTCGCGACTTTTTATATTATTGACTCAGAGCGTGTATTCTAGTATATTAGAGCCCATGTTAATAATCAGATTAGCGCGCATAGGACGTAAGAATGACCCAGCATTTCGTGTTGTTGTTACTGAGCATACAAGAGGACCTAAAAGTGGAAAGCATCTTGAAATCCTCGGAAACTACAATCCTAAAATGGACGACATCTCTATTGATGGAGAGCGTGTTAAATACTATATCTCAAACGGCGCACAAGTGTCTGACACAGTACATAATATTCTTGTAGGACAAGGAATTATAGAAGGAAAGAAAATTAATGTACTTCCTAGAAAATCACCTATTATTAAAGAAGTCGAAGAAGGAAAAGAAGAAGTAACCACAGACTCCAATACCCAAGAATCAGGAGCTACAGCAGACGAAGCAAAGACCGAAGAGTCTAAGGGAGAAGAAGCTCCAAAAGGTGACGATTCCTCTCAAAGAATCGCGTCTGATGTCTCGCAAGACATCATGTCCACAGACCAGGACGTTGCACAAGAGACCACAGACTCTGAAGCCTCAACCAAAGACGAGCCTACTAAAGAAGACATTCTAGTAGAAGAACCAGAAGTAAATGAAAAAGGCGTTCCTTCAGAAACTCCTAAAGAAAAGGAATCAGAAAAGGAAGCTTAGTCACTTGACTCAGAGTAAACTTATCATTATAGTAAACACAGCATATTAGACTTCTTTCTTAAGAAGTTTGAATTGTTTTATCAGAATAACAGAAAGATATTATGGAAAGAGATAGAGAATTTCTAGAGTACGTAGTTAAGACTCTTGTCGATAACCCAGATGATGTAAAAGTCGATAGGGTAGTTGATGAGATGGGTGTACTTCTAACACTCGATGTTAGCTCAGAAGATATGGGAAAGATTATTGGACGTTCAGGAAATACAGCTAAAGCGATTCGAACACTACTTCGTGTTGTTGGTATGAAAAACGACGCACGTGTAAATCTTAAAATAAACGAACCAGAAGGAGGTACTGGTGGAAACCGAGCTCCTCAAGAAGGTGAGCAATCAGTCGATTCCTCTCAAGGAATCGTGTCCGCAGATCACTCTGAGACTCAAGAAGTTTCTGATGTTACTAAGTCAGTAGACGAAGCAATGGAAGAGCTTAAGCTCTAAGTAGAAAATTAAACCCAAAAAGTAGAAAAAAAACAAAAGTCGTGGTATCTTCAAGCCACGACTTTCGTTTTTTAACTATAAACTACCGACAACTAACTAATGGTTAACTTTCACATCATCACATTATTTCCAGAGAGTATCGAAGGCTATATAGACAGCTCTATTTTAGGACGTGCGCAAAAAGACAAAAAAATAAAAGTCTCATACTACAATCCAAGGGATTTCACTAAAGACAAACACAGACGAGTAGATCAAAAGCCATATGGTGGCGGTCCAGGCATGGTACTTGAGGTGGGCTCTGTGATAAAAGCAGCAGAGAAAGCTATTGGGCGAAAGAAAAACATCTTAGTAGTATTTTTTTCACCAAGTGGTGAGCAGTTCACAAATACGCTAGCGCGCACCTATGTTAAGAAATATAAGCACATAGTATTTATCTGTGGACATTATGAGGGTGTTGACGCGAGAGTAAAGAAAATTCTTAAAGCAAAAGAGGTTTCAGTTGGACCATATGTACTCACTGGGGGAGAACTTCCATCAGCTATTATGATTGATGTAATGGCACGACAGATACCTGGAGTACTTGGTAAGTATGAATCACTTGAAGAAGAGCGGGTGAGCAATAAAGACGTGTATACACGCCCAGAGTTTTTTGAATATAAAGGAAAGAAGTACCGTGTGCCGAAAGTACTCCTCTCAGGACATCATAAGAAAATAGAAGAATGGAAGAAGAAAAGAGATTTATAATATAATTTGACAAAATAAACTCTGATGGTGTTATGAATAGTGGTTGTGTCTTAAGTGATAAGCTTTTGATACTTTTATTGTTCTATAGTAACCAATAGGGGGACTTAATGTCCGAAAAAATGAGTGATTTCAACACTTCAGTATCTAGGGCTCTAATTATCAAGGAAGAAGTTGTTCGGCCCAATGGCAAAAAAGAAGTTGCCTCAGGCATTAACTGTGGCGCATTGTTCAGTGGTCAGAGATAAGGAAGGGGGCCAAACAGAAAAGTGGTTGGGATCACACACCCCTGGATACGCAATTTACAGACAGGTTAGACCTGGTCTAAAACAAGGAGGCTCGGGTGCATAGCGCTCGAGCCTCAATTTGTATTCTTATACACAGCATATCCACAGGCTTTATTATCGTAAATTTGACAGTATATACATATTCATGTACTATATCTCTCAATACGTTTTCCGATACGATTGAGTACCGAAATCATTCTTTTCATACACGTTAAGTATATTATGTGCTAAATAGGGCAAACTAGTACGTACTTTTGTTTAAGCCAATTTAATAATCTTACATCATCTAGGCATCTTCATTTTTGAAGATTTATCTTTGTGTTGTACTCTTTTGTTTTAATTATATTGTAATTCGCTATGCTACAAATATCTGAAAAGAAGACGTTTGGAAGGTACAAGGAGTCTCGTGTCGAACACCCTCACTTTATTGAAGCGCAACTCGACTCATTTCGTCTTCTTGTAGAAGAAGGAATAAAAGAAATCTTTAAAGAGTTTTCTCCAATTAAAGACTATTCAGAAAAGAAGTTTGATCTTGATTTTACAAAGATAGAGTTTGGACAGCCAAAATATAATGAATATTTTGCAAAGAAAAATAAGTTAACGTACGAGTCACCTCTTCGTGCAGTTGTTACACTTAAAAATAAAACCATTGGGGGTACAAAAGAACAAGAAATCTTTCTTGCAGACTTCCCAACAATGACGGACCACGGTACGTTTATTATTAATGGTGTTGAGCGTGTCATTGTTCCACAACTTGCACGTTCTTTTGGTGTATTCTTCGGGACTAAAGAATTAAAAGGAAAAGCACATTTCGGAGCGAAGATTATACCAGCTCGAGGAGCATGGGTTGAAATAGAGAGCGAGTCAGATGGGGCAATTTATGTAAAAATTGACAGAAAGCGAAAATTCCCTGTCACATCACTTCTACGAATAATGGGAGCTACATTTGACAAAGATATGTTCGATTTATTCAAACATAATCCAAAAGCTAAAGCTGTACTAGAAGCTACTTTAGAGAAAGATAATGCAGAAACAGTAGACGAGTCATTTATTGAAATACACAGACGTCTTCGAGACGGAGACCTAGCAACTGCGAAAAATGCACGAGACCATATAGGATCAATCTTCAGTGAAGAAAGATACGACCTTTCTAAAGTTGGACGTCGTCATTTTAACCAACGATTTGGAATGAGTATTGACGACCATGAGTTAGAGCGACGAACTATAGGACTCGATGATGTTGTACGAATTGTTTCAAACATCATCACGTCCAACAACATCCCAGGGGCTACTGCTGATGACATCGACCACCTTGGGTTTCGTAGAGTACGATATGTAGGAGAGCTTCTCCAGCAAAAAATTCGTGTTGGAATGAGTAGAATGAAAAGAAATATCCAAGACAGAATGTCTACTGTTGAAGCAGAAACGACACTTCCAATACAATTCATTAACCCACGACCACTTCAAGCTGCTATTAAAGAGTTTTTCACAACCAACCAGTTATCTCAATTCATGAGTCAACAAAATATTCTTGCAGAAGTCGAGCATCTTAGGCGTCTATCCGCACTTGGTCCTGGTGGGCTAACTCGTGAGCGCGCTGGATTTGAGGTTCGTGACGTACACCCGTCTCATTACGGGCGACTTTGTCCTATTCACACTCCAGAAGGTCCGAACATCGGACTGATTCTTAACCTTGCTATACATGCTCGAATTAACGAATTTGGAATTATTGAGACACCATATGTAAAGGTAAAAGGCGGTAAATTGACTAGCGATATAATTTATTTAAACGGACTTGAAGAAGAAAAGAGAAAGATTGCGCATGCCGCAACACCTTTTGATGAAAAGACGGGTGTAATTAAAGAAAAAATGGTAGAAGTACGTATTGCGGGAGAGCCAACACTTATTCCACGAGAGGATATTGAGTTTATGGACGTAACAACAAACCAAGCATTTTCTATTGCTCCATCCATGATTCCTTTTCTTGAGCACGATGATGCAAACAGAGCTCTCATGGGTTCAAACATGCAAAAGCAGGCAACTCCATGTATTTTGCCTGAAGCTCCACTCGTTTCAACAGGTATTGAAGAGCAGGTAGCACGTGACTCAGGGCGACTTGTGTATGCTACTGAAGCAGGTGAAGTTACATATGTTGACGCACGTAAAGTCACAGTAAAAGGTGCAAAAGAAGAAAGAGAGTACCCACTTATTAGCTACTTACGAACGAACGATTTCTCTGCTTTCCATCATCGACCAGTTGTATCAATGGGACAAAAAGTTAAAAAAGGACAACTGCTTGCTGACAATTCATCAAGTGATAATGGACAAGTAGCTCTTGGACAAAATATCAAAGTTGCGTTTATGTCTTGGTCCGGAGCTAACTATGAGGACGCTATTATCATCTCTGAAAGATTAGTAAAAGATAGTAGATTCACAAGTATCCACGTCGAAGAGTTTAGCGTTAGTGTTCGAGACACAAAGCTTGGACCAGAAGTAACAACGCACGATATTCCAAACATTGGTGACGTTAAATTACGAAACCTTGATGAAGAGGGAATAGTACGAATTGGTGCAGAAGTACGTTCCGGAGATATTTTAGTTGGCAAAGTTACTCCAAAGGGAGAGACACAACTCACTCCAGAAGAGAGACTTTTGCGATCTATTTTTGGTGAGAAGGCAAAAGATGTAAAAGACACATCGCTTCGTGTTGGAGGAGGTAAACAAGGGCGCGTTGTAGGTGTGAAGATTTTTTCACGAGAAAACGGTGACAATCTTGACTCAGGAATCATTAAGAAAATTTATATTGAAGTTGCGCAACTCAGGGCTATTTCAGTTGGTGACAAAATGGCTGGACGTCACGGAAACAAGGGAGTTATTTCGAGGATTCTTCCAGAAGAAGATATGCCGTATGGGGAGGATGGAAATTCAGTAGATATTATTTTGACACCACTTGGAGTTCCTTCTCGTATGAACTTGGGGCAAATTCTTGAGCTTCACCTTGGTCTCGCTGCGCATACCTTGAAGTATCAAGCAGTTGTGCCACCATTTGCCGGAGCGACGGGAGAAGAAATCCAGCAAGAACTTATAAAAGCAGGCTTCAGCGGGACAGGTAAGATTAAGCTAAAAGATGGACGAACAGGTGAAGAATTCAAGCAAGATATTGCAGTTGGATATATGTATATCCTTAAATTACATCACATGGTTGAGGACAAAATCCACATGCGTTCGATTGGTCCATACTCACTTATTACACAACAACCACTTGGAGGAAAGGCTCAAGCTGGAGGGCAGCGATTCGGGGAGATGGAAGTGTGGGCACTTCTCGGATACGGAGCAGCGTACACGCTTCGTGAAGTACTCACTATTAAATCAGACGATATAGTAGGGCGTTCTGCTGCGTTCGATGCAATAGTTAAAGGGGAGCGTATTAGACACCCTCATACACCAGCAGCATTCAATGTTCTGCTCAAGCATCTACGAGGACTTTCTCTAGATATCGAACTTAAAAATGATAATGATCAGACTAATTAAGTAGCTGAATAACTATGATAAAAAAAGACACACATAATGTACATAATTTTGATTCGATAGCTATTAAACTGGCAAGCCCAGAACGTATTTTAGACTGGTCATTTGGAGAAATAACAAAACCAGAAACTATTAATTATCGAACACAAAGGGCAGAAAAGAATGGGTTATTTGACGAGAAAATATTCGGCCCAGAAAAAGATTTCGAGTGCTACTGTGGAAAATATAGGGGTATTAGATTTAAAGGGATTGTTTGTGAAAAATGCGGAGTAGAAGTAACTCGCTCTATTGTAAGGCGTGAGAGAATGGGTCATATTGAGCTTGCCACACCAGTATCTCATATATGGTTTTTGCGAGGTATTCCGTCACGTATTGCTCTTATTTTAGGCCTTTCAGCAAGTGATGTTGAAAAAGTAGTCTACTTTGCAGGGTACATAATTACAAAAGTAAGTGAAGACGAAAAAGCTAGATTCTTTAAAGAACTAGAGACAGAATACAAAACGAAAGTAAAAGCAGCGACAGATGCTAAAACAAAAACAAAACTTAAAGAGATGTTCACTAAAATCAAGAAGGAAATCGACTCTGTTAAAGAGGGAAGTGTTCTTGATGAGGTCTCATATCATACATTCTCTGTTAAATTCGGTGGACTTTTTGAAGCCGAAATTGGTGCAGAAGCTATTCATAATATATTTAAAAACTTAGACTTAAGTAAGCTTTCAAAAGAGCTCGAAGAAAGGCGGGAGAAAGCCGGAGCAGTAGAAAGCGTCAAGCTAAACAAGCGTTTGTCACTCATTAACTCAATGGTTAGTGCAAATGTTCGACCAGAGTGGATGTTTTTGGTGCGCATTCCAGTTACTCCACCAATGCTTCGGCCGATGGTTGCGCTTGAGGGTGGCCGACATGCATCAAGTGACGTGAATGACCTTTATCGACGTGTGATTAACAGAAACAATCGACTGAAGAAGCTTATTGTTATCAATGCACCTGACGTAATTTTACGTAACGAAAAGCGTATTCTGCAAGAAGCTGTTGACGCCCTTCTTGATAACTCAATAAGACATGGCAACACAGCATTTTCTGCAATGAGTCAGTCTCAACGACGACCACTTAAATCCTTGTCAGATTACCTTAAAGGAAAACAGGGCTACTTCCGTGGAAACCTGCTTGGTAAGCGAGTAGACTATTCTGGACGTTCTGTAATTGTTGTAGGATCTAACCTTAAACTTGATGAATGTGGACTTCCAAAACACATGGCTCTTGAGTTGTTCCGACCATTTGTTATTTCTAAACTCCTAAGTAAAGAGTTAGCATACAATATTCGTGGTGCAGGGCGATTAATTGATGATGGTATCCCTGAGGTATGGGCAATTCTTGAAGAGGTTATTAAAGGTAAGCATGTTCTGCTTAACCGAGCACCAACACTCCACAGGCAAGGTATTCAAGCTTTTCGTCCAGTACTTATAGAAGGAAACGCTATACAGATACACCCACTTGTATGTTCAGCATTTAACGCTGACTTTGATGGTGACCAGATGGCAGTACACGTGCCTCTTTCAGAGGAAGCACAGCTTGAGGCTAAAGAGATTATGTCTGCAAACCGAAACATTCTAAAGCCAGGAAGTGGTGAAGTAGTAACAAGTCCAAGACAAGATATTATTCTAGGATGTTACTGGATGACTAAAATGGTTGACGGAGAAAAAGGAGAGGGTAAATATTTTCAAACACCAAACAGTGCTATCACCACATACGACTTCAACGAAGTAGGGTTCCGTGCACGCGTTAATGTTATGCCAACAGATAGTGTTAAATACGAGAAGTTTAACGGAGAAATATTTGAAACAACAGTAGGAAGACTACTCTTTAATAGTGTACTCCCAGGTGACTATCCTTTTATTAACGATGAGATGACAAACAGAAAGATGTCAAAACTCGTTGATAATTTGATTAAAAAATATGGACTCAATGAACTACCTGAGATTATCGACAAAATCAAAGAGTTTGGATTTAAATACGCAACACACTCTGGAATCACTTGGAGTCTGTATGACCTTAATGTTCCAAAAGAAAAAGAAGCAATAATTAAAGAAGCAAGAAAAAAGACAGAAGAAATATTAAATCAATTTAATGAAGGTCTTTTGTCTGCAACAGAGCGGCATAGGATGGTAGTTGAGCTATGGCTTAAAGTTAAAAATGAAATTGAAGAAATCTTAACAAAGTCACTTGATCCAAATGGGTCAGTGAGCGATATGCTTGTGTCAGGTGCTCGTGGTTCTACAAGCCAGCTGTCACAGATGGCTGGTATGAAAGGCCTTATTCAGAATACAAAAGGAGAGACTATCGAGTTTCCAATTGTAGCATCTATGAAAGAGGGACTTTCTCCTATTGAGTATTTTATTACGACTCACGGTTCAAGAAAGGGTATGACTGATACAGCTCTTCAGACTGCGAAAGCGGGGTACCTTACACGTCGCTTGTTTGATGTTGCACAAGACGCAATTATTACAGAGAAGAACTGTAAAACAAAAGACAATGTGCGTATTACAAGAGAAAGTGCTTCAGGAATCCAGATTTCAGTAGCAAAAGATATATCAGGACGATACTTAGCCGAAGATGCAACTGACCCTAAAGGTAAAGTTTTGTACAAGAAGGGAGATATGATACAACAAAAAGAAGCTCAAGAGATAGAAGAATCAGGAGCAGAAGAAGTATTTGTACGATCTCCTATGACATGTAAATCAACCCATGGAATCTGCCAGACATGTTACGGAATTGATATGTCAAAAGGCGAGTTAATAGATATTGGAGAAGCGGTTGGAACAATCGCAGCTCAAGCTATTGGAGAGCCAGGAACACAGCTTACTATGCGTACATTCCATGCTGGAGGTACAGCTTCAGCTGGTGGAGACATTACTCATGGACTTCCTCGTGTTGAAGAAGTTTTTGAAAAACGAATACCAAAGAGTGCTGCTATTGTTATGCATATCTCAGGTACCATATCAGAGATTAACGAAGAAGAAAAAGGACGTGTACTTATATTACTCCCAGACGAAGAAGGTAAGAAAGTTAAAAAGAAAGACATAGAATATCCCGTACACTTCCTTCGAACATTAAATGTAAAAGTTGGTGACCATGTTGAAATGGGACAGATTGTAACAGATGGTTCCGTAGACATAACAAGTCTATTTGCGTATGCAGGTAAAGAAGTTGCCCAGAAATATATTATTACTGAAGCGACTAAGATATATGAGCTTCAGGGAGTAACAATTTCACGAAAGCATATTGAGATAATCGTAAAACAAATGTTCTCTCGTCGTAAAATTACAGCAGAAGAAGATTCTAAGTTTGCAGTTGGAGATGTTATCGAAGAGTCCGAGCTTATAGTAGAAAGCAAAAAACTTAAAGAAGAAGGTAAGACAGCGCCAGTAGCTGACTCTCTAGTTCTTGGCATCACAGAAGTTTCTTTGACTCGAAAGAGTTTCTTGTCAGCATCTTCATTCCAAAACACTACAAGAATCCTTATAAACGCAGCAGTTAGAGGCAGTACAGACGTGTTGAAGGGCCTTAAAGAGAACGTTATTATTGGACGTTTGATTCCAGCAGGTACAGGATTTAAAGATAGTCCAAAAGCTCTGATGATTGAATCTCTACAGAAAGAACTTGATGGCAACAAAGAAGACAATAAAGAAGTGTAGTTCATATAAGTTTCGTTTAGTGCACTGTTGTAGTATAGGTATATAAGTTTCTAGGATTAAGCTAGTAAAACAAATATTTTATCGTATGTCTTCACCAGTAGAGCAAATCAAAGAAAGATTAAGTATTGAAGAAGTAGTTTCTCAGTATGTAAAACTTACCAAAGCTGGCAAGAATTACAGAGGGCTTTCACCGTTTAGTAATGAGAAAACTCCTTCATTTTATGTTTCTCCAGATAGAAACATGTTCTATTGTTTTTCTACAAACCAAGGTGGCGATATCTTCACGTTTGTGGAGAAAATGGAGGGGCTTGATTTTGCTGGAGCACTTAAGATACTTGCAGAAAAAGCTGGAGTGGAACTTGTCCATGAGAGCAAAGAAGTTAGAGATAAAAGGACTAGGTTGTATGATGCACTTGAGAAATCAAAAAATGTGTATCAACTCTTTATCAAGCAACATGATGAAGTAATTAAGTATCTTGAAGACAGAGGTATTACACAAGAGTCAATCGACCGTTTTGATGTAGGTTTTGCTAAAGATGAGTGGAGGAGTTTGTACGAGTATTTAAAGAAAGAAGGTTATACAGAAGGTGACTTACTCGATGCAGGGCTTATAAAGAAAGCACAGAATGATAACGGGAAGGAGAATTCGAGGCATTACGATACATTTCGGGGCAGGGTAATGTTTCCAATACACGATAGTGCTGGAAGAGCCATAGCTTTTTCAGGAAGAATACTGCCGTCTCTTGATGAGGGCAAGACTGGTAAATATATCAACAGTCCAGAAACAGCCCTTTATAATAAATCAAAAATTCTTTACGGATATGATATCGCGAAAGGTGGTATAAAGAAGTTTGATTTCTCTGTGCTTGTAGAAGGACAGATGGACGTGGTTATGTCTCATCAGGCAGGGTATGTAAATACAGTAGGAGTATCTGGCACAGCACTAACTCGCAACCAGTTAACACTCCTCAACAGACTTTCGGAGAATATCGTAATGGCTTTTGATCCAGACAGAGCTGGATTAGCGTCTGCTGGTAAGGGCGCAGCATTGGCACTTTCTATGGGTATGGATGTTAAGGTCGCTCATTTGCCTGACGGAGTAGACCCAGCCGATTTAATAAAAGAAGATAAAGATAAATGGAAAAAGGCAATTAAAGATTCAGTGCATATTGTAGAGTTTTACATCACACATCTTCGTAGCTTAGGGTATGACGATCGTAAGTTTAAGCTAAAAGTTCAGGAGATAGTGTTGCCATTTGTTACACAAATTAAGAACACTATAGACCAGAACCATTTTATACAGCTTGTGGCGAGAGAGACCGGAGTTTCGGAAGACGTAATTCGATCAGAGGTTGAACGAATAACAAGCAATATAGAGAAACAAGATACTAAAGTAAGTACAGAAGTCGAAGTCAAGTCAGACGGTGGCATTTTACAAAGAAGTTCGACAGAGGAGAAATTGGCACAAATAATTTTATGGCAAGATTCACTTGAAAGTCCAGCAATAGACACAGAAGCAGTAAGGAATTCATTTGAAGCAGTAGTAGGAAAAGACCACATAAAAGAGTTGCTAGATATATCAGAAAGTAAAAAGCAACAGGATATTTTTAAAATCGAATTGCTCTACGAGAAAGATCAACAGTTAAAGGAAGATGTAGATGAGTTACTTCACCATCTTACCTACCGGTTGACAAAGAGAGAGCTTGAAGAAACGATAGCAGGGTTAAGAAAAGCAGAGAGTGTTGGAGATACTGCCACATCTTCAAAACTACTTGAGAAAAGCAAAGAGATAGCGGATAAGTTAAAAGCATTCGTTGGCAAGTAATTTTAAAAGTAAATATACATAACATAGTATGACTACAAAAAATAAAGTAACAAAGAAAAAGGTTGTAAAAAAGACTGTAAAAAAGAAAATAAAGAAGACAGTTAAGAAAGCACCTAAAAAGGTTGTAAAAAAGGTGAAGAAAAAAGCACCTAAAAAGGTAGCAAAGAAAAAACCTAAGAAGGTTGTCAAAAAGAAGATAGTAAAGAAGAAAGTTGGTAAAAAGCCCTCAAAAAAAGCTCCCAAGAAAGTAGTAAAGAAAAGAAAAAGCCAGAAGTCTATGGAAGCTAAAGCAGCGAAGTTGCTTGCTAAGGGGCGAGAGCGTGGATATGTAACATATGACGAAATCCTTAAAGAGTTCCCTAAAATAGAAGAAGATGTGTTTTTCCTTGAAGAGATGTATGAGAGATTCAGCACAGCTAGTATTGACGTACTTGAGAG
Organism: uncultured Candidatus Saccharibacteria bacterium; assembly: GCA_964575755.1. Classification (GTDB taxonomy): domain Bacteria; phylum Patescibacteriota; class Minisyncoccia; order Phycocordibacterales; family JABMNX01; genus JABMNX01. The sequence goes on from CAZNRH010000001.1 coordinate 123,065, forward strand.
TGGAGGGTTTCTTGGTGGTAATGAAACAGAAGAAGATCTCCTTGGGAAGAAGAATTTATATCGACGGTCAGAATCTTCTTACGATTCAATTCAAATGTACCTACGTGAGATAGGTCAGTACCAACTTCTTAACGCACAAGGTGAGCGAGACTTAGCTAAACGTATCCTTGATGGAGATGTAGAAGCTGTTAACTTACTTGCACGAGCCAACTTACGTCTAGTGGTGTCTATTGCTAAAAAATATGTAGGACGAAGTCTCGATCTCACACTACTAGACCTTATTCAAGAGGGTAATATAGGCTTATTTAAGGCAGTAGACAAGTTTGACCATACAAAAGGGTATAAGTTCTCAACATACGCAACGTGGTGGATTAGACAGGCTATTACACGTGCACTTGCAGACCAATCAAGAACAATACGTATTCCAGTTCACATGGTTGAGACAATCGCAAAATACAAACAAAAAGTACGTCAACTAAGTCAAGATCTTGGACGAGATCCACTTCCAGAAGAAGTAGCAACTGAGATGGGGCTTGATGTAGAAAAGATTCACAATATAGAAAAAATTAATCAAGATACCGTTTCACTAGAGACTCCAGTAGGGGACGAGGGGGATGACAAGTCTACACTTGCAGACTTTATTGCAGACGATAAGATTCTTTCACCAGATCAAGAGTCAGCACAGCGCATCTTAGCTGATCAAGTCAGAGATATTTTAAACGAACTGTCGCCAAAAGAGCGAAAGATTCTTGAAATGCGTCATGGTCTAGAGGATGGTATATACAACACACTTGAAGAAGTAGGGAAGGAATTTGGAGTTACTCGTGAGCGAATACGTCAGATTGAAGCAAAAGCCCTAGAGAAAATCCGCTCCCACGAGAGAGCAAGCCAGCTGAAGAATTACTAAACAACCCACATTTAAGTTTCAACTTATAAGAAAACACCCCACACACACGTAGCGTGTGTGTGGGGTGTTGAGTTTAGAAGAGATGTTCTTTTTTAAACTTCCTCCAAAGTGGCATAAAGTCTTTCTTAAAGACTGCCAATAGAATTTCGTCAACATATCTACCGTTGGCGAAGTTGTGTTTTTTTAGAGTTCCTTCCTCTATATATCCACACTTTTTACTATACCCGTAAGAGCGTTTATTGAATGCAAGTACAGAAGAACATACTTTACGTAGATTGAGGGTATTAAAAGCATAGTTGAGTAAAAGCATCTTAGCTTCGGTTCCGTAACCCTTACCCCAACAGTCTTTTACTCCAATAAGAGCTCCAGTTGTTGCAGTTCCATTCATGTGATTAATTCCATGAAGCCCCATTGTGCCTATCGGCTTATTTTCATTAACTAGACATATCATAAGCACAACATCTTTGCCTTTATTTTTATGTAAGTCATCTATCCATTTCTCCTCATCCTCCTCCATTGCTGGATGGCAGGACATGAGATACTCGTAGATATCAGGATCGTTTATCCATTTTAAAAGAAGAATAACGTCTCTTTTAAGTAATGGGCGTAAATACACTTTTTTACCCTTTAGGAATTTAATATTCATTTTCATCTCCTATGTTAAAGAACAAATACTAAACAAAAACCTCGGCTTCTGTTCAGCCGAGGTTTTTCTGTGAAGGAGTTTCTTTATATATTTAAGAAAATACAAACATACCACGGCTGAATACAAGCGCTTTTGCGTATACAGGAGAAATAAGCCCCGCATCAAAGCGACAGTTATTTTTCATATTCATTTGTGTATGGTTGCTTACCATTACCTTAGTTTATATCGTATACCTTAATAGATGTCAAGCATCCAAATGTTGTAGTGCAGGTATAATAACTCTTATGAAGAAGCAGAAAACACCTAAAACTAGCTCCAAACGGTCTAAAAAACCACCAATTGAGCATTGGAGCTATTCATCTTTAATGTCACTTATGAACAACCCTTTGTCTTGGTACAAGCGTTATGTAGAAAATGTGCGGGATATGCCATCAGGACCAGCTTCTTTTATAGGCAGAGCATGTCATACTGCACTTGAACATTTCTATAAAGGAGTATCAAAAGAAGAGTCAACAAAACGGGGCCTTGAAGCTCTTAAAAATGTAGCAGATTTTGAAATTAATTTCGGTACAGCGAAAACCAAAACAGCTCAGAAAAAGAAACGCAAAAGTATGGAACAAGAATATCTAAAGTCCATCGGCTACTATCTTAAGCGCGCTCCAAAATACAAAGTACTTGGTGTAGAAGCTGTAGGGCTTGCAGAAGTAGACGGTATAGAACTTCCACTAAAAGCGATTTCTGATTTAGTTGTAGAGTCGAAGATAGATAAAGACGCAGTTGATATCGTTGATCATAAATTTGTAGCTTCTTTTAGTAAAGACGCTGTTAATAAAACTATGTACATAATGCAGGCAATATTTAATTACTACACAGTTAGCGCTTTATATAACAAGCCTGTTAAAAGGTTTATTATTCAAGAATGCAAACGATCAAAGAATAAAGATGCTTCTTCTCAGATGCGTAAACATATTATAAATTTCGATGAGTGCAAAGATGAGTTTATTATTTTCCATAAACTTATTAATGATGCAACTAAAGAGATTACACGCAACAGAGTATATTTACCAAACCCTTTAGATATGTTTGAAGGGGAAAACTCTTTCGACATCTATCGCCTCGGTCTCGTAGAAGAAAACTGACAATAAAACCAAAAATTACAAATAGGTGGACATTGGTCTATGGACATGATTTCTTGAGAAAAATCAGATGTCCACCAATTTGTAAACTAACTTAAAATTAAATAGCCAGAGTGCTCTGGCTATTTAATTCAGCTCTAGTAAGCCGTATTTTGATGTTTTGAAAACTTAAAAAGTTGGTACTACTGGCACACTCTCGCTGTTAGAATCATTAAGAAGTGTTTCGATAACTCGGCGCATTGCTTCTATTGGCTGAGCTCCCTCAATTGGTGCTTGTTCTCCATTTACAAATATAACATTATACGGTGTACCTCGTGCTCCTGATGCAATAACTTCGTCAAATTGAGCTTGAATCTTGTCTGTATACTTACCACTATCAACACAAGCTTGTAGTGCAACAGGGTCAATGTCAACATCTTCTGCTATCACAGAGAGTAGATTCAAATCAAGTCCATTATTTGACGGTGTGATTTCAAACAACCTATCTATATAATCCCAAAACCCTTGATTGCCACCAAGTTCTGCTGCACACTCTGAAGCCTCGGCTTCTTTAGCAGCTTTTGAGTGGAGTTGAGTAATAGGAAAGTGTCTGTATACCCATGCAACTTTTCCACTTGCTCCATACTCATCAATAATTTTATGCATGGTGCTGTGGAAGTTCTTACAGAACGGACACTCAAGATCAGAATACTCAACAATAATAACTTGTGCATTTGGGTTTCCTAGAATATGGTCACTGCCTGAAACCTCTGGAACACCAACCTGAGTTACAGGATCGGATTTAGTGTCTATCTTAATATCGTCTGGTTTGTTGCTAAAATATAAAGCACCTGCCACAAGGACACCAGCAATAATAATAGCTACAGGAATAGTGTATTTCTTATTATTGTTTACCAATTCTACTTGATATTGTTGTTCGTTATTGTTTTCTTCCATGTTTATAAATTATAGTTAATTAGCGTAAGTCTAGTGTATCATATATAGGATGGATATCATTTCAGCATTCATATTAGGCGCAGTACAGGGACTCACAGAATTTATACCGATTTCTTCATCTGGGCACCTTGTTGTAGCAAGAGAGATACTTGGTATTGCGACAAACCACAGTCTCTCTATTGATGCAATGCTACAGCTTGCCACATCTCTCGCTATATTGCTTTACTTCTGGAGAGACTTTTGGGGTATGGCAGTTACATCATTTAATTGGGTTAGGGGACATATAATACCTTCAGAAGAAAAGATTCTTATTGGAGCATTGGTTGTTGGTACAATTCCAGCTGTGATTTTAGGTTTGTTGCTTGAAGATATTATGGAAACTTCTTTCAGGAACGCAGAGTTAGTAGCGTGGACACTGCTCCTTGGCGCAGCACTGTTTTGGGTAGCAGAAAAGCTTGCAAAACAAAAGCAAGAACTTAATATTAAACGTGGTTTTTGGATAGGAATGTTTCAAGCACTAGCACTTATTCCAGGCATGTCTCGCTCTGGTATGACCATCGCCGGTGGGTTATTGCTTGGGCTTTCTCGAGAGCGTGCAACACGGTTTGGTTTTATGCTTGGTTTCCCAATCATTTTTGGTTCTGGGATGAAGAAATTTATCGAGCTTTACGGAAGCGGGGGATTGGTAGAGTTAGGTCTACCTTTAATACTTAGCACAGCGACGGCATTTACAGTAGGAATACTCGCTATGCACTTTATGGTGAGGTACTTACGCAATCACACGCTTAATATTTTTATAGTCTATAGAATAATATTTGCCCTTCTTATATTTATGTTCATTGTGTAGACCTTTATATTAAAACGGAAGGGAATGCGTCATAGAGCTACCGTCTTCTTTTTTTTTCTCCCAGTTGGAGGTGTCGAGTTTTATTTCTTTTTTTTCTGATAAATCCATATAGTGAACTTTTCCATTTTTAAGAGCGAAATCATACACCTCTTTCGTGATTCTTACATCGTCAAGACAATACTTTCGTATTTTATCAATCTCGCCAGTATTCCACCACCTTACTGCATCAAGCCCGTGTCCGCTCTTCTTTTCTCCTAGAGTGCCCTCTGCAACTGAATCAAGACGAAGTCGTCTGCCAAACGACTCTTTTATTTCTTTAAGTAAGTCAAGACTTTTAATTTGTGTTAAATCGCCGTGATAGTACTTATTAAGAAGCGGAATATCAAAATGGTCTGAGTTGTATCCAATCAACATGTCTGTTTTTTCTAAAATGGGCCAGAGTTGTGGTAGTTCTTCTTGTAGGTATGAATGATATGAATTAGTATCGTAGTCATATATGCAAACTATCGAGATATCTAAAAGCGCTGGGTCTGCTTTCCCAACATCTTCAAATGTGTTTCTTGTTTCAATATCAAAAACTATTTTCTTCATCCCGAACGAAATAGGACACGGACTTAAACAATCCTTGTCTCTAGATTAGATTTTTTGTTAATTATCGACTTATTTTCCATATATTATATTTGTATCCGTGATTTCGTACAGGATTCATTTCCTTTAATATTTAGATTTTAGAAAATATATAGTCTGCAATAGCACTTTTCTCAAGTGTTTTTTCTTCGCCACTCTCTAGGTGTTTTATGGTAAAAGGTTCATTCTTTATTTCGTCTTCACCAATACATATTACAAAAGGTATATTTTTCTTATCAGCACTCTTTATTTGATCACCAACTTTTTTAGTTGAAAGGGATACTTCGACATTGATATCTTGTTCTCGAAGTTCTTTTGCTAAAGCTTGGGCATAAGCATTTGCTTCAGAAGATAGTGTACAAAGATAGAGCTCTGTTCGAGGGGTGTATTCTGGAAGTAGGTTGTGTGTCTTAAGGAAGTCGGTAATAGTGACATCCCCCATACCAAAGCCAACAGCAGGAATTGATTCACCACCAAATAGCTCAAGTAGATTGTCGTAGCGACCTCCACCAAACAGTGACCGATTGTTTTCAGATGATGTATCGAATACTTCAAATACTACGCCTGTGTAGTAGTCAAAGCCTCGAATTATTGACGTGTCTACTACTGTATTAGTAATACCAAGGTTCTTTAATTGAGTTGTTATAAGTTCTAGGTTCTTGTTACTGCTTACACTTTCTAGCTTCTGTGTAAATGCTTGTGTATTTTCTCCTAACAACTCACCAAGTTTCGAGTCAAAGTCATCAATTTTATCTCTCTTGTCTAACAGGCGCATAGTTTGTGCTTGCAGTTTCTCTGAAATGGCAAGTTCTTCAAATATTGTGTTAAGTATGTTTCTGTCACTTATACGTATTTCAAAATCATCTTCTTCTGCTCCAAATGCTTTCATAATAGAGTGAGCAAGTGAAATTATCTCAATTTCTGCTTCTATTCCAGAAACTCCAAATAAGTCAGCGTTAAGTTGCCAGTGTTCTCGTACACGGCCACGTTGTGGTCGTTCGTATCTAAATACATTAGGTATTGAATACCAACGAAGAGGGAAGTTGAGATCATGACGCTTTCCTGCGACCATACGAGCAAGTGTTGGTGTCATTTCAGGGCGAAGAGTAACTTCTCTGTCCCCGCGGTCTATAAATGTGTACGTTTGCTCATTTACTATTTCGTCACTGGTTTTACTTCGATAAAGTTCAGATGGCTCAAGTATTGAAGCGCTGTATTCTGCATACCCAAAACTCTCAACAACACGACTCATTGTGTCGAAGATAAAGCGTTCTATATACATATCCTTAGGATAGAAGTCACGTACTCCTTTATATGGGTCTGTACTTAATTTATTCATAGTCGCTCAATTGTAGCCGAAATAATACTTAAAATCTAGAAGTATGTGAAGTATTCGTTTTAGCATCAATATGTTGAAGAATCTTTCTTTTTACATGCTCGGGGTTTGCTATACCTTTTATAAGAAACTCCTCACTCTCTCCTGCAGTTTGCACGAGCACATTTCCAAAATTAAGAACAGTCGCGACAATACCATATACTTCTAGAGTGACGTCTTGTATTCGCTCCATACGAAGAGTCGATACCTCTCGATTAAAGAGACCCCTTTGGTCAATGTTAACTATACGTCTATCAGTCACTATCCAAATATCAAGGTAGTAATCAGTCCAGATACTAAAGATTTTTACCCACAAAAGTAGCACCCACGTGCTTGAGAGGAATAAAAGTAAGGAAGGGTTTATTGATGGTAACGAAAAGCCCGCTTGATTTGTTAAAAACTTCCAGCCGATAAATGGAATAAGAAATACAATAAATATCCCGAATGATTCACGAAATAATAAGAACCAGTGTTTTCGAGCTTTTATATCTATACGTTCTCCTTCTTGTAAATGAAGCATATTAATAAATAATATTATTTTAAATAAGTTAAGAAATTAAAGATACAAATGACATAATCATAAGTATTAAAATAATTCCACTAACACCAGAATATATAATTGTTGCGAGTACTGACATAAGGAAGTTCATACCATATCTAAACCAATGGTAGATTAAAAATATACTATAAAAGAAAAAGATTAATATAGCGCCAATAAATACATACCATAGTGCATCAGAGTTTAAAGGCAGGAAAGTGCTAAGTTCGTTGTTTGGTAACATTACATACTATTTTCTCATAAAACTGCTATATAATCCAAGGTAAGTAGTGTCGTACTGTGTATTTAGAAATAAAAAGGAACACCCAAGCCCGAAGACTGAGATGTTCCTTTTTATTGCCCGTTCAGCTCCTTGGTTGGAGATAGATCCGTTTTATTTAATGTGGGAGTGTGTCCGCACTCTGTGGTGAGGCTCTAAGATTCCCTTATTGTTTAATTAAGTGGAATCTCCATAACTAGAAGTTAACGTACTATTAAGTATTGTACTTTCAATGCACATGTCAATATGCATTTGGTGATAAAACAGAGGAAAAGCTGTTGAAAGAATGTACATAACTTGTGAACAACTCTGAGAGAGCATTAATTAAGTGGAGTATATGATATACTCACGTCTCATATGAATCCCGTAGGAAATCACGGACACTAACACTATATATGGAAAATAAGTCGATAATTAATAGAAAATCTAATCTAGAGACAAGGATTGTTTAAGTCCGTGTCCTATTTTGTACGGGATGAAAAATATTTTCGATAAAAAAGATTTTACAGTGGTCCGAGCGCGCAAGGGTGCTGGTCTTGGTATTGTTACTAATCGTTCTTTTAAAAATGGTGATTTCGTTATTGAGTATACTGGGCCAATTCTTTCGAGAGATAAAGCTAATGAAAAAGGAGGGAAGTATCTTTTTGATATTAACTCGAAATGGGCTATAGACGGAACAACTAGAAGTAATCTAGCACGGTATATTAATCATTCATGTAAACCAAACTGTGAAGCAGACGTTTCTGGTAAAAAGGTTTTTATCTATGCATTGAAAAGAATTAAAGAAGGGGAGGAACTGACCTATGATTATGGAGGAGAATATTTTGACGAGTATATAAAACCTTATGGATGCAAGTGTAGTAGTTGTATTTCTTAAAATAAATAAATGGCCGAGTATAAGAACTCGACTGTTTATTTATTTCAATTAATCCAGAAAGGATTTTACTGACTCATCTTTGCGATCATCCACACTGCGGTTGGTCTTAGAATTTGGCTTGGGATTTTAAACTCTTCGACGTCGCCTAACAAGCGACGTCGTCTTTTTTGTATACAAAACAAAAACCCCCGCTCTTACGAGCAGGGGTTTTTGTTACTTCGTCTAATCAATAAAGATTAAACTCGGCTTACGTTTACTGCTTGAGGGCCTTTTTGTCCTTCAGTAACTTCGAATTCCACTGCATCTCCTTCGTTTAGAGATTCAAAATCTCCACCTTGGAATTCGTTAGCATGAAAGAAAAGATCCTTGTCGCTGTCTTCTGTCTTGATAAAGCCGTAGCCCTTATCCATAAGACGTGCAATAGTTCCTTTTTGCATTGCTGTAAAAACTAAATCGAATAAATCTCAAAATCACTCTAAAAGATTAAACTCGACATAGTCATCTATCTAGTAGCTATTTGATGCGGGTATTGTATTACATTATGGATATAATGTCAATACTTTTGTAAACTAATAGTATTATGAGTATTTATGATTTTCTAAATATTTTAATGCAATTAAAGACATCATTTAAAATATAGTTTTCCAGTAATAGTAGTGGTTGCGCTGTAATTCATTTGATAGAATATAGAGTAACAATGCTCATACTATGGAAGAAGATAAAGCAACAAATCAATTTGAAGAAAGTACAGATGCGCAAGTGGAAAGTCTTTCTGGGTCACCTCATGGCGCGCTTTATAATAAATATCTAAAATTAATAAAAGATAAGTCCACATATCTCAAGATTTCTGCGCTTGCGGTTATATCAATTTTTATCATAGCAGGGACATCATCTTTATATTTTAAATTAATAGGCCCGAGCTTAGATGGGCAGTCGGACACTCAATATATTAATTTTACCTATCAGCAAAAAGAGGATATTTTAAAATCTTTAAGCAGTGATTCTATTCAAACCAACGTGTCTTCAGAAGAAAAACATAAAGAATTGGACCAACTAGCCAAACAATCTGAAAATACGAGTCAATTAAGAGATTTCGAAAAAGTTAATATTTTAAAAAATTTAAGCCGATAACTCTAAAAGCAACAATTATATGCAAACACACAACATATTAGTTAGTAAAACAAGACAAAATAAAAGCAGAGTAACACTTTTTCTAATGGCTATAATTGTGTTAGTTGCCTTTTTTGCGATTGACTCTGGCTTACGTAATAAAGAAGTAAGTGCGGAAGTGTCTCATAATGTATCTGGATACGCGTGGAGCGATACAGTGGGGTGGATTAGTTTCAATTGCACCGATGCAGGCTTTTGCGGGACGTCAAATTACGGAGTCGGAGTTAACGAAGCTGATGGAGATTTATTTGGTTATGCGTGGTCATCAAATATCGGTTGGATAAGTTTTAATGAAAGCGACCTCATAGGATGCCCTGGTGGTGGTACGTGTACAGCAAATCTTTCAGGAAGTACTCTTTCTGGCTGGGCTAAAGCACTTTCTTCGTCAGATTCTGAATCTGGAGGGTGGGATGGATGGATTAGTCTAGACGGGAGTGATTACGGAGTAACCTATGATTCTAATAGTGGTGAATTCAGTGGCTATGCATGGGGGTCTGCAATTATTGGTTGGGTAGATTTTAATCCTCAGTATGGCGGGGTAGTAAAAAGTGCTCTTATAGCGTCATTGTCAGTTTCTAGTTCAAATATATCTAATGGAGGTTCAGTAACTCTTACATGGACAAGCACCCTAGCAACAGACTGTTCTGGTACAAACTTCTCTACTGGAGGTGCGACGTCAGGGAACGTGGTTCTTACTCCGGATTCGACTACAACCTATACACTTACCTGTAGTAATAGTTTTGATTCGGTAGATGATGTAAAAGAGGTACAGGTGTGGAATACAGAATGCGCTGATGGAGTAGATAATGATCTCGATGGAGATATAGATTTAGCTGATTTAGGTTGCTCTGGTCTGGGAGATGACAATGAGTCCAGTGCAGAATTTGTAGTAATGGATATTTCAGTTAGTGCACCATTTGTTCAGTCAGGGAATTCAGTAGTGATAACGTGGAGTGCTACTGGTGTTAACAGTTGCTCAGTTACAGGAACTAATGGAGATTCTTGGTCAGGAATTTCTGGGTCACAAAACACAAGTGACATCTTTGAGCAAGTGATATATACACTTTCATGTTTGGATGTTGAAGATCATGCAACAACACCACAAAGTGTGACGGTATCTCTATCGCCAATATTCCAAGAGTTTTAATTTTTTACATATGATAAACCATTCATGAACCAATTACTCAACAACATAAAAACAAGCCTGAAAGAAAGCATTAAAGTAGCAACAATTGCACTCGCTATTACTCTCGGCGTAACTTACGCATTTGCATCGTGGACTGGACCAGTAGCAACACCACCAAATAATAATGTAGAAGCACCTATTAATGTTGGTACAGTAGATCAAATAAAGAGTGGTGGTCTTGGAGTTGATACACTTGCGGTGTATGGAAACGTTGGAGTATCTGGATATATACAGGTTGGAACTACAACTTCATCATGTAGCTCGGGTGTAGAGGGTGCTCTAAAATATGTCTCTGGTACTGGAATGCAGTATTGCAACGGCTCTTCATGGTCCACTTTGGGTGGTACAGGAGGTGATGGTAGCTATACAGGATCCCTTACAACAGGTTCAAATACAGGAGCAGATTGTACAAACGCAGGAGGAGTTCCAATTGATATTGGTGGTGGAGACTATGTATGTAAATTTATAAGTAGTTCTTGTGCGGCAGGTTGGACAAAGTACCTAGATTGGACCACAACGCAGACAACATCATGTACTGGGACGTCAAACCTATCTAGGTTGTGCTCCCCGACGTCTTGTACAACTTCTTCACATGTATTTTCAGACAATACACGAGAAACGTGTGGATATAGAGACAGTAACTACCAATCATGGGGTGGTGATGATTCAGGGACTTCTTGTACTCTTACTACTCAAAGAACATGTACCGCTTCAATACAGGAGATTGGTTGTTATTAAAGTAAAAAACTCTATGGAGCCACTTATCAGTAATATTAAAGAAAGCATTAAAGTAGCAACAATTGCACTCGCTATAACTTTAGGTGTAACCTACGCATTCGCATCATGGACAGGGCCTACTTTGACACCACCAAACAATAATGTAGAAGCACCTATTAATGTTGGTACAGTAGATCAAATAAAAAGTGGGGGACTCGGAGTTAATACACTTGCGGTGTTTGGTAACGGAGCATTTAGTGGGTATCTAAAAGTTGGGAGTACTACATCAACATGCAATACTTCTCTAGAAGGATCATTACAATTCAAAACATCGGGTAACAGTTGTTTACAATTGTGTGTTGATTCAGGTTGGCAGGATGTGAGTTGTGGGGATGTTCCGGTAACAGCTGTAAGTTGTAAAGAATTATTTGATTCAGGAGTTACCGAAAGTGGAATATATCAGATTTATCCAAATGACTTAACTCTTGATGTATATTGCGATATGGTCACTGAGGGAGGCGGGTGGACATTAATAGGCAAAATGACAGAGGATTCAGCTGTATGGTCTAAGGCAACAGAACCTGATTTATGGAGAACAACAGGGGTTCTTAATGATAGTGACCTAACTTTAGATCATGGAAATTCAAAGTATGAATCGTATAATAACGTTGAAGTAACTTATGTTATGGGTATATCTTATAACCCTGACGACGTGTTCGTGATACAACTCCCTGCAACACATTTAAATATGTACGACTTAATTATGAATGGACCAAATAATTATGGTACTGCAATAAAACAGCCACAAAGCGGTACTTATTTAAGTGGATATTCAAGTAGTGGTGGGCATACGGATTGGAAAATTAGACCCTATAGTTATCTTGAAGGGTGGAGAGGTGGAATGGCTTGGATTGGTTCTTCTTGGGAGTATTATGTGGACTGTACTATGGCGGACAGAGAATCAACAGGTCTAGGGGTCTACCATTCTACTGCTACAGGTTGTAGCGGTTACTTATATGGTGCATGGGGAGTCAAAGGCCCTGACTATGCTACGTTATGGGTACGATAGCATATTGTTAATATATCCATAAATTATCGATACATTTTATTTTTTTATACACTCTATAAATAGTCATGAACCAATTACTCAACAACATAAAAACAAACATAAAAGATAGTATAAAAGTAGCTGTCTTAGCACTTGCTATTACACTAGGAGTAACCTATGTATTTGCAGCGTGGGTTGGACCCATAGCAACACCACCAAACAGCAATGTCTCGGCACCCATCAATGTAGGATCTACTGATCAGATTAAAGATGGAGGACTTGGTGTGGATACACTTTCTGTATTTGGAAATGGTGCATATTCAGGATATATACAAATAGGGCAGACAGCAGTTACATGCGGTGTTTTAACAGATGGGTCCCTACGTTTCAATACATCAAATAAGTGCTTACAATTATGTGTAGATTCAGGTTGGCAGGATGTCACATGCTCAACTCCATAAAAACATTAATTCGGCGACTGTGTCGCCGAATTAATCAAAACAGTCAAAAACAGTGTTATACTTTTTATGGTCTTATATATCCTGTTACGCTCTAGGTTTTACTTAGGGCTTTAATTATTAATAAAAACTAGTTATGAAAAACACATATCTCACCTACGGGATAATTATTATTTTAACGCTAATAACTGCATCATATTTTATGTCATCACAATCAGAAGAAAATAACTTAGACAAAACACCAGAAAGTACGACACCAACGCAAATAAATGACTCAAGTGTAGAAGAGACTATAACCACAAACATTTTGCAAAAAGACGAGGTATTTGTAGCAGTAATGTCTACATCAATGGGAGATATAACAATTAAATTAAACTCCAATGACGCGCCAAACACAGTCGCAAATTTCGTAAAATTAGCTAAAGGTGGATTTTATGATGGAACGAAGTTTCATAGAGTAATTCCAGATTTCATGGTTCAAGGTGGAGACCCGTTAACGAAAGATGACTCTCTTATGGGTCAATGGGGTACAGGTGGTCCAGGGTATGCATTTGAAGATGAAATACATGAAAATAATTATAATAAAGTAGGAACAATATCAATGGCAAACTCTGGTCCAAATACAAACGGAAGCCAATTCTTTATAAATGTTGCAGATAATAATTTCCTAGATGGAAAACACACCGTATTTGGGATAATCACAGGTGGTATGGACGTAGTTAACAGTATCGCCTTAGTACCAACAGAGGGGGCGGATCGCCCAGTAGAGGCTGTCATTATTAATTTTGTGACAATTAAGTAAACAATATTCTGTATTTATGAAGCAGGAAACAGCTCTCGGAATATTAAAGACAGGACGTAATGTGTACTTAACAGGCGCCGCTGGCGCTGGTAAGACACACGTACTTAATGAATATATTAAGTTTCTTAAAAAACATAATGTAGGGGTAGGAGTTACTGCTTCAACAGGTATAGCTGCTACACACTTAGATGGCATGACCATACACGCATGGTCAGGTATAGGTATTAAAGATTTTTTAACGGATTTTGATATTGATGCACTCACACAAAGACAGTCTCTAGTAAAACGTTTCGAACGCACAAGCGTGTTACTTATAGATGAAGTATCTATGTTGCGCCCAGAGATATTAGACATGATAGACCAGGTTTCGCGCGCTATGAAGCGGTCTGAAGAACCCTTCGGAGGTATGCAAGCAGTACTTTGTGGTGATTTCTTTCAACTGCCACCAGTAGTTCGTGGTGGCAACAGTGACTCTTTTGCTGACAGCGCACAAGCGTGGATAGATGGCGATTTCCGCATATGTTATTTAACTGAACAGTACAGGCAAAAAGGTGGAAAGTTGTTAAATATATTAAATGACATACGTGATGGAGAAATAAGTATTGAGTCACAAGAGTCCCTTGAAAGTAGAATGAAAGCTGGTGCAGGACACAGTGAAAAGGTTGGCAAGAATAAGGCTCCACATATACACGACTCACGCGCAATAGTTTTACACACACATAATACTAATGTAGATACTCGCAATTACGAAGAATTATCTAAGCTAGACACAGAAAGTGTTTCTTTTGGGATGGTGTCAACAGGGCGAGCTAATCTAGTAGAGTCGTTAAAGAAAAACGTCCTAGCCCCAGTCGATTTAGAGTTAAAGGTAGGGGCACGTGTGATGTTTGTGAAGAACAGCCAAGAAAGAGAATACGTAAACGGTACACTGGGGGAAGTAATTGACCTTAATGGTTCGTATCCAATAGTAAAAGTAAACAGTGGTAGAGAAATCATGGCACATCCTGTGTCGTGGGAAATGGTTGATGACGGCAAGGTACTTGCTTCAGTCACACAGGTACCACTTCGTCTAGCTTGGGCAATTACAGTCCATAAAAGCCAAGGGATGAGCTTGGATAGAGTGGAAGTAGATCTTTCGCGTGCATTTACCCCAGGGCAGGGTTATGTAGCGCTTTCTCGAGCCCGCACATTAGATGGACTTATTTTACATGGACTTAATGCGACTGCGCTCAGAGTCCATCCATATGTACAGGAGAGGGACGGCACTATGAAAACAGAATCAAATAAATGGGAGAAAATATTTAATGAATTTACACAAGCAAAAATATCAGATTTACAAAAAGATTTTATACAAAAAGTTGGACGGACTAAAAGTGAAGTAGAAAAAGACAAGCCCATCCCGACACATTTAAAGACGCGTACGTATCTCGAGAGAAGTGAGTCGATAGAATCAATAGCAAAAGGGCGTGAAATGACAAAGGGTACTATTATTGCACACCTAGAAAAGTTAAAAGACGCAGGGGATTCAGATATCTTTTCATACCTATCTCCAAGTACTGCACATATTGCCAAGATAAAGAAAGCGTTTAAGAAGTCAAAAGACACAAAACTAGCTCCAGTACACAAAATTTTAAAAGGGAAGTACAGCTACGATGAATTACGTCTAGCACGTTTATTCATTAATTATTAAATATGTGCGAAGCTTAGCTTCGCACATATTTAAACTTGGCGGTCCAGCAGTCAAGTTTGAATACAGTATTCAGTGGTCGAACCGCTGTAGGAGTTATGCTTTTTAGATTTTAATTAGAAGTACAGTATATAAGTAAGTATTTAGATATTGAGAAAAAATAAAATCCGTCAACAGGTGCACCTGTTGACGGATTATGAGAATTGCTTAATGAACTATAGATCATTGTATGTAATATCACGTACAATATATTTGTCAAATTTACTTACTATGTGCGAAGCTTAGCTTCGCACGCTTGCTTCAAGCAACGGCTAAAATACCTCTTCAAAAGACACAAAACTTACCCAAGTACAAATAAGATACTAATATCGATAAAAGTGATAGAATTACCATGGAAGCAGGGTATTTGGTAGACATATTGAATTAAATATAAAAAAAGATACTTATTTTATGATGAAACACAAGAAGAAAATTATTATAGCTGTTGCAGTAGGCATACTTGTTATTATAGTAAGGATGTTGTTTGGTGGGGCCGAAGAAATTTCATACGACACTGTTATTGCAGAGCGTATTAACCTTGTTCAAGAAATCAACGCTGTCGGCAGAGTAGAAGCAGTTGAGAGCGTTGATCTTGCTTTTGAAAACAGTGGTCGTGTTGCTAGGGTATATGTAGATGTGGGAGATAAGGTTTATAGAGGCGAGACTCTCGTCGTCCTTGGAAATTTAGAAGAAGTAGCGAAAATAGCGCAAGCTGAGGCTATCTTAGCTAAAAACGAGGCAAAGCTCTTAGAATTAAAAAATGGAGTGCGTCCAGAAGAAATACTTGTACAGAAAATAAAAGTCAACAATACTGAGACTTCTTTGAGAGATGCAGTAAGGGGTATTGTGGACGAATTACGTGACTCATATACAAAAGCTGACGACTCTGTAAGAAGTAAGATAGATCAATTCTTTAGTAATCCACGTACACCTAGTCCTCAGTTAGATTTTTACGCAGATTCTCAATTAAAAAGTGATATAGAACAAGAGAGGTTTTTTGTAGAACTAATGTTAGGGGAGTGGGGTAATTCCTTACTCACCTTAACAAACTCAAGTGATATTGAAGCATATACAAGAGAAGCAAGCCAGAATCTTTCAATGATAAAATCTTTGTTAGACAAATCCGGACTTGCTGTTAACAGCTTAACCGTTACAAGCAGTATCTCACAAACAACTATAGACGCATGGAAACTAGACGTATATACAGCGAGGATAAATATAAACACCGCAATAGCAAGTATCACGTCAGCAAATGAAAAAGTAGAAATAGCAAAGTCTAGCTTGTCGTTAGCTAAGCAAGAGCTTGCACTTAAAGAGTCTGGAACCATAGGGGAGTTGATAGTTGCACAAGAAGCACAAGTAAAAGAGTCTGAAGCTAATGTAAAATATTACAAAGCACAATTTAGGAAATCTATTATAAGCTCACCAATAAATGGGGTAGTCACTACACAAAACGCAAAGGTTGGGGAAATAGTAGCAGTTAATGCTGTGGTGGTTTCTATTATTTCA
This sequence comes from uncultured Candidatus Saccharibacteria bacterium, assembly GCA_964575755.1. GTDB lineage: Bacteria > Patescibacteriota > Minisyncoccia > Phycocordibacterales > JABMNX01 > JABMNX01. The sequence continues at coordinate 139,850 of CAZNRH010000001.1, forward strand.
GATGGAGAATATGAAATAGAAGCGTTTGTAGTGGAGGCTGATATTGCCAATCTTAGAGTTGGTAATGTGGCAACTTTTTCACTCGATGCATATACAGAAGAAGAGATATTCACTGCGGTAGTTGAAAGTATTGACCCGGCAGCACAGTTATTTGAAGGAGTTGCAAATTATAGAACCATATTAAGACTACAAGATGTAGACGATAGGGTACGTGCAGGTATGACAGCAGACTTAGATATAGTTACAGATGAGCGAGAAAATGTAGTGTCTATTTTACAGAGAGCTGTTATTTTTAAAGACAATAAGAAAATAGTCAGGAAGCTTATTGATGGTGTTATTCAAGAAGTTGAAGTTAAAACAGGGACAACAGGAAACAGGGGGCAAATAGAAATACTTAGTGGAGTGGAAGAAGGTGACGTTATTGTGACATCAATCAAAAAATAAACTCAATATTATTATGAATATAATTGAGGTAAAGAACATAGTACGAACATATGGAGATGTTGTAAAAACATATGCATTAAAAGATACATCCTTTTCAATTAAACAAGGTGAGTTTGTTTCTATTATGGGTCAGTCTGGTTCTGGTAAATCTACCCTTATGCATGTTCTTGGTTTATTGGATAGAGCTACATCAGGTGAGTATTTGTTTGAAGGACGGGATGTATCTACACTAGACGATAATGAGTTAGCATTAATACGTAATGAAAAGATAGGGTTTGTATTTCAGGCATTTAATTTACTTCCACGCACAACAGTATTAAAGAATACAATGTTGCCACTTAACTACTCAAGAGATAAAACAGGTCATGAGGTAAAAGCAAAGGCTATTTTAGAGAAAGTCGGACTTGGTCATCGGTTAGACTATTTTACAAATCAAATCTCTGGAGGAGAAAAACAACGCGTTGCGATAGCTAGAGCCCTTGTAAATAATCCATCAGTAATATTTGCAGATGAACCAACAGGAAATCTTGATTCAAAATCGGGAGATAGGGTTATGCAAATCTTTCAAGAATTAAACAAAGAAGGACATACAGTTATCTTAGTAACTCACGAGAGAGAGACAGCGGGGTTTGCAGACCGTATTATCACCATAAAAGATGGAAGTATAATAAATGACAGCCCTGTGCAGAAAAAGAGCACAACAGATACAGTCAGTAGTAATTAAACCACGTATGCTCGACAGAATTACAAAGTCAGTAGCTATATCTCTAGACTCGTTGTGGGCAAACAAAATACGAAGCCTTATTACCATGCTTGGTATCATTATTGGGGTTGCTTCCGTAGTATTAATTATATCAATAGGTGCTGGAGCTCAAGGTCTCATATTGTCTCAATTTGATAAACTCGGTACAAATCTAATAGTGGTATCTCCAGGGTACACAGAAGAAGGAGGGACATTAGCTGTGCTTTCAAACTTTTCTATTACTACACTGAAATACGAAGACATATTGTATTTAAAAGATAACAGTGAAGCACCTAACATAACGTCAGTCTCTGGATTTAGTAAGGGTTTTGGATTAGTAACATGGCGTTCAGAAAGCTATGATACTTCATTAAATGGAACTACGGCAAGTTATCTAGATGTAGAAAAAAGTGAGATAGAAATAGGTCGTTTTTTTACAGAAGAAGAGGAGAGGAATTTTTCACGAGTAGCAGTTTTAGGTAGTGCTGTAAAAGAGGGTTTATTTGGAGAAAGTGATGCAGTTGGACAGCGTATTAGGATAAATGATTCAAGTTATAACGTTATAGGTGTAATAAAAGAGCGTGGAAGTATAGGGATAGAAGATTTTGATGATCAGATTCTACTTCCTGTAAAGACTTTTCAACGCTCTGTCGGTGTTAACCATATGGGGCTTATTCGAATACGTGTAGATGTAGAGGAAAATGTAAATAAAACAATCGAAGATATCAAAATATTATTAAGAGAACAGCATGACATTAGAGATCAAAGTGGCAAGAGTGACGATTTTACAGTAGCTAGTTCCGTACAAGCTGCTGGCATCATAACAACAATCACAGACAGTATTCGTTATTTTTTAACAGCGATGGCAACGCTTTCTTTGGTGGTTGGCGGAATAGGCATTATGAATATCATGTTAATTTCAGTTACTGAACGCACTAGAGAGATAGGTTTAAGAAAGTCTATAGGTGCAAACAATACAGTTGTATTGGAGCAGTTTTTGTTTGAGGCGGTTATTGTGACAGGAATAGGTGGCTTGATTGGCGTGATTCTCGGTGTAGCATCTTCTTTTATTATTTCAACAGTAATCCAATTACTTGGGTTTAGTTGGGTGTTTGTCGTTTCAATAGAATCAATATCACTTGCTTTATTTGTGTCAGTATTTATAGGATTGTTTTTTGGATTTTATCCTGCTTATAAAGCCAGTAAACTAGACCCTATAGAAGCCTTACGTTATGAATAAATTTGCATACAAATAGAAAAATGGACATAATTATTACATCAATAGAATCAGCGCTTACAGCCTTTAAAGCAAATAAAATACGCACAGCTCTTGCTGTGCTTGGGATTACAATTGGTATTATAAGTATCATTATAGTCTTTGTTGCTGGAGAAGGGATGAGAGGTTTACTTAATGAGCAAGTAGAATCCTTTGGGGCAGATGTAGTGCAGACTGAAGTTAAAGTCCCGTCTAGTAAAAAAGGTTTTGCTGGTGAAAAACAAAGTGCAGCAAGTTTACTTCTAGGGGCTCAGGTTACAACAATGAAGATTGATGACCTAGAAGACGTTCTCGAACTACCAAATATTTTGGCAGGATACGGGCTTTTTATGACACAAGAATCCGTGTCTTATCGTTCTGAAATAGAGAGTGTAACTATGTGGGCTACAAGCGCTGCATTTATTGATATAGATCAGACCGGTGTAGGAAGTGGGCGGTTTTTCTCAGAAGCAGAGAATCGTTCTTTGTCCCAAGTTGCAGTCTTAGGGTCTGAAATAAAAGAAAAATTATTTGGAGAGAGTGACCCAGTAGGTAAGACAATCAAGGTACGTAATACACGATTCCGTGTGATTGGTGTTATGGAAGAGCGTGGGAGTGTTATGTCCATGAATTTCGACACAATGGTATATGTCCCAATTAAGACACTGCAAAAAAGGGTAATGGGAATTGACCACATACTTAGCTTCATGGTGAAAATAGAAGATATGAGCAAAGTAGATTCAACAATGGAAGATATACGAGTTATCTTGAGGGATAATCACGACATAGATCCACCAGAAGAAATAAGGAAAAGTATTTTCGATACAGGTAAGGACGATTTCCGCGTAGTTTCTATGATAGAGGCACTTGAGATATTTGACAGTGTATATTTTTACCTTACGTTATTATTGCTCTCAATAGTTGCGATATCGCTAGTAGTTGGAGGAGTAGGGGTTATGAATGTTATGTACGTAATAGTAAATGAGCGCACCCCAGAGATAGGTTTAAGGAAAGCGGTTGGAGCAACATACAGAGACATAATGGCACAGCTTCTTATAGAGTCGGTACTTATAACTCTAGTGGGAGGAGTTGTAGGAGTGATAATTGGAATAATGATAGCTTTTGGAATATCGATTGGTGCAGAGTCTATGGGATTCACATGGAAGTTCGTAGTACCAATAGAGGCATTTATAACAGCATTTCTATTCTCAGTAGTATTCGGTGTTGTGTTTGGACTTTATCCAGCGCGCAAAGCAGCACGTATGAATCCAATAGAAGCACTACAGCACAATAAATAATGCTTCTAACAGTCTAATCTAAGCGAGGTTTCTTAATCACTTGAGTAACAAGACCAGTGATATTAAAATCATCGTCTTCATGGATAAATATAGGAGGGAAGTCTTTAGTTGACTCAGAGAGAAGTACAACGCGGTTATTTTCTTGGTCCCAGTGGAATTTCTTTACGTTAGCTACTCCGTCAAATACAGACACAACAACGTCACCATTTTCTGGTTTCTTGTTTATGCTTCCAACAATAATATAATCACCGTCTTCAATATTTTTACCGCCAATGTTTGCTCGGTTCATAGAGAGACCATTTGCCTTGATTGCGTAAATGTCTTTTTTCCTTTTAAGTAGAGCAGAAGAAATCTTTAAATATCCCTCGAAGTTAGTATCTGCATAAAAAGTTGCTGGGCCACAGTCCGCGGTACCAAGTATAGGTATAGACAGCAGGGAAGTACTCGCTATTTTACCTGGTTCTGTGCGTTTAATAGTGCCAGTTAGTTTTGCAATTTTAAGAAAACCTTTTTTCTCAAGCTGTCCGAGGTGATGCTTAATCTTTTGAGGAAATTTTTCCCCTATAAGCTCACCAATTTCACGCAGGGTCATCTGACCGAGGTTATGGTTTTTTGAAAGTTCTAGGATGTTTTGTTGTATTTTATGCATACTGATTAGGAAATGAAATAATGCCAATGTCTAATATCCTTATATTACGTGATGTAAAGACATAAGTCAACAAGTTATCCACAGTTCTAGAAAGCTGGAAAAGTTGACAAAGTTGACAAAGAAAATATACTAAACACAAGTTAGGCAATTAGTAATATTAATCAACAAAATATGTTCAACGATTTACAAACAAAGACAGCTCGTATGAAAGGGTTGCGTCATAGAAACTCAATAGTCGTGAAGTTTATGAAGATACTTTTATCAGATATAAAATTACAATATTAAACACATACGAATCATGTCACGAATTACACTAAAGACAATTATGGAGAAAGAGATAAACCGCTTAAACAAGCGTATAGATAGAAAGATTATAAGAGGGAGGTCATACTACAAAGATGCACAAAAACACCAAGCATTAGTAGTAAAGTATCGCCGTATAGAGTTAAGTAGAAATAGAAATATATCTATTGGCACTCTTTTAACTACATAAAACATATAGTTATTTAGAATAGACGCAGATAAAAACAGCCCACATGTGGGTTGTTTTTTTATTAACGACGTAGAGCGAGCGCAATGAGAAAATGAAGAGAAGCGCTCCAGTTTTGTCCAAGAGCGAAGCGATTGGTTAACAAAACGCAGTACCCTTGTGGTGAAATTTTCTCATTGCTGAGCCGAGGAGTTAACAAAGGTCTAACACCTCGGCCTTCAAGCCGAGATGCACGAGCGGAGCGAGTCCGACAATACTTCGTGCCTTCAGGACGGAGAGCCTTTATTTTTATGTATAATAGAGAGGTTTTATGAAGAAATACATAATATTAGATAAAAAAGTAGGAGAAACACCACTTGTGGTATTGGAGAAATTTAAAGCTAGTAATCCACGTATTGCAGATAAAAAACTAGCATATGCAGGGCGTCTAGATCCAATGGCTAGTGGCAAACTTCTAGTGTTAATAGGTGATGAGTGTAAGAAACAAGACAAATACCTTAAGCTTGATAAAGAGTACATGTTTGAAGTACTTATAGGGTTTAAAAGTGATACAGGTGACGTCCTTGGACTTGCTAGTGCAGACGATTCTTCGCAAAGAATCGTGCCAACAGACCATAAATCCAAAGAATTTACCGATAAAGAATTAAAAGAGGTGGCGAGAAAATTAGAAGGAGAACAAAACTTTCCTTTCCCAAGATATTCATCAAAGACTGTACAGGGTAAACCACTTCATGTATGGAGTGTTGAGGGGCGTATTGATGAAATAGAGATACCACACAAAGCGTCAACAATTCACAGCCTCCACTTCAACAGTTCATATATCCTAAGTAAAGAAAAAGTAAGTGAGAAAATCTTTGAAAAGATTAATTCAATTCCCGAAGTTACAGAAGAGTCAAAGGCACTCGGTAGAGATTTTAGACGTGAAGAAATACGAGACAGATGGAGTAAGCTTTTTATAGATACAGAAAGAAAAGAGTTCCAAATAGCACGTTTTACATGCGTAGCATCATCAGGTACGTACATGCGTACACTAGCTGGTGAGATAGGGAAGTTGCTTGGTGCAAAAGGGTTAGCATATTCGATACACAGGACTAGGATAGGTCTCTATAAAAAAGTATTCAGTAACTGGAGCTTTTGGATAAAGATCTTTAGATAATTTTATTTGTAAACCTTTTTATGTTAGTAGTTTGTCCATATACCAAGAAGTACTCCAGTATAATGCACAATAACGTATGGAATTAGAATCTTATCCATTTTTATATAAAATATGCCGCCTAACATAAAAGTTAGGCGACACTTTTAGCAACTGATGCAACTAAGCGGCTTCTTTTGACCACCTGTTGTTATTCATCCTAAAGAAACTATCTTGTCGACTGATCTTCACATTGGAGATAATGAGTAGACTTTGGCGGTCCGTTTCATCGCCTCCTGAAGTGACTACGAGACGTTTGATTTTGCCTCTGATAGACTTCAGTCTTTTATACTCTTCAGCGGTTGGATGTTGTGACGAAGTGTCAACAATTGACATAAGCTGATTGCCGAGTTCCTCGATACGTGCGTGTGCATTCATCTCACTACTCCTCTCCACTGTGTTTCATCTGCTTTTATTGTACTTGTCAATGTTGACTAAAGTAAAGAAGAGTTATCCACCCCTCTTTTTGGTCGTTTAATTTGCCTGGTAGACGAAGTTTAAACTTGTTTATTTGTCATAGCTAACTAACATCTTTTTCTAAAAATCGATACGTTATAATTGAAGACCAAATGAGAAAGTTAGCTAAGCCAATAACGAAAAAAGTTGGAGCTATTTGTACTGGAACCAATTCTTCAAACCAAATTAATGTCAACACTGAACCTGCACACAAAAGCATTGCTATCCAAAATACTCTGAGTGTAATCTTTTCAATCATTACCTTATATTACTCAGTGTGAATAATATTAGTTACACCACACCTTTCGTTTGGAGGACGACGTTCGAACCTCAGTGGTGTTGGAGTTGATTGTATAAAAACAAAAACCGCCCACTAGAGCGGGCGGCTCTAGTGGGCATATTATGTAGAAATTCACAAAGAGGAGGAAGAACTAATACCGAATAGTGGGAAGAACCCAACTTCGCCTACGTTCATTTTATCCTCCTCATCAAGAATCGTTACCGTCTCTTCAAAATGATTCAAGTAACGGTTCAGTTCTTCACGAAGTGCGTCCTTTGAGAAAGAAGAGTGCTGTACATGAACCCCTTCAATTTCACAACCAAGAAGTTTGAGTTCATTGAACACCTCTGAGAAATCACCATCTTCTACGTCTATAAACGCAGGTAATGAATTCCAAGCAACCACGTCCTCTGTTACGTCACGACAGCAATGTAAAAGATACGCATAGTTATTTAAAGAAGACTTTCGATACTTCAACGCAAGTTGGGTTGGGAGTTCTTTGATGAGTTTCCGCATCAAACAACGCAACACTACCTGTTGGAGTATAGAGAGTTTAATGTCATTCATTGGAACCTCCACCAAAATAATATCTAATTTAACAATACCACACAAATCAAAACTTGTCAGCTCCGTCTATTGAGTTTAATAAGAACCTCTATACTAGAGTTAGACCAGTTTGAAATTGCATGCATTCAAAATTATTGTAATGCATTTGGCGGGGAAGGTACTCAAGATAAATCTACTACGTGAAATGTTATGCTATTTTGAAGCTTGATTGACAAACGTGTTTAAATTAGTTTTAATGAAGCTGTAAGAGTACATTTACATCAACTTTAACCAGAATCGGAGTATGAAAATGGGAGCCATGAATAAGCACCCTTCTTGTCAGTCCACATGGCTTGTGACTACCAATGCAACTCGTTGCGTCTCGAGTTCATTTGCTGACCTTATGTTGGCTAACACCTTTTTAGAGCAAGCATTGATTGCTGAAATGGAAGGTGGTTGCGACAAAGACGCTGTCACGAACATGATCCAGTCGGCAGTGAAATCCCGGGACACTATTCGCGAGGCCAGCGACTTACTTGTTGAGGCGATACAGTTGGGAGAGCAGACGGGTACACCGTACGCCGAACAGTTCTCTTCGCTTGTCCCTCACAAGCTCGGATTGCTCTGGAACACTTCCATTGTTCCTGGGCAAATGGAAACGGTCGTTGAAGTTTCAGCGGAAATCAAGGGCGACCACCTTGCTCCGTCCAGACGATTTGTTTCCGATCTCAGGCGTCTTGAAGAACTCACCGACAGTGTCGTTGTGGCGTTCGAGTCTCTTGTGACATTCGCGCACGACGGAAATCTTCGACTGGCTTTGGAAGAGAATCGGGTGCCAATTCAGGCCGACTTTGCTCTTCTTTTGACAAAGTGGATGAAGTTCCTTGGGGAGTACGTTATTGACTCTCTTGTGGCGACCCATGTTGCGTTCGAAGCAAAAGGTCATCAAGCCCTGGAAGCTTCTTGATTCGGCACGGAAGTCAAAAAATACATGAGTGCGGGTAGTAAAGTCTACTCGTACTCATTTTTTTTATTACCTTTTTTATATATTAAGTGCAAAAGTTTTCAATAAATTCGCACCATTCTGTTTTTTGGATTGTTAATAAGTCCGACAGAGGAATATTTTTTATATTAAATGTTTCTACTAGACTCAGTCCTAGATAATACCCAGCACGAAATGTCCGGACATCCTGGTCATTATTAGCGAGAAATAATTCTTTACTTGAGGTTCGTCTATCTAAAGATAATTCTTCTTGAACTTCTTTCCATAAGATTTCTTTTTCTTCTTCGCAATCAGAGAACCATTTTTGTGCAACTTCTTTATCTAAGAAGTCTGCCCATAAAGCTTCATTCTTTGTAATACCCATAACCTTCATAGATAAGTACGTAGATAACCCTTCTGTTACAAGCTGTCGTCTTAATGACTCTTTTTCTTCTTTATTTGAAAAATAAAATTCTGGATTTTTTGAATAATGAAGAGAGTGTAGTATTTCGTGCGTAAGAAAAGCGTCAATTTTGTCAGTCGTGTCGTAAGACTCAATCGCAATCCAAGTAATAAAAGAGTTTTTATATTTAAACGAATGCCCATTGGAGCTATTAGATCCTACAAAAAGGATAATTTCTATTGAGTCTGTATTAAAACTATTTTCCTTTAATTTCTTTTCTATATAATCTAGTCGAGAAAGAATAAGATCTCGTTGTGTTACTGCACCTGTTTCATCTAGAGTCGGTTTGAAATATTTTTCTTCTGCCCAATATGTAAAATAATGTTTAAAAAGCTCAGGATGCACCTTTTTATACGAAGATATGTTGTCTTCGTGTAGTACTTTTTCTATATATTCTCCTGTTAAGTCCGTAATTCTCATAAGTAAAGTATAGCAAATGGTTCGAATCCTGTCGGGGGTCAACCAAAAGAGCCTTATTTGAAAGGCTCTTAAATCGGGCTCCGGCGACAGGACTCGAACCTGTGACATCCTCGTTACACTTATCCTATTGTTTCCATTAGGGGTGGACTATATCATCATCCTTTTACACATGAAGTGTGAAGTGGGATGCAAGGCGCTTCGACCCTGTAAACTACAGGGGCTACTCCCGTAAGGGATAGTCTCTGAACCTTCAATGCACATAAGTGCAAAGCTTGGCTGCTGATTGCCCACAACATTACTTGCTAGGGTTTCCAGACAGTTCACCTTGTTTTCAATCCATGATTACTCATGAATGCTGCGTTTTCCGCCATGTACTTCTCTGTAACAATTTGCGCATAGGAGTATGCATCTATCTGCTTCAGCCTTTATTTTCTCCCAAGATCTGGTAAGTCCGCGGACAGACAGAATTCTTTTTGAGATGGATCAAGGTGGTGCAAATCAAATGCTTCTGCATAACAACTATATCCACAAAGTTTACATTTACCGCCTTTATACTCAATGACCATTTGCTTCAACTTTCGTCGACGTTTTGCAACGGCTTTTATTAAGTACTCTCTGCGATCAGCGTACGTTCTTTTATCTGACATAGTATAAGTATACTATGTAAATTAGACGGGAATTGTGTTCCACAGCGAGGCGCTCTACCAACTGAGCTACACCGGAATATATTTTACTTCTGGCAAGCAGGTCATCAACTGAGTCGGCAACCTACTTGCCAGAATATGTTCTTTTTTAAAGAACTCACATATTTTACAACAGTATGGCGTTATTGCAATCATTTTTAGGCTTTTACTCGTGTTATACTTTAAGCATTAAAAATCACCGAAAATTTATATGTTGACACTATATGTGAGGAATGGATGTCCGTTTTGTGAGATAGTGCTTGCAAAAATAAAGTATCTCGATTTAAAAATAGAATTAAAAGATATTGCAGATGAAGAAGTCACTCAAGAACTTATAGCAAGAGGCGGCAAAAAACAGGTGCCGTATTTTACCGACTCTGACCGCAATGTTGAAATGTATGAGTCGCACGATATAAATATGTACTTGAGTGATAATTACGGAGCGACTTCAAGTGAAGGAGGTATAAAAGAAGAAAGTAATTCACCGAAAGTATGTACGTTAGAGTGATAGCACATCCAGGTGCAAAGAAGGAGCGTATATTAAAGGAATCCGATTCAGAATATACTATATCTGTACGCGAGAAAGCTGAGCGTAACCTAGCGAACAAGAGGATTGTTACAATAATTGCACAAGAGCTTAATGTTGAAGAGAGTAGGGTTCGTATATTAAGCGGACATCGCTCCCAAAGAAAACTTATTAGTATAGAATAATTAATATGCACTACAATATTAAAAGCACAGACTTTGACATGACTCCAGAGATATCTAAGTATCTCGATGATAAGTTAACAACAATAGAAAAATATCTAGACAAAGATGATGAAAGTATTAAATGTGATGTAGAAATAGGGAAGACAACAGACCATCACAAGACAGGAAATGTTTATAGAGCTGAGATAAACGTATCAGTAGGGAAGAAGATGTTCCGAGCAGTGGCAGAAGAAGAATCGATATACGCAGCAATTGATATTGTTAAAGATGAAATTACAAAACGACTAAAACGTCAAAAAGGCAAAAACTTCGCGCTACTTAAGCGAGGCGGAGAAAAGATGAAAAACCTACTTAGATTTGGAAGATAAAATTCGATATTGTATGAAAAGTTCAGATTTTTACGAATAGTTTAAAATAAAAGAGTATAAGTATTTCAATCTTTTGGTGCATGGAAATCAGTCAAACCTTGGACGCGCAGTAGTGTGGCTTTTAAAAGAAGGAAGAATGCAACGTCTTTCGCATATATCTAGAGATGAGCGAGAGGAGTTATTTTCTGTGATAATGCCAGAGTACGAAAAAGCACTTGAAAGACTGTGGAAACCTGACTACATGAACTATTCTTGGCTCGGAAATAACTTTGGAAGTCACGAAGGACACGGACATATGCATCTTATTCCACGCTACGAATCCTCACGAGGATTTGAAGATCATATATTCACTGATGAGCGATGGAGTAAAAACTATTCTCCCAGTCCACATAGCGATGCTTCAAAAGAAATTGTCCTCAATATAAAAAAAGCTATTCAGAACGAAATAAACAGCTGAGGTACCTCAGCTGTTTATTTTATAAAGTCAGAGTAGTTTATCTCGTTTTTACCCTCTGGTATTATGCGGATTATTTTAAGTTTATTATTTTCTATTTCTGCATCAATAATTTTTATACGCTTCTCATCAACAAAAAAATATGTTCCAGGCCATCCTTCATACGCTCGTATTTTAAGTAGGTTTTGATACGGGTCGTCATCTAGATTTATTAGCCCGTCTTTCTTTGTAATTTTTTTCGTTAAGGTTGCTTTGCTGTGATCTTGCTCTGTTGGTGTTATTTCTCCTTTAATCCACTTTGGGAGTAAACCTGCAAGCATCTTACCTCCGTGTCGAGCAAGTTTTTCTTCTAACTCGCTAGCATGTGGAGGCCACTGTGATACTTCAATTTTATCTTGTGCAAGCATTGGTCCATGGTCCATCTCATTATCAACAAGCATTATTGTTACACCAATTTCTTTTTCATCTGCTAAGATCGCTCCGCGGATTGGGTTTGCTCCACGTAGCTGTGGTAGTAGAGAAGGGTGTACATTAAGAACTTCATGCTTTGGTATCTTAAGTAGGCTCTTTGGTAAAAACTTTCCATATGCAGCCACAACAAATACATCCCATTCACCCTGTGGAGCTTTATCTTTAAGTTCTATCAAGAACTCGTCATCAATTTTATCTGGTTGTAGTACTGGAATACTATGCACTTGCGCCCATACTTTGGTTTCAGATGGTGTGATTACCATTTTTCTCCCTTGTGGCTTGTCTGGTGTTGTAACAACGAGTGATGGTACGATGCCTCCTTTTTCTAGTTCTTCAAGTACAAACACAGAAATCTGTGGAGTCCCAAAGAAAACTATTTTGTAATCATATTCATTACTCATCAGCTGTTTTGTCCTCTGTTTTTATCTCTTTAATATCGCTTGCGTGGTCTATATAGAGAATACCGTTAAGGTGATCGATTTCGTGTTGGAAGATTTGAGACAAAAGACCACTTGTGCCTTTTGTAAACTTAACGCCGTGTTCATCGTACGCTTCAATAGTTACCTTATCTATACGTTTTACAGTACCGTAATACCCGTCAACAGAAAGACATGCTTCTTCAAGTTTATTAGTTTTCTTTGATGTCTTTATAATTTTTGGGTTTATATATACTAGTTTAAACTTTTTTCTATCCTCGTTTTTTACTCCTTCGGGTTGTATTCCAACTTTGTCTTTACTTCTATTCTCTAAAACTTTACTAGCTACAATAAATATTTGCTTAGACACCCCTATCTGAGGTGCAGCAAGAGCAACGCCATGCTCTTTTCCATCAAGAACATCAAACATATCTTTAATAAGCGATTGTATATCATCGCTTTTAATATCTTTCACAGGCACTTCCTCAGTTTTTTTATGAAGTATCTCTGTTTCTTTTTGAACAATTTCTTTCATATATGGTTTTACTATACTCTCACACTAATTTTATTTCCACCGTATGTGATTTATTTAAGAATAAATAAAGATTTACAACAAGCTCTCGGGGTCTACTTTTATAAGGATTTGTGGTGGTAGAGAGCGAAGTTTTTTCAGTAGGTCTTTGGCTTGCTCAGGGTTAGACCACATCTCTGGTTTAATTTTAATAAGAGCATGACTGGTCTGCTTTCCGTGCCCTGAGGGTATAAACGCAGAGAATACTCGCAAATCATAATCTTTAAATAACTCTTCGAGCATGTCGAGCCCCTTAGAGACAGCTATTTTAGTGCCTGAAATAGTGAGCTTAATAAATAAAGAAAAGGGCGGATATTCAAGATCTTTTCTTAACTTAATTTCTCTACGGTAAAACTCTAACAGGTTTCCATGCACAGCATCTTTGAGTACTTGTTGTTCCGGATTACGTGTTTGTAGTAGAAACGATTGTTGAGCCAAAGAGCGCAGCGTGAGTAGTATGGAAAATATTTTTGTTTCAATTTTAAAGTCTGGAATAGACAGCAGAGAGTCCATTGATGCAATAGCAATATGCTCTATTGGATCCTCTATGTGAGAAAGCGCCATCTCTGTACCAATTAATACACTTCCTGGTGTATTTTTCCATTGCTCAATAACTACTCTGGCTTTTTTATACGTACTTGTTACATCGCTATCAATACGGAAAAAGATATGTTTTGGAAAACGTTCTTTTAGTTGCTCTTCTATTAGCTGAATCCCTGCGCCAAGTGCTACTAATTTCCAACCACCACAAACACGACATGTTTCGTTTGCCGAGCGCACCTCGCCATTTTGATGACAATAAAATATATTACCCTTACTTGTTTTATGAAGAACCATTGGAGTGTCAGAATACTTACTTATAACCGTTGCGCCACAGTCTGAACACACTGTTGTCGGTGAAAGACCTCTCCGTGCACTGAAGATAAAGAGATGCGCCGCGCTTTGTTTCGTCTGGTCGACTATATCAGCCAACTCGTCGCTGATTATATCGTACCTACCTTTTAGAGTCGGTTTGTACTCTCTCATGTCTACTATTGAGTGCTTCGCTGGAGATAGTGGTCTAAAACGAAGGGGTGCAAGCTCAGTAAAAGACCCTTCGTAGTAGTAGTGAAGTGTTTCAATACGCAGAAATGAATCGGCAAAGATAATGCGTGCCTCTATTTTCTTGGCTAGCATATCTGCAAATACCCTTATATCGACATATGGACGTACAAGAGACTTGTATGCACCAGAGCTTTCACGTTCAATTATTATCGTCTTAATATCAGACCGTGGAATTGACAGAAAGATGCCAGTTCCGATTATTGCTACTGGGTGGTCTGTTTTAAGTGCCTTGTTCCAACGCTCCTGCATTCGTTTTTTAGTGAGACTACTGTGAAGTCCAAACATATATGAATCTATACCTTTTTCTGACTTTGAAACAAATTGTTCTACATCGTGAAATGTTGGCATGCAGATAAACACAGACTGCTTACGAGCAAAAGCTTCACGAACGAGACTTCTATATGTAGAAAAGCGCTCATCTTTATCTGTTTGAAGTACAAGTTTCTCGTAGCTTATTGTTGAAACAGTATTTTTCTTTGAAATAATACTGTGTGCTTCTTGAGGATTCTCAAGGATAGCTTTAGGTACAAGTAAATTAATAACAGCACCGGCGGTTCCTGTTGTGTAATCTGCCATATCAAGGACTGCCGACATAAATTCAGGAGAAAAAATTTCATCTTTTTTAACCTCGTCAATCTTTTTAATAGGGTAGGGGGAGAGCTTTAGTCTCGTTTTAACATCTTTCACTTCTTCAGTATATTCAACAATTGCTGACATCTGCCTGCTTCGAATTGGTACAGTAACAACCGCACCTTTCGGTATGTCTTTTTTTGAAAAATATGAAAGACGGTCTTTGGTGATACCGCGCGATATTGGGATTACGTGGACTAGATACATATCTACAGCATACCAAAATTAGAACATGTGTACTTGGCGCACTTCTTTGTTACTTCACAGAACACATCAGTCACCATACGTCCGTATGCCTTCTTCTGTGTTCCGCTCGTGCCTCGAATTGCATCCAAGTACACACGTTCTAATTAATATTGTTAGATCGTTTAGATTTAGAGAACTCAATAATTGAAATTAAAAAAAGAAAACCGCCCTTTCGAGCGATTTTGTTACGAGTGAGTAGGTTAGTTTCAAACTCATTATCCTTCATTGTCTAGTTGTTTGATAGTCACTGCGAATTCAGCTCGTGCTAACATATCAACCAATGGTTTTTTAAGAACGTCTTCAGGAATTTTTTCTTCGGTATTTATATCCAGTTTTTTTAGAATATATTCTAAATTAAAATCATCCGTGCCAGAATTCCCGTTAGGGTCAAGAATGATATCAAGACACAGTACAACGCACTCGTTGCATATAAATACTGTTGGTCCAGCAACCAGTTTACGCACTTCATTTTGTGATTTTCCACAAAACGAACAGTAGAGAGTGCTTTTAGATTCGTTACCTTCACACATTTTTAGACTCCCATTATTTAAATGTTGGCTTCTTGTCTGATTCTTAAACTAACACTGATAGTGTCCCATGTCAACTTTTGCTTAGCTCATCATTATTTGTAAAACATTCCATGAGCGCATACAATACACTCATGCAAGAAAGTCTATTTATAAAAGGTCTCGATGGAGAGAAAACACTTAAAGGTGAGATAACTGTAAATGCTGCAAAAAATGCAGTGCTTAAAGCAATGATATCGAGTGTTCTTTTTGAAGACGAAATGACCCTTGTAGATGTGCCAAATATAGAAGACGTGCACACTACTGCAGACATACTAGAAGACTTAGGAATCACAGTGAAGATGCATAAAGAAGGAAGTAGGATTAGCTACACTTTCAAGGTTAACGGAGATGCGTCAACAAGTCTTAATAAAGAGATTTCAAAAAAGATAAGAGCGTCGATAGTTTTTACAGGTCCAATTCTTTCTCGTTTTGGGAAAGTCACTTTCCCGCATCCTGGAGGAGATGTAATTGGTGCTCGACCTATCGATATCTTTTTAAATGGGTTTGAAAAATTTGGCGCAGAGGTAACTCATAAAGATGGAAATTATGAACTAAAAGCAAAAGGAAACAAGTTAAAGGGCGCAGATATATTTTTTGAAAAAATGACGCACACAGGTACAGAAACAATGATGATGACCGCGGTTCTTGCAGAAGGAAAGACTATACTTAAAAACTGTGCGATGGAGCCAGAAGTTAAAGACTTAGCTGATTTCCTTAACAACTGTGGTGCACATATCTCAGGGGCAGGTACGTCAACAATTGAGATAGAGGGAGGAGACCCCCTTAGAGCAAACGGCAGAGAACACAGAGTCATACCAGACAGGCTAGAGGCAGGAAGTTTTTTAATCTTTGGAGCACTGTGTGCAGACGAACTTGTTATAAACAATTGTAACCCGTCTCATTTAGAGTCTTTGATAGAGTTACTGCGTAAGTCAGGGGTTTCTATTGATACTGAAGTGGATAGAATTATTTTAAAGAACGGAAGTAAGAAACCAAATAAAGATTTAAAAGCAGTTGATATTAAGACTCATGAATATCCTGGGTTTGCCACAGACCTTCAGGCGCCAATGGTTGTGTATGCAACACAGGTGTCAGGTGAGAGCCTTGTGCACGAGACGATATTTGAGGGTCGTCTCAATTACACAGATGATCTAGTGAGGATGGGTGCAGATATCATAATGTGGGATTCTCATAGGGCTCAAGTGAAAGGACCAGCGCAACTTACTGGAAGATCTCTAGGGAGTCCAGATATACGAGCAGGGCTTGCTTATGTGATAGCTGCGTCAGTTGCAAAGGGTAATTCACTAATTAATAATGTGTATCATATTGACCGAGGATATGAGAGGATAGAAGAAAGACTCAAGAACCTAGGGCTTGATATCACGCGTACAAAAAGAACAGAATAATTCATAACAATAATGTCATTTTTTACACCAAAACTAGGAATAGATTTAGGCACCACATACACATTGGTGTATGTTCCTGGTAAAGGAGTTGTGTTAAATGAGCCGTCAGTAGTTGCAGTGTCAGAAATAGATAACAAAATACTTGCAGTAGGCAACGGTGCAAAGGACATGATAGGCCGAACGCCAGAGAGCATCATCGCATATCGCCCAATGAAAGATGGCGTTATTGCAGATTATAAAGTGACCGAGGCAATGCTTCGCTACTATATGAAGAAAGCACTTCCGTCGTGGAACGTATTTCGACCTGAAGTAATGATTTCAGTGCCAGCAGGAGTAACATCAACAGAAAGGCGAGCTGTGATTGAAGCTGCAACCAAAGCGGGTGCAAAAAGTGCATATGTGGTGAAAGAGCCAATACTCGCTGCAATAGGGGCTGGTATCCCAATACAAGAAGCGTGTGGACATATGATAGTGGACATAGGAGGGGGAACTATTGACGTAGCAGTGATTTCGCTTGGCGGTATTGTAGCTTCAACATCAGTAAAGTGTGCAGGGAACCGTATTGACCAAGCGATAGTAGATTACATAAAAAAGACATTTAACCTCGCTGTGGGGGACAAGACAGCAGAGGATATTAAAATTAAAGTAGGTTCAGCAGTACCTCTTGAAGAAGAGTTGGTGATGGTAATAAAAGGGCGAGACTTTTTAACTGGGTTGCCACGCTCTACTGACATACGAACAAATGAAATAGTGAAAGCAATCTCAAGAGAGCTGAGGGAAATGATTAAAGCGATTCGTGATGTACTACAAGATACACCACCTGAGCTCTCGGCTGACATTATTGATCAGGGGATAATCATGACAGGAGGTTCGTCATTACTACGAAACCTCCCAGAGTTAGTATTTCGTCGAACAGGGGTAAAAGCACATCTTGCTGATGACGCAAAATATTGCGTAGCAAACGGTACAGGTATAGCACTCAATCATTTAGATACATATAAAAAGAGCATATTAGCGAAAAGGTAAGGGGTCGCTCGTTTTCTCTCTTTATAAGACGAATGTTTCAGTAGTTGAAAATTAAAGTCGTATTAATAATAAAAAG
This sequence comes from uncultured Candidatus Saccharibacteria bacterium, assembly GCA_964575755.1. Lineage (GTDB taxonomy): Bacteria > Patescibacteriota > Minisyncoccia > Phycocordibacterales > JABMNX01 > JABMNX01. The sequence goes on from CAZNRH010000001.1 coordinate 157,798, forward strand.
TCCAAGACTCACTGCAAAAAGGTAGTTCAGACAATTGGACTTTTTTTATTGCAACTCCTTAATTTTCTAACCACCTTTCGCAAGTCTTATAAAGAGAGAAAGCTCACTGTGACTGACTCCGCCTTTTCTTTTTATGATTTTTTGTATGGTTTTGTTACTATAAGGGGTAATGAAAGATATAGCATCACTATTACCAAAAAATCTTCACCATGCGTATGTTATTGAGGGTGGTGAAAGCATTAAGGAACAACTACTTCAGTATGTTGAGGACTCTCTTGGAATGAAGACGAGAGGTAATCCAGATATATATATTCGTGAACATGACGTGTTTGGTATAGCTGATGGCAGAGAAATACAACGATTCGAATCTAATCGCCCAATACACGGCGACAAAAAGATTTTTATACTCTTATTTAAATCAGTCACACTAGAAGCACAAAACTCACTCTTAAAAACATTTGAAGAGCCGACAGTTGGTACTCACTTTTTTATCATCACACCATCGTCAGAGAATCTTCTTAAGACACTACTTTCACGTGTGCATGTTATACAAGGAACGGAAAAGAATAAAGCACCTTCTATTTTTGCTAAAAAATTTCTAGCTTCACATCCTGCAGATAGACTCGCACTTATTGCGGACATAATCGAATCAAAAGACAAACACGAAGCCATCGAGCTTGTTAATGGGCTTGAGGTTGGACTGTATAAGCATAATCATACAAAAAGGCCTGCGGGCACGATTTCATCTCAGGATGAAATCGCGTTTGAATCACTCCGAGATGTTCGCTCGTATTTAAACGATAGATCTTCTTCTGTGAAAATTCTTCTTGAACACTTATCAGTAACCTTACCTCGTATTACATAATATGTTGTCTCAAAAAACATCAGTAGTACTCACAGCAACATTTATATTCTCACTATTGGTGTTGCCAGCGTTTGGTGCGCTTGATACTAAATACGTTGGTTTCGTAGACTCATCACTTTGGTTTGACAGAGAACCATTTTTCTCTGGCGAAGAAGTACGAATATATACGACACTTGCAAACAGCTCGAGTGCTGACTTCAAAGGGTCTGTTGAGTTTTACGATGGTGATGCTGTTATAGATAGCGCCGATGTTACGCTTGAGCGAAACGGAGGTTTCCAAGTGGTGTGGGTTGATTGGACTCCTACTGAAGGAGACCACTCTGTAGGTGTAAAAATTGTTGATGCAACATTAACTCCTCCAGGAGGAGAACCAGAATCAGTTGTATATGAAAACAATAATACATATTCACAAGACAGGTTTATAGACACAGACACAGACGGAGATGGGGTAGGGAATATAGAAGATTTAGATGACGATAATGATAATATTCTTGACTCAGAAGACGAAGAGCCTCTTATCGCTACTATTTATGACGACAAAGAAGAATCTCTTAAAAAAGATCTAGAGGAAAAAAGCACTGAGATAGTTTCAAAATTAGGAGAGTTTGCTTCAAGCACATCTCCTAAAATAGCCACAGCGGTAGAAAAGACAATTGACGCAATTGAAGAATTTCGTGTTACACAAAGTAAAAATATTAAAGAAAAGATACAGGAAACAAAGAAGAAAATAGACAAGGAAAAAGCAAGTTTAGAAGACGGGTATTTAGATGAAACAGGAGAAAAAAAGAAAAACGCACCATTTAACCAACTCCAACTTCTTGCACTTACTACGGCAGGATATACACTAAGTAACAAGATAGTATTTTATATAACGGGTGTATTTATCTTATATTTCATTCTTAAGAAAATTATTCCATGGATATATAGGTTGATGAGAGGAAGAAGTGAAGAATATTAAGAATTAGTTTTTAGTTGATGGTGAGTAGTTTATAGTCAAAAACAACATGCAAACATTTACTTTAATTATAATTGGGGTTCTCGGGATAGCGCTCGGGCTTATTTTGGGGCGTGCTGGATCCAATAAACACTTAAGTAATTTTGTAAACAAAGAAAGATACCCACTTAAAGAGCGTAGGAAAACAATGCTTTTAAAACATCTTAAAGATCGAGAGAGACTTACTAACAGCAAAGCTCAAGAATTGCTTGGAGTGTCAGATACTACAGCCGTTAGGTATTTTGATGAGCTAGAGGAAGAAGGCTTAGTGGTGCAGAAAGGTGAACATGGACGCGGAGTGTATTACGAGCTTGTCTAACTAATATATAAGCCACAAAAGAATGCCCCAACCACTTGGGGCATTCTTTTTATGGCTTAAACAGAACTCTTTACAGGCAGGCATTAATGTTATTTATTTTACACACAGACATGAACATATTATACATAAAATAGATAATCTGGAAAGGGAACATTATCATGCAAGGCATTTTAACAGATAGTCTGGTGACCAGAGCGTTTGATTTGGTTCGCCCATGTATTGAGCTCACTATGAGGTCAGGAATTACTAGCGGTGAAGATCTTGCTGTTGTAGTAACAGCAACTAACGATATAAATCCATGGACGCCGGAAGCTGACGGGAAGTCTTTCGAGGACTCTTGTTATCTGGTTGCCTCGATCGGAAAACTGGAACGCCACACATACCCGATTGCTAAAATAGCACTCAGGAAAGCAGAGCAATCAGTAAGGACGGGGTTACCAACTTCGAAATTAGCACCACAGTATTTACTTGGTGATGACACTCTTTATTGGGGCAGTGTGGTTGTCGATGGTATCGTCGTCGCCTGTTCTGGTCTTAAACCGTACCACGATGAAATGTTTGCCTATTGGATTGCCACAGCAATTCAAGCAGAGGCAAAGAGCAGGTATGAAGAATTGCTCGCTGGCGGAGGAAGCTTCGTCGAGTAGGGTTTTACAACCCGTTAAAAACAGTCCGTTGGACTCGTTTTTAACGGGCTGTTTTTTTGTTTAAAAATTATTTTGAAACTTCGTGCCATTTTTCTACTTTTAACTTTATACTTTATACTTTATACTAGTTCTATATGACATACGATTTTTCACAATTAAAACAAAAGATAGAGGATACGGAAGTGTGGCTTAAGAAAGAATTTCAAGGAATTCGCACGGGGCAGGCAACACCAACTCTTCTTGATAATATTCAAGTTGAATCATATGGTACTCGTGTACCGCTTAATCAGGTAGGGAATGTAGGTGTAGAAGACGCACGAACACTACGTGTGAGTATATGGAATGTAGAGCAAATAAAAGATGTTGAGAAGGCAATAACAGACGCTAATCTTGGCGTAGGTGTTTCACCTGACGAAAGTGGCGTGCGTGTTACATTTCCAGAACTTACTTCAGAGAGACGAGTCACATTGATTAAGCTTTCAAAGGACAAGCTTGAAGAGGCGAGAATATCACTACGGAACGAACGTGACACTGTGTGGAATGATATACAAAAGCAAGAAAAGGCAGGCGATATAAGCGAAGACGAAAAGTTTGGCAGTAAAGAGGAGATGCAAAGACTTATCGATGAAGGAAACAAATCTCTTGATACGCTAGGAGATAAAAAAGAAGCTGAAATTAAATCATAACCTTTAACTAATGTCTATATTAATATTCTTAGGAGTTCTTATAGTTCTTATTATCGTCCATGAATTTGGGCATTTTATTGTTGCAAAACGCTCTGGTATCCGTGTGGACGAGTTTGGAGTAGGTTTTCCGCCAAAACTTTTTGGCAAGAAATATGGTGAGACGGAGTACACTGTAAATGCTTTACCGTTTGGTGGATTTGTAAAAATATTTGGTGAGAATCCTGATGACGAATCAATGAATGGTCCAGATAGCTCTCGCGCACTTATCCATAAGCCAAAATTAATTCAAGCGGCGGTACTTTTTGCGGGGGTGTTTTTTAATATTTTGTTTGCTTGGCTTTTGTTCTCTATAACATTAATGGTTGGTATGCCAACACTTGTAAACACGCAAGATGAAAGTGTCTCTAAATATATTTCAAATGAACGACTTGTGATAACGCAGGTTTTACCTAACTCTCCCGCAGAAGAAGTATCGCTTACTCCTGGAGATGAAATAATTTCTCTTTTCCCTCCTATTTATTCATCTATCCCGTCTATACATCCAGAGAATATGGAAGCAGTCAGCACTTTTATCAGTGCACACAAAGGGGAAGCTATAACCATAGAGCTTATACGTAGTGGTAAAGAGGAGAAAGTTACAGTTACTCCAGAAAGTGGGTTGATAGATGGATCGCTAGACACTCCAGCTATTGGTATTGGTATGGGGATTGTTGGAGACTTAAAGCTCCCAATTCATCTTGCAATACTTGAAGGAGGCAAGAAAACCATAGACATGTTTTACCGCATTACTGTGGGTATAGGAATGTTCTTGTATGATGTTATCTTGTTTAAAGCAGATTTATCATCAGTTGCTGGTCCTATTGGCATAGTTGGACTTGTTGGCGACGCGTCTGCACTTGGATTTTTGATACTTCTTAACTTCACCGCTTTAATATCACTAAACCTTGCTGTGATTAATCTTATCCCGTTTCCTGCACTCGACGGTGGGCGGTTACTATTCCTTGCGATTGAGGCAGTTAAAGGTACCCCTATAAAACCACACGTTGCTAATGCATTTAATTTTATTGGGTTTGCACTTCTAATACTCCTTATGCTTGTTGTTACATACGGCGATATTCTCCGTATTGTTAAATAAGATAGTTAAGCAAAGCAAATCACCACATCGCTTAGTTGTCCGACCATTAAGTGACGTTATTAGTGATATTATTAATGTAATGAGAAAAACTCCTTTTATAACTGGTGAGTATTATCATATCTATAATCGCGGAGTAGAGAAAATAGATACATTCAAGGACTTACATGACGCTCAGCGTTTTTTGCAGAGCATGGAAGAGTTTAATACTATTGAACCCATAGGAAGTATTTATGAAAATAATTTTCGTAAAAATAACCAACTTAGTGGTCGGACCACTAAGTCAGAAAGATTAGTGGAATTTTTGTGTTATTGCGTCAATCCTAATCATTATCATTTTGTATTATTACAGGTGGTTGATGGAGGTATAAGCGAATTCATTAGAAGGTTATCTGGTGGATATACACGGTACTTTAATCACAGACATAAACGTTCTGGCGTGCTGTTTCAGGGGAAATTTAAATCTGTACACATAGATTCTAATGAATATTTATTACATTTAAGCGCATATGTAAATCTAAATAATAAAGTCCATAAACTTAGTGGTCCGACTGCTAAGTTAGTGAGATCAAGTTGGGATGAATATATCGATGGAAGTAGAAGAAATAACAAAGAATGTTTTTGCAAGAAAGACATTATTTTAGGACAATTCAAAAACAAATCTGAATATAAAAAATATGCGGAATCTTCATTAAAAGACATGGTAAAAATAAAAGAAGTTACTAAAGGATTGGAAGATTTGCTATTAGAATAAGTTACTCAGTTCTCTTCACTTAGTGGTCGGACCACTAAGTGAAGAGAATGGTAAGAATGTATGCAAAAAACACTGTTTTGACCGTAGCGATTAGATACGATACTATTGCTTGTAATGAGACAAAGTAAATTATTCACAAAAACCAGAAAAGAGGCTCCAAAAGATGAGGTGTCAAAAAACGCTCAGCTTTTAATCCGTGCAGGGTATATTCATAAAGAGATGGCAGGTGTGTATTCATTCCTACCTCTAGGTGTGCGAGTAATGGATAATATTAAAAATATTATTCGTGATGAGATGAATGTTATAGGAGGGCAGGAAGTATTTATGTCATCACTACAAGATCCTGAACTTTGGAAGAAGACAGACAGATGGAATGATGAAGTTGTTGATGTTTGGTTTAAATCTAAACTCAAAGCAGGTGGCGACATAGGTTTTGCGTGGACGCATGAGGAAATGATTACACGAATTATGTCAGAGTATATTCGTTCGTACAAAGACCTACCACTCTATACGTATCACATACAAAATAAATTTAGAAATGAAGTTCGTGCTAAAAGCGGTATTATGCGTACGAGAGAGTTCTTTATGAAGGACCTGTACTCTTTCTCTCGAACACAGGAGGAGCACGACAAGTTCTATGCTGAATCAGCAGAGACTTACATGCGTGTATTCAATAGGCTTGGTATAGGAGATAAAACATACAAGACATTTGCGTCAGGGGGCGCATTTACAAAGTTTAGCCACGAGTTTCAAACACTATCAGAAGCCGGTGAAGATATTATTTATATTAATGAAGAAAAGGGCATAGCAGTAAATGAGGAAGTTCTTGCTGACGCCGACTTATCTGAGCTTGGAGTAACCCGTGAAGAATTGGAAAAAAGAAAAAGTATCGAAGTTGGCAATATATTTTCTTTAGGTACTAAGTTCTCAGAAGCTTTGGGATTAAAGTATGTAGACGAAGCAGGGGAGGAGAAGCCAATTATTATGGGATCATATGGTATTGGGCCAGCTCGTGCAATGGGTACTGTCGTCGAGCTTCTTTCAGATGACAAAGGTATTGTGTGGCCAGAAGAAGTTGCACCATTTAAGATTCACCTTGTTGAAATTGGAGGAGGGGACGAGAAAGTGCAGGTATATGCTGATGAATTGTATAAGAAATTTGCCGACACTGGTATAGACGTGTTGTATGACGACAGAGACGCTCGAGCAGGAGAGAAATTTGCCGACAGTGACTTACTGGGCATTCCTACTCGTGTCGTTATAAGTAAAAAGACACTTGAAGGTGGGGCTGATAATAATTCTGGTAACAATATAGAGCGTGTTGATAGAAAGACAGGAAAGGTCGAGATGGTTAGTGAGGCTGAACTTTTCTCTTAGAGGATTATGAATCCCGTTAAAGATAAGTCGTACGTAAATGACTGTCGGACACTGAAACAGAATATGAAACAAGGTCAACAATTACAAATATATTTAATTTTAGGACAAAGGTTGTTTACGCCGGTGTCCTATCTCTAACGGGATGGATATTAAAAAGACTTTCAAAGACTATTTCGACAAGTTTTATAGATTATTTTCAAATGATATCGGCATAGATCTTGGTACAGCAAATACATTGGTTTACCTGCGTGGGCGTGGAGTGGTTATTAACGAACCTTCTGTGGTTGCAGTTAATCAGAAGACAGGGCAAGTAGTCGCTGTTGGTAAACAAGCGAAAGAGATGTCTGGGCGTACACCAGGGCATATTGTAGCAATACAGCCGCTTGTTGAAGGCGTGGTTTCTGACTTTGAGGTAACAGAAGAAATGCTTGCGTATTTAATTAATAAAGCCCAAGAACACAGGCGAACTTTTCTGGGACCACGTGTGGTTATTGGCGTGCCATCTGGTATTACAAGTGTTGAAATAAGAGCAGTAAGAGACGCTGCAAGAAATGCAGGAGCGCGAGAAGTTCATATTATAGAAGAGCCGATGGCTGCCGCAATAGGTATTAAGCTACCTGTACATGACCCCATTGGAAGTATGATAGTGGATATAGGTGGAGGTACTTGCGACGTGGCTATTATCTCACTTGGAGGCATAGTCCGATCTAAGAACATTCGAATAGCAGGAGATAAACTCAATCAGGATATTTCGAGCTACATTAGAAGTGAGTTTAAAATACTTATAGGAGACAAGACAGCAGAGGCACTTAAAATAAAAGCAGGTTCATTGGTTGAAGGTGATGAGCCGATTGAAGCTACTGTGCGAGGGCGTGACCTTGTTACTGGACTACCAAGAGAAGTAATAATAACTGACGCAGACATACGTGAGGCAATCTCGGGCTCTATTAACCATCTCGTTGATGCTATTAAAGAAGTTCTTGAAACAACTCCACCTGAAATACTTTCTGATGTTATGCAAAGAGGTATGTATATTGCAGGCGGTGGGGCGTTAATTCAAGGCCTTTCAGAGGTTATTGCAGAGTCAATTAACATACCAATATACGTGACCAGTGATCCGCTTACATCAGTTGTTCGTGGTACAGGTATTGTTCTTGAGGACATAGATAAATTTAAAGACATGCTAATAGAGAACGACAATGAGCTTACTCCAACAGAATAATTTAAGTTTTAATAAAAGATCACGTTTTCCTAAACCATTACTTGTGGCTGTTGTTTTGATTATTATTATTTTAGTAAATGATTCTGCACTTGGATTTGTATCTAAAGTCACTTATTCAATAGGTGGTTCTATATGGAAGACTCAGTCGGTTGTGGTAAATACGTTTAATAATATTGCGACCGCATTCAAAGACAAACAAGGACTAGAAAGAAAGAATCAAACATTACATGAAGAGATTGATCGACTAGAACTTTCCTCTATATGGACGGAAGTTCTTCGGCAAGAAAATGATAGTCTGCGAGAATTACTTAATCGAGAAAGTGAGAAGAATTTCATAGCAGCCTCTATATTAACAAGACCAAATCAGACACTCTATGACACATTTGTTGTTGATGTTGGCAGAAGAGACGGGGTTAATGTTGGGGCTCGTGTGTTTGGTGTTGAGAAAATAGCCATTGGCTCTGTCACAGAAGTATATTTAAGGACGTCTCTTATTAGTCTGTATTCATCACCTGGACGTTCAATTGATGTGCTTTTAGGTGATGAGTCTGTTTCTGTTAAAGCGGTTGGTCGCGGAGGTGGAGATTTTGAGGTGCGAGTTCCTCGTGGTGTGGATGTGTCAAAAGGTCAAGTGGTGCTCTCGCCAGGATTAGATAATGGAGTTTTTGGCGTCGTGGAAGAAGTAGTTGCTCTACCAGCAGACTCTTTTCAAACAATTCTCTTCAGTAGTCCTATTAATATACAGTCACTTCGTATGGTTGCGATTATGTTACGATGATTCGTCACACTCTCATAACAATTTTATTTTTCTTAAGCATATTCATGTTTCCGTGGTATGTGACCGTATTTCTAGCTTTTGCTTTAATCGCAGTAGCGCCAGGGTACGAGATAATCATTGGTGGAATTGTTATTGATTTCTTATATGGGGTTGTGACGCCAAGCTTATTCTTTAGTCCATTTTCATTTACAGTGTTTTTTGTAATAGTATATATCTTAAGTCATTTTATAAAAAAGCGTTTAGTTTTTTATCAAAACAGTAGAGAGTAGGAGTATCCAAAAATGATACAATGGATTTATAATGCACAGATATAGAATTAAAAAATTACTACGACGCTTGTTTAAAGGGTCTCAGAAGAGGGAAATTGAGCCAGATGAAATATTTCTTGATTCGAGTAATTTACCACAGTTTGATAGAAATCAATTCGAAGGACGAATAGAAAAACCAATTGGTAAAAAAACACAACTTTTTGTTGCTGTTGTATTTTTCCTTGTTATGATTTTGTATATTGGACGTGTCTTTTCTCTGCAAATATACGATGGGGAGTCTTTTGCATATCTTAGTGAGAACAATCGTTTACGACATTCTATAATCTTTTCAGAGCGTGGTGTTTTATACGATAGAAATGATGTAGAGCTTGTGTGGAATGAGTCCGAGTCCAGCAATATAGAAGAAGAGTTTGCACTGCGTACGTATATTAAACTAAATGGACTTTCTCACGTTCTTGGATATATTGGATATCCTCTTAAGGATGTGTTAGGTAATTATTATCAAGATGAGTTTATTGCTAAGGACGGAGCGGAATTATTTTTTGATGACAGACTTAAAGGTGTAAATGGTTTAGAGATAGTTGAAGTAGACGCACTTCAAGAAGTAAAATCAAAAAATACGATTCGTCCACCTAAAGACGGGGAGAGTATAACTCTATCAATAGACTCACGTTTAAATGAGGCCCTGTATAGGTTCTTAGGAGAAAGGGCAGAGAGGTCTGGCTTTGTTGGAGGTGCTGGAATACTTATGGATATAACAAACGGTGAGATTATTACGCTCGCAAGTTTTCCTGAGTTTAGTTCACAGGTTCTAACTGATGGGAAACCAAGTGACACGATTGCGTCGTATGTAGAGGACGAGAGGAAGCCGTTTCTTAATCGTGTGATTTCAGGCTTGTATACACCTGGTTCTATTGTAAAGCCGATAGTGGCTATTGGGGCTCTATCAGAGGGTGTTATAACCCCAGAGAAAGAAATATTAAGTACAGGCTCCATTCGTCTTCCACACCCATATATAGATGGTGTATATTCAGTATTCGTTGACTGGAAGGCTCACGGATATGTAAATATTCGTGAAGCAATAGCAAATTCTTCCAATATATATTTTTATGAAGTTGGTGGTGGCTTTGAAGACCAAGAAGGTATCGGGATTGATGGTATAAATAAATACGCGGAGCTGTTTGGACTAGGGAGAAGTACAGGGTCTATGTTTGACGACAGCAGTGGGATAATTCCAAATCCAGAATGGAAAGCAGAGATGTTTGATGGAGATGAGTGGCGTATAGGTGATACATATAACACAGCAATAGGTCAGTATGGCTTTCAGGTAACACTAATTCAAATGGTCAGAGCGATAGGTGCCATAGCAAATGGCGGCATGTTGATGTCTCCAATTCTCGAAAAAGGAGAAGCTGTTACGTATGAATCAGTTAAGATTGATGACGAAATATTACAAATAATTAGAGAGGGAATGCGCATGGGTGTTGATAGCGGGATAGTAAAGGCTCTTAATACTCCTTATGTAAAAGTCGCAGCGAAGACGGGCACAGCTCAACTTGGTGTTTCTAAGAAGTTTGTGAATTCGTGGGTGGTTGGATTTTTCCCATATGAAAAGCCTAAATATGCTTTTGCAATTATTATGGAAAAGGGTCCTGAGCATAATCTTATTGGAGCATCTTCTGTAATGCGTGAGTACATTGAGTGGATTAACACACACGCGCCAGAGTATTTTAATACTGTCAATTGACTCTTTTTTTATAGCTAGTACAATTCTTTTAAATTATTAGTGACATGTTTGCTTACAAAGTAATAAGATAATATAAATTAACACTTCGTAGTATTATTGCGAAAATTCTTTATACTCATGACTGACAATAACAACTATCTAACACAAGAAAAATTCGAGGAGCTAACAAAAGAGCTTGAATATTTAAAGACAGAAAAACGAAAAGAAATCGCAGATAGTTTAGAGTATGCACGTTCGCTTGGGGATCTTTCTGAGAATGCTGAATATCAAGAAGCACGTGAAATGCAGGCTTCAACAGAAGATCGCATAAAACAATTCGAAGAAATCTTAAAAGATCCACAAATTGTTTCTCATAAAAAAAGTGACATAGTGGGGCTCGGCTCAACAGTCGTAATCAAAAAGGACGGAGGTAAGGATACCCACGAGTACCATATCGTTGGTTCAGAGGAAGCAGATATGCAAGAGCGAAAGATTTCGTACAACTCTCCACTAGGAGACGCAATGATGGGTAAGAAGAAGGGAGAAGAATTTACATTTGAGACTCCAAACGGAAAGCAGGATTATAAGATTAAGTCTGTTGTCTAAGGGTCGCTCGCTATTACATTTTAGAAACACACATAAGCCCCCAACGGGGGCTTTGCTATGCTCGGCACACGATTCCGTCGCTGTTGCTGAGGCAACATATGAGCGACGGACACCGTGCTGCGTGTGCCTGCGCAATGTTTCTAAAATGTAACAGCTCGCTTAAATGGAAAATGTGCTGTGAATTTTTGTAAATGAAAAAATTGCCGCTCCTGAAGGGCGGCAATGAAGGTGGTCAAATCTGGCTAGTTTATTTGGAGAATTGGTTTCTTGCGAAATCCTTGGATGAATGAAAGGACTGCGAGAGCAATTCCCGTGATACCCGTGACCCACATAACGTTTCTTGTTTCGATATGTGGATAATCGTACCAGAAGATCGATGGTGCACCAATCAGAAGACTTATTCCAATGGTGTACCAGAGCCAGTGTGGTTTGGCATTTCTCCACAGAGAGTCATTTTTGATGATGTACTGCCACATAAATCGCGTGACGCACTTCATCATCAATAGCATAATCCACAAAATGTGCCCGACGGCCCACATAAAGAACACTATTCCCGTACTGAAGGAAATGCCGAAACCAAGCGCATCTCGCACCTCGCGGTCATGCTCAGGTGTTTGTAGCGCCACCAAAAAGAAACCAAAAACAAGTACAATACCCACGACAAAGCAAGACCAGTTCCAAATTCGATACATGACATACCCCCAATTGAAAATTTCGACAATGAAGCTAAATTTAATGTATCACGACCAAGCTCTTGTGTCAAGTGTATAGGTTTTCTTTGTTAATACGGTACAATAGTCATTATGTTTTGGGCAGATACAATAACTGAAAAGTTTGTTACAAGTAGAAAGAAAATAATTGATTCCAAGGAGTCAGTTGTAATTCGTGATGAAAAAACTGCATCTGGGAGGATGCTTATTAGTGCTATGCGTGGAGCTGTAATTCACGGAATTCTTTCAGAAATTTTCTCTGAAAGTAAACTGTCTCACCAATTTCTTTGGGAGATAAATGATACAGATGCGTTTAGAAAAGTCCCAAAGAATCTTGATGAAAAGAAATATCAAAAATATCTTGGTATGCCGTTGTATGCTCTACCGTCACCAAAAGAAAGTTCAGAGAACTACCCAGAATTCTTTGCACAAGAATTTACTGATGTTATGGAGCATCTTGGTTTTGCGCCGACATATTATAGGTCAAGTACGGCGTATAAAGAAGGGAAGTTTAACGACACTATTAAAACAGCGCTTGAGAACGCAGAATTGATAAGGAAGATTTATAGAGAAGTGTCGGGATCTGAAAAACCTTCGGACTGGCTTCCTCTTTTTGTCGTGTGTGAAAAGTGTGGCAAAATTGGGACAACTAAGACTGTAGCTTTTGACGGGGAGAAAGTAACGTACGTATGTGAGAAAGATATCGTTGAATGGGCACAAGGATGTGGATACAAAGGCTCAGTATCTCCATTTAATGGTAATGCAACTTTACCGTGGAAGGTTGAGTGGGCAGCAAAGTTTAAAGTATTTGAAGTTGATATGGAGGGTGGAGGTAAAGATCTTTCGACCAAAGGGGGTGCTCGTGATGTTTCTAATCACATTGCACGAGAAGTATTTGATTATCAGCCACCGTTTGATATACCGTATGAGTTCTTTCTTACAGATGGTAAGAAGATGTCTACTTCAAAAGGTAATGCACCAGCTGCATATGATGTCATATCTATTCTACCATCACACATTTATCGTCTTGTTTTTTTGGGTAAGAATTATAAGCAAGCAATAGAATTCAATCTAAAAGGTGAGACGGTACCAACTCTATTTGATACATATGACAGGCTTGCTGAAAAGTATACAGCTGGAATAAAGGATGACGACACTAGGTTGTTCTCTCTTATTCACAAAAAAAGAAAAATAACATCTAGATTTCTTCCACGTTTTTCTCAGATTGTATTTTTAGTACAGATGCCTCACATGAATGTTGAAGAAGAAGTATCTAGTATTAAAGGTTCAAAATTAACTGATGAAGACAAGAAAGAGCTTGAAGAGCGTGTTGTGTACGCTCGTCAGTGGATTGAGAAATATGCGCCAGAGAGATATGTATTTGAGCTTCAGTTAGAAAAAGCACCAGAAGAAACAAAAAACTTTTCAAGTATGCAGAAAGATGCACTAAAAAGAGTACTAGAAGAAATTAAGAAGATGAAAAAATTAGACGGGCAAGATCTACATACAGCTCTCCATGATATAAGGAAAGAAACAGACATAGAACCGAAGGAGTTTTTCAGTGCGATTTACATAACATTTCTTGGTAAAGAGAGTGGCCCAAAAGTAGGTTGGTTTTTAAGCGTGCTAGATAGGGGATTTCTAGAAAGTCGTTTAGAGGAAGTAAGTAAATAAACAGCCAGAGTACTCAAGCCGTTTAATTATCCCAAAGGGAATCATCATATTCGATTCGATCAAATGTTTCTTCATCTTCTCCTGGAGTTCCTTTAATTTTAAAATGTATATGAGCGGAGACTTTTTCTCCATTAAATACTTTTTCCATCCATATTGAGTCAGCCTTCCACATTTCATCATATGGAATTTTTTTAAGTGTATGCCACTGCGGTATCATTTCATCTGTCTCAGTGACTTCTCCAACCCAATCTCGCACTAAGTATGAATGCATCAGAAACTTAGGTTCATCATTAAAATAAAATTTAAGCACTGCGACTTTTTCTAAATCTTCTTCGTGTGCGCATAACCCACACTCTTCTTCGAGTTCACGTACAGTAGCTTCTTCAGGGGTTTCTCCTTCTTTAATTTTGCCACCAAAACCATTCCATTTTCCGGCACCGAAACGCACCTTTTTCCTTCCTAGAAGTATTTTTGAGTTTGTAATAGGTATACATAGAGTTGCGTGTTTCATTGTCTTTATAATGACGCTTTTTCTAATGTATTTCAACCTACATGTCTCAAAAAAGCGGTGTGGATAAATGGTTTCATAGAGTGGGGCAAAGTGTAGTATAATGTGCTCATGGTGGGAAGAAGTGGGAAAGTAGAAAATAGCATGCTAATAGGAGAATACACTCATTCATTAGATACAAAAAAGCGGTTGTCTCTACCAAAAAAGTTCCGTACAGAACTTGGAAAGAAGGTAGTTGTAACGCGTGGATTAGATAACTGCCTTTTTATGTATCCGATGTTACAGTGGAAAGAAACAGCAAAGAAATTACAAAATCTTTCATTTACTCAAGCAGATACCCGCGGATTTAACCGCTTTATGCTATCAGGTGCAGTCGAAGTAGAGATCGATTCAGTTGGACGTATTTTAGTTCCAGAATATCTAAAGGATTTTGCAGGACTCAAGACGAAAGTGGTTCTAGCAGGAGTTCAAGACAGGGTAGAGATTTGGAATGAAAAATCATGGACACAGTATAAGGCAATGATAGAAAAGCAGGCAGATGCTATGGCAGAGAAGTTGGGGGAAATAGGAGCTCTCTAATCTAGTCATATGCATACAACAGTTCTTTTACAAGAAGTTATAGATACGTTAGACATCAAAGAATATGATGTTGTTTTAGATGCCACTTTCGGCGGCGGCGGACACAGTAGGGCAGTTATAGACAAGTTAGGCAAGGAGGGTGTGCTTATTGGAATAGATACTGACGCAGGTGCATTAGAATCTCAGAAAGAACTACTATCCAGTAGTAAAGGCACTGTATATTTAAAGCAGTCAAACTTTCGCAATCTAGACGTTGTCCTAAATAATCTTGGCATTAGCAAAGTAGACAAGTTTATCTTTGATTTAGGCTTTAGCTCAACTCAACTTGAAGAGGGCGGACGAGGGATAAGTTTCCAGAAAGATGAACCGCTTCTAATGACATTATCCGACAAGGTAACAGAAGAAACTCTTACAGCTAAACGTATCGTAAATGAGTGGGACGAAGAGAGTATAGAGGTCGTACTTCGTGGATATGGAGAAGAGAGTTTTTCAAAGCAAATTGCAGAAGCAATTATAGAAGCTCGAAAGGAGGAAGAGATTGAAACAACTTTCGACCTAATAGAGATAATTGAAAAAGCTACACCGCAGTGGTATCAAAAGAAACGAATCAATCCTGCCACAAAAACATTTCAAGCACTTCGTATTGCAGTAAACGATGAAATCGAAACCGTAAAGGAAGGACTTGAAAAAGCTTGTTCATTTCTTAGTCCAAGTGGACGTATAGCAGTTATATCTTTTCATAGTATTGAAGACAGGGTTGTTAAGAGAACATTTCAAACATGGAAGAGAGATGGATTAGGAAAACAAGATCCTAAAAAACTAATAACAGCAACAAGAGAGGAAATAAAAGAAAACCCACGTTCACGAAGCGCAAAACTACGTGTATTCAAAAAAACATGAAATTAACAAAAAACATCTCATATAAACTACATGGAATAGAGCGAAAGCTCTGCATCAGTTTTATGATGTTAATTGTTGCTCTTTTTGGGCTTTATATATACTTTGTGGGTAAGTCCATTGTAAACGTTGTTGTTCGAGAAGAAGTAGAAATGAATATAGCCGAAGTAAACTCTGAAATCGCTGATCTTGAGCTCAAATATATAACAAAGAAAGGTACTATCAACATGGTTCTTGCAAAGGAGATGGGCTTTAATCTTATTTCAAAGAAGATATTTATAAACAAAGGTACGCTTATGGGTGGAAGCCTGACACAGCGAAATGCGATCTAGCTTCGTACTACGTATAAGATTTATCCTCGGAGTCGTTATTTTTATAGCACTTATTCTATTAGTGCGTCTTTATTTTGTCCAGATAGTAGACGGCGACAAGTTTAGTGAGCGTGCAGATAGGCAATATGTACGCCCAAGTCAAAACTTATTTGACCGTGGCAGGATAGTCTTTGAATCTTTAGAATCAGATAAAACAATACCGTGGTCTGCCGCTACCCTTAAAACAGGCTTTACTGTCTCGTTAAATCCAAGCATATTGGAGGACGCAGAGTATGCTTATCAAGAAATATCAAAGATTATAGAAATAGACAAAGATATATTCTTTGCGCGTGCAAATAAAACTAATGATCCATATGAAGAGATAGCAAGACGAGTATCTACAAAAGACGGTATTGCAATAGACAACCTTGATATTACGGGCGTGCAGATACACAAAGAAAGATGGAGACTCTATCAGGGTGGAGACTTAGCTTCTCAAACAATAGGATTTGTTGGATATGACAAAGATGAGCTTTCTGGGCGTTACGGTCTAGAGAGATACTATAACGACACGTTGTCTAGAGATACAGATGGTCTGGATATTAATTTTTTTGCAGAGATATTTTCTAATGTACGCAAAACCTTGTCTAAGCAAAAGGTGAATAGGGAAGGAGACATAGTGACAACAATAGAGCTAAACACACAAAGATTTCTAGAAGGCCAATTGAAAGAGGTTCAAGAAAAGTGGGATTCAAAGCAGACAGCTGGAATTATTATAAACCCACAAAATGGAGAGATCTACGCAATGGGCGTGTACCCAGGTTTTGATATAAATAATTTTAAAGACGTTGAAGATCCTTCTGTGTTTTCTAACTTATTAGTCGAAGGGGTTTATGAGATGGGTTCAATAATCAAACCACTTACAATGGCTGCTGGGCTTGATTCAGGCGCAATCACTGCAGACACTTCATATTATGACAGTGGTTTTGTCACATCCGACGGAGCAACAATTTCAAACTACGATGGAAGGGGGCGAGGTAAAGTTAAGATGCAGGAGATATTAAGCCAATCACTTAACACAGGAGCTGCATTTATTGTTGAAGAGATGGGTACTGATGTATTTCGTGAGTATTTTTTAAATTATGGAATAGGAGAAGAAACAGGGATTGATCTACCAAACGAAGGGGTCGGACTAGTCTCAAACTTAGAAAGCCCAAGAACTTTGGAATATTTAACAGCTTCTTTTGGCCAAGGTATCGCAATGACACCTATTGCTACTGTGCGTGCATTGTCTACATTAGCTAATGGAGGTAAGTTAGTGACACCTCACCTAGGTAAGAAAATAGAATACGTAACAGGATTATCTAAGACTATATCTTATGTCGATGGACAAGAGGTTTTAAAAAAATCAACATCAGAAGAAATAACAAGAATGCTTGTTAAGGTAGTCGACGAAGCTCTTATGGGTGGCACGGTTGCTTTTGATAATTATAGTGTCGCTGCAAAGACAGGGACTGCACAAATTGCCAATAGAGAAGAACGAGGGTATTATGACGATAGGTTCTTACATTCCTTTTTTGGGTATTTCCCTGCGTATGACGCTAAGTTCCTTATATTCTTAATTACACTTGAACCAAAAGGGGTCAAGTATGCATCACAAACACTCACTCGTCCTTTTATTAACACGGTAAGTTTTTTAATTAACCATTACGAAGTTCCGCCAGATAGATAAAGTAACTCACAGCCTTTAGGCTCCCTGTTTGTATAAGAGCCACAGCGATTATATACAAACAGCAGTGCAGGGAGGTCTCCAGACCGAGTCGTGAAAAAATTGATTAAAAAATGACGTACTAAATACAGCCTGAGATCTATAACCTGTGATCTAATACCTGAAAAAATGAAATCAATATTTAAAAAGATAATAGTCGCAATATTGCAGCGGGAAGCTTCTTTGATATTGAAAAAATATAAACCGAAGATTATTGCTATAACTGGTAGTGTCGGGAAGACCTCAACAAAAGATGCAATTTTTACAGTAATGAAAGAGAGTTTCTTTGTTCGTAAAAGTGAAAAAAGTTTTAACAGTGAAATAGGAGTACCTTTGACTATTTTAGGTTGTAGTAATGCATGGAATAATCCTATTTTGTGGTTGAAAAATATTGCAGAAGGATTGATGCTTATACTCCTAAAGAACCATTATCCTAAGTGGCTGATCTTAGAGGTTGGTGCTGACCGCCCTTTGGATATAAAAGACCTAACAAAGTGGCTCAAGCCAGACATAGTCGTTATTACTACACTTCCAGATGTACCTGTACACATTGAGTACTTTGATTCACCAGAAGATGTTATTAAAGAAAAAGAGTACTTAGTTAAGGCGCTTAAGTCAGATGGAGTTTTGGTACTTAACTATGATGATAAAAAAGTCTTAGAATTAGAAAAGAAATATCAATATAAAGCCGTAACATTTGGTTTTGACAGAGGTGCTACTTTCTTAGCTTCACACTACAGAGGTGATATATATAAAAAACAGATATCTTTTAGGGTAGATGTAGATGGTAGTAGTGTGCCTGTATTAGTAAAAAATTCTTTAGGTCGTCAGCATATTTATCCTGCACTAGCTTCATTTGCTGTTGGGCGTTCTCAGGGGCTAGACGTTGCATCAATGGTATTAGCATACGAACATCACGAAATTCCGCAAGGTCGCATGAAACTTATTGATGGTATAAGGAAGTCAATTATTATAGATGACAGTTATAACTCTTCACCGATTGCAGTAGAAGAAGCCTTAAAGGTTCTAGAAGACGTATCTGTTTCTGGAAGAAAGTTTGCTATTCTTGGAGACATGATGGAATTAGGAACCTATTCTATGGAAGAACATAAAAAAGTTGGGGTACGTGTAGCACACAGCGCTGACAGGCTTATTACCGTTGGAATACGTGCACGTGACATAGCAGAAAGCGCAATAAAAAATGGCATGAAAAAAGAGTATATATTTCATTTTGAAGACTCAATGAAAGCAGGGAAAGAACTTAAAAACATGTTAGAAAAAGGTGATGTAGCTTTAATAAAAGGTTCTCAATCAATACGCATGGAGAAAATAGTTAAAGAAGTGATGGCTCACCCAGAAAAAGCAGGGGAGTTATTGGTACGGCAAGATAAAGAGTGGGAGGTGAGGTAGGCTACACAGTAGATTTTCATAGGCTTTAGGTTGCTAGGGGTTTCTAAACTTGCAAAAGTATCAAAACTATTGTATTATTTCAAACAGCTTTAGAGGTCTAGAACCTCATTGTTCCAATTTATTTAAACCTTTGCATCTTTATATGGAGGACTAATCAATGCCTATGATTGACTTTGGCTATGATCTCGCCACATACACCGAAGATCAAATGAAGCGTCTCGGTAGAAAAATCGAATGCGCGTTGCGGCACGCAATCAAGACAGCTCGGCCCAGTGTGAACCAGAAATATGGTATTACCGTCCATGGGCGTGAATACGGACCCATTGTCAGTAATATGCCTGACCTGAATATCCACATCGACTACCATCAAGAGTGGGACTTCACCGATGCAGAGCTCGGCAGTATTGCAGAAGTGATGAAAGATGCTGTGAAGCTGATACTTGAAGAAGCGGACGCTTGCATTAACAATGTAAAGATTCGTTTATATTCTCGCACCGGTCACAAAAGTGCATCGCTTCCTTAACTCAAGCACACCTCTCGCCAACAAGAAAAACATTCTCGTTTTGGCGTGAGGGTGTTTTTTATTAATCTAGATAGATTTGCTGTAATTCTACACACTAACGATTTCTTTTTCGAATTCTTTGAAGTAGTCGTTTATTTGTTGTAAGTTAAAGTTTTTTAAGATAGATTCCTTTGGTTCGCGAGCCAGTAGAAATACAAAAGATTTTTCAATTAACTCAGTAGGTTCTAGTATTCCTCTGGTTAGCTTGTCACAATATTCTTTATCTAAATCTACTGAATATTCCAAACCTTTAATTTCCACTAGAAAGTTCCACCCTTTCTCAGTTTCTTTTTGTTTTGTTATTTTTATAGTGGGGGTCATGTGATGTTTAGGAGATTAAAAAATCCAACTGTTCTTTTGGCACACCAACTGAGAGACCGTATGCGACAGCGTCTTTCCATGTTTCTTTATTATCGGAGTTGATATGAAATATCTTATCTCTAAATACAACAGTCACTTCTTCGCCTTGCCAGAAGTGCATATACCAACCATCTTCACGTTTTAGATAGTCTTGAAGCTTTTTAATTTCCTCTTGAGAGACTTCCACGTCATATAGATGCCATGTATCATCTGAATTATCTTGATTTACTTCTGAGTATTCTGAAACAACCTTAATTGTTTTGAGTATTACTGGATCAGTTAGACTCTCTTTAATTATTGTTCCTTTGTACATATTATGTGTTTTTATTATACATGGAATCGGCGTAGGTTTCTAAACCTCTTTGTGTCACCCGTCACTAAGTATAATTTTCGTCCTTCAAACTCAATTCTACTAAGTGCGCTTGAAGCTTTGCACTTGATTTTCTAATTCGTTCCTCATAATAAAATCTACGCACGCCTCAGTGTCACTCGCTTCACTCGTGACATCTTCCGGCTTCACAAATCGCACGAGAGACAAGCAGTTGCCTCTCTAGAAAAACGCGCACTATTTAGTGCGTGTTTTTTCTGCGATTTGTGACCCTACAGAGAATCGAACTCTGATTACCAGATTGAGAACCTGATGTCCTAACCGTTAGACGATAGGGCCAATAAACAAGCTGTTAGGTTTTAGTTTACAGGTTTTAGCTAAAAATTAAAGCCTTATTAAATACCCCAGATGGTTGGGGCATTTAATATAATACAGTATTTATACATCTGGGTAAATAAATAGATAAATTGTAAAAGAAAATGCCCGCCCTGGTTTCCCAGGGCGGGCACGTCGCTAAAATCCTTATTTAAGGAACTAACAAGCTAGGGGGAGGCTTTGATCAGGCCGAGTTCGGGGCCTGATTATCTTGATTGCCAGTGATACTTGTGTTGTCGCCGGCCGTTTTACCAGGCGCCGTTGCATCATCGAGGCGTTGCTCGAGAGACAAGATGACAGTTTTGACTGCGTCGATATCCTGCAGGCTCAGGCGCTGTGCGTTGTTGGCCAAGTTCGTGAGAACACCGGTAAGGTTATCTTTCGGAATATCGCTTCGAGTGACGAGGTCACACAAGAACGAGAATGCCGAGGCCGGCGGATGGTTAAAATGAATAATCATGTCACCGACGGTGCCGATATTCTCCATAACAGCGACGATGGAATCGTGGAATGACATTAGGTTGTCATCGTCCGTGATGTCGCCGTCCATACGAGCTTTCAAGACATACAAAGCATTCTTGACCCAGGACTTGGAAGAGACGCTGAGATGCTTGGCTTGGTTTTCGATACCGGTAATGATCAGTGTGAGATCATTGGTCGGAATCTTGGTGCAGGTAGCGATAGCGATGGCGGCTGCCAACGTTGCGATAGCTGGACCACGGCCGTCAACCGAACCGAAGATGAAACGCTTATCATCGGCCAGCATGGTAGCGATGGTACCGTGGTACGGACTGATAGTCTTGGAACTTGTACTCAAAATAAGTCTCCCTAATATTTAATGAACATAAAACCCCGTAGATACGGGACTGTCTCACTTGAGACCAACATAGAATATATGATAAACATAATGTTGTCAATCCTATCTTATTTAATGGTGAACATTGTATATCTCCCATTTGATTATTTTGTACTAGAAACGTGCCGTTAAATACCTTAGAATATACTTACGTTATGGAAACATCTTTAATGTTATTTGTTGTTGGATTTATTGTGCTTGTCACTGGAGCACGCCTTCTTGTAAAAGGTGCTATTTCTGTTGCGCGAATATTAAAGATTTCTACATGGGTTATGGGAATAGCTATTGTGGGAATAGGTACATCAATACCAGAGCTTGCCATTAGCCTCTCTTCTGCTTTTGCGGGGAATAATGTAGGGCTTGGTGCAATCATTGGAGGAAACACTTTTAATTTGCTTATGATATTAGGATTGATAGCACTTTTTTCTCCTGTGTATATCAGTCGAGAATGGTATAAGGATATTTTTATAAATATAGGGGCTGTACTCTCGGCTGTATTCGTAATCTTATTTTCTCCATTTGGTAATTTTGGTGGGGATAGCTTTATAGGAATCACCCAAATAGAGGGAGGCGTGTTGCTAGCGCTTTTCTTTATATGGTTTACATCAATATTAAGGAGGGATGTTGTAGAAGATGACGGTGTTGATTATCAAATATTTACAACATTTACATCATCATTAATGATTATGGTTGGAATTGTTGGAGTATTTGTTGGTGGAAAGTGGGTCGTGTCTGGTGCGGAAACAATAGCACTTTTCTTTTCTGTACCACCCTCTATTATTGGACTTACTATTGTTGGTATAGGGACGTCTCTCCCAGAGCTGGTAGTATCTTTGGTTGCCATTATGAAAGGTCAGCAAGGTATCGCAGTAGGGAATATAATAGGTTCAAATGTCTTTGGATTCTTAGGTATTCTAGGAATCACAGGATTAGTGAAGCCACTTCCTGTGTTAGAGAGCATGCAATCAGATGCTTTTATTGCAGTACTCGCATCAGTCGTTGTTGCAATACTTATATTATTTGTTGGGAAACGTGGGGTACTTTCCCGTGGTGAAGGATTGTTTTTAATACTAACGTATATAGCATACTTAATATTCATCTTAACTTGGATATAAACTATTCTAGTCCACTAGATTTATGGAAAACATATTACTTATAGATAAACCAAAGGGTATTACATCATTTGATGTAATTAGGCGTCTACGCAAGGGGTTAGGTAAAAAAAAGATGGGTCATGCGGGAACTCTTGACCCACTCGCGACCGGTTTAATGATTATTGGGGTAGGGGACGGAACTAAGAAACTTAAAGAGTATATAGGGCTTCCAAAGACGTATATTGCAGAGATTCTTATTGGAGAAAAGAGGGTAACAGGAGATATGGAAGGAGAGGTGGTTGAAAGTGCAAAGGTTAAAAATCTAAAAAAAGAAGATGTTGAGAGTGCCCTTAAAGATATGATGGGGATACATCGCTTACCAGTGCCAATATATTCTGCAGTGAAAGCAGGCGGCAAGAGATTGTACAAAGAGGCTCGAAAGGGAAATAAAGTAATAATTCCACTGCGTGATATGGAAATAAAAAATACCAAGTTGCTTGGTATTAAAAATGACGGAGATTATTATGTTGTGGAAGCAGAGTTTGATGTAGAGAGTGGCACGTACATACGCTCACTTGCAGAAGATCTTGGTAAGCGTCTCGGATACCCAGCTACCATCAAAGAGTTACGTAGGACAAAAATAGGGGACTTTGTAATAGAGGACGCAGAAAAGATTTAAACATTTAAAAATCAAAAAAGGCGACCGTATTGCTTTACAGCCGCCTTAGTCTTTAGGATCTTCCCCCATTCTTTTAGCATTTGCACGATACGCTTGCACAGAACGGCCTTCGTCGACAACAATGTCTGTGCTGGCGTTCAGGACATAGGGCTCATTTCTTTCAATCATGCCTTTAATAATTTTGTCATCCTTGATACCTGCTTTCTTTGCCACCATTTCGATAGCTTCGGCTGGTGATATTTCTTCAGAAACAAATTTACGTGCAACTGTTGCTATAGGATGTGGATCTGTTAGCAAACTCTTTTCAGTCATATTATATTTCATCACAATCTCCTAGAAAGTTAAAGAGCAATTTGTACAATTATACTACACAAAAGGCTAGTTTGTCAATATATATAGGTATACCACTGTGTATAAATAAAAAAAGAGGAGCCCGCTTACGCGTGGCCCCATTAAAAGATCTGTTAATTCACGCCAAGAGGTCAAAAATGATTCCTCTTTTAGATATTAGCCCACCGTTTACCTCGTTATCTCGGTTCTTTGTTCCGTACAACAAGAGCTGTTTCTCTGTGCTGTCAGGAGTGGTGGCACTGGCATTCTCTACATGTTTTACTACAGATTTATTTTCAGCAGTTGCTTCAACGGGCTTTTTTGTAGAAATGTTGATGACATTTTCTATGAAGTTTCTCCTATGCTCACTTGTTGAAGGGCTAAAGTTTGTATTTTTCCATTTTTTTCTTTTCTCCATTATTTAATCTCCTTTGGCAAGAGCCAAATTAACATCATTTGTAGTCGGAAGTGGCGTGAGTCGGGTAAAGATACCAAACGTTTCGAGGTCTAGTTGGAATACTTCGACCTCTCTCTGCACATTATCTGCAGGAACGTTACGACTCAGGTAAATTTTTTTGTCGTTTGAATTAATGTAACAGTCGATTACTATCACACTTCTTTGCATTCGCGGGATCAAATCTTCTGAGATAGGGTTGAGGGAAATAGATGCGCCAATCTTGACTGTTGTATCAGCATTCACACCCTCAACATATTTTGGATAAACCAAAAATTCAATTTTATTTTTTGTACTCTTCATGGTGTAACCCCTTTATGTAAGTTGAGACACCTCCCGTTATTGTGAATTAATTTTCTGTTATTATAATAACAGAAATAATAGAATTGTCAATATTTAATCCAAGTTTAAAAACACGTCAGATGAGTGGCGTGTTTTTTACAAGTTTTGTATTTAAGATATTTAAGAAAATAAAGAGGCTTTGCACTGCTGTTTACAAATTAATCGTTTCACTCTTGAGTAAACAGGTTGGCTCTGCACTGCTGTTTGTATCTAATCACTTCGTTCTTAGACAAACAGGTTGTCTACAACGTCCTTTACATCACCACCATCAGCTTTTCCTTTAAGTTCCTTTATTACTGCACCTATAAGCATTCCTATCTTTGATTTATCATCTATACCAAGTTCTTGTTTTTTAGCTTCTGCGACCTTCTTAATATCATCTTTATTCATTGTCTCAGGGAGATATGCAGAAAGCACTTCTAGTTCTGCTTTTTCTATTTCTACCAAGTCACTCCTCCCACCCTTTTCAAATTGTTCAATAGAATCTAGTCGTTGCTTGACAGCACGTTTAATAACAGTAAGCACAGCTTCATCTTCAAGCTCCTCACTTGGTTTTCTTTTTTGCGCAACTAACTCATTTGTGAATGCAGAAATAATCCCGCGCAGTGTTCGCAGTTTGGTTCCTTCTCTTGCTTTCATTGCAACGATCATCTCGCTATGGATAGCATCAACTAACATACTATTATTTTAACAGTTTTCATGGGATATTCAATTAATTGTTTGATATACTAAGGCATAATGAATCCTGTACGAAGTCACGAACACTAAAACTAGATATCATGAAAAGGTTGATTATTTATAAAAAATGTAACTTTGAGACAAGGGCATTACTGTCCGTGTCCTATTTTGTACGGGATGAAAAATAAATCTAATTTACTGTGGCATACGTCCACAATAAAAGACACACTTAATGTATTTAGGACGAACAGTATTAAAGGATTATCGTTCGAGGAAGTAAAAAAAAGGCAAGATAGACACGGTAAAAATGTATTACACAAAAAAAGGTCTTTAGGTTTTCTAGGAGTGATACTAAAGCTACTTAAAAGTCCTTTAG
Organism: uncultured Candidatus Saccharibacteria bacterium; assembly: GCA_964575755.1. GTDB lineage: Bacteria > Patescibacteriota > Minisyncoccia > Phycocordibacterales > JABMNX01 > JABMNX01. The sequence continues at coordinate 183,464 of CAZNRH010000001.1, forward strand.
TAATAGTGCTGATAATTGCTGGCTCGGCAACAATACTGTTGAGAGAATATCTTGATTCAGTAGTTATCTTTATAGCTCTTCTTATAAATATCATTATAGGTTCATTTCAAGAACGTAGAGCTTCTCAAGCATTTGAGAAACTAAACAAATCTCAAGAAAAAAATGCAACAGTAATACGTAATGGCAAGAAAGTAATTGTAGATATAGCAGAGCTTGTTGGGGGTGATATTGTTGTGCTTGAAGGTGGTATGTATGTACCTGCAGATATACGATTAATTTCTGATAAAGAACTTTCTATAAATGAAGCAATACTCACAGGTGAGTGGGTGTCTGTGTTAAAGGATTCACAAATAGAATTAAAAGAAAAGACTCCTTTAGGTGAGCGAACTAATATGGTGTGGATGGGAACACTTGTGTCTTCTGGAAACGGGCTAGGGGTTGTGGTTGAAATAGGAATGCATACACAGATGGGGAAAATTGCCGAGCAGTTACAGTTTACTGATAGACGTATGACACCTCTCCAGCAGAGTATGCGTAACATTGCACGATTTCTCATTTATGTAATTTTGGCTTCTGTGTCGGTTATCTTTTTACTTGGTCTTTTAAACGGAGAAACTATTTCAAACATGCTGCTTGTCGCTATTGCAATAGCTGTTGCATCAATGCCGACTGGTCTTCCTGCAGCTGTAACTATTGTTCTAGCGATTGGAATGGAATCTATACTTAAGAAGGGTGGATTGGTACGTAATTTACTTGCCGCTGAAACTCTTGGTTCAACCACTGTTATTTTAACCGACAAGACAGGCACACTCACTGAAGGAAAGATGACCCTCTCTGGTTTGTATACGTTAGAAGGAATAGAAGAAAGAGAAGTTGATGTTGTTGGAGATAATGAATACTTACTTTCCTCCGCGATTCTTACGACAGACGCATTTATTGAACAGAAAGAATCTGAAGAAGGTGATGAGAGTAAAATAATAATCCACGGACGCCCTATTGAAAAAGCACTTGTTTCAGCAGGTATAGATGTAGGCGTAGTTCAAGAAGCACTGTTTCAAGAAAATAAGCGGATTGATTTCCTGCGTTTTGAGTCTAGACGTCGTTTTGCTGGGTCTTTACATGCACAACCTGGGAGTACAAAGAACCTATTATATCTTAGCGGATCACCGGAATTTTTATTAGATAAGGCGACACATGTATACAGTAAAGGCGTCTCAGTTAAAATGAGTGGTGAAGCAAGGGAAAAGTTGCTGAAGAAACAAAATGATTTAAGTAAAAAAGGCTATCGTTTTATCGGACTTGCTTATAGAGATGTTGGGTTTGACTCAGTGCCTTTGAAGGATGAAGAGCAGGAGAGTTTTCTTTCAGGAAATACATTTATTGGGTTAATAGCATTTTCTGATCCTGTACGTGTTGATGTGGCTGAATCTATAAAGACTGTAAAGCGAGCTGGTATACGTATAGTTATGGTGACTGGAGACAATCCAAAAACAGCGAAGCAGATTGCCATAGAAACAGGAATTGCATATAAAGAAGACAAAGTACTTACAGGTAATGATATAGACCACCTTTCCGACGAAGAGCTGTATGCTGAAATAAATCGCACGCCTGTATTTGCCCGCGTACTGCCAGAGCAAAAGCTACACATTGTGCGTGTATTAAAAGACAACAACGAAGTAGTAGCTATGACAGGAGACGGGGTTAATGATGCTCCAGCACTTCAGAGCGCCGATATAGGTATAGCCGTTCAGAGTGGAACAGAGGTAGCTAAAGCAGCTTCTGATATTGTACTCATTAATAACAGCTTTACTATTATTACGAGTGCCATAAAAGAGGGAAGGCGTATTATTGATAATTTAAAGAAGATAGTTTCCTACTTACTTTCAACTGGCTTTAGTGAAATTATCGTTATAGGGGGAGCACTTGCAGTTGGAGCGCCATTACCTTTATTGCCTGGGCAGATATTATGGGCAAATATTGTCGAAGAAGGTTTTATGAGTTTTTCTTTTGCGTTTGAAAAGGCTGAGCGAGGTATTATGAATCGTGAAGCACGTGAAAATGTATCTAATAGAATACTCACAAAAAAGATAAAGAAACTCATTGCAATCATTAGTATTGTTACAGGTGTATTACTAACAGCATTGTTCTTTATACTTCGATCGTTCGATATTCCTATTGAAGAGGTAAGGACATTTATGTTTGTGGCACTTTCTTTGGATTCTATATTCTTTGCCTTCTCATTTAAGTCACTACACATGCCGATATGGAAAATACCACTATTTAGTAATAAGTATTTATTTGGTGCGCTTATTGTAAGTATCTCTTTGTTAGTTGGCGCTGTTACATTTCCACCTCTTCAAAAACTACTATCTTTAACGTCGTTGACTATGTTAGAAGCTTCTGTACTTGCAGGTATAGGAATATTTAACCTATTTTTAATAGAAACAGCAAAATACTTTATTTTTGAGAAGAAGTAATATCCGTGATAGGATTAACAGATGGATCCCGTACGAAATCGCGGACACTTAACACAATATATTATGAAAAAGTCGATAATTAATAGAAGATTTAATCTAGTGACAGAGACTGTTTAAGTCTGTGTCCTATTTCGTTCGGGATGGATTTCACGTCAGTAGCATTTCTTATATTTATAGTCGTTGTTCTCAACGCGGTTGTTCTATGGGTTATCTTTAAGAATGGAAAGGACGACAAAGACAATGGCGTGAGTGAAGGTATACTTATGATGCAAAAAGAGCTCCAAGAGCTTCGCAGTACTATGGACAGGAAGATGGGCGAGACAAGTGAGAAGCTATACGAATCACTAAAGACACAGTCTTCGCAAAGTCAGGAGGTTATAAAAAATATGCATGAACAGCTTCGTGTTGTGACAAAAGAAATCTCAGAAGTTTCAGAATCAAACAAGAAAGTTTTTGATGTTGGTGAACAATTACAGAACTTAGAGAAGGTCCTTAAACATCAGAAGCAGAGAGGGAACCTAGGTGAAGCTTCACTTCAGCTAGCGCTTGAAAATATACTCCCACCGACTGCGTATAAGATGCAGTATCAGTTTCCTGACAAAGAGGTAGTAGACGCAGTTATAATCACAAAAGACGGCATGATACCAGTTGATGCTAAATTCTCTCTTGATAATTACCGCAGACTGGTTGATGAAAAGGATGGTGTGCAGAGAGAGTTTCTTGAAAAAGAATTTACAAAAGATTTGAAAAAGCGAATTGACGAAACCTCAAAATACATAAAACCAAAAGACGGTACACTTCCGTTTGCATTTATGTACATTCCAGCAGAAGCTATTTATTATGACCTTTTGGTAAATGAAGTAGGAGCAGTTAAGGTAAATACACGTTCACTTATAGATTACGCATATAAAGACAAAAATGTGATTATAGTTTCTCCAACAACGTTTGCTGCGTACTTGCAGTCTGTATTATATGGATTCCGCGCATTTAAAGTAGAAGAATCAGTCAAGTTAATTAGTAAAAATGTTGAAGGACTTAGACGACATCTTAACGCATATGACGATTACTTTAAGAAAGTGGGGAACTCACTTGGAACAACAGTAAATCATTATATGAGTGCTCAGAAAGAATTTACAAAAATAGATAAAGACGTACTCCGTATTACAGGTTCAAATAATGAAATTGAGACTTTGGAAATCTCTAAACCAGAAAAGGAGGAATAAGGAGTGATTGATAAAATAAATACCCATCATAAAGCATGCTGGGTATTTTATATTAGAGTGTCTGGAATATTCCAATGAATTATTTCTATGTGGTCAGAGTCAGGATATGAGACAGATATACGACGATTCCCTTTTCCTAGAATCTTTGCATTCTTTGTCTCCTGTTTTGATTCCCAGTCTAAAGCTATAAGACGACAAATAAACCTAACAGCTTCTTTTTGTCTCCATAATGGTTTAAGAGTAAATAACATAAGACGCTCCTTTAATTTGTTTAATCTGGTGTGTTTTTACAATATTTTGTAGATAAAGTCAACCAAATTAAATAGCAAGAGTACTCTGGCTATTTAATATGAGGCTAAATAAGCTTATTTTACTCGTATTTGCTTGCACTTTTGGTAATTTAAGGGTATTATTCTCGAACTATGACTGACACAAAGGTAGCTGACAAATCAAAAAAAGAAGCATCAGAAAAGCCTAAATTAGAGGTTAAGAAGACCGTCGATTCTTCGCAAAGAATCGCTCCTGATGTCTCGCAAGACATCATGTCCACAGACCGTGGCAACATTAAGGAACCAAAGAAAATAATAAAAGAAACTGAAAAAACTTCAGAGTTTGCTGTTATTAAGACAGGGGGGAAGCAATACGTTGTTTCTGTAGGTGACGTATTAACTATTGAAAAGCTTGACGGTGACTTCAAAGAAGGGGACAAAGTAACCTTCGATAAGGTTCTGCTTGTAGACAACGGTAAAGATACAACAACTATCGGAACACCTTTTATAAAAGGAGCTAAAGTAATAGGCTCATTTCAAGAAACAGGAAAAGGGAAGAAGATTCACGTAATCCGATTTAAATCAAAAAGCCGTTACTTTAAAAAGTACGGACATCGACAACCTTACACAAAGGTAAAAATCGAAGCACTTAAATAATATTTAAACAAATATTTATAAAACAAAAAACCTTACGATATATCGTAAGGTTTTTTGTTTTTATACTTACATACGGTTTTTGAGAGCGCTTTTAATTGTTTCTGTGTCGGAGTATTCGAGTTCTGAGCCTGTTGAAAGACCTCGTCCAAGGGTTGAGACTTTTATATCAGTTGTAAAGATTATAGGCTCAAGCACTCTTTGAATATATTGTATGGTGTTTTCTCCTTCTGGATTTATCGAGAAGGCGAGTATAATCTCTTTTAATCCTTCTTTTTGGCGTGCTGTAACCACACGCTCTAACTCTTTTGTTCGTATCGATTTGTCAGGATCTTTGTCTAGAATCGGCACCGTCCCACCAACTACAAAATAGTATCCATCATACCCCTTAGCCCTTTCTATATTATCTAAGTCCACATCTTTCTCTACAAGCATGAGAGTGGAAGACTCTCTGTTTTTATTCGCGCATATTAAACATAGTTCTTTGTGATTAGAATGAAAACGGCTACACATTGTACATGCTTTAGTATCATCTTTAATTGAACCAATAAGTCGTATTAATTCACTTCTATAACTATGAGATGAAGAAAGTAAAAAATACACAAAGCGACTTGCTTGGCGTGGACCAATACCAGGTAATCGTTTTAAAAGTTCTGTAAGTTTTTGAATACTATCCATTGTTTAGGAATTAAGAATAATGAATTAGGAAGTAGAGGGTTAGAAGTCGTCATCGTCTGAAGAACTACTGGTGTCTCCAAAGTCACTATTATCAATTGATAGGAATGTTGTTCTTTTCTCGTCGAAGTATAAGTCTATCTTACCGGTGGGACCATTTCGATGTTTTTCTACAAGAATCTCAGCTATGTTTGGTTTATCTGAGGTCTCATTCATTTTATCATCTCTGTGAATAAACATTACTACATCAGCGTCCTGCTCAATAGAACCAGAGTCACGCAAGTCTGAAAGACGAGGGCGACCCCTACGTTGCTCAACTGCACGTGATAGCTGTGAGAGTGCTATTACAGGTATGTCTAGCTCACGTGCCATACCTTTGAGTGCTCGAGAAATCTCAGTGACCTGTTGAACCATAGAGTCAGAATTTTTCCCTTGTGTTGGCATAATAAGCTGAAGATAATCGACTATGATAAGTTCAAGACCTTTCTCGTGTTTTAGGCGACGTGCTACGGAACGCATTTGAAGAACGTTACTTGAGGACTTGTCGTCAATATAAATAGGTGCTTCAGATAAGACACTTAGTGCCTCTTGAAGCTTGTCGAACTCTTCATCTGTTGAAAGGTTACCCGTACGCAGTTTCCATGCGTTCACGTTCGATTGCGCCGCAAGCATACGGTCTACGAGCTGTTGTGAGTCCATCTCAAGAGAAAATATACCAACTGGTGTCTTATGATTAACTGCGGCTTGGCGTGCTATATCGAGTGCTAGAGCGGTTTTACCCATTGACGGTCGTGCAGCAATAATTATTAAATCTGATTTCTGGAATCCTGCGAGGAGATTATCGAGACCTTTAAAACCACTTTTTATTCCACGAATTTCATCCTTTGATTGGTGGAGAAGTTCTATTCTTTCCCAGGCTTCAGTAAGGGTTTCTTTAATGGTTATAAACTTCTGGAGGGTGGGGGAGTTGGTTACTTCAAAAATACTTGATTGAGCTGAATCGAGAGTGTACTCGATATCATTTTCTTCATTGTAGCCGAGTTCTGAAATATGGTCAGCGGCCGAGATTAGGTTACGCATCATAAACTTCTTTTGTACGATATCTGCGTAATGTTTGGCGTTTGCTGCAGAAGGCACAAAGTCTACGAGTTCAGATAAATATGTACCACCACCTATTTGGTCAAATTGCTTTTTTTCTTTTAGTTTTGTTGAGAGTGAGAGTATGTCGATTGGTTCGTTTTTTTCAAAAAGTTCAAGCATTGAATTATATATAATTCGATGCTTTTCACTGTAAAAGGAGTCTGGCTTTACGGTATCTATAATGTCGTGCATTGCTTCTGGTTTAAGCATGATAGAACCCAGAAGAGCTTTTTCCGAGTCTAGATTTTGAGGTGGGATACGTACGCCTTTTGCCATGCGGGAATTGTAGCATAAAGTGAAAGGCGTAGAACATCAAAATTCTATGTCTTTTGTTGGCTTCTTGTGCTTATTGTGTGGATTAATAAATATTATCTTGACTACTGCTTACTCTTAACCAGCTCAGGGCCATAGTCTGTATCAGAGACATCAAAGCCTTTTTTGGCTAATTTTTCTCGTATTGAGTCTGCGGACTTCCAATCTTTATCTTTTCTTGCTTCTTCTCGTTTCTGTACGAGCTCTTGGATATCATCAGGTACTTTTTTCACCTCTATTTTTTTTGTCTCACCTTTAAGCATAGTATCCATTTGTTTATATGATTCTATAAATCCAATACTCAATACACGATTCATGTCTAAAATCGTGACACGTTTATCTTTCTTGTTTACAGATTTGTCACTCATTAGCTCGTGCAGGAGGGCTATTGATTGGGCGGTATTAATATCGTCATTAATAAACTTATGAAATCGCTCTTGGTATGAAGAGTTAATAGTGCCGTTTCGTGAACCGAGATCTAGAAATTGTTTATGAAGCTTGATAAGTGCTGTGTTGGCACCCTCAAGTGCCTCCCATGTGAAATTCATAGGTGAGCGGTAATGTCCTGTTAGTAACCAATAGCGGTATGTGAAGGCGGGGAAGCCTCTGTCTGCAAGGTGACGAAGATATATAGTATTTCCTTTTGATTTGCCAATTCTTTTGTTTTCTATGGTGATAAATGCATTATGCATCCAGTAATTTACAAATTTCTTACCGGTTACTGCTTCTGTTTGAGCTATTTCATTGTTGTGATGAATTGGTTTGTGGTCTAGTCCACCTGTGTGAACATCAAACTGTTTGCCTAAGTATTGTGAAGACATAGCACTACACTCTATATGCCAACCAGGGAAACCAACTCCCCATGGTGATTTCCATCCGAGTTCTTTACCAGAGTCTGTCTTTGTTGTTGAGAACTTCCAAAGAGCAAAGTCTTGCTGTGTGTGCTTGTCTTTTCTTTTTCCTATGCGAGAAATTGTATCTTCATCTTCTTTAGAAATACCACCAAGTGCTCCATAGTTTTTAAACATTTTTGTATCAAAATATACACCATCCTTAAGTGTGTAAGTGTAGCCTTTTTCTTCTAGGGTTTTTATAAACGCAATTTGCCCATCTATATGCTCACTTGCTCGCGGGAAAGCAAATGGTGTTTTGATATTCAACTCTTTTAAATCTTCTTTAAATTCTTTTATATATTTAGTACCAATTTTCTTCATCTCTGTGAGCGTGATAGATAGGCCCTCTTTTTTAAGCGCAGTCATCATTTTATCGTCACCACTGTCTCCGTCTGACACAAGGTGTCCTACGTCGGTGATATTAATAATATGCTTCACTTTATAACCGTTGTATTCAAACATCCGCCTTAGTATGTCAGAGAATATATAAGAACGAAGATTACCTATATGAGCAGTGCTGTAAACTGTTGGCCCACAACTGTACATACTCACACCACCTTGTCTTATAGGCTCAAACTGCTCCTTCATTTTTGAAATAGAATTAAAAAGTCGTATTGGTGTCGACTTCTTTTTTACTGCAGAGTTATTATATTTTTTCTTAAATAACAAAAATAGGTCGAAATTCATCCCGTTAGAAATAAGACACAGAAACATATGTAACTGAGTATCTTATTTGGTTATAATTTATAATATCGACTTCCATGTTCTTTTTAAGGTTAAGTGTCTGTGATTTCTAACGGGATTCATATGATAGGTTTTATATTACAGCCAATGGTTTTTCTTGAAGAAGGTGAACATAAGTATGCCTGCAAATCCCATTATGCCCATAATGATCCAAAAATCAAATGGTCCTCCAATAAAAGGCATATGTACAGCATTCATGCCAAACACAGAAGCAATAAGAGACAGGGGGAATGTCACGAACGCCATTATGGTGAGTACTTTCATAACCTCATTTTGTTTCGTGGAAAGCAGAGAATTATTTGTGGCTCTTAACTCATGTAGTGTGTCTGAGTGGACAGAGATACTATTTTTAATCCTAAAGTATTCTCCCATAATAGAGTTTAAATGATTTGAGAAATCTTCACCAAAAAATATTTTCCCAGCATCGTTAAATGAAGATAATATTTCTTGGTGCGGACTGAGGGCTTGTTTCAAATTAAGTAGGTCACGACTTACGTTAGAGATAGCAACAACCATTTCTTTTTCCTTACCTTCAAAGATGTCCTCTTCGATTATTTCGAGAGAGTCATCTATAAATTCTAGTTCGTGTTCTAAAGATTTATAAAGTTTACGAACCATGTAGAAGAAAAGATAGCCAGCATGATCTCCAATATCGCTTTTATCTAAAACAGAGTTAACCTCAAATACTTTAGAAAACTTGTGTAAAGGATCAACACTGTCATATCGTGTGGTAATGAGGAAGTTTTTCCCAATTATAAAATCTATCTCTTGGTTAATATCTCCATTGTGAGTATGTTTAAAAGCAGGGAAGTGTAAAATAAGATATATAAAGTTGGCATACGTATCAACACGTGGTTTAAGGGTAGGGAGCAGTAGCTCATCAGCAACAAGTGGGTCGATGTCATAATCGTCCATAATACTACGAACCTCCTCTGGGGTAGGAGATTCAACGTCGACCCATGTTAGGTGTTTATGTTTATAAACTGAAATCATTTGCTTAATTGTAAACATTCTTTTAAATGATTACAATAGAGTTAGTGGGTTATCTTTACAATAAATAATAAAGTAATGTATTTTAAAATTGACCCGCTTGTATGATTCTGAGATAATTATCCAACACAATGAAACAACTTGATCGACAACAAAAAATAAACATAGGCATAGGAGCTCTTGTACTAGCTACTGGTATATTTTTCTTAGGTATGTTTATTGGAGAAAATAATGTAAAGCAATCAGAAGTAAACTCTTTTTCAGAAAAAATATCTGAGAGTCCAGATGATGTAGATTTCACACCTTTGTGGACCGCGTGGAAAACCATTGATGATAAATATACTTCCTCAAAGTCAGGCGAAGTGGTAACAGACCAAGAAAAAGTGTGGGGCATGATAAAGGGGTTGGCGAGATCTTTAGACGATCCATATACAGTGTTTTTTCCACCAGCTGATGCTGAGATATTTGAAGCTGATATAAGTGGCAACTTTGAAGGTGTTGGTATGGAGATTGGTATACGAGATGGAATCCTGACAGTTGTGTCACCACTTAAAGATACTCCAGCGTATCGTGCTGGGATTTTAAGTAGAGACAAGATAACAGAGATAGATGGAGAGAGCACGGAAGAATTTTCAGTCGACAGAGCAGTGAAGCTTATACGAGGAGAGCGAGGCACAGAAGTAGTATTTACAATCGCAAGAGAGGACGAATCTGAACTACTAACAATATCAGTGGTACGTGACGTTATACAAATACCGACCATTAGTACTGACTCAGAAGACGGGGCTGGATTAAGAGAAGATGGAGTATACGTTATTCAACTCTATAACTTCTCAGCATTTTCTCAACATTTATTCAGGAAGGCATTGCGTGAGTTTATTTCTTCTGGGTCAAATAAATTAATTCTTGATCTGCGTGGTAACCCAGGCGGGTATCTTGAGGCATCTGTGGATATGGCAAGTTGGTTCTTGCCAGTAGGTAAAGTTGTAGTAGAGGAAAGTTTTGGTGGAGATAAAAAATCAGTAGTCTATCGTTCTCGTGGATATGATGTATTTAATGAAAACTTAAAAATGGCAATAGTTATGAATCGTGGATCTGCATCCGCTTCAGAAATATTAGCTGGAGCACTTAGAGAGCATGATATAGCCACGTTAATAGGGGAGCGTTCTTTTGGAAAAGGCTCAGTACAAGAACTTATTGATATTACAAGCGACACCTCTTTAAAGGTCACGATAGCGAGATGGTTAACACCGCTTGGCAACTCAATTTCAGATGAGGGACTAAAGCCAGATATAGAAGTCGAGATGACAATAGAAGACATAGAAAATGGCACAGATCCACAAATCGAGAAAGCCGCAGAATTTCTTATATCGCTCTAAAAGATATAACCTAGGCATGGTTATATGTTGACAGTGTTGTTTTGTTGCGTTGTTTTAAGTCTAAAAATAGCCTAAATGTTGTTGAGTGTGTATACTACCAAGCATATGAATCCCGTACGAAATTACGGACACAAAATCAAAACATGGAGAAAACGTCGATATTTAATAAAAAATTTAATCTAGAGACAAGGACTGTTTAAGTTCGTGTCCTATTTCGTACGGGATGAAAGTAATATTACTCAGTGACGTGAAGGGTTCGGGGAAGAAATATGAAGTTAAGGATATTTCTGATGGATATGCTATGAACTTTTTGCTTCCCAATGGTCTTGCAGAGCGCGCTACACCTGAGCGTATAAAACGGATGGAAGAAATTAAAAAAGAACAGACACAAGAAGAACGTATTCAAGAAGATTTACTGGAAAAGACATTAGCTTCTTTAAAAAGTGTTCACTTAGAAATAGAGGCAAAAGCAAGCGACAAAGGGGGTCTTTTCAAAGGTATTACAGTGGCTAATATAGTTGAGGAATTAAAGAGACAGGTACGTGTTAATATTCCAGCTGAAATAATCGTATTGGAAAAACCAATTAAGGAAGTGGGAAAGTATACAATAGGAGTTTTAATGGGAGAAAATAAAGCCTCATTCAAACTAACTGTTTTGGCTAAATAAAGATTGAAAAATAAAAAACACTTATTATATAGTAAGTGTTTTTTATTTTTCAATCTTTATAATTATTTTTTATAAAACATCAACAGCTTTCTTTACAAAAGTATGTCCGTCGAACCTAGTTTTTCGTTGGTTTCGGAACTTCACAAGACCGTCTTTGAGAGCAAAGAGAGTATGATCCTTACCAAGTCCTACGTTCTTACCAGGAAGAATTTTTGTTCCACGCTGGCGTACAATAATAGACCCCACTTGAGCTTCCTGCCCGTCGTAAAGTTTAGTTCCTAAATATTGAGGATTTGAATCGCGCAGGTTTTTCGCTGTACCACCCGCTTTTCTATGTGCCATGAATCTTTATTGATATACTTAAAGTTAATATTTAATATGGAGAGTATACGAGAAATAGCCCAAAAAATCAAGGTAGCCATTATATTTCCGCCGGTAGATTTACTTATTGTGCTTATTATTATACTTGTTGGGTTTGGAGGGTTTGGATTAGGACGATTGTCAGTGCAAGGTACTAAAAAGACCCACGTTACCATTATAGAGAACTCCTCTCAGTCAGCATCAGTAGGAAATACTCAACCCATAAACTCAAACACAGGTGATGTGTTAGGAGGGGTAGTGGCGTCTAAAAATGGCTCAAAATACCACTTTCCATGGTGTTCTGGGGCTCAGCGCATAGCAGACGAGAACCTCTTAACGTTTAACTCAATAAAGGAGGCTCAGACAGCTGGATATACTCCCGCAGCAAATTGTAAAGGGTTGAAGTAGTTTTTAGTGTGAAAATAGGGCAAGTATTTTTTGTGTTACAATTGCAGAATGATTTAGCAGGATATTGTATTTACAGTAGGTGGATGGGTTTTTATTATTGCTCTAATACCGTCTCTTATGGGTAAAGATAAGCCCGCGTTCTCAACAAGTCTTATGGCTGGAACGATCGTGTTAATTTACGCATATACTTACTTAACTCTTGGACTTTTTATTTCAGGTATAGTTGTTGGAATAAATGGACTTGTGTGGAGTGCTCTCGCTTTTCAAAAATATACATTAAACAAAAAACAACAAGGATTAGTTAATCAAGAAGAAGTTAATAATTAATAATCAATACAATGATAGTACTAGACATAGAAGCCTCGGGGACGGAGTATCACAAACACTCAATAGTGAGTATAGGAGCTTTTGATTTTGATGAACCGACGAATCGTTTTTATGAAGAGTGTCGTATTTGGGACGGTGCACATATTATGGAAGAGGCGCTTGAAGTGAATGGATTTACTGAAGCTGAAATTACTGACCCAAGCAAAAAAACGGAAGGAGAGGTAATTACTCTTTTTCTTGAGTGGGCAGAGAAAATAAATGACAGAACACTTGTAGGCCAAAATGTGTCATTTGATAGAGATTATACTAAAGCTGCTGCAGAGAGAGCTGGAATAAATTGGATTTTTGCATACCGAACGGTGGATACGCATACGCTTGCTTACATGCATCATATAAAAGCTGGTAAGGATATTCCTTTTGCAAAGAATCATTCAGCACTTAATCTGGACGCAATTCTTAACTACACAGGAATTCCAAATGAACCAGAGCCACACAATGCACTCACAGGAGCTCTTTCTCATGGTGAGGTTGCATCTCGGCTACTATACGATAAAAAATTACTACCAGAGTTCGAACAGTTTGATATTCCATGGGTTAAAAATTAAAGTGCTATACTATCAAACAATATGAAATCAGACGAAAAGACAAAACATAAAATGGTGGCGAAGAAGACATGTCTTGTTAAGAGGGAACTGCGATATATAGACGATGAGAGTATCGCTGAGAGGGTAGGGGGAATTACATCAGAGTTTATTAAAGGCTTTGAGCTACTTCGCAAGTACGACCTCGCTGCTACTTTCTTTGGTTCTGCTAGATGTAAGCTGAATAGTAAGTCTTACCAATTTGCTGTTGACTTGGCACACAGGCTTTCAGATTCAGGATTTACTATTATTACAGGAGGTGCAGCAGGAGTCATGGAAGCTGCAAATAAAGGGGCTTGTGAAGCAGGAGGTAACTCAGTTGGTGTTAATATAGAACTACCTAAAAAACAATCTGGAAACAATTACACAACAGACTCGGAAGATTTTGACCACTTCTTTACGCGTAAAGTAATGCTTACATATGCTTCCGAGGTTTACGTATATTTTCCAGGTGGGTTTGGTACACTCGATGAATTTTTTGAAATTGCTACACTTATCCAAACAAAAAAGATTGAGTCAATTCCTATTATATTAGTAGGAAAAGAGTTTTGGACACCACTACTTGAGTGGATCAAAAAAGACCTTATAAACAAACACCATACAGTGTCTGATGGAGATGTTAACATCTACACACTGGTAGATTCTGTTGATGAGGCTTATGATGTAATTATAAATAAGGTTTGTGAGTAGATTATAAAAACTATTAATTTGAAATAATTATGACACATGTAAAAAAGTGGTATCACAATAAGCAAAATCTAGCCTTAGTAGCCGGCTTTCTTAGTACTGCTCTTACTTCTATTAACATAATAATGGGTGTTATTTAGACCTTAACATAGCCGTTGTATAGCTATTGACAAGATTAATATAAATGCTATAATATATGCATATTCGGCTACGTGTCGGTTTTTTGTTTGAAAGCCTAATTACTTAACAGGTTTTATAAATTAAATTTTAAAACATGATATTTACAATATTAACATTAGCACTTACAGCTTTTGCTAACCCAGCTCAAATGGAGATAGAGGTGATAGGGGACATAACCCAATCATCTGCATATGTTGAACAATATACAAGGGTATATTTTTCTGACATACCTATTATGACAGAGATTGCAGAGTGTGAGTCTAAATTTAGACAATTTGATACCAAAGGTAATGTCCTTAGAGGAGAACGGAACCGTCGAGATGTTGGAGTTATGCAGATCAATGAAGACTTTCATTTAGATAGTGCTTTAGAGAATGACGTAGATTTATATACACTCAATGGTAATATTGAGTATGCTAGGGGACTGTATGAAAAATACGGAACCAAACCTTGGAAATATTCCAAGAAATGTTGGGGAGGTATGGTACTAGCTCTAGCTAAGTAATCAAACCAAATCGTAGACATCAGATGTTGGCAAATCAATTAAATACAATAAAATAAACGGCTGGAGTTACTCCAGCCGTTTATTTTATTATTAGAAGGCTTGAGAACATAGGTAGTTTTCGTAACATTTCTAATATGTGCGAAATAGATAATATGTGGGTTGATGAAGAGTATCGAAGCCGTGGGATTGGTAAGGAACTAATGAGTGATGTTGAAATATGGGCTAAAGAGAAGGGGACAAGGAAAATGAGGGTGATTACTTCATGTAAAAATGAAAAAAGGATCAAGTTTTATAAAAGAGAAGGATTTAGTGAGTACGATTTAATCCTAGAGAAAGATATATAAATTAATATATAGCACAAGCACTTTATATGGTTTAATTGTTTGGTTTGAGGGTAGAGGACTAGCAATCTTTCATGCTATTTATTGAATTGTTATAACGATAGGAAAGAGGTACTTTAATGAGTAAAGAGTGTCGCACAATATATCTTTTGCGTCCTAATACTCTATTAAAATAACCATCTAATACAACACAGTCTGATACTGTTCTTCTGCATGTCTTTATTGGCTTGTTGTAGTACTTTTACGTAATCTTTTGTATATAAAGACTCTGACTTGCAATTTTATTGATATTAAAGTAAAAATAGGATTAGAAATAATCAAATACATGGAGGAAAACATGGCAGAAAAAATCGTGCCCACAGACGAAAATACCATACTAATCCATCCACAATGTAGACTCGTAACAATGTCTATCATCTATGGTTTACCAGATCACAAAAGCATCATTAATGAGTTTGTCTGGCAACTACACGATTTGGTTCCAGAATTGGAACGAGTTCGTAGATTTCTTAAGTTCTGGGATAACAATATTGATGGACCTATTAAGTTGGTTCAAATAACATATCCTGGAATTAAGATTCCACGCTCTGTTAGGTGTGTGGATTCGTTACTTGTGATTAATTAAATGAAAAAAGATCATGCTACGAACTTGTGGCATGATCTTTTATTGCTTATTTTTGGTTTACCCCCCTGCCCTAATTGTACTGGTTAATATCTCGGTTGACCGAGAAGTATTTATATGGTATTGTTTTTATAGGTTCAATTTTAGTTTAGTGGTTTAAGTCGATGTTTAAATTTTTTATAGAATTTAATGACGAAAAAAAGTTTTGTTGCGCAAGCTATAAATTTGAGGGTGACGAAATCACCCTCTTAGGACTTCAAGAAGTAACATATACCAGAGGTGGTGCTTTAAAGACCGTTTTTAAAAAAGACACTGAAACTATTATAGCGATTATTCCTGGAAATTATACCGCTAAATCAGTCGCCCAAGACTTCTTCTTGCCAGTAGTTGGAGGTTATAAAAAATAAAAGCCCTGCGATATAAATATCAATGGGTTTTTCTTTTTCTTAATTTTCCACAAAAAACAACCCATGTCACCTGGGTTGTTTTTAGATATAAAAGAATTACATATTTCCTTCTCTGTGACCTTCCCCACCTACTGAACATGTTTTGCAACATGATTTGTGAGTAAAGATTTCATATACTGCAGCGAGACCTATTAGGATATAAAGTACACGAGAAGCGGTTGCTTCTTGTCCTCCTAATAGACTTCCAAGATCCCATCCAAATGCTCCAACAGCAAGCCAGTTAAGACCCCCTACTGCAAGCAATAGAAATGCAACTATGTGAACTGATTTCATAAAAAGTTATTGATTTATTATATTTATAATATCGACCACATTGGTTAGCTTTCTGTTATACATTCATCCTATCTTTTTTACAATAATACTTCAGCAAAGTTATACACAAAGGAAAAGACGGCTGCGTGAGTCGTCATCCCGGTTCTTTATGACGAGCAGATAACTTCTGAAAAAACCTATCGATCACATCTAGTGCTTTAAAGAAGAGGAGATCAAAAGCACCTAGCTCTTCTGCATGAAAGATTTTCCGTGCCATTATAGCCTCCTATAAAATAACTTTCCTAATATTATATTACCTAAACTAACATTAAATTTATTTAAAATAAAGATTAAATAAGTATTTTGTTTTTATAAGTAAGAGAGAGGATTCAAATAAGCATCGAGTGGAGCTATTGGTATGCGTACATCTCCACAATTGGTTATTTTCTTAACATCCCCAAGACGAACTACCTTGACTCCTTGTGATGCATACACAGTGAAGTGTAGATGTGGCCCTGTTGAATATCCTGTATTACCACTAAATCCGATAACATCCCCAGTAGAGACTTCTTGGCCTGCTTTAACGGATATATAAGAAAGGTGTGCGTAAAGTGTCGAAAGTCCATTTTTATGTTTTACGAGTATCCATTTGCCATAAGAGTAGCAACCTTTTTGTAGATCTGTGTTCCCCGTCTCTACTATTGTTCCAGAAAGGGCCGATTGTACTTTAGTGCCAATTGAAGAACGAAAGTCTGTTCCGTTATGTCCCCCACCGTTGTAAACTTGTGGGTTTTGTGTAGCAAATGGAGTATTTCCGAAATATTGTGTGATGCAGTTTATATTACCTAGGTACTTTTTATACGCAGTACATCCTTGCATTTGAGTGTTAGTAAAAGGCCATCGCAAAATTCCTGATCCAAATGGAGGAATACTTCCTGGGTCAACTGCAATACGAAGTTGAGATTCCAACTCAAGCATTTCATTTTCAAACTGTTCACGAGCCACTACACGTTCACTAAGGAGGTCTTGGTATTCTGATTCTTTTTCAACGGTTTGGTTTAAAAGCACGTTTTTCTTAGATAGATTTCCTTCAAGTACATTCTTTTGCCCAGAAAGTTGCACATTATAATTTGTTAACTGCCCTTTTTTCTTTTCAGAAGTCTTTTTTGTATCTTCTAGGTCGCTTTTAAGTTGCTTAAGTACTTTAAGTTCATCACGTACCACTACCTGGAACTTTTGTAGTGTTTCAAGTTTATTCCAAAACTCATCTAGATTGTCGTAACCAAGCATTATCTCGATCATAGATTGAGACTCTATTTCATTAATTCTACGTATAGCTAAAGCAACCGCTTGAGTGTCGTTATATATACGGTCTCCTTTTGTTACAATCTCTTCACCGAGTTCCTGAATCTGTAATGTTGTTGAGTAGATTTGGTTCTGTGTAATTTTTATATTAGTGAGTAACTTTCTTTTAGATACAGCAAGTTCGTTAATGGCATTTTCCAACGTCTTTTTGTTACTACCAATAACATTTAATTCTGATTCGTACTGAGCTATTTCTACTTCAAGTGCCGCTATTTTAGCATTAAAGTCAGAGATTTCTTTTTTAAGTTCATCTACACTAGCAGCTTCAACTTGAGATATAGTAAATACAAAAAATAATGATGTAAGTAACACTAAACAGCTTACTATTCCTGCGATAGAATATATGAGTGTTTTTGTTTGACTAGAGTTGTTCTTGTGCATCTTGGAGTCGTTTAATTGTTTCTTCTTTTCCAAAAATAGAAGAAAGTACAAATGGGTTTGGGGAGTTATCTTTACCTGATAGTGCCACTCGCATAGGCCACAACACAGACCCCCTACCGACTTCACTTGAATAATCCCAGATAGAGTTTTTTACCGACTCTTCTGTAAATTCGTGCTGAGATAAAATGTCTAATTTCTCTATAATAACACCTAGATGTTTTTTGGTTGTTTCTGTGCTATCTTCTTTCCAAGAAAGTTTTGTTGTTATCTTTGGTGTAGAGAAAAAATAATCAAACTCCCCTACTGTAGATAAATCCGTTAATTCTTTAAAGGTATGTATGCGTTCTAGTATTTCTCCGGTTACTTTTTGTAGTCTGTCACGAGAGTATTGTGGAAGTTTTTTGATTCTTTCTGGTAACACTGTTTCAAATAAATCCAGAACATCTTCTTCTGGTAGAGTTTTTATGTGCTCACGATTAAACCAATTTAGTTTATTTATATCAAACACTGCCCCACCCTTCTGGACTTGTTCCATCGAGAAATCCTTTATGAGTTCTGGTAGCGTATAAACCTCTTTTTCAGTACCTGGATTCCACCCTAAAAATGCTAAGTAGTTAATCAAAGCTTCTTTAATATAGCCATTTTTTCGATATTCAATAATTGAGGTGCTTCCCTTTCGTTTTGACATTTTAGAGCGATCTGAGGCTAAAATAAGCGGAATATGGGCATATATTGGCTCTTTTATGTCCAAAGCTCGCTGTATAAGTATCTGTCGAGGGGTGTTTGATATATGGTCCTCTCCACGTATCACGTGCGTAACCCCCATCTCATAGTCATCTACTACTACCGCTAGATGATACAAAGGCTCTGTCATAGAGCGTGCTATAACAAAGTCTCCAAGATCGGTTGTATCGAAAGTTATTTCGTCTCGTATTTTATCTTTAAAAGTTATGGTCTCGCCACTATTTCTTAAACGGACAACTTCCACTTGAATGTTCGGATCTTTCTTACTTGCTTCTTTTGATATGAATGCCTTTCCAGAATCTACTAACTGTTTTAGATATTTTGTATATACCTCTTCCCTCTCTGACTGTCTGTACAATTCGTCGTGAGTTATTCCTAACCAAGAAAGTCCTTCGAGGATATCTTTCTCGAATTTTAATTCACTGCGTTCTTTATCTGTATCTTCAATACGTATTATAAACTTACCGCCATGCGCCTTAGCATAAAGATAGTTATATAAAGCTGTTCGTGCTGTTCCTAAATGAAGAGGCCCTGTTGGGCTCGGTGCAATTCGAGTAACGACTTTTTTAGACGAAAATATATTTTTAAAAAAATTAAGATTCATGTTCAATGCCTATATTAATTAATTCTTCTGCTATGGTGCGTGCAGCGTCTGGACGAGAAAAGGTTTTTGCACTCTCTGACATACGTTTCATTTCCTCTGGGTTATTAAACAGACGGCTTATTTCTGTATTGAGTAAGTGAGGCGTTAAATTGTTTTGTTCAATCACAATAGCTGCTCCTGATCGTGCGTAGGTAAATGCATTAGTGCTCTGGTCTCTGGAAATATTTCTTGGAATTGGAATTATAATACTTGGTATTCCAGCCGCAGCTGTCTCGAAGATTCCACCAGAACCAGCTCTCGTAACTACTAAGTCAGCTGCCCCATATGTCATACGAAGAGCAAGTACGTTTAAAAGTCCAAACGCGTGATACCTAGATTTGTTTGGATGGTCTGCGATTATTACATCAACTCTGCTTTTAAGCTCTTCTATATTTTTACTCCCTACTTGATGTATTACCTGAAACTTTGGGAGTAATTCAGCTAAAGCATCAACGACTGCGTTGTTGATTGCTTGAGCGCCTTGGGACCCTCCGAGTATAAGAATTACGGGTACATTTGGCTCCAAGTTTAAGTATTCAAAAGCCCCTTCTTTTTCCGGTTTAAATAATTCTTTTCTAATTGGATTGCCTGTATGTGCAACTCTGTTGTGTGGTAATTTCTCTGCGAGCTCTGGGTACGAGATAGCAACACTTTTTGCAAACTTAGCGGTCCAAGCATTTGTTCGTCCCATGATTGAATCTGACTCATGCACAACAACCGGTATATTCAATATCCGCGCAGCTAAAACAGTTGGAAAGCTTGCATACCCACCCTTACTAAATACTACATCAGGATAGATGAAATAAAGTTTAATCAAAGCAAGGAATGCCCCAAACAGAGTCTTAACCATATCTATGTAATTCCAAATAGATGCATAGTTTCGTAATTTCCCAGCGCTACTATAATAATGCTCTATATTAAGCTCAAACAGAGCTCGTTCTTCAAACGGCTTTGGTCCAAAGTAATAAAGTGTGGGTTGAAGTAGTTTCTTTTCAGCGACTATTGCTTTAATTTCTTGTGCTACTGCAATAAGAGGGTAAAAATGCCCACCACTTCCTGATCCTGTTAAGACTATTCTCATGTTTTTATATATTTAGAGATATTTAAGATAATACCTACACTACCTAGTGCAAAAAGCATTGCTGTACCACCATGACTAATAAAAAGTAATGGCAAACCAGTAAGCGGGAAAACGCCAAGCATCGAGCCGATGTTAATAAACGACTGGGATATAATAAGTATAACAATTCCAACGATAAGCAGTCCACCAAAATAGTCTGGTGCTTTGGCAGCAATCTTGAGTCCCCTGAAAGAGAAAGAGAGAAATAAAAGTATAAGAACAAATGCGCCAGCAAAACCAAACTCCTCTGCTGCCACTGCAAATATTGAATCCCCTATTGGCTCTGGTAGATAGTTAAATTTTTGTACACTTTGTCCAAATCCTCTACCCAACGCTCCACCAGAACCAATTGCAATAAGTGATTGGTTTAACTGGTAGCCTGATTCTTGTAAGTTTGCACTTGGTTGTATAAATGTCTCAAGTCGTTCTTTAAGATACGGTCGTTGGTATACAAGAACCGAGAATGCCAATACCGCCACCAAAAGTAGAATAAATAAATCACGAGCCTTTCCTCCTGCAGTTATGTACATAGATATTCCAGCGGAAGCCAGTACAAGCACCGTGCCTGTGTCTGGTTGAAGAAGTAGGAGTGCACTCGGTATACCCATGATGATCGTAAATGGGATTAGTCCATGTCTAAACTCAGCAATTTTAAATCGTACTGAAGAAAGGTATGTTGCCAGGTATAGTACAAAGCCAAGTTTTAGGAACTCTGCTGGTTGAAACGAGAAACCAAATAAATATATCCACCTACGAGCTCCGTTTATTTCAAAACCAAGGTCAGGCACAAACACAAGCAGTACTCCTATTATAGAAAGAATAAAAATATAGAGTGATAGAGGCTTCCATAGCCGATATCTAATCTTTGACATAATAAAGAGAGATATAGTACCCAAAAACATACCAAAGAAAATCTGACTAAATGCCACTGAGGAGAACTTTGCACCCTCCCGAGCCAGCAACCCAAGTGACGCAGAGGTAAAAATAAAAAAACCGAATACAACAAGTACTCCGGTTATCAGAAGAAGTGAACGGTCAATTGATTTCATATTGAATTAGTATATCAAATTAAATGCCACATGTGCCTGTGGCATTTGTGTAAATAACCCTTATTCCTATTGATAATAAATAGTCAGAGTATTCTGGCCATTTATAGCTGGCTGTCTGGGACGATGTTAGAACTTTTTTAAGGAAAGTTAATACTTCTTAATCCAAGAAAGTGTCTCTTTTAGCAGTTTTTCTTCAACTCCTTCCTCATCAAAGGTATGTCCAGCTCCTTTAATTTTTATAAAATCTTTTGGTCCATTTGTGTGTTTATAATACTCCTTACTTCCTTTACTTAAAATTCCTTTACCTGCGATAATAATCTTTAAAGGTACTTCAATCTTAGATATCAATTTTAATTCATTTTCTCCATTAAACCACTTCCATTCTTCATACATTTTTGGATTCATTAAATATTCTGTTCCCCCACTCTTCGATAAATACTTCTCTGCCATTAACTTTTGCTTTTTTAGGAGTATCCTCACTTCCTGACTCTAAATAAGAAGGGTCCCATAAAATAATATTATCTACTTTAGAAAAATCTGATTTTAATATTGTAGGGCTTCCTAAACTATGTCCGATTACTATTATTTTTTTATATTTCTTTCTAAAATGAGAAACTATTGTATCTAAGTCTTTCCCGTGAGTAGTAATAGTACTTTTACTCAATGACCTCCCTCCTTTTTCTCCTGTATATAAACTAAAACGAAATACGTCTACTCATTTTTTAGGGAATTGATTGGCAGCATTATAAAAAGTGTGTTCGTTTGGATGTCCTGTTAATCCGTGTATAAAAATTGCGAGTTTGTCGCACTTCTTACTTGAAGTGTTTAGTACCCCATAAATAATATGTTTGTCTTTTGTTTTAAGTTTTACTTGTTTTTCCATAAGGAAATTATACCCCAAAATTCATTAGCTGACTGGCTCGGTCTAGAACCTAGTGACATGAGACACAGCAAGGGTCTTTGAAGTTCTTTTAGTGTATCAGAAATAAGTGTCTCGGTCTCGGATAACTCTCCACCAAGCCCTGCAAGAAATTCCATCTTTTTTACTAATTTATTAGATTTATTTGGGAAATTACTAACTTTAGTAAACCTTTCTTTTTTTGCGTATATTAGATACAAAATAAATAACAATCAAAGTCGGGAAAAACGCCCAAAATTTCCAAGAAAGAGACTGTTCCTCTTCTTTGGTATTAACAGCTTGTGCGTCATCAACATCAGAGCTAGTATCAAATAATCGTTCAATTCTTTTGGGCCCTTCAGGCTCAATACTATCAATCCTTCTAACTTCAACTTTTTTAGCAAGAAATGGTATCTCCAAAATATTAGGTATCTCTTGTGACGTACTTTGAGAGAAAAGAGCAAATTTTGTCAAGTGATTAACGTTGAATGTAATTATTGTTTCATTAAATACAACGTCTGGAATGAGTACCCATCTACTTATGTTCTCATCAAGAAAATAGACTCCCGTTTTTTTTGCACCAATAAGCAAACTGGGAATTTTGAATGTAATGGTTATATATTCATCAAGCTGATGAATAAAACCTCCATTAGAGTCAAAAGCTATTATGTTGTAAAAGATATTGTCGGTCAAACCAAACTCTTGTGGAATCAGATATTTGTTTGCCGTTGACTCTATTTCAGTACTTACAATAATAGTAACTCCGTTTGAGGTAATTCCTTTCGGCACATTCACCACAACTAATATGTCATCATAGAAATTACATGTCAAAGTTCCAGATTGTTCTTCAGTAAGAACAAGTGGAATATTAAAAGCGTTGATATGTGACGGTATCCTACCGGCACCAATACTTCCCAAAATACCACCCCCTTCGGTTGTAGCAGTTTCTGTAGTGACTGTTCCCGATACTGTTGTGTCTTGCCAAGGGTATTCAATAATATAACTTGCTGAGCTCTGAGTCTCAAAAACGCCCGAACCTATAGAGTTAGTACCCATCTGATAATTATCACTGGACATAACAGCGGCAGAAACAAGGGTCGGCATAAATACAATCACAGCAAGGAAAACGTAAATCAAGTTTTTGCAAAACATCCTGTTTTTAATCTTGATCATCTGTCTTTTATTCTTCTTTACTTTTCTTGAGTTGGAATTGAAGTTTGCTCAGAAACAGGAGTAGTCTGACTATCTTGCATATAAACTGGTCCAACATTGATCAGAATGTTTTTTGTCGGACTGAATATGATTGCTTTGTCTTTGTAAATCAATAATTTATCGCCATCCTCCGCATCTTTAAAAAACGGTCTCTCTATAGCAAGTGCCTTTGCGTCTTGAATAGTCGCTAAATTCGGTTCTCCTTCAGGGAGAATAATAAATTTTGAAACCTGCTTAACCACCTCGTCAACCTCTTTCTGATATGCTTCTTGTTGCGCTTGCTGTTGTACATCTGGATTAGACAAAAGAGCTACTTGTTTTTTTGCTTTTATATAATCAAATGCAAACCACACAAGAGCACCTATAAAAATGAGTAATAAAATGATTTTTATCTTGCCTACTATTAGGCGTGTTATTCCAATAAAAACATTTTTTAGAGTAAGAATTTTTTTCATATTATTAATTGTCATTATATTTTTAATTACCTTTACTCTGTCGATGTTTCCGCTGATGCCTCAACTGTCACGGTACGAGTTACCTTATTGGCAATATTACCGGCAATGTCTGACACATTATAGATTACAGTGTACACCCCTGCAGTGGCAGTATCTACTGTGTTCTCCACCGTAACAGATGATGTGACATCACCATCAGTGTCATCAAGAGCTGTCGCACCTTCATCAAAGTAGGTTTCATCTACAACAAGGATTATCTCTTCTTTACCAATAAGTGTGATGATGGGTGATGTGGTGTCTTTCATAGTGAGTACAGTAACCGCCCTCGTAACCTCTGTTGCTTGATTGCCTGCAGCATCGGATACGTTGTAAGTGATAGTGTACACTCCTTCTGTATCAGTAAGTACACTGTCGCCCCCTATAATAATATTTGTAGTAATGTCACCATCTACATCATCTGTTGCCACAACACCTTCCTCTGTGTA
The DNA here is from genome assembly GCA_964575755.1 of uncultured Candidatus Saccharibacteria bacterium. Classification (GTDB taxonomy): domain Bacteria; phylum Patescibacteriota; class Minisyncoccia; order Phycocordibacterales; family JABMNX01; genus JABMNX01. The sequence goes on from CAZNRH010000001.1 coordinate 208,029, forward strand.
ACTATCTCCAACGTTAAGCTCAAAAGCATTTTCCGCATTGAGTGTAATTACAGGTGAAGTGATATCGACTGGAATATTATTTGATGAAGTACTAGAGGCAACACCTCCACCATTCTCACTTGAATCATCTGCTTCTGTGTACGGATCATAGACAACCACTTGTCGCTCTGCTGTTGTTGTGTTTCCATCGTTATCAGTTGTGCGATAAATAATCGTATACGTGCCAACTTCTGATGTATCAATTTGAATATTGCTGAAATCGCCCACATCCACATCATCCACACTCGCATAAAGTCCAAGATTATTGCCCTTATCATCAGTAATGACAGCGCCGAGGTCAGAATATATAAATCCGACTTCAATTTCTGCTGGATTGTTGCCTAATATTGTTATTGTTGGAGAGATCAAAGAGGTATTATTTGCGTCACTGGAATCTGTTCCGCCAGGAGTTGTTCCAGACAAAAGTGTTTTCAATTCTGTTAATTCTTTTTTGTTCAAGCATACTTCACCACCAGTATCTCCTATACACAATTCCTCTTTTGCAATAATTCTACCAACCACTAATGTTCCGTCACTTTCTTGATCTGTTACGAATTCCTCTACTGTCCCAACAAGAGTAAGTGAATTCACTTGACCCTGCAGGACTTCAATCTGTTCCTGCTGATCTTGAATAGATTTTACCAAAAGTGGTGTAATCCTACCGTAATCAACACCCCACAATTCATCACTTTCAAGTTTAGCAGATACAGCTTCTGGATATATTTCATAAAGTTCTTGAGCAATAAAACCTATTGTATCAATATCACTGGTCTTCATATTGAAATCCCTAACCTTAATTTTAAGCAAATCTTCAAGCGTATAATGAGTATCGCGAATATTTTCTTTAGCTCGTCTATCAGAAGTTGTATTATAAACGACTCCTCCTGCACCATCACCACTAATTGTCGCTATCATTGTATTATCACCATCAACAAACCCTACAAATTTAGTATTACTACCTGGATTGATGTTTGGACCTGTTCTAATATATATACCTGAAGCATAATCGTTCGTGCTGTCATTACGAAATACTGTCTGGAAACCAGCTGATTCGGTCCCAATAGAATTAAAATGCCCTACAGAATCAATATCCACTTTCTTGACATTATTTGTCAAAAATTCAAGAATACCATCACCAGTACTGAACATCCCGCTATCCGTATCACCTGCAGAATCAAAAGTATATCCATTATTATTTACACCTCCCGCACCAGGGGTTCCTCCTCTTGCTCTTATTCCTCCCGTAACATCTAAGCTAACAGCTGGACTAACATTACTTATTCCAACCTTTCCAGAACCAGCTCCTAGAATCAAATCACCCCACCCAAATCCTGGATTCAAAACATTAATATAACCTTTCATCGTTGATCCGTTAAATCCAAATCGTAAACCACTGTTGGTATCGGTATTATTTGAAATGATTACTTGTTGGTTGTCTGTGTCATTGCTAATATACTCTGGCACTTCTATCAATAAATTAGAAATAGAAGTTGTTGTGCCAATACTGACATATCCACTACTGTTTATCCTCATTCTTTCATTATTATTGGTATAAAATTGCAAAAGACCGTCCGAGGTGCTGAACATTCCACTATCCGTATCACCTGAAGAATCAAAAGCATATCCATTATTATTTACACCTCCCGCACCAGGAATTCCTCCTCTTGCTCTTATTCCTCCAGTAACATCTAAACTAACAGCTGGACTTATTGTCCCAATGCCTATTTTTCCGTCTTGTTGAAGAGTCAACACAGTTCCGCTTCCTGGATCATCAAATGTTGTGCTAATTTTTAATTTATGAGAATCGCTTGCGTCTGTTCCAAAACTCCAATCTGTGCTAATCAAGCCAGAATAAAAAGTTATATACTCGTCGCTAGTAGAATTATCTGGAGCATAAAATCTAAGCGATGCTTCACCACTTCCTATTTGTTCAATCTTTGAAATAAGATAATTATCGTCACCATAGATATGTAATTTTTCGTTAGGTGAATCCGTCCCAATTCCTACTTGTCCCTGCGTTGCATCCACAAACAATGCGTTGTAATTTATTCCTTCTGCCACTCTAAAATCACCCATTATTTCCAATGGTGTGGCAGGGCTTGTTGTGCCAATTCCGACACGATTATTAAATGAATCAACAACCAATGTATTTGTATCGAATCGCGCGTCAGTGGCAAAGGTAGAAGTTGAGTTAAACCACGATTGTCCTGTGTTTGTAAGAAGTGTTGACGATGCATTACCTAATGTAGAAAGTCCTGTAAACCATGATGTCCCAGATACTGAAAATTGTGTTGTGCTAGCATTACCAAAAGTAGCAAGGTTTGTGAACCATGATTTATCTGATACTGAAAGCCGAGTTGAAGATGCGTTACCCAAGGTTGTCAATCCAGTAAACCAAGAAAGTCCGCTGTTAGTTAATTGTGTTGTTGACGCATTGCCGAGAGTTGTTTGTCCGGATACCACTAAATATCCTGAAAGTGATTGATCGGTTGATGAGGCGGTAGTGAAAGCTGAATGACCTGCTATTTGCACAGTTGATGACGCATAAAATGCACCCTGAGACCACCACGGCATTGTAGAGCTTGCTGTTAAATTTGTTACTCCGTAGTTTGTCGCAAATGTCCAGTTTTCCTCAGCTGTTTTAACTATGTTGCCACTCCAATAAAGAACGCCCGCATTGTTGTAAAGAGCGTTAGATGTAACATCAGGTGTAGAACTTGAAATCAAAATACCTTCTGAAAAAGTGCTAGTGGCGGTAAAATAGGAATCACCAGAAACTGAGAATGTCGCAGACGGTGTTGTTGTGCCAATACCCAATCGCCCCCCCGAAGTAAATGTCAAAAGTTGTGTTCCTGTATCAGTAATAATACGAAATAAATCAGCAACTTGACTGGCAAAGCCACGAATTACGAGGGGAGTCGCCGAAGTGGTTGTTGCTTCAACAGTTAGTTCGGCTGTCGAGAAAGGGGTTGTTGTTCCAACTACCGACTGACCTGTGCCAAAAACGTGATCAGAGGTAAATGCTTGCGCAGTAGCACCAATCCTTTGTCGCGGAGTCATCTCCGAATCAGACCCGACTGTTACACCCAGCCAATACGTGTCACCGGTAAAATCAAGAGTCATAGTATTACCCGTGCCCGAACCAAGAAGAACCCTAAAAAGCCCACTTGATAAAGAAACAGCGTTACCGTTTGCTGTTGTATGAGTGCCTGTCCAGAGAGTAGTTCCACTTGTTGAGGCATCGTAAATACGAAATATTATATTGTAGTTGCCATCGGAAACATTTGCGCCTGTTGAGTCTTGTAGCACCCCCTGATATGGAATCTGTTTGTTAATGCCAGGAGCAGCCAAAGCAAATCCAGCAGGCATTATTGTTAATATTGTAAAAATAATTAAAACAAAACCAATTAAGAGTTTTTTACCCTTACTCTTGTAAGTTCTGATGTTTTTTAATCTTATGCTTTTGAGTTTCAAGGATTTTACATAAATTAATTAGCTTATTTATATTATACAGCCTATACAACAATAAAATATGCTTTGTAAAGAATAATTGGAGATAACTTTTCCCTATTACAAGCAAATCACACAAGACAAATTCTTAATTATTTTAAGGATCAGTTTTCATCACTTGGATTATGAATGAAAACAACCTTTGCAACCAACACATCATTCAAGTGTAAATCTTTACTGTTCTCAGTAAGTATGCGATTTTTTAGTATAAAACTATTGAACCCAGAACATTCCATTTAGATACCCATTTCCAATAAACCTTGGGAATTAGGCGTTCCGGTCTATCTAACATGACCGTTTACTGTCTGAGACAATTTGGAGCTTTTTTAGTACACTACCCTACTAATGCAATAATGATCCCTATAAAGGCGAATATTATGCTTACTACCCAGTATCGCATGGTTACCTTATAACTTGGCCAACCTATTGCTTCAAAGTGGTGGTGAAGTGGTGCAACTTTGAATACTTTCTTACCTCGATATTTTTTAGATAGAACTTGAATAATATTTGAAAGTACTGTCACCACAAGAAGAATCGCAATGATAGGGAGTACCGCTATACCTTCACCACCACCAAGTGTATCAGTCATAAAAGCCAGAACCGCAATAGTCATTGTCAGCCCCATGGTTCCTGTTTCGGTCATATAGAACCGTGCAGGAGGAATGTTAAACCATAAGAACGCAAGAATACCCCCAACGATAGTTGCCGAGAATGCAGCAAGGTCAATTTGTTGTTGATAAAAAGCGATTCCTGCATATGCTGCAAAAATGGATGCGAACACTCCTCCAGATAATCCGTCTATTCCATCGATAACTCCACTGGCATAGATTGCTAAAGAAATTAACATAAAGAGCGGAATGATAAGCCAGCCAATAAACATGTCTCCATTAAACGGAATAGCAATACTTACGATATCTAGCTTTTCATAAAACCACCACCCAATAAATAAAGAAACCCCACCAACGATTGCTAAACGTATTTTTAATGAAATTCCACGTGGTCCTGAAACCGACGTTACGTCTAGTACATCATTTATAAATCCAACGAAGGCACCTACAAGAAGTGTGAAAAGTGGAATCCATGTTTGGTTACGGCTTAAAAAATCTAGTTTAGTGAAAGTTTCATTATCTGACATAATACTCAATACCCATATAAGAAGTGTTGTAATGAGAACACTCCCCCATATTACAATACCGCCCATACGAGGGGTCTTTAAGTCAGCCTCTCCGTGGAGTTTAGTAAATTCTACTGCTTTTGTGCCATCTAAAGCCATCTTCCCTCCCACCTTTTGCCACACTTTATATTTATAAAGATAATGAGTAACTATTGGAGTGATAGCTATGCCAATAAAAAAAGCCAGCGCCGCTGGAACCATTACTTTAACTATATCTAAGACTATCATGTAGTCATATTGTACATCGGTTATAAAGCTAAGCAAGTTCGAAACTTATTTTTTGTAGATGGACAGATGTCTTTTTATGTTGTAAATTATGTGTATCCAAAGAGATTAGAAAAAGGAGATATTTCAATGGGTACTGTACATCTAACTAATGGTCACCATGGTTTGATTTGTAGGAATAAGGATTGTCATCTTGATCGAAGGCATGTGCTCACCGAGCAAATGTTGGATTTACAAATCATGTTGTCTCGCGACAATATACTTCGAAGTGAGAGAGGGTCTATTGTGCGAGCGGCGTTACACGCTTTGCTTAACCTTAAAGGTTTTGATTCAGCTATCTCACTTGGTTATAGTGACTCACCAAAACCGTCTCTAATCATACCTAAGCGTGTGTGGGGTGAGATAACTCACATCGGTAAACCAAGGAAATTGGTTGTAATATTTTCACACGACTCGCGTAAAGGTAACGCACCTTTTTACTCTCTTGAGCAGTGGTTAGAGGACAATCAGCCAAAAGATTCCACTGACACAGAATACAGTAAGTTTGAAAAATTGTGGTCTGATGCATCGATGTGGGACATGTTCTTTAAAAGTCGGATTACTCTTGAAGTTGAGAAATTACGTTCTAATGCCGAAGAGCTTCACGAGAAAGCAATGCGACTTGCCGATGAAGCATCTGTTGTTGAAACACAAATGTTTAAGTAGATGAGCACCCCTGACAGCGCAAGCTGTCAGGGGTGTTTTTTATATTATTTTAAAATGGTTTTTAGAGGGCTATATATTTTAAGCTAGCTTTGACAAGCTTTTTCATGTCATTGAATCGACCCTCAAATGAAGACCCGAGTACCACGGCGATAATAGGATGATTAATTCCCGCATCAAATGCAATAGCTAGATTTCCTCCTGCTAAGTCAGTAAACCCTGTTTTTGAAGCTATTAGTCCTGGGATGTTACCGATACCTGAGTTGGTGTTGGTTGCGTTATATATAAATTGGTCTTCTGAAACAAAACTAAGATTTTTATACGCGGTCGCCTCTAGTAATTGTGGACGGTCTGAAATTATATAAGCTAAAAGTGATGCTATGTCTCTGGCAGAGCCATATCCTCCCCCAATATATGCATTTGCATCAAGTCCACTTTCGTTAATAAAATACGATTGCATTAACCCTAAAGACTGCGCCGTCTGATTCATTTTATTTACAAAGTTAACGTGATTATCAGTATCCTCTGTCTGCGTGTCGTTTATAAATGCTCCAGCAACTCCAGCAATCGCATGCGCTCCGTCATTTGATGAAACAAGTAGCGTGTAGTCTAGTAAGTCTTTAAATTTCCATCGTTCGTTAGTATGAAAACCATTATCCCCATCTATTGCGATTGATGACTCATCTATTGTGATAATAGTCTCGTCTGAAATAAGAGTAGATGCCACTAAAGCCGTCATAAGTTTTGTAATTGATGCTAGGGGTAGCTGAGAGTGTTCGTTCTTTGAAAAAAGAATTTCTTTTGTATCTAAATCATATACATAAGCTGCTTTAGCTTCTATTGATATATGCTCAAATGGATTAATTGTAGTAGTAATAGTCTGCGGTGGGGTCGCCACTATTTTTTCTTTTTGAATATCAAAAATATTTTCATCAAACACAAACAGGCTTAAGATTAGAAGTCCACCTAATACCCCCATGCGAAGCAGTACAGAATCGTTCTTTGTTGATTCCGCAACTTTTGTGGTTTCTTGCTTAACGTCCTGGTCTTGGTCTCCGGACATGATTCCTTGCGAGGAATCAGACGTGATATTTTGCGAAATATCAGAATTGTCTGTTGGTTGTGTTATGTTTTTTTGTTTGTAGTTGTCCATTTTTACTATTTAAGCTTCTGAGTCTGCGGTTTCTTGGGTAGCGCTTTGGTCTCCGGACATGATGTCTTGCGAAGATGATCCGTCTTTGGACGTGATATTTTGCGAAATATCAAAAGCCCTTATCTCTTTTTGTACATCATCATATTCTGGAAGTTCATTAATGTTGGATATTCCAAGAAGTGATAGAAGTGAAAATGTTGGGCGATATAGAAAACTACGTGCGTCTTCAGGGTTTGGCATTTTTTCGATTAGTCCACGTACCATTAGATTTCTAATAATAAACGTTGAGTTTACTCCGCGTATATAATCTATACCCGCTCTAGTTATGGGTGATTGGTATGCAATAATAGAAAGTGTTTCTAGCCCAGCCTTTCCGATATCTTTTGAAAGCTCCTCCTTTCGTAATTCAAGAAGGATATCAGAATATTTAAGTGCTGTGCGTAGTGCTACACTGTCGTTTAATTCCACCAGAATGATTCCACGACCAGAGAGGGCTACTTTAAGTTCAGAAATACCTGTATCTATTTCATCAGCATTCTTTTTAAGTGTTTTTTCGAGCCACGTTTTCTTTACGGGTTCATTTTTAAAGAACAAAACAGCCTCTATTTTTCTACTGAGGTCATCTTTTGCGTTAATTTCTGGGCTGTTTGTTAATTCATCCATTTTAGATATTTTTTATTCGTATTTTGGGGTTTCGACCGAGTCAGACTCCATTGTAATATCCGAGAAAGTTTTTTCTTGAGTTAGGCTGATGATGCCCTGTTTTGCAAGTTCAAGCATTGCAAGAAAACCAACTATTATTTCAACCTTCTCACCTTTACCTATATTTGAAAACTCGGAAAAACTAACTTGAAGATTCTTTGTTATGCGGTCCGTAAGATTATCTATCATTTCTTCGATACTTACAACTTTTTTGACAACAGCTTCAGGAATGAAGTTTACCTTAGGGAGTTTTTTAAGAACCTGCATTATGTTATCTCGTAAAGAATCTTTAGAAAAATTATTTGGTGGAGAAAATATTGGTTCAGAATTTATACCAAAAGATTTAGCTTCTTCTGCTTCAAGTAACACGTTTTTTCCAAACTTTTCTTGAACATGTTGAGAGAGTTCTTTATTTCGTTTAAATAACCTGAGTCTCTTTTCAAGACTCTCAATCCCCTCTTCCTCTTCTTCTGTAAGCTCAAGTGTGGGGAGTAAAGATTTTGATTTAACAAGAAGTAGTGTAGAGGCAACGAGAATAAAGGTAGATGTTCTAGAAATTGGGAATTCTTTTTGATCCTCTATATGTTTTATATAGTCATCAGTGACTGTTGCTAGAGATACGTCATTGATTGGTAATTTCCTTTTTTCTATTAAAGAAAGTAATAATTCTAATGGACCCTCAAAACCATCCATCTTAATACTAAAATCTTTAGTATTTGTTGTTGTATTTTCTTCTATATTTTCCATTTTTAAATTTCCTAAAACCTGAAAGCTAACACCTATAACCTAATTTAATATTCTTCAATGAATCTAGTAAGTAGTCTCACTGGTTCTCCAGCGGCTCCATTAGAGAGATTATCACTAGGTACTGTTGTCATGCGCGGTGCTATATCTATATGTGCCCATACACACCCCCTGGGATAGTTTTTTGTGAATTGGTATAGAAACATTCCTCCGTTAATAGCTCCTCCATATCTTGGGTTCTTTGTAGCGAGGTTAGCTACATCAGCTATTCTTCCTTGTACACCTTCGTTATATTCCTCCCATAGAGGTAGTGGCCAAACATAGTCCCCTGTTTCCTCTCCAAATTGAGTAAGTTTTGCCACTAAATTACTGTCTTGAGACATTACAACAGATGCTTGTTGACCTAATGCCACAAGAGATGCTCCTGTAAGTGTTGCTACATCTATAACTGCTTTTGGATTGTATTTCTTTGCGTATGTTAGTGCATCAGCTAATACAAGCCTCCCCTCCGCATCAGTATCTACTACTTCAATAGTTTTCCCTGACATAGATTTAAGTACGTCTCCTGGACGAAATGAGCTTCCTGACACCATGTTTTCAACTGAAGGAATTAAAGCGATCACATTTTTCTTTAATTTAAGGCGCGCCACGAGTGCGATTGTCGCCATAACTGCGGCACCGCCAGACATATCCATATGCATTCCGGATAACCCACCGCCTATTTTTAAATTAAGTCCACCGCTGTCAAAAGTAACTCCTTTACCTACAAGCACAATTGGTTTTTCGCTTTTCTTTCCACCTTTATATTCCATAACAATAAACTTCGGTTCTTCTGGTGAACCTTTTGCAACTCCAAGAATTGCACCCATTTTTAATTTTTCTAGTTCTTTTTTACCAAGAGATGAAGTCTGTATTTTTGTATTTCTAGAAAGTCTTTTAGCGTGAGCTGTTAATATTCTAGGTGTCATATCGCCACCCGGAGTGTTCGACATAAGTCTGCACTCGTTAACCATTTCTCCAATTACCCTACCTTTAGCTATACCTTTTTTAATTTCAGAACTTTTTACGTTTGTAATAGATATTTCCTCTATATCTCCCCAGCCTGCTTTTGGTTTAGTTTTAAAATCATGGAACTCGTAACCAGCCATCAGTAAATTTTGTGCAACAATAGACCCGAGCTCTTTTGGAGCCAAGTTTGATATGTTTTTAAACTCATTAATATCTATAGATATCTTATTTACTTTATATAACTTGGCTGTTCGAACAACTCTCCTAATGACTTTTATAAATTTCCGGAAGTTATCTTTCTCTGCTTTTACTATCTTTATTTCAATTCTAGTTAGTTTTTTTGCATCCTCAATAAATCTAGTTTGCCCTTTTTCAGTGAAAGTTATTTGAGTTATTTTACTAGGTTGTTTTACAGTTTTTTTTTCTTGCGTAGTTATTTTCATCCCGATAGTAATAGGACACCGACTTAAACAGTCTTTGTACTAAAATTAAACTTTTTGTTAATAATTAATTTTGTTTTCATATATTATGTTTATGTCCGTGATTTCGTACGGTATTCATTCTTTATAGGTTATTCGGATAACAGAGTATCTATTCGATTCATTTCTCGCGGAAAGAGCGTAGCCTCTTTAACATTATCTAAGTTAAGAATCTTTTGAGTAAGACGCTCAAGACCCATTCCCCATCCTCCATGAGGTGGCATGCCGTATTTAAATGCTTGTAGATAAAATGAGAAATCTTCAGGGTTCATACCTTTTTCTTTTATTTTCCCTACGAGACTCTCGTAGTCATGAACTCGTTGACCACCTGTTGTGATTTCAACTCCACGGAATAACAAGTCAAAGCTTTTTGTGTACCCTTTGTCATCTTCATCCTCAAATGTATAAAACGGTCGCTTAGAAACTGGATAATGCGTGATGAAAATAAAATCTGAATCAAATTCTTTAAGTACATACTCAGACAACCATCTTTCATGTGCTGGTTCAAGGTCTGGCTCGTTAGCGCAATCTTTTCCTGTATCTTTTGAAATTAGCTCGAGTGCTTCCCTTAGTTTCATTGTCGGAATCTTTTTTGGTATTTTAAGCTCACTCGCTTCTTTCACAGCTTCCCCTATATGCCTCATTACATCTGTTAGTACGTCCATTATGTCTGTGTGGTCTTTAATAAACCCAAACTCAGCATCAATACTCGTGTATTCGTTAAGGTGTCTCGTGGTGCTGTGTTTCTCTGCTCTAAAAACGGTACCTGTGGAGAACACTTTCTCAAATGCACCAACCATTATTTGTTTGTACAACTGAGGGCTTGTAGCCAGATACGCGGTGTTGTCTTTAAAATATTCAACCTTAAAGACATTAGCACCTCCTTCCGCATCTCCACCAACTAATTTAGGGGTTTGAAATTCTGTAAAACCTTTTTTAGTCAAGGCTTCTCTATAAGCTTTAATTATTATTGCTTGAGTTTTAAATATTTTCCGAGATTTTTCTGACCGCAATGTTAGTGGCATGTAGTCAAGATACGTATCAAGATTGAGTTCTGTGTCTTTTTCAAATGGAAGCTCAGAAGCCTTTGAAAGTACTTGTATTTCTGTAATTTCAAGTTCAATATATCCATTATCTACATCTTTGTTCACCATTTTTTCTGGACGTTTATTTACTTTACCTGTAACGGAAACAACCCACTCTGGACGTAGTATTTTTGCTATTTCAAGAACCTCTGGCTTACCAAAAACGACACCTTGTATAAAACCAGTTCCATCACGAAAGTCGAAAAAAGCCATTTTGCCTTGATTTCGTGCAACATCCACCCACACAGATATGGTTACTTCTTTGTCTATATTATCTTTAAGATTTTTTATTTCAGTTCTTTCCATACTAAATTATTTACTTGATTAGCTTGTTATTATTCCAATTTTTTCTCGTACTTCTTTCATTTTGTTTTCAGCTTGAGCTCGTGCTTTTTCTCCTCCCTTCTTTAAAATATCCAGAACATACTCTTGATTTTTCTCAAAGTCAGCTCGTTTTTCTCGTAAAGGTGCGATGAATGCGTCGATATCTTCGATTAAAGATTCTTTAAGAACTTTATAACTTCCCTCATTTTCCTTATAAAGAGATTCTAGCTCAGCTTCAGATTTAAATAGAGTATGGATAGCGTAGACGTGTTCTGGACGTCCGCCAGATGAGTCGGTCACGACACTCATAACTTGTTTTATTATTTCATCCCGTGAAGCAAAAAGTGGAATAGTGTTTTCATAACTTTTACTCATCTTTCGTCCATCGATTCCAGGAGTAGTTGCAACACCTTCTTTAATAAGGGCTTCTGGGAGTACAAAAGTTTCACCATATTTGTTATTAAATTTTTGTGCTATGTCACGAGCAATTTCAACATGTTGTTTTTGATCCTTACCTACTGGAACTACTTGTGCACCAAACATAAGGATGTCTGCCGCCATAAGCACAGGATAATCAAATAGGCCAACCGAGGCTTCAATACCTTGTTCTACTTTATCTTTGTATGCAACAGCCCGTGATAGATATGGAACTGTTATAAGAGTATTGAAAATCCATGTAAGTTCAGTGACTTGCGGAACATCTGACTGCATGAAGAGCGTCACCCTGTCTGGATCAAGTCCTATTGCAAAGTGGTCGATAACTGAGTCCAAGGTGTCTTCTTTAAGCTTCTGTGGGTCACTTGCTGTTGTTAGCGCGTGGTAGTTAACTATTGAGATTGTTGCATCGTGAGAGCCTTGAAGGTCAACAAATTGCTTCATTGCCCCAAAATAATTACCGATGTGTAATCGGCCTGATGGCTGTATGCCTGAGAATAAGACTTTTTTGTCGCTCATATCTCAAAATACTACCAGAAAATGGCGATTTTGAAAGCTTTTTACTCTAATATCATGCTTTGGCGATATCTACCTCATTAATTTTAAATGCCCCAAGTACCTGGGGCATTTAAATATTGATACATTATGATGATGTATTCTAACTTTCGAACGTTATAACTATTTTCTTTTTTTTACCTACACAAATCATTGCAATTGGTGACGAGAAATCAGATGCTTGTATGACTTGCTCTTGATTATCTACAACAACACCATCTACTCGTATAGCTTTGTTTTGAATAAGTTCCCTAGCCTCTCGCTTACTGGAAGAAAGTTTATTATCGACAAGCAAGTCTACTATATTGGAACTGCTTGATATTTTTACCAAGGTGGCATATTTTTTTACGAGGGCTTTGTCTGTATCGCTTAATTCATCCAGCGATGTGTTTGAGAATATTAACTCTGAAACTTTTTCTACATCAGAAGCAATCTCCTCTCCGTACACAAACTTAATTACTTCGTAAGAAAGCTTTCTTTGTGCCGAGCGTGAACTCGCGTCTTCTTTAAAGGTTTTCTCAATGTCAGATATTTCTAATAAAGGAAGGAATGTAAAAATTTTAAGGTAATCTATCACTGCACTGTCATCAGTGTGTATCCAAAATTGATAGAAATCATAGTGGCTCGTTTTCTCTGGGTTAAGCCACACAGCATTTCCTTCACTCTTGCCAAATTTTTTTCCAGTGAGCTTATCTACAATAAGTGGAACAGTAAAACCATACACTGTTTTTCCAGTCTTTTTTCTAATTAAATCTATTCCTGAAACTATATTACCCCACTGGTCAGAGCCACCAATTTGAAGATCACAACCTTTCTCTTTGTTTAAGTGGTAATAGTCATAACCTTGGATCAAGGCGTATGAAAACTCAGTGAATGAAATACCAGACTCGCTCTGCAGTCGTCTGGATACAGATTCCTTTTTTATAAGTGAATTTACTGTGTAGTGTTTCCCAACGTCTCTTAGAAACTCAAGTACTGGCATGTCTTTAAACCAGTCGTAGTTGTTGACCATTTCCATTTTAGATAAACCTTTTATAGTGCTCAACTGCTCGTGTAGTTTGTCTGCCATCATCTTCACGTCATTGACGTCAGAAAACTCTCTTTCGGTATCTTTACCAGATGGGTCGCCTATAAGCCCGGTGGCACCGCCAACAAGGAGTATTACTTTATGTCCAGCCTGCGTAAGATGTTCCGCGACTATATAGGTTACTAAATTACCAACATGTATAGAGTCTGCTGTGGGGTCAACTCCTAAGTAAGCCACTCTTGTTTCTGAATCGTTAAAAATCTCAGAAGTATCTTCTGGAGAACTTTGATATAAGAGACCTCTTTCACGTAGTTCCTCCCCCAGGTTATTTTTTTTATTTCCCGTATTCATAATGGTTAAGTATCTATGATAATATACTTGTTTTTATATTTTTCCAACAAGTCTATATTATAAAATGCTATACAGCTTTTAATTCAACAAAGAAAGATGAGCCCTTACCTTCCCCGTCTGACTCTGCCCATATTTTACCGCCGTGAGCCTCTATCATTTGTTTAGCTACATATAGCCCTAAACCTGTTCCATATACGTTTACTTTATGAGCGTTATCTGCACGGACAAATTTATCAAATAGTACACTTTGTGTTTCTTTTGAAATACCTACTCCAGTATCCTTTACCATTAAAAGTATGTGACCATTATTTTCTGATACAGAGACCAAAATACTTCCTTTTGGAGTATATTTTATAGAGTTATCTATAAGGTTACTAAACACCTGTTTGATTTTCCCTAGGTCGGCATTAACCATGAGTAGGTTGGTACTAATTGTCTTTAAAGATAATGTGAGGTTTTTCTTTTCTGCTGTTGGGGTAAGTTCATCTACAACAGTCTTCGCAAGATCAGCTATATTAAAATCTGTTTTGTTATATTTCATTCTTCCTTGTTCAATACGAGAAACGTCAAGAAAATCTTCAACAGAATCAGTCATTAGATTAGTTGATTCAAATATGCGAGATACTATGTCTTTTGCTTTTTCTGGGAACTTTCCATACGAGCCTTCAAGCAACATAGAGGCATAACCCTTCATTGCTGTAAGAGGGCTTCTGAGTTGGTGTGATGCAATAGATACAAACTCTGACTTGCGCTCATCAAGCTCTTTCAGTCGCACATTAGCCTTCTCTAAATCTTCTGCAAGAACTTCAATTTTTTCACGTTGTTCCACCTCTTTACGTACGCTCTGTATAAGAAAGTACCCTATAAATATAATTCCTACCAGAAATATAATATTCAATAGCTGCTCTTCTTGATTTGCAGATAACAATACTCTTGCGAACATAAAGATCCATAAACTGAAAATAAGAAGTTCCGTAGCAATTACTTTAATGTTGAATAGACGGTGTTTAAGTACAGCGTAAGCAACCATTACAACATAAAAAGAAACTAGTATATTTCCATAAGGAGGAATTGGAATATCAAACCATAAAAAATAATTTGTACTCCCACCGATATATCCAATCATAGTTCCTATAAGTATAAATAGTATCTGAGAACGTTTATCTCCAGTTGAATTAATAAATTTTTTGAATAACAAATAGAGTCCATAGATAACATAAAAGAACCATATAATTAAGAAAGGTAAGTAGTACGGTCCAGCATCAGGCCAAAACAAGAAAGATAATTTGGAAGAAACTCCGCTAATAAAAAATGGGGTAAAGTTTATAAATACAAACACGAAAGCAAAAAAATATCCTGTTCTTACGAGAAGTTTTTTATTTTTATTTTCTCCTAAAAACGAAACAACAAAATGAAAATAAAAAAATGGTATAAATATCGCAATAGCCATAAAAACCCTTGACCACATAAGAGCCTCAGTAGGGGTAGTAGAAATCATCCAAAAGAAATATCCTACACTCCACGCCCCAACTGCAAGGGCAAACAAGGAAAAAGTTATGTTCTTTTTTTCTTTATAGCCACGTGCGAATATCAAGAAGCTAATGATAATACTCGTAACGGCATTTATAATTGCGGCTGCTGTGAAAAAATTCATAATCTATAATAAAAAACGACGACAGATATTGTTACTAAATCGTAACATATCTGTCGTCTAAGTCTTTTGTGCCCGAACTACACTGTGGATACCGTGCGGTTCGGTTTCTATTGAGATCGAACTGAAATTTCCGCTTAGAACAACTTTTTCCAATTCACGTGGAGACCTGTAAAGCATTACAGGATCATTACCCCAATCGATAATTTCTTTTAGAAATCCCATTTCAGGATTATGATGAATGTGGCAAGTCAAGAAATATCCACCTAAAGAAAGAAGTTTTTCAATCTTCTTAAGAAGTAACGCTGCGATACCATCATTAAGATAGTCAAGTAAACCTGCCATCTCAATAATATTAGGACGAAAATCTCCGATGTGTCTACTGAAAAAAAGAACATCTCCAATTTCAGCACGCACGTTCTTGGAAAGCCCTAATTTTGACGCCTTCTCCGATGTAAATTTTACAGCACTCTCATCTGCGTCGAGTAAAACTACGGAAAATGGGTATCCTAATTGCTTTAACTTCAAAGCAATCTGAAGTACTCCCTCAGCAGACCCTGAAGCAAGAGATAAAATACGAATTTCTTCGCCACTCTTTGCAATCTCAGTCACAACCTTCCATAATTCAGACTTCAAGATCTTCAAGCGGTTTCTAACCGCTTGAGCATTTCTCATGCCAATCCAAAAGTCATCAATAAAAGTGCTGGGTTTATTACCGTTCTTGTAATTGTAGATAATCTCAAGAGCTTTCCACGACGCTGCACCTTTTTTAATAGCCTTGCATGATTTACCAAGACCGTCATATAAAAAAGCGTTTACATCATTAGCGAGTCCGAGTCGCTGTTTGAATTTAAGCCATAAAACAAGAAACCACATTAGTGGCAGTGCAAGAATGTACAACCATTTTTTTTCTTCATGTAACGGTTCCTCTTCATGCCAATCAGACAGAAGAGAAGTTTTAGGTAATAAGTCCACAATGAACCCCTTTCCATCCAGATGTTAATGTACTATTTGAACAAAATGATATCATTAAAAATGGAATAAGTCAATTTTACATATAAAACAAAACAAAAAATACCCCAAGTACCTGTGGCATTTTTTGTTTCCCTTAAAAGCTGTCTTTTACGCCCTACTTTCAACCCTCCAACCTAAAACTCCTGAAACACAGGAACAAGTCTCACCTTCACACTGTCTGAGATAGGTC
>CAZNRH010000002.1:0-178523 GCA_964575755.1 uncultured Candidatus Saccharibacteria bacterium
TCTCTGGTGTTGGCGGAAGTGGTGGTAGGACGAAGACTTGTGTGCTGCCTCCACCGTCGCCACCACCATTACCAGAAGGTGACCCACCTCTTCCAGTTGTTGCGTCTCCGTTAGTACACGGCATTCCAGCGGCCGCAAACTGATTTGCCACATCAGCAAGGGTCTCGTTTTCCCCTCCTGCCCCACTTCCACCACCAGCAAACACGATAAGTGCACTGGATAAAAACAGCATAAAAGAAAGTATTACAAAAAGATTTATTATTTTATTTTGTAAAATTAATTTCATATTACTGACTTATTTACTCCAGTCACTTACAAACATTTTTCCTTGATTAAAATCACTTAAATCGAGAACAGTCTCTCTAGTAAATGTGTTCAGGTTATAAATTACCAAACGTGGATTACTATCCACTGCATTATAGTCTATTTCCTGTACTACTAAAGATTTACTGTCAGGAGAAAATACCGGCCAGAAAGATTCTGATGGAATTCGTTTATATATACTCATATCTGCTGTTTCCCAAGAATTAATGTTTATCAACACAATCTCACCACTTTCTATATTAGACCACGCGAGCATTTTACCGTCTGGGGATACATCTAGTCTCATGCTACTAATAAGTGCCTCACCGCCTACAACTTTCCAAACTAGTTTACCTTTATTTAAGTTCCCTCTACTACTATATAAATATAACCCGTCATTTTTCATTAAAAGTATTTTCTCATTGTTTGGTGACCATTTAGGGTACACACCATCACTAATAAAAGTTTCGTTCCCTTTTAAATCCGTTACGTAAACATCCCAGTCTTCTGGCATTAAAGACTCAAAATCTCCAGCTTTACTTAATTCCAGAGCTGAGTAAGCTATATCATCTCCACTAAACGACCATTCGGGAGACAATTTCAATGTACTACTATCTGTTATCTTTAGTAACTTATTTGATGTGTCTATTGTAAATATCTGACTAAGCGAATTGGCATCCCAAGATATAAAAGCTATTATGTCCTCGTCAACAGTAGATATTTCACTTGTTATAGCTGGAATATTTTCCTTTATAGGAAATGTTTGTAATTCTTTTGATTCAAGGTTAAAGAAATAAAGCCCTTGTGGAACACTGCCATCTATCGGTTCAAGTGTTAAATGTATGTTTCCAGACGGTTTAGTAGAAGAATCTATTTTAAATTGCTCTTGTTGATTTAACCACGGATGATTATCTACATACACTATACTTCCATTATTTGTATAGCTTTTAAAATAAAAAAACGCGACAGTAATTACTATTAAAGAAGCTAACCAATACACAGTTCTAGAGGGTCTGAACAATTTCATTAAAGTAATAATACCAACAAGTAAAGTAACCTGTCAATATATATGGACACACTAATGTATTCTCTGTACTATCAATTAAAAAATAAAAAGGTCGACCAAGCATGGTCGACCTTAGATTTCCTTCAGACTTATCCGTTAAAATAACCTGAGACCTGGAAGTAATTCTTCCATGACAAAATTCATGACTTTGTCCTTTTTGTTTGCCACAAAAAACATCGAGTAACGTCCATTATGAACAAAGAACACAGTGGCAACATACCGAATGTTGCCGTTGATATCCAGTTTTTTGAAAGATGCAGTCACTGTTTCGCCAGAACCGATAACCACAGATTCATTAGAGCTTAAGAGGATATTAAAACCCCTCTTACCACTGTACCATTTAAGTGTACTCTTGGATGTGGCATCCTTCCATTTCTCAAACGGCCCGTAGTCTTTAGATCGAACAGCCAACATAAGAGTTGCTGTCTTTTTTTTGTTGAAGCCCTGTGCAACAACACGAAGCCCACCTTTTTTCGGTTTGTTTTTCTTCGAGAGATCGATCAGTTTAAAGTCTGGTTGAAAAACAGACCCCTTGGATGATATGGAAAACTCGATACCGTACGCTCCAGCATTAACCGTCTTCGTTTCTCCTGCAAACGCTAGGCCTGAGAAGAATGTGATAGCAACAAAAGCCACGACCGCAAAAAATACGTTCTTCATTTTTCGAATCCTTCAATTCTTTACTCATGACACAATGTCATGAGTATCTTTAATCTGTCCTTGATTATACCATAAATAGAATATATTTCAAGTGTTAATGGTAATGTCTAAACACATATGGCGGATTTAGTAAAGTGGCTAAACGATCATTAAAACGGTGCTGTTTTAATAAGTTTAGTTTTTATTTATACAATTTATAAATTACTGCCGTGAAGTGATGAGTAGTGCAAGTATGGGGGCTATAAGCCACCAGAAGGAATATTGTATTTGTAACCGCCATATGTGGCTAGATTTAACAACGTCCTTGAATCAAGTCTCCAGCTACGTACACAATGTGAGATACTTAGCTCAGGAGCTGGTTTGTGCTGTTGAGGGTTTAATTCAAGAACACCCTTGCTTTAATTAAAAAAATATTGCAAAATATACATGTAAAGGAGTCTCCAGCAGATTCAAAAAAATCACTATCTCAAGAAAGGAGGTGTGTAGTATGAAAAGTTCTTTACAGAAACCCAAGAAGTTTTCTTGGAAGATCTCGGTGACACCAAAAAAGAAGGAGACCAGCAGGTCTGTTGGGAACTCTGAAGGTGCTTGCATCAACTGTGATGTCCCCGCACCATGTGGAGATTAAGTGCCGAGAAATAAGCAGAGAGCTTATTGAGGAGATGTAGGGATTATTCCCCTGCATCCCCTTTTTTTATTCCCTCCACAAAAGGCGACTTTGTAAAAATATTCTCAGTATCAATTTTCATAATATCTTCCCATGATATATTCGAATAAGCTTCTCGGAATGATTTTATAATAAAATAACCAACAGAATAACCTGTCCATTTTTCATAACCGCCACCACCTAAGAATATATTTCTATATGCACTCCCCTCACCCCAGCTTACTCTTGTATCAAGTTCAGGGGTCATCTTAATGAGTGCTTTCTTAGCCTCTTTTTTATTTAGTGTTTTAGAGACAGGTGGCTGAGTTCCAAGTAAGTACTCTTCGAAATTTTCTGCCAAACCTTCAAATATGATTGCGTCACGAATTGTTTGAGACCTGCTGTTGCGATGATTAAAATATACAGCATGGTTAAATTCATGCGCCACAGTACTTTTTAATGAGTCAATAGAATAACCCATTGTTGACATATATATATGAATAACTGATGAGTGAGGAGTATAGCCAGTTACGTAACCCATAATCTTGTCATACACATTAAATGTGTGCACTCGGGGGAATACAAAAACATTAAGAGAAGGAATGGGATTACTTTCGAGGCATTTTAATACAACAGATTTAATTACAGCTTCTATATCCTCCCTCTCGTCCTGAGTTGACTGTTTGTATGCTTCTATATTTTTTTTGTGAATCCATCCAGAAACTAAGTTGCGCAGATCCTTTTCCTTAGCAAGACCTGCATACCCTATTTCTTTATTATAAGGAATAAGACCCATCATTTCATTAACCATAGCTTCTTTATTGCCCTGATCTGATGAAAGACTAGGGAAACATATATTAATTTTTACGATGTTATTCTTAATCATATTAATAGTAATTATTTATACATTAATTGGATCTTATTTGTTATTGATAGATTAACAAAAAAAAATTGGGATGGAAAGTGATACTTTCCATCCCAAAAGTTTATGCAAAAGGATGTGGAAAATTCTGCAAATCTCTATAAGAGACTGTTCGTTTTCCAAACTCTTTAGCTATTGTGTAAATTCGCTCCAAACCAATTGGTTCTTGTCGATACCCGAAGGTCATTGGTACTATACCAGGGACAATAGAACGAACAATGTGCAATTCGTCGTTTCCACCTAACTCCTCTGAAAGAAAAAGTGGAACCGTAAACAATTGCCACTCTTTGGTTGCAAATTTATTAAGCAGTTCTTGCCACGAATGAGCAACATTTTTACCTACATTATGAAACTTAATCTTTTCTTGACCAAGAATCATAAAGTCTGCTTTTCGGAAGTATCTATGCTGTCTATATATTTCAGCGTGATCTTTGGCAAACCAGACTTTTGAAGGAATGATTTTTCCAGAAGAATCTCCACTTAGGCGAGACCAGACAGCACATTCAACTTCCATAAGAGCATGATCGACAGCTTCTTCAGCATCAAAACCAGAAGACGTAGCGCATGTGGTATAAGAAACGCTCTGGTTTTGAGCAAAGATGAATATGACCGGTGCCAAATCAAGAGAAAAATCCTTAATCCATACACTGAATCCAACTTTCTTTAATTCCTTAATTCGTTTCTGGATTTTTTGTGGAAGTGTTTTCTGTGAGACAGTAGGAAAAATAAGCTTAGTAAGATAAGCAATCATAAATGCATCACGTTCGATAAGTTCAAGGGTACTTAATTCAACGGCTTTCTGCCGATCTGGGTGCGCAGCAACACCTGATGAATTTGCATGAGTATACGGTGGAGCTTGGGTGTTGTAGGGAAAATAGATATGATCCGCCAGGATATACTTATTGGATCCTGCTAGTTCATTCTTCCCACTAACCCATGAATACTCTAACTCCTTGTTATAAGGCTTGAATGGAAAACCTTTCACGCGGTACTGCGCTGGATGGTAATCGATAATCTTACTTGGGTCAATCACCATATCAAGATCAGTATGTCGTGCATGAACAAGTGTATTAGGGATACATCCGCAAGCTGCCCATTCCTTGGCTTCAGCTATTGCTTTAGTTTGTGCAAGCTGTGGAGTAAGTGATTTTCCGCCTGACCAGTTTCTATTAGTATCGTCAGACACTTTCGCTAATGCCATTGTAAACGGTAATCTATACGAGTCAGTTGTTGGAATAACCCAACTGAGCTCGACTTCTTGTTTTGAATCAACATGAGAAGATCGACTCTCGTTGCCGAAGATTACGGTTGTCAAAGGTCGATAATCTTTTGAAAGCTTAATGGTCTCAGCGAGTAAGTCTTCAATAAAACCACCAATCTCAACTGTTGCTACTTTTGATTCTGAAGCGACAAGATGTACATTTTGCGTCGCATGTCCTGCTTCTAGTGTGACATACAACATGCTTCGATTCCCATACTTTTTGCTGGTGATATCAAAAGAACCACTTATAACAATAGTCCCATGTGCTTCATTAAACATCAAAGGATTGACAAAAGATCTGATGAATCTATCTGTGTCCTTTGATACGAGTTTAAATCCTACTGTACCTGGAAGACCCATCCATGCTTTATAGATACCAGGACCAATTTCTCCTGTGCCCTTAAATAGAACTACATGGATGACGAGCGGGTAAAGAGCTCCAGCAGAAGGTATAGTATGACGACAACTTGTCGGAGCACCCTCTCTTGTATCAGATATTTCGCCATAAGCACTCCAGAGCATATTGACAACGTTCTGAAGATTAACGGGCTTTTTGGAAAAAGAACGTACCGAACGACGATTTTCAAGAAGTCTTTTTAATGGAGAAGTTGATATTTGATAAGTTCTACCATTAAAGTTGCCCTTATGTCGTTCTTTAGCTTTTCTTACAAGCTTAATAACTTCATCGTCAGTAATTAGTGACGAAAAACGAGAAGGGTTTTCAACTGTTTTCCATACTGAGCTACTTATATTGCAACTGTTCGTTAGTACATTATTTTGATGTAATTCTTCAATAAGACCTTGAACGGAAAGCTCGTCCCACTCATCTTTTAGAAGTTGAGTAACTTCGTTCAAAGGACGCGTTCCGTCGCAAATCTCAATAAGCTGACGAATTAATTTACCAGGGACTTCCACTTCAACTTTTTCGTTGATTTTATGGAACACTGTTTTTTTATTTGAGATGATTGTCGGAGTTGTAAAAATTGGGAAAAATGACTTTTTCATCTTGTTGTCTCCTTTTCAAAGTACTGGTTTTTAGGAAATCCACACCAGATTCCTTCTAGCGTGGATTTTAACACGATTTTGCAATCTATTCAAGAGTGGTATTACTGGGACTCGAATAGATGAGTAAGGCGATGAGTCACCAGAAGAAGTCTACTTTCAAATGATGATTTATATTGGAACCAATGGTCATATAATCTATCTACGTGACGTAACTAGAAGTGCGAGCATGGGGGCTATAAGCCACCAGAAGAAGTATTGTGATGAAAAGAGGTTGTCTATCGAATTTCCAAAATCATATATGGTTGCAAACGGGATAGTGTGATAAAGGAAAGCAAAAAACAAGGCTGTTGTTGCTCCAGATAAAAGGCCCACTTCTATATATTTAAAAATCTTCCTGTATGAATATTCTATATAAATAAACCTAAGTATAATTTTGTGGATAATTATAATTCCAACAAGAAATACAGCTAAATGAGATAGGGTTATTTGAACCTCTGAACTTTTTAACAGTGTTGCATCTTCAAGATATGGAAAACTTAAAAAAGCTAAGATTCCAACATATAAAGATATTAAAAGTGATACGATATAACTTTTTCCATAACGAAGGCTATATAAAGACAAAAGAATAAACACTGCAAATATAATCAATACATCTGTTGTTATGGCACCGGATAATGTGTCTAAAAAATCCATACAATATTACTGTATAATAATTCCTAGTTTAGATTCCTTCTTCGTGTAGTTCGTCGATGATTTTCTTTGATTTCTTACTTAATTTTTTCGGCATATCTATCGCCACTTTAATCAAAAGGTCTCCGCGCCCACCTCTGGCTGGTACTCCTCTGCCCTTTATTCGTATAATTTCACCGAAAGATACTCCTTGAGGTATCTTTACTTCAATTGTGTCGTCATCAAGTGTATGTAGTGAGTATGTGCTACCAAGTAGGGCGTCAGTTAATTTTACCGAAAGGGTTGTGATTAAGTTACTCCCCTCTTTGTGATATTTGGTGTCAGGATGCACATGTATTTTTATATACAAATCCCCTGCTTCTCCTTCTGCTATCGCTTCTCCTCCTCCAGTTAATCGGATCATTTCTCCGTTATTTATACCTGCTGGCACACGTATCACGACCTCCTCCTCTTTTCGTATGACACGTTCTCCCTTACATATTTTACATTTAACTTTAGGTATCTTCCCTGTTCCATAGCATTTTGAACATGACTTCACTGTCGTAAATGTGCCAAATACAGATGACCTGTTCTCATGTACTTTTCCATTGCCGTTACACTCTGTACATGTTTCAACTGAAGAGTCTTTTTCTGCACCAGTACCTTTACAGGTCTCGCATACAGATGTTTTAGTAAGAAGCACTCGCCTCTCTACACCAAACAAAGCTTCTTTGAAAGTGAGTTCTATATCGATAGATATGTCCCGCCCACGCTTAGCTTGATTTTTTCTTCCTCCAAATATGTCTCCAAATATATCCCCTAAATCTACTCCATCAAAACCTGCTTGACCCTGTCCAAATCCAGAGAAATCAAACCCTCCGAACCCTTGCTCTTGTGCTCCTTGGGATGCACCACCAGAAAATACACGCCCATAAGAGTCGTATTCTGCACGTTTTTTATCATCGGAAAGCACGCTGTATGCCTCACTTATTTCTTTGAATTTAGCTTCATCCCCAGTTTGTTTATCGGGGTGATATTTATGAGCAAGTGCACGAAAAGCCTTTTTTATTTCATTCTTATTAGCTCCTTTTGTAATACCAAGTGTCTTGTAGTAGTCGTTTTGCATACGTATGAGGTTTATTGTACTTACTTATATGCTAAAAACAAGAAGTGAACCTATTTCTTTTCTTCTGATGATTCGGTGTTCTCATCTGTACTTTCAGGATCAGTACCTTTGTCTTCTTTAGTTTCTTCTTCAGGTGTATCAGCGGAGTTCTCATCGGTGGTAGCTTGTTTAACGTCTTTGGACGCGATTCCTTCCGAGGAATCGTCGTTAACTTTTGCTACGTCTTCTCCTACCTTACCAAGCGCTGTTGATAGTTCTTCAGAGGCTTTCTTAATTGCATATGCATCTTCCTTGTCTTTTACTTCACGAAGTGCTTTTATCTTTTCTTCAACGTCTACTTTTACTGTGGTGCTCACCTTATCGCCATGTTCTTTTAGTGAGTTTTCTGCTGTGTATATAAGCTGTTCTGACATATTCTTTATTTCAATCAATTCTTGTTTTTTCTTGTCCTCATCTGCGTGACTTTCAGCGTCTTGCTTCATCTTTTCTACTTCTTCATCACTAAGCCCCGAGCCTGCTTCAATGCGAACAGACTGCTCTTTCCCCGAAGTTTTTTCTTTAGCGATTACATTTAATATTCCATTTGCATCTATATCAAACGTTACTTCTACTTGTGGTATTCCGCGCGGTGATGGCGGAACTCCCTCTAGTATAAATCTTCCTAGACTTTTGTTGTCAGTGGCCATAGCTCTTTCTCCTTGGACAATGTGAACTTCTACGGAAGTCTGGTTGTCTGCTGCAGTTGAGAAAGTTTGTGATTTAGATGTCGGTATAGTGGTATTTCTCTCTATCAGTTTTGTTCCTACTCCACCAAGGGTTTCAATACCTAGCGATAGAGGTATAACATCAAGAAGTAAGATATCCTTTACGTCTCCCTGCATAATGCCGGCTTGGAGTGCTGCTCCGAGGGCAACTACTTCGTCAGGGTTGATTGATTTGTTTGGTTCTTTTCCAAAAAGCTCTTTAACCCTTGCTTCTATTGCTGGCATTCGAGTCTGACCTCCAACTAAAATAATTTCATCAATATCTTTAATTTCAAATGGTGACGCTTCTATAGCTCGTTTTGTAATTTCAATAGAGCGGTCAATGTATTCTCTAGCCAGATCTTCTAGAGTTGCGCGTGTTAATTTAAGTAGTAAATGCTTTGGACCTGATTCATCTGAGGTTATAAATGGTATGTTGATTTCTGTCTCAGTAGCTGTTGAAAGCTCTAATTTAGCCTTTTCAGCTGCCTCATCGAGTCTTTGTAGAGCTAGAGGGTCTTTTGTGATATCAATTCCGCTTTCTTTCTTAAACTCTTCCCCTATCCAAGTTATGATCTTTTGATCTACATCTCGTCCTCCCATATGTGAATCTCCATCAGTGGCTTTAACCTCAATAACCTCATCCCCTACTTCAAGTACTGATACATCAAATGTACCTCCACCAAAATCAAATACGACAATTTGTTCGTCTTTCTTTTTATTAAATCCGTAAGCAAGTGCGGCTGCAGTTGGTTCGTTTATTATCCTCTTAACATCAAGTCCTGCTATCTTACCAGCGTCTTTAGTAGCTTTCCGTTGAGCATCATCAAAATATGCAGGCACTGTGATAATGGCTTCCTCTATCTTTTCTCCAATCTTTGCTTCTGCATCTTGCTTGAGTTTCTGAATAATCATTGCTGAAATTTCTTCTGGTCGGTAGTCTTTTTCATTGAGGGAGATTAAAACTCCACCATCTTTTCCTTCTTTTATAGTGTAAGGTAATGTACCTTTGTCTTTCTTTACAACTTCGTCTGCAAATCGGTGTCCAACAAATCGTTTAATACCATATATAGTATTTTGAGGGTTTGTAACTGCTTGTCTTCGTGCAAGTACACCAACAAGACGTTCCCCTGTTTTTGATACAGCAGCCACTGAAGGTGTCGTACGCGCTCCTTCGCTATTTTCAATTATTACAGGCTCACCATTTGCTATATATGCCATTGCTGAGTTTGTTGTTCCTAGATCTATTCCTAAAATTTTTCCCATGGTATTTTTTAAATTTTAAATTTTCCTATAATAACTTTTGCTGGCCTAAGTACTATATCACCTCGTTCGTATCCTTTCTGTGCAACCGAAAGTATTGAATCTTCATCTTTTTCATCTTTAACATCCTCTGTCTGCACGGTTTCATGCTTTTGTGGATCAAATGCATCTGATGTATTTATAACAGAAACACCTAATTGTTCAAAGATATTTATAGCTTGGATATAAATCTGTTCTATTCCAGAGCGCCAATTTGCATCTACCTTTTCCCAAGCCTCTTTGTTGGAGAAAGCCATGTCGAAACTATCCAAGATTGGAAGTAATGATGTAAAGATATTTATTTCTGCCCTAGAAACAGCTCTTTCTCGCTCTAGTAGTGAATCTTTGTCTTTATTTACCGCATCAGCGCGTGCTCTTTGCCATCCGTTTAGGTGATCTTGTCGTTCTTTTTCACAGTTCTTAAGTTTCTTTTGGAGTTTTTTTAGTTTTCCTGAGACGCTCACTGAGTCATCTTCAACGGTAATATCACTAAAAACCTCTTCTTGTATATCTTCACTTGAGCTATTTTTAGTAGATCCTTTTTTTAACATGCTCCAAATGAGAATTAAAGAGTGAGTTATAATAGCACTATAACTTAATCCCTTATTCTTAATTCTTAATTCATTTTTACCGCTTCGACCACTGTGGTGCTTTCCTTGCCTTTTTAAGACCAAACTTTTTACGCTCCTTCATTCTAGGATCTCGTTTTAAAAATCCAGCCCCTTTTAAACTTTTACGTAAGTCAATATTAAACTCAATAAGAGCACGAGATATTCCATGCCTTAAAGCTTCTGCCTGTGCATGGATTCCACCTCCTTTTATTCTAGCTGTTACTTTAAAATTATCTTCATCTGCAGAGTGTTTTAAAGCTTCTTTAGCAACAGCCTGTAATTCATTTGTTGGGAAATGCTCATCAAGACCTTTTTTGTTGATAAAGATTTCGTCTTTCTTTGTCTTTGAAATACGAACTCTGGCAGTAGCTGTCTTTCGACGTCCAATAGTTTCTATGTATTTTTCTTTGTGTGTGAAATCAACCATAATTTATTCAATAATTAAACGCTTCATCCTTTTAGCTCGTAATTTATTTCCAGGAAGCATACCATAAACAGCTTTACGAAGCACTTCGTCGATACCTTTCTTGTCTCGTACATTCTCAAGAGTTTTCTTACGTAGTCCACCAGGGTACCCTGTGTAATGCGTATAGATTTTTGTAGATGATTTTTTTGAAGATATTGCAAGTTCTTCTCCATTTGCAATCTTAACAATAATATCAGCTACAACATGTTTTTCAAACTCTGGGCTGTTTTTACCCATAAGAATATGCGCTGCCTCTGATGCAACTCGTCCTAAACTTTTTTCTTTTGCGTCTATTGTGTATTCCATATTGCAATATTATTTACTATACAAATTCAATTACAGCCCTTTTGCGTGCATCGTGAGATGGTACATGAATTTTTGTGATTCGTGTATATCCACCAGCCCTGTCGGTATATTTTGGGGCTATTTCTTCTTTAAGCATTTTAGCTATACGTTCTTCTCCTCCTAGAGTGGATATAACACCTCTATATGACGCAAGAGTGCCTTTATTGCTCTTTGTTATAAGCTTCTCTATAAAGCTTCTTATTTCCTTAGCTTTAGCTTCTGTTGTTTCTATTTTCCCATGAATAATCAAAGCACGCACAAGAGAGCGTATCAGGGCTACTCTGACTTTTCGTACTCTTCCGAATTTTCTTCCTCGTGCAAGATGTTTCATGTTTTTACTATATAAGTGACTATTTTAGAGTTAC
Organism: uncultured Candidatus Saccharibacteria bacterium; assembly: GCA_964575755.1. Lineage (GTDB taxonomy): Bacteria > Patescibacteriota > Minisyncoccia > Phycocordibacterales > JABMNX01 > JABMNX01. The sequence continues at coordinate 11,491 of CAZNRH010000002.1, forward strand.
TCCAAAGTTACTCAATGCTCTTTTAATTTCTTGTAAGCCTTTCTGTCCGATTCCTTCGACAGCAAGGATGTCGTCTTCTCTTTTTCGCACAAGCCCACCAACTGTTCTAATATTTGCCTCTTCTAATGAATTGGTTGTTCGAACTGAGAGTTCAAGATCATCGATGCGAGTCTTTAAGAACTCGGAATCGACTTCTTTCTTATCTTCTTCTTGTTCTCCTTCTGGTGCAACTTCTTCTGGAAGCTGAATCTCTTCTTCCTTGAATCCTATAACAGCCTTAAGTTGATTTATCATTATTTCTATCGATTTCTCAAGAGCCTCCTTTGGAGTGATGGTACCATCGGTTTCGATAAAGAGACGTAGTCTGTTGAAATCTGTTCGGTCTCCAACTCTCATATTTTCTACTTCGTAGTTTACGCGACGAATTGGTGTGAAAATTGCATCAAGTGTAATAACCCCTATCTCTACACGATCTTTCTGTAACACCTCTTTTGATACATAGCCCAATCCCTGCTCGACAGTCATGTCAATTTCAAGCTCTGTGTTCTTGTTGGTTATTTCTGCTATTGGTTGATCTGGGTTAAGAACTTGTACTTGTCCTGGGATTTCTATATCAGCAGCAGTTATTACCTTTTGTCCTTTTATTTTTATCTTCATTTGTTGAGGCTCATCTGAAAGCATCTGAATGCGCACTTTCTTTAGGTTAAGAAGTATCGCGATAACGTCTTCTTTAACACCGTCAATTGTTGAAAATTCATGTTGTACGTTCTTTATCTTTACTGATGTGATAGCTGCTCCCGGTAAAGAAGAAAGAATAATTCGTCGAAGTGAGTTACCTAACGTGTGACCATACCCTGGATATAGTCCATCAACCTCATAAACACCACTAAATTCTTTTTCAGATACTATTCTAGGCTTGGATGGAAGTGTTACATTATAATCTAACATAATATATTGTTATAAATTAATAAATTACCTACTGTAAAATTCAAGTACTAAATCTAAGTTAAGTGATGCATCTGCTGCGGTAAGTTCGGGGGACTCTGTCATTTTTCCTTCAAGTTTTTTTTCATCAAACGTAAGCCATTTCGGTACAGAATTATTTTTCATGCGTTTTTCTAACTCGATAAATAATCCTTTGTCTTTACTGTTTTGTCTTACTGAAATAATGTCTTTTGGTCCTATTTTATATGAAGGTATGGTCACTCGCCTGCCGTTTATCATAATATGTCCGTGAGATACCATTTGGCGTGCAAATCTACGAGTTTGAGCTAATCCTAGGCGATAAACAATGTTATCAAGGCGGGTTTCCAGTCCAATAAATATTTTTTCTTTTGATTCTGATGGAGACTGAGTAGCTTCTTTAACATACTTAGAAAGCTGTTTTTCTGTGATGCCGTACATGTAGCGCAGTTTCTGTTTTTCAATCAATTGTTTTCCAAAGTCAGAGAGTTGTCTCGGTCGAGAAGTTCGTCTCTTCTTTGATCTTTCTTGAGAAAGTACAAATTTTTGGGTTTGGCATTTTTCAAATACACTTGCTCCAAGACGTTTTCCTATTTTGTATCGTGGTCCTATTTTCATATATAATTTACTATTTAAACTCGCCTAGGTTTTTTAGCTCGTGGGCCATTAAATGGTACAGGAGTCCTGTCTTTAATACTTGCTACACCAATACCTTTTGATGCGAAAGCTCGAAGTGAAGATTCTCGACCAGAACCAACCCCACGCATAATAACGTCAACTTCTTTTATGCCCATTATTTGTGCTTTTTCTCCAATAATTTCCCCTATCTTAGCTGCTGCAAATGGAGTACCTTTTTTAGCCCCCTTGAATCCAAGAGCTCCACTAGAAGACCACATAACTGCATTACCATCTTTATCTGAAAGAAGAAGTTTTGTGTTGTTGTATGTTGCTTGTATATGTAAAATACCAGTTTCTAATTTCTTTTTTGGTACGCGAGCAAGAGATCGGGACTTTAATCCTGAGCTCATTTCTCCTCCTGCTTTTTTAATAATTCGTTTCTTTCCCATATATTATTTCTTATCTACCGAACGTCTTCCTGAACTCATGGTTTTTCGCTTGTTACCACGCACTGTCCTCGAGTTAGTTTTTGTTCTTTGTCCCCGGACAGGAAGATTCCTACTGTGTCTAACCCCTCTGTATGCGAGAATATCCTTAAGTCTTTTAATATTTCCTGAAACAATTCTACGGAGCTCTCCTTCTATAGTAAATGATTCAATTTTTTTTCTTATTGAATTTTCTTCCTCTGTATTTAAATCTGCTGGTTTTTTACCGGCATCAATCTTAAGCTCACTCAATATGTCTAGAGCACGAGGGCGACCAACTCCATACACGGCAGTTAGACCTATTTCTAGTCGCTTCTTTTCTGGAATTGTTATACCTGATATTCGCATATATTAAATTTATCCCTGTCTTTGTTTATGACGAGGGTTTGAACAAATAACGTATAAACGCCCCCTTCTACGAACGGTTTGGCATTTACTACATAATTTCTTTACTGATGATTTTACTTTCATCCCGTTTAGAGATAGGACACTGATATAAACAATCTTTGTCCTAAAATTAAATGTGTTAATAATATTTTATATTGTTACATATATCGTCCCAGTGTCCGGCAGTCGTCTCTGGACGACTTATCTCTAACGGGATTCATTGTGACAACAAAAAATTGCGCTTTCCACATGTTAGGTATAGGCGGAACTAAATCGGATCCAACTACAAGCGCTTTATTATTCTTCCTTTTCCTCCATAAGGTTCAAGCTCAACAGCTACCTTATCGCCAACTAGCACCTTGATACGATATCTTCGCATCTTTCCAGATAGATATGTAAGTAGTTGTTCACCACTTTCTTCTAGAGTTACTCGAAATAGTGTATTAGGCAAAGCCTCATCCACTACTCCTAAAACTGGCTCTGGTTTGTTCGCTTTTGTTGACATTGATTGGAGTTAGGACATAGTACCAGAAACAACCCTACAACGTCAAGGTTTTTCTGAGGATTAGTCACTATTCTTCTATTACCGTAGTAATCTTTATATCCTTAATATCATCAGGGAGTGTCTGCCTCCAGAAAGGACGTAGTATTATTTGAGCATTATCGATACTTGGGTATCCTGTGAGTACTGTTTGCAAGGCCTCTTTTGACTTACCAGCTAGATCATTTTTTAGTTGTTCTGACTCAAAACTCCATACGACATGGGCATTTCCAGCTAATTTAAATGAAAATTCATCATCAATCCATGGTTGCACGTCATTTTTATTAAGAATAGTAAATGAAATAGAGCTTGAATCTAATATCTCTACAACCTCTCCATCAAAACCAGCTATTGTGTTTAGTGCTATAAATTGTGCAAATTTCTCTTGTTTAAAAAGAGTACCATAAAGAATTGCTTTTTCTTTGATTACAACATCACCACCTTCTTCGCCATTTGGTAGTGATGAAAAAGTAATAAAGATGCCGTCTTTGTATATTTCAAACCCTTCTGGTTTTTGAGAAAAAACATCTTTAAGTAGTTGTTCTTTAAGATTGGTTTGTATGCTCTCTCTTGCATTAAGCTCGTCTTCACTGTTTACAATTTTCTTTTCACCTATAAATCCTCCTACCATGCTTGTTTTAGATCGAGCATAGAAGTCGTCAAATCGCGGGTCTCCAGAGAAACCCGGAATAGTGAAGTCCGTAAGCCCTATATTGTAGCTAGCACCCTCTTCGTCAGCATATACAGTAGCTTCAATACTTCCTGGTACAATCTTCCCGCCTACTGTCTTTCGTCCTGGTACCACAATAGACTTGTTTATACGGTATATAAGCCCGTCTGGTGTTTCAAATCTTGTATTCTTAATTAATCGTTGATTAGATTTGTTGTAATTATTATAGATTATGATATCTCCAGAAGCTTTCTCTTTTACAAATATTTCACCATTTGCATTAACACTTTGAGAACCTTCTTTTTCAATAGTCATAATCTCGAACCCAAGCTCGTCGCCTTTGGGTGTTTTGTATGCGCTAAACTCTGCATCCACAAGCACAGTCCGCTGTTTAGGAGTTATAACAAGCTTTGCCCCAGAAAAAATAAAAGAAAGCCCAAATACCAGCACAAGCACTGAGATAAGAATAATTATCCACAACCCAAAACGGTACGAGGTTTTTCTATAACGAGGTGGTTCTGGTGTTGAGTCGGTGTCTAATTCTTCTCTTCGTCTAGACAACCTCTCTGCTACTCCATGTCGTTTAGTTTTCTCCACGCTAACTTTACGGATTGATCTACGGGATATTTTCTCGTGAGAGATTATGTCATCTATATTTCTTTTCATATTTATTCAATATTATACCAATAAGCTCTACTTGTCGCTATAAAGATATTCCCTGTTATAAAACAGTGAATTTACTATAAGAAAATTGTCTGGGACAACGTCTTTACCTAAAGTATACGTTCCATCCTTCTGGTTTTCTGTAAGTGAGTCTACATGAAACATTTCTTTTGTGACAGTGAACTGACTAAAATCAACCCTTTCTATCATTGAGCGAAACCAGTTTTTATAATTATTATCCACTACAAGAAAGACATCTCGTGGTAATGGGTTTATTTCAGATGAAAGTTCATCACAAGCTCTACCAAACATTTCAGTCCATTTCTTTTCTGCTTCAAAGAATTCTTCTTTTACTTCTAACTCGTTTCCTGAAGACATAATTTTTATACGAGTGAGTATGTCTTCAGGAATACTTTTTGTTTTTTTTGCTACGTCACGCACTATTGTATTTTTACCATATGGGAAAGACAGCATATCCTCTAAAATAGAATTGCGAACAACAGCAATCTCTGTTATTTCTCCTGTGACATCTATCAACATGAAATTTTTTGTTGTATTGAACAGGTCTCTGGTTACAGAAAATGCAACGAGCGTGAAGGATCTGAATACAAGCGGTATGTCTGGGTTAAAAGTGCTGTGCATAATTTCGCTCATCTTTGCATGTAGTGCATTTGAGACTGTACTTTCAAGAAAGGTTATATTTATACGAGTTACCTCTTTACCAAGTGGCGCTTCTGTTGGGTAGCCGTTTAGTAACGAATTAATAACTTTCTTTTCAATAGTCACTGTAGATTTTCTTGCTATTTTTTTATCACTCGCGTGAATTTTGGCAAGTAAATCGTCCATAATACGGTTCGTCACCTTAAACTTTTCCTTATTTTCAAAAGACACGTTTGTTGTTTGAGTATTGCTCCATAATGATGAAAGTACACAGACTATCTCTTTCACCGCGATAGATTTTCCATCTTTTGTAAGAAGTCCATTTTTCTGCAAATCACTTGCTACAGAAGTAAGCACTTCTTCTATTTGTGTCAATAGACGCTTTTCATCAGCAACTTCTTGAAACGGTAGTTGTGTTCTTGTTGAATAAGAGATATGAGGAACCTTTTTATCGAACGATACTACTGCTCCACCAATACTCGCGCTTTCAATATCAAAAATAATAACAGAATTTTTTGATTCCTTGTTTCTTAAAAAACTATTCAAATTTCCAAAAAGCTTCATTGGTAAATATTATAACAGTAATTAAAGTTTAATTTTCTTTCCTTTTGTAAAAACAAATTCTTTTTTACTCCAGTATACTGGAGTAAAACCTAACACCTGTAAGCTACGTAAGTGTTGCCCGTATCCTCCTTACTCCAGCCGATATAGATTTCTCTTTCATAATTTTAAAATGACCAAGTTGGTTTGTATTAGTCACATGAGGACCACCACAGAACTCCATATTGAAGTCCCCTATCTTGTAAACTTTCACCACGTCGCCATATTTCCCCCCGAATACTCCAATAGCTCCAAGCTTTTTTGCCTCCTCAAGAGGAAGTTCTTCGTTGGTCACAGTTAGAGTTGCTTGTATTTGTTCGTTTACAATATCCTCTACTTTTTGTTTTTCTTCGTCTGTCATTTTTCTCTCAAATGAAAAGTCGAAACGCATACGCTCTGGAGTAATATTGCTTCCCTTCTGTGTAATACCACTACCTAGAACATTTATAAGAGCTTGATTAAGAAGGTGTGTTGCTGTGTGATACTTAATACTCATCTCTCCATGATCCACGAGGCCACCTTTAAACTTTTGTTCTGAGCCAGAGCGAGAAAGTTCTTGGTGATTTTTCATTTCCTCTTTAAATCCTTTTTCATCTACTTTTATTCCTTTTTCCTCAGCAAGCTCTTCTGTTAACTCATATGGAAAACCATATGTCGTAAATAAAATAAAAGCATCATGACCAGAAATATCAGTACCACTTAACTTCTTAAACTCTTTCATTCCTTTTTCAAGAGTCTTTCTAAATTGACCTTCTTCGTTAGCAATAATCTCACATGGTTCATTGATTAGTTTAGGCTCTGTGAAATAATTAGCATAACCGTCTAAATATTGACATTCAATATTAGAAGCCAAGCTAGATATTTTATTTATTCCTAAAGAATCCGCATATCTTATGGCACGGCGAAGTAATCTTCGTAACACATATCCTTGATCTGTGTTTGACGGAGTTACTCCGTCAGCTATCAAGAATGTTGCAGATCTTAAATGGTCTGCCAAAATACGTAAAGCAACCTTTTTATCTTCGTTAGTGTATGAAACAAAATGCTCATCTTCAATTCTATCAAACAAACACTTAAACACATCAATATTAAACATGTCGGAATCGTCATTAGAGGCTGCTGTTATTCGCTCTAGTCCGCCGCCAAAATCGACATTCTTTTGTGGGAGTTGCTCAAAGCTCCCGTCTTCTTTCTTTAAGTATTCCATAAAGACATTATTCCCTATTTCCATGAATCGTCCACAGTCACAGTTTGGGTGGCAGTGTTCGCCATAGCTTTTATTATGCTCAGTTCCAAAATCGTAAAATATCTCTGAGTCAGGACCACCTGGTTCTCCTACGGGCATATTATCAGGGACGCCAGAGCGACTCCACCAGTTTTTCTTTGAGTCGTAGTAAAAAATACGCTCACCACCTTTCATGCCTTTTTTATATCCATCCTCTTCAGAACCTATTTCTACATCAGTTGTATCAATACCCTTTTCTTTAAAAAGACGCTTCCAGATTTCTACTGATTCAGTATCTTTAGGTATACCAAGATCCTTATCCCCTATAAAAGTAGTGACATAAAGCTTGTTTGGATCTAGTTTTATTTCTTTAGTCAGAAATTCAAAAACCCAAGAAAGTTGCTCTTCTTTAAAATAGTCTCCTAAAGACCAATTACCAAGCATCTCGAAAAAAGTGGTATGACGATTATCCCCGACTTCTTCTATGTCTTCAGCTCGAAAACATTTCTGTGAGTCTACAAGACGCGTTCCTGTAGGATGCTTTTCTCCAAGTAAGTATGGAAGTAGCGGTTGCATACCAGAGCCAACAAAAAGTGTGGTAGGGTCATTCTCTGGGCGCAGAGAAGCAGATGGGATTATTGCATGCCCTCTTTCTTTAAAAAACTTAAAATATTTTTCTCTAACTTCAGAAGTATTCATAGAACCTTATCTCTAGCAAATATCCAGTAACCATAAAGATAATTCCAAGAATTGCAAGATATTTTTCAAAGCGCATCTCACTTAACACAGCATCGTCTATTTTATGCCCCGTAACAATCTTAGAATGAACCTTGATTACAGTGATACCGAGAATAACCTTCCCTATCACCCCAGATGTAATTCCCCAAAAAAGTAAATCCATAATACGTATTAGTATACCCGTGTACAGTCATTTATGCTATTATTTTGTTTATGAAATTACACTCAAAAATATTAAAAAATGGACTCACTATTCAGATAATAGAAATGCCTGGCACTAACGTAGTTACTTCTATGATTCTGGTAGGCGCTGGCTCTAGAAATGAGGATAAAAAAATAAGTGGAATTGCTCATTTTCTGGAACATATGTTTTTCAAAGGAGGTGAGAAGTATAAAACTCCTAAAGAAGTATCTTCTACTATAGATAGTCTAGGAGCTGAGTTTAATGCTTTTACGTCTCAAGAAGTTGTTGGGTACTACGTCAAATCGGCAAAGCAACATGTTAATACTTCTCTAGATGTACTTAGCGATATGTTAACAAAGGCGCAATTTCCAAAAGAAGAAATAGAAAAAGAGCGTGGAGTTATACTTGAAGAAATAGCTATGTATTTAGACTTACCTATGAGGCAAATAGGCTCCGATTTCACTTCGGTATTGTTTGGAGATCAATCGCTTGGCTGGGAGATATTAGGTTCTCCTGATGTGATAAAATCGGTCACACAGAAAGATTTCTTTGATTATAAAGATGCACTGTACGTTCCTGAAAATATTGTAATTACTTTAGCTGGTTCGGTGACAGAAAAAGACATCGATCGTGTAGAGAAATACTTTACATTTAAAGATGGTAAAAAGACGTATAAACAAATACCTTTTGATTCACAAATACCAGAAAAAAAATTTAATATTAGAGAGAAATCAACTGAACAGTATCATATTAGTCTCGGAGTGCTTGGATTGTCTGAAGACGACAAAAGATATCCTATTCAAGAACTACTTTCTACAATTCTAGGAGGAAATATGTCATCTCGTATGTTTCAAAACGTACGCGAAGAGAAAGGTTTATGTTACTCAATTCGTACATCTTCAACAGGTTTTTTTGATATAGGAAGATTTACAACAAGAGCAGGAGTAAAGCTAAATAAAGTCTTAGATGCAGTTAATGCAATAAGAACAGAATACGATTTAATTGCTAAAGATGGAATAGGTGATGAAGAATTATCAAAAGCAAAATCTTTTCTTGGTGGGAGGATAGACTTAGGCACAGAGGACACAGAAGAAGTTGCTTTTTATTATGGAGAAAATACTCTTATGCACGGAACTCAAGAATCTCATGAAATAAAAAAACAAAAAATAGATAAAATAACAAAGGAAGAAGTTAACGCTCTAGCAAAAGAATTATTGCAACCAGAAAGATACCGTTTTGCTGGTATTGGACCAAAGATGGATGAAGAAAAACTCCTTAAACTAATTTCTTAGTAAAATCTATTTAAGAGTTATAAGTATTGCACCGCCTGTCATAAGGAGTGCTCCGAGTATTACCTTAATACCAAATCCTTCACCTAGGAAAACTGCTGCGAGTAATACTACAAACACAACACTTAACCTATCAATAGCTACCACTTGGGATGCAAAATCTAACTTAAGAGCGTAAAAATAAAATAGCCAAGATAGCGCTCCAGCTATACCAGCAAGAGCAATCAGAAGCCACTCTTTAGAACCCAAGCTTGTTATAGAGAATCCATCAAACTTATTAAGGAAAAAACTCACTATAAGCAAGAAACCAGCCATTATAAGGGCACGTATTGTTGTTGCTAAAGTAGAATCTAGTTCCTCAAGTCCTAGTTTTGCAAAGATAGCTACGAGGGCTGCCATTATTGCTGAAAGGAATGCATATATTAACCACATAATATTAGTATGTACACCCTCGACGCGTCTCTTCGTTGCTTCGAAAAAAATATCATTCGCCATAAGTATAATATGGCTTTTTCTATTTTTCACTTACGCCTCGAACTGCATTCAAGTGAGTACATTCTAAGTATACACTTTCTCTAAAAAAGTTTTGTATGTAAGGAATACCTCTTGTAGATGTCTAGATAACTCATGATCTTCCCCTAGGCGTTTTACAATAGCTTCTACTACCCCACCATAGAAATGTATTCTGTCTTCTGACTTAAAATCTTTTTTAAATTCTTCTGTGCTGTTTTTATAACCGTTTATTATCGAGCTGAAATTATGTATCTTATCTGCAGCAGAGACATAAAGAGATTCTTCTGGACCAATTTCAAGTCCTTGTATATATTCCCTCTTTCTATCCGCCCAATCTAGTTTCTCACCATCTTTAGTTTTTTGCTCTGTTACTCCTAGGACGATCTCTTTTACTCGTGAACCAAAATCTCTTTCAAGCTCATCTTCGGTATAATCAGTATCTTCAAGAGTGTCATGAAGTAATCCTGCTATAAGCACGTCTTCGTCTTTTGTATATTCAATTAAAATAATAAATACGGAAAATAAATGTGTTACGTACGGCAATCTTTCAAAGCCTTTTCGTGTTTGCTTTTTGTGTAGCATAGACGCTTTACGTATAGCTTTTTCTATCTTGGGTGTGTAGATCATATATTTTTTATAATTACTATTGCATGATAGCAGATTACATTTTCTGTTGCTACACTGTATTTAATGCCAGATTCACACGATATTCATTTGCCAATAGAGTGGAAAAATCTTTTACATGAAGAGTTTAATAAGATATATTTCAAAAGTCTCGCACTTAAAGTACGAAGTGAATACACTTCTCAAATAATTTTTCCACCACCAAAACAAATCTTTCGAGCGTTTGAATTATGTTCCCTTGAAGACCTTCGCGTTGTAATTTTAGGACAAGATCCATACCATACACCTGGAGTTGCTGATGGGCTTGCATTTTCAACGACTTCCCAAAAGAAAATACCACCATCTCTTCAAAATATATTTAAAGAATTAGAGTTAGAATATGGAGAAATTAATATAGACCCAGATCTTACAAGGTGGGCTCAACAAGGGGTCTTACTACTAAACGCTTCTCTTTCAGTGCGTAGTGGTGAAGCTAACTCACATGCCAGCCATGGTTGGCATACGTTCACTGACGCTGTAATATCAACTATTTCAAAACATAACACACATATAGTATTTATGTTGTGGGGGGCTTTCGCTCAAAAAAAATCAGAGCTTATAGATGAAACCAAGCATCTTATTCTTACATCAGTACACCCTTCCCCGCTCTCAGCTCATCGAGGGTTCTTTGGTAACAATCACTTTAAAAAAGCTAACGAGTACTTGAATGAAAATAGGCGCAAAGAAATAGACTGGTGCTCCTAAATAACACCTTCTTTTTTTAACTTTTTATACTTTAATTGAGTACCTCTGTTGTATTCTCCAAGTGTGCCATCTGACTTTATTACTCTATGACATGGTACAGAGCTATCATGATTTCCTTTCATAATACTACCAACTATGCGGTATGCATGTGGCGAACCCGCCTTTTCTGCCACTTCTTTATACGAAAGAGTCTTCCCTCTTGGTATGTTTTTCACTACTTCTAATACTTTTTCTTTAAACATGAGTGATTAAAATAATGTGTCTGTCTTAACTTCTTCTTTTGATTCTCCTACTTTTTCTTTTTTAAGCTTCTCAGGTTTCTTAATTTTAGACGCATGTATTGCTTGTAATTTTTTGCCAGAAACTTCTCTGTATGGGCAGTATTCACAGTCGTCTCCTACTTTAGGGATTGAGCCTGACTTTAAACACCCTTTAATGTTCTGTAAGACTGATTCGATCCAAGTATCTTTCCCTAGATATGGTAGTACTTTTATATCAAATTCTAGTTTATTATCAAAAGCGCCAACGTCCGTCTTAGCGTTCACGTAGACAAAATACCCTGTGTCAGAGACCTTGAATCCATTTTGTCGAAAGAGCCACTGATATATTTCCATTTGCCGCTTATATCCATCTTGCCAGTCTGCGTCTAAACTCACTTCACCATCTTTACTTGTTGCTTTGTAGTCGACAATAATAAGCTCTCCATTTGTAGTGACCCATATATCATCTATTGCGCCTGAAACAACAAGTCCTGTTTCTTTATGTAGACAATCGATACCTTCAAAGTTTTCCCGCCATTTGTCAATATCTTTATGCTGATATGGCACAGCGTCAACACCAAACTCGGTCATTATTGGATGCGGAGTCTTGTTTGCGCGATGAATATCGAACTCTTTCTTTAAAAGTGTATCGACAGCAATGTTGAGGTTGAGTGGGTATCCAGGAGGGCGTTTGGTCCCAAGCTTGTTGTCTAGGTAGAAACATCGAGGACACGACATGAATAATTCTATTTTAGAGCGAGAAAGGCGCCATTTTTTGCCACCATAATTCCATTCTGCTCTCCTGTTTGGATTGTAGTAACCTGCCATATGGAATATTGTAACATAGCTAATAAAATAAATGCCCCAAGCATATGGGGCATTTATTCTTAGTTAACTGAATTGTCTGGGACTCGATCCTTATTTAATGGGCTCTCCAGATTGTTTATCTTTCACAACTTTGACACGACTTCTTTTATCAAAAAATGCATCAAGCTTAGTCTCAACAAACCACAGTACAGTAAACACAAGTAGTGTAAGAATTGTTGTAAATATTGCTATTGCGTACAGGCTATACCCTACTGCAACTCCTATTCCTGCTGACACCCAGAGTCCTGCAGCAGTTGTTAAACCTTGGAGTGAGTTTTCTTTAAAGATTATAATACCAGCTCCCAGAAAACCTATACCTGTAATAATCCCCGCAACAACACGCATGGGGTCAAATGAAACCAGTCCAATATATCCAGACGTTACTTGAATTGAGACTATGGAGAATAAGCATGCACCAAGTGCAACAAGTGCGTATGTGCGTGTTCCTGCTCTTTTGTCAGCGACAACAGAGCGTTCCGTCCCTAGGATCATACCAAGAAAAACAGCTAAAAGAAGCTGTAAGAATATTACAAATGTTGAATTAAAGAAAATTGGTTCCATATAATTTAATATATTTTAATGATTAGAACTTACACACTTGGATGCGGTTCGAGGCGCAAGGCAAAAATTAAGTGAAGTGTGTCTGTGCCATACAGTGAACGATATTTTTGACGATATAACGAAGAAATGCGCCAAGTGCGTAAGTTTTAAATTACTCTACTATAAATGTAGTCAGGATGGGCTGGTTGCCATTTTGTAAGAACGGGAAGTCTGTTTCAAGACTAAACACTTTATCTCCGTTATCCCGATATAATATAGCTCTATAAGTTATACCAACTTCGGTTGTTCTTAACAATTCTACGTTTCCACTATGTTCTCCTTTGTCGAATCGTGCTGCACCAAGAGCATTACCTATATGACTTGCTGTTCCCTCATGGATTACAAGCCATCCATCTTCTTCAAATACAGCTTTTTCTACTACAACAGACATACCTGCGAGTTGGTTGCGGACTATAATTGCGTCATTGCGTAGCTGTGCTTCCACTGTATTAAGTTCTTGAACAGATGTAGTTAAGTCTTTTTTATCTATTTCGCTAACAACTACTTCCACTTGTTCTTTATCTGAAAGAGCATCTTGGGTTGCTGTCCACATCCATACAAAAAAAGCTCCAACAACTACCCCAATTAAAAACACTCCAAAAAGTTTTATATTAAAATTTCGTGATTCAGTATTCATATGTGTATATTTACTAATATGCTCCATTCTACACTCCAGCCCCTGGTTGACACAAGTCCCCTATTTCATTAAGAATTTCAGGAATTAATCTCGATTCAACCCCATGTGTCTCCAAAAGGCTGTTATTATCTTTTATATCTCGACACAATAATACTTTATTTTCGATAAGTCTCTTCCTTTCTTTTGAAGGTATTTTAGTAAGACATGTGATGGGGTGAAGTCCTGTTTCTTCTATAAGTGAAAATAGGTTTCCTTTTAGGGGGTATTCCCAACTTATCATCTTTAAGCCGGCACATTTACCATATGACACTGCATTTTTTGTAAATTTTGTGTTTGTGATAAGGATACCTTCGTCTACTGCACCAGATTTAATAAGGTCATCAAAACGTGCGTATACGTAAAGCGCCACCTTCAAATCTGATTTTATACCTTGACTGTTATGAAATTTTATTTCTGCGCCATATATCTTTTTATCCTTCTTTGCAAACAAGTCGACTTCGTGCACTGCGCACTTCCCTTTTAACATAACTCCAGTTGAAGATTCAAACCCTTTTGCGCGATAAATCTCTGCAATAAAGTCTTCAAGTGGGAATCCGCTTGGTCCAAGATCAAAAACAGCTTTTTTAAGAGAGTATTTTGCCGCAGTCACTCCTGTGTCTTTATCACGAAGTAGCTCAAAAGCATTTCTATAGATTTCCTTTGTGGTCATGCCATCAACAAGTCTAGAAGTTATACCTGCTAACACTTCTTTTATTATGGATTTCGACGCACCAGAACGCTCTAGAGAGCGTTCTAGCTTTGACGCTTCAAACGGCTCCGTACTTCCATCTGCTTTTTTAATTAAAATCTCTTTAGTCATAGAAATAGTCTACCAGATTAACTATATCATTTCATTAAATTCACTCAAATGATGCACTGTGTATGTTGGTTTCCCAGTCTCTTCATTTGGTAATTCATCTTTAAATTTTCCATTTCGAAACCAAATTGTTGTAGTTCCGTTTTGATTACCCCATTTAATTCCTCTTATAACCCTGTCGTCGACTATTACCGCTTCTTCGGGTTTGAGTTCTAGAGCCCTCAATGTTTTTGCGTACATACTATCTTTATCTTTTGTATCAAAGAGAATAGACTCGAAGTATTGTTCTAGATTATTTTCTTTTATAATACGTAATCGTTCTTGTATTTTTTCTTCGCCAGCAGTTGCTAAAGCAACGATTGCTAAAATATATTTTTGAGATAGATGATCAAGTACTTCTATGGTGTCACTGAACAATCTCTCAGTCTCTGGATTATAAAGGGTTCTTCCCCAATCAAAAATAATAAGTTTCTTATTCATAAAGACTGAAAGCTATTTTATAATACCTCCACCTAAACACTCATCTTTATTATATATAACAATAGATTGTCCACGAGCTAGTCCATGTTGTGGCTCTTTAAATACAACTTTCTCTCCTTCTATTTTACATTGATATAGTTCTCCACGATGTCTAATGCGGGCTGTGTATTCTTTCCCTGCTTCAGGAACTTTTGTTATCCAATTTATCTGCTCTAATAGGACTTCTCTTTTATTAAAATCTTTATCGTTTGGTTTATGAGAAACGGTGATGATATTTTTTTGTACATCTTTACTTACAATATAGTACGGCTTTCTGTCAGTGTTTTTCTCAAAAATTATAAAACCATGGCGTTGGCCGAGCGTGTATATTTCAGCACCATTGTGGGAGCCCACTATATCTCCCTTTGTATTAAATACATAGCCCTCTTTTAAATCTATATAATGACCAAGAAATTCTTCGAGATCCACGTGACCTAGGAAACAAATACCTTGGCTGTCTTTCTTGTCTGCGGTTGACAGATTATATTTCTTAGCTAGTTTACGTACTTTGTCTTTTTCCAAGCATCCGACAGGAAACAGTACCGAGCCCAGTTCTTTCTGTGTAAGAGTCCATAAAAAGTATGTCTGGTCTTTGTTGTGGTCTACGCCCTGCAACATCTTAAATTGCTCACCATCTTTAACAACCTGAGCATAATGACCTGTTGCTATATAGTCTGCCCCGCTTTCTTTCGCAAACTTCATAAAGCTTCCAAATTTAATATATTTATTACACATCACATCAGGGTTTGGGGTTCGCCCTTTTTTATACTCAGAAATCATATAGTCTGCGACTTCTTCCTTGTACTCTTTTTCAAGGTCTAGTGTTAGGAACGGTATATCGAGCCGTACACAGACACGCATGGCATCTGTTCTTTCCTTTTCCCAATCACACTCTAGGAATTCAGGTTGCCACACCTTAATAAAGACTCCAACTACGTTATATCCAGCATCTTTAAGGAGCGCTGCGGAAACAGACGAGTCTACTCCACCACTAACTCCTACAAAGACTGTTCTATTTTCATTTTTCTTATTCACGAGATAGTTATATCACAACTTTAGTCTATATACTGCGCTTTCTTTCTGGAGTGCTCTGCGAAGGTTTTACTAAAATGCGTTATCCCGCTCTTATCTGCTAAATAGTAGTAATAGCCGTGTTTATTTGGAGTTACTGCTGCTAGGATTGAATCTAGTCCAGGGTTTGCAATAGGACCGGGTGGGAGTCCTCTATATTTATACGTGTTATACGGAGAATCTATTTGTAAATCTTCAAGAGATAGTTGAGAAGTACCTTTTCCAAGAAGATATGCAAATGATGCATCAACCTGAAGTGCCATATTAACATCTATACGATTCCAAAGAACTCCAGAGATTTCGCGTTTTGTTTCAAAGTCCATGGCTTCTAACTCAATAATAGATGCCATGGTTATAATGTCTTCTATAGAAACCCCTGAACTTTTCATAAAATCTTCCATTTCTTTAGACACTTCTTTTAAGCGAGTATTAAAATTATCTTTCATTGTTTTGTACACTTCCTCCTCACTTACATTTGGTAAGAAATAATACGTGTCTGGAAACAAGTACCCCTCGTCACTTTTAGATAAAGATATAAACTTCGCCATATCAAATGTTTCTATTGTGTTAGATAGATGTAGCGCAACTTCTTTGTTGTTTAACCCCTCAGGAACCAATACCGTTATTGGAGTTAATCCAAAAACTCCACGAGTTATCCTGTAAGCGAGCGTGAATACTCCTTCTTTCTCATCTAAATAGTATTCTCCCGCATGTGAGCTTTTCTCCCCTCCTAATAATATTATTCCTGCTCTAAATAGAAATGGAGAGCGTATAGCCCCAGATGATTCAAAATTCACAGTGATATCTTTTAGTGTAGAGCCTTCTTCTACTTTAATGATTTGTTTTATTGGAAAATCAGATGGCACTCGAATCAGGGAGATATAAAAAGAGAAAGTTAGAACAATAACTGAAAGTGTTATAGCTTTTTTTACGCGTGACCCAAACAATACTCTCAGTATGTGGACTGGTAAGTTTTCTTTTTGTGATATTTCTTGTAAGAGTTCGTCTGTGTTCATTTCTCTCTATGATGGCTTTTTTATCCAATAGGTAGATTAGATGGAGCTTCTCCTTTTGTAGACTGAACACGTGGAAGTGTTGGTGCTTGTACAACTGACCCGGGGAAATGAAATATGGTAGCTAGCTCCTCTACATTAAGTACAAAAGGAGGGGTTTTGTATGGCTCGTGGAAATAAGAGCGACGCTTATAAGCATCAATAATTTCTCTTTTATTTCTCTCTTTTTTCCACCCAAAAAGGTCTTGCCATGGGTAGTCATACCCTATAAACCATCTTGTAGGTGCAAACCCGTTAAGGCTCCCTGAATTAAGTTGTTTAAATGAAGAGGTTAACCCAGCAATATTTGATGGATTAAATTTGCCTGACTTAGAAATATAGATACCGCGTATTCCGATGTCAAATCCTAGTTTTGAAATACTTCGCTCAAGAGCTTTTATAGTATCCGTCTCACCAGGTGTAGGATTAGGAAATCCTGACCTTTCTTTGCCTTGCTCATCAGTATATTTAGGTGTTGCATTATCTCGTATCTCATCTATCTCTTCCTTTGCTTCTTCTTTCCAGCTCGTAGTTTGTGTAAATAAAGACCCTCCTTTGTACTTTCTATCATCTTTTAACTTATCTTTATTTGTACGTATTAAAATCTGGAACCACAACTGTTCATCAGGACCGATATGTCCAAGGAATTCAAAGAAACCTGCCATCGGATCTATTTTAAACTCCTCTTTTGGGTCTTTATCAAGCCCATAGTCAATATATGTCTTGATTGGGTAAGCATCTTTCTTTGTTAATTTAAAATCGCATCCCCATAAATCATATGCGTCAGTGCTGTACCGTAGCTTTTTTGCATAATCATCTACTTCATGGATTTCTACCATAGGATATTGACCGTATATTTGAGCCTCTACAACATCTCTAAGGAATTTACTAGTGTATATATAGAAGTGTATTTCTCCGCCGAGAGAAACCATCTCTAGTGAGTACCAAGATCTTACCTTGCCTTGAAAACTCCTATTAATAAAAGTGGTTTCTCCCATACCAATATGAATATTACTTAAAACTGTTTCCATAGCTAGTGGGGAGCGTACTACCTCACGTGGTAAACGGATTTCAAGTAAAACATACTCTTGTTTGTTTATGGACTTAGCGCGAATATATTTAATCCATATTTTCCAAAATACAACAACTAATACAAAAGGTAACCAAACTGGAGAAGATAAGAAAATTGTTTCAAACGTTGGCCCCAGATTTAATTCAAGTATAGAAGAAGTAAACCATAGTAGTCCAAGAAATACAGCTACTAAAAACCAAGCAGAAGAAAATTCAAAACCTTCGAGTGTTTTACTTACGTCTTTTAATGGGTTTACAGACATTGTGTTAAATTATACAACCTGTTTACTCAAGAGCAAAGCGATTGATTTGCACTAAAGCGCCGCGACTTATACTCAATCGTTCCACTCTTGAATAAGTCGGTTGTAAACAGCAGTGCTCTGTGAGTACAACCGATTTCTCTAGAAGTGCAACCAGTTCGTTCAAGAGTGAAACGATTGGATACAAACAGCAGTGCAAAGTCCATGTATAGTGAAAAATAGAATAGTTATTATTACAGTGGCTCGGACACTCAAAACATAAACACTCCAGTATAGCTGGAGTGTTTATGTTTTTAGAGATGGTTTAATAATTAAACTATTGAGTACTTACCTCCTTTATCTTTCTTAAATACTGTAACATCCTGTAGGTTTACTAAAATAGTATTATCCTTTACGTAACGCTCTTTTCGTATTTTATCAATAAGGTCTTCTTTGGTTAAAGGACCTTCTTTTGAAAGGATGCTACGAAGTACGTCTTTTACTACTCCGCTTGAGTACCCCCATTCCTCAAGGGCATAAAGACCTCTTCCTACAAGCACAAATCGTTTATCTTTGATAAGTTCATTGTGACAAGTTGCAACATGAGCCTTTTTATTAAATAAGTCAGTAATCATACGTGCAACTTCTGTAAAATGCATTGGTGAGCCATGACGTTTTATTGCAAGATACGCAAAATCCCTCATTCCTTTTGCTCGTACGTTTGAAGATGTAGTTTGACCCCATTCACCAAGTGGGTTCTTGGAGATTGTTTTTGAAAGAGATAACCAGCGACGTAATATTTCGTCTTGTAGATATTGTTCATTAAGATGCTTAACTTCGTCTAGAAATGAATCAATTAGTTTTGATTCTACAACAAGCTCATCATCTGAAAGATTCGAATAAAGATTACGTAAAGCTTTATGAACATCTTCAGCAAGATCTTCATCTATATACCATCGTGGTGTAAATTCAGAATCTTCTTTTTTATATACAAAGTGATTACCCAAAACTAGTAAGAAATGGATATGGTTTTGTGTTCCACTGTCCTTAGAGATACTCGAGAGTAGTTCTTCTTCTGAAATAACTCCTCCAAGTGAATCGATATATTTTTCTAGTTCGTCGAAAATGCCAGTTGTACTTTCAAATATGTCTGATTTACGGATACTAGCTAAGGCATGGTTTTCAATCTGGCGGACTCGTTCTCGAGTGATGCCATATCTTTCACCAATAGACTCTAGAGTCTTTTTCTCAGTATCTTTCCCAAGACCATAACGACTAGTAAGAATCTCTCCAGATCTCTCTGGAAGAGCTCCAAGAAGTGTCTTGGTTATTTGCTTTGGTTTGAATGTAATTTTCGCCATAAATATATTGATAAGTGTTGAATAGTGTACTCTAATTTCTGTCATTTGTCTAGTGCTTCGTCAAGTACCACGTCCTATACGGCTAAATAACTATATTTATAAGCTTATTTTCGACATAGAATGTCTTTTTAGCCTCACCTTCTAGCCATTTAGAAAATTTGCTGTCAGCCCGAACCAGCTTTATAGCATCATCCTTACTTATCCCAGAATTAGCTTCTATGGTTCCTCGTGTCTTACCGTTTATCTGTACGGCTATAAAGACAGTGCCAGAAACAAGTTTAGATTCGTCAAATTGTGGCCATTTTTCAAGATGGATAGAGGTCACATCGTTTTTCTTTAGAATTTTCGCCTGCAAGTCAAACCAAAGTTCTTCTGTTATATGTGGAGCAAATGGTGCAACAAGCTTAAATATTGTTTCCAATTGTGGAGTTGTGATTTGACGGCTCTTAGTGTTAGTTACTTTCACTTTATGCGATATAGTTTTATCTTCTTCATATATATTATTCAAGAGAACCATTAAAGAAGATACTGCTGTATTGAATTTCATTTGATCAATATCATCATTCACTTTTTTAATTGTATTATGTAATAAATTAGAGAAAGAGTTGTCCCATTCATCTAAATCATAATCTTTTCCATTATCATCTATATAATTCTTTTTCCAATCGTTGTGGTAATAATTCCACATCTTTTCTAGAAACCTTCTTGCTCCAGCAATATTATCTGTATTCCATATTATTGTCTGATCAAAAGGACCCATAAACATTTCATATATACGCAAAGTATCAGCCCCAACTGTTTTTATAACATAATCTGGGTTTATAGCATTACCTTTTGATTTAGACATTTTAGACCCATCTTCAGCTAAAATCATTCCCTGGGAAGTTCTTTTCATATATGGTTCTGAGGATGGAACAATACCGATGTCATATAAAAATTTATGCCAAAATCGTGAATACAGTAAATGAAGAGTTGTATGTTCCATACCCCCGTTGTACCAATCTACAGGGGTCCAATATTTTAACTTATCTTTTCCTGCAAATTCATCCTCATTTTTAGGATCAGTATATCGTAAGAAATACCACGAAGAACCAGCCCAA
Organism: uncultured Candidatus Saccharibacteria bacterium; assembly: GCA_964575755.1. Lineage (GTDB taxonomy): Bacteria > Patescibacteriota > Minisyncoccia > Phycocordibacterales > JABMNX01 > JABMNX01. Next base: position 32,028 of record CAZNRH010000002.1, read on the forward strand.
TTAGGCATCGTGTCTGTTTCTCTTTTTGCGGAACCATTACATTTTGGACAAGTAGTATTTACCCAATCTTCAGCAGAAGCTAAAGGAGATTCCCCATCATCAGTTGGTTTATAATTCTCAACTTCTGGAAGCTCTAAAGGAAGACTGTCTTCTGGTACTGGAACCCACCCACATTTTCCACAATTAATCATCGGTATCGGTTCTCCCCAATATCTTTGACGTGAGAATATCCAATCGCGAAGCTTGTATGTGGTCTTCATCTTTCCGCCGACAAACTTAGTAATCTTTTCCTTAGCATCTTCACTTGTTAGTCCATCAAATTTTTCGGAATTCTCTAACATTCCTTCATTAGAATGAATAATTATATTTTTATAAAATCCATTTTCTGCTTTTGCTAGCCAACTCCAAACATTCCTAGCTTTCCACTCTAATCCAACTTTTTTATTATGAAAAAATTCATAGCATTTTTTATCAACTTCAGCCCAATTGCTTGAGTCAAGCTTATATGTCGAAATACTATTATCAGTATTTTTGAAATTAAATATAATTCCAATAGGTCCAACGTATTCATTCCAAAATCCCACAGGCAATTTCTCTTGCACCAATTTTTCAAAAGCAACTATTGTGCTTACAGGGAACTCAACTTTCTTTATTATTTCATCATATTTATCGTTATTGGTTTTAATCTCTTCAACGATTTTTACCCCAATTGACTCTAAATCAGCTTTTTTAATGTTATGTCCCCAAACAATACTTCGAACTATGTCTTTATTCGCTATCACTCGTTGTATTGGCAAATCAAATTTATCTGCGAACTGATAATCACGCTCATCATGCGCCGGCACTGCCATAATTGCTCCTGTTCCATACCCAGAAAGTACATAGTCCGCTATAAAAATCGGAATCTCTTCGCTATTTGCAGGATTTATCGCTTTCACACCCTTTAATTCGACCCCCGTCTTTTCTTTTCCTTCTGCAGTACGTTCAATTTCAGGCTTACTCACAGCTTCCTTAACATATTCCTCCACCTCTTTATAATTCGTAATTCCTAACTTATTATCCTTTAACAGCTCATGTTCTGGGGCCAAGACTACATAAGTAGCTCCAAATAATGTGTCGGGGCGCGTCGTAAAGACTTTTACTTTTTTATTACCTCCGGCAATTCTAAAATCTATTTCAGCTCCCTCGCTCCTTCCGATCCAATTCCTTTGTTGAGTTTTTATTCGATCAAGGTAATCCACTTCATCAAGATCATCATAAAGTCTTTGGGCGTAATTGGTTATCTTCAACATCCACTGTTCTTTTTCTCGCCTTTCAGTTTCTCCTCCACACCGTTCACATAACCCGTCTATTACTTCTTCATTTGCTAATCCAGTTTTGCAATCAATACACCAATTTATTGGCATCTTTGATTTGTATGCTAACCCCTTTTCAAAAAGTTTAATAAAAATCCACTGCGTCCATTTATAATATTCTGGGTCAGTTGTATTTATCTCCCTATCCCAGTCAAAGGAAAATCCCATCGATTTGAGTTGTTCTCTAAACTTATCTGTATTCTGTTTTGTAACTTCCTTAGGATGTATACCTGTCTTAAGTGCATAATTTTCTGTAGGTAATCCAAAAGCATCCCACCCTATTGGGTAAAGAACATTAAATCCTTCCGCTCTCTTTTTCCGTGCGACGATATCTAAGGCCGTGTAGCTTCTTGCGTGTCCAACATGTAATCCATCTCCAGAAGGATAAGGAAACTCAACCAATAAATACATTTTTTCTTTTTTTGAACCGTCTATGGCTTTATTCTGCCCATCTTCAGCCCATTTATCTTGCCATTTTTTTTCAACTTCCTTATGATTATACAAAGACATAGTTTATATCTATTTTAGAACCTTTCTTTAAATGGTTGGAATGTATCTGGGTCAATTGTTCGTTCAAAACAGGTCTCGCCAACGCCATGAGACCAATTTTTGTCATCTATAGCATACCTGTACTCTAAAGACCTACTCCATACATTTTGTTGCGCGATACCCCCTGTATCTGTAGGTTCATATTCTCTACTTTCTTTGTTAAAGTCTGCACATAGTTTAAAGGTAAGCTCTCCCATCACCTCATAGCCATATGCTTTTCCAGTTTGAGAGTCTTCTGGAAGAATATATCCAACAAGCGGGTCTTCTAGGTCTACTAACTTATTTGGTAGTTGTTCTTTTTGTTGGTAGTGATTTATGATTTGCCATTGAATATTTGAAAGATCTCTTAATTTATCTTGGTCAAACCTAATATCACGCATTGATTGGGGTGATCCCATAATAAAGAATCCAAGAACAATAACAGCGACCACTAACACAGAAACACCTGCGCCAATACTTTGGGAAAGTTTCTTAGACGTTTCCCATTTACCCTTTAGGTCGTAAAAGTAATATAGAAATACACCACCGATAACGACTAGAATAGATAGAACTTTAAGTATAAAACCAAAAGTAAGTTCTTCTCCTCCAAGGAATGTGTTTATAAGAACAATGAGGTCGATAATAATAGTTACTCCAGCCACAAAAAGAGTTAGGAAAATAAGCCACTTCCTTACACCGATATCTTTTTTCTCTGGGTTCTGTCTTACTTCTTTATTAACAAGTCTTGTTAGATAAATATACAGAGGGAAAATAACAATCAGCGACGCAATTGCGAATCGTATCGCTCCAGAGTATGGGTCATAAAAAGCGTTCTTTAATGAGTCTTCAAACAGCACATCTATGTATTGGAAAAGTAGAGTTAGTAAGCTAATGGAGCTGATATAAAGAGTAATAATTACTCCGATCCAAAGGAAGAAATCTTTAGGTGTTGTTTTCATATGGCTTATATAATATGGATACGTTACTACTAATTAAAACAAAGTATACCCCGCAAATGAGGGGTATACAACACATAGAAAAATAGAGATAAAAAAGACGACCCGCTTAGCTTTACGCTTACGGGTCGTTCATTAGTTTTATTGTGGTGAGGAAATTGCCCACGCTATTTTGAATTGCTTCCGCAATAAAGCCTCTGTCAACAAGGTCAGATATAGAGAAGCTAAACCTATCATGAAGATTAGATTTTCCAGACCATCCACCTTCGTCTATTACTGAATTTCCGTCGGTTAAGATATATAGAGATTGGTAAAATAATATAGAATTTATTTATACCAGCCTTCATAACAGGTTCAGGCTTGCCAGCAATTAGGATGACACGTACTTTATACGGATCATCTTTAAAACATCTGAAACCGAGAAAAGAGAAATTACTCTCAAGTGCTAAGTCAACAGAAGGCTCTCCTGATGGAAATATGTAAATACACTCATCAGCTACTTTTAACCGTTCTCCAGCGCTTACTGTTTTTAACCCTAATCCTAAAAACAGTATTAGAGTAACAGAAAACAAATATTTCATTGCCCGTATCCCTTCAAACTATATTTATTCTGAAGAAACCGTACCACTTTATTACATAAAGTCAATCTATATTCTAAACTCGATTATATCGCCGTCTTGCACTACATACTGTTTTCCTTCTGTTCTCACAAAACCTTTTTCACGAGCGGTTGCGTATGACTGCGCTTCCATAAGCTTCTCATAAGAAATTATGTCTGCTCGTATAAACTTATCTTTAAAATCAGAGTGTATTGCGCTTCCTGCTTCCGGCGCAGTACTATCTCGAGTTACTGTCCATGCCCTAGTCTCATCTTCTCCAGTTGTAAAATATGTAATTAGATTCAGTAGTGTATAGCTTGTGTTAATAAACAAGCTTATACCATCTTCAACCACACCAAATTCCCTTAAGAACTCTTCCCTGTCTTCCTCTGACACATCTTTGAGTTCATGTTCTACACCAGCATCTATAATCACGTACTCTGAATTAGAATCTTTGATAAACTGCATAAGTTTTTCATATCTCTCTCCGTTTTCTTCATCAATGTTAATAGCATTCGCTTTTTTATTAAAAACATACAATATCGGCTTCATTGTCAATAGGTGTAATCCTTTTATCGCTTCAGTCTCATTTTCGTCGAGTACAGCTTCTTGAGCGAGTTTACCTTCCTCTAATTTATGTAAGACTTTAGTAGCAACGTCGCGTTCTTTTACTGCATCCTTGTCTCCTTTTTTGACCTCACGCTCTATTGATGAAAGACGTTTTATGACAGTCTGCATATCTGCCATAACAAGCTCTAGATTGATCACGGTAATGTCATCAATTGGGCTAATATCTCCGTGCACATGCATTATGTCAGCATCCTCGAAAAGACGCACAACATGAGCAATAGCGTCAACTTCACGTATGTTAGACAAAAACTTATTACCGAGACCTTCTCCTTCTGCCGCTCCTTTCACTAAACCTGCAATATCTACAAACTCTATTGCTGTTGGTATAGTCTTTTTCGACTTAGATAAACGGCTGAGGCACTCCAGCCGTTTATCTGGCACAGCAACAACACCTACTGACGGGTCAATAGTACAAAATGGAAAATTCTCCGCTGGTACTGAGCGTTTTGTTAATGCATTAAATAATGTGGACTTGCCTACGTTAGGTAATCCAACAATTCCTATTGAAAGTGACATAGTTGCTATATGGTATCAAAAAACTTTTAAATAAGCGATTCTTCACTGTAAATACAAAAATCCAAGGTCGACCCTTGGATTTTTTGTTTATTTTGCTTTCTTGCCAAGCTTACGCATTTTGTTGCGCCACTTGTCTTTACACTCATCCGTTGCTTTCTCGGCTGGGCCAAATACAGTTCGTCTTACTGGTGAGATACCTGAGAATCCTAGGATTCCGCGGATTATTTCATTAGTAAAGTCTCCAAAATGAAAGCGTATCTTAATAGGATGTGTCCCTGTTGTTACGACAACTCGTGCAGTCTTTCCTTTAAACATTTCTATAAGCTTATTAGTACGTTTCCCGTCTTTATCTTTCTTAAAATTAAACGCAAATCCAGGAAGCCACATTCGGTCAAACAACCCCTTTAAAAGAGCCGGCATTGAACACCACCAATTTGGATACAATATAACAATATGGTCAGCCCATTTAAAATTTTCTTGAACTTGGATTAAGTCTGGCTCTAGTGCTTGAATTTCTTTATATCCTTTGTGTAATATTGGATCAAACTGCATTTCGCCAATATTAATGCGACGTACCTCATGTCCTCCAGCCTCTGCTCCTTCAACATATGCACCAGCAAGCGAACCAATCATTGAGTCTGAATCCGGGTGTCCTACAAAAACAAAAACCTTTTTCTTTCCCTTCATATTTATTAATATAATATTTTAATGAGAGACCATAAATGTCTCGTAATAATAAAAACCTGTTATTACAACTGTACTTAATAAACTAATCCAAAACAACCACATAATATAGGTCGACAAGGATTTTCTTCTCCCGCTCATAAATGAGAGTAAAGCATACCCCAAGATATAAAAACCCACAAAGGATATTATGCCTTTACCAACCCAATGGTGATAAAATGTCTCAGCTAGCCAATTTTTAAGTGGTTTGTGTAGTTCACCTGCTACTGTAAGTAATGCGATAGTAGCAACAGAAACCATTGCGCTTAATGCGAATGCGTATATGTATCGAGATTTTTTATCTATATTTTTGTTTTGATTTGCCATATATAACTTATTGTTTATCCTGCACTACCACTTATTAATATCCCCGACACAGTTATAAACAGTGCGAGAAGTGCTGTTAATACTGTTAGATACATCATAGCCCGTTTTGCCTTTCCTTTTGAAACTACATCTTCTCCTCGTAAAAAGAATACGAGCGCAAGCATGAACGTAAGTACTGGTAATAGTAAAAATAGGTGCTCTTTAACCTCCATAAAAAATGCATGAGCCCACGCACTATCCCCGCCTTTTATAATAGGCTTTACTTCAGACCCATACCTAAATACGTAGTAATACCCACCAGCGAACCACGACGTTAAGTATGAAATAAACGCAAGGCTTGAGAAAAAACGCAACATCTTTATAGACGATTCTCTTTTACATAAAGACATCAAGACAGCGTACGTTGCTATAAAACCAACTATGCCTGCTATAACGTGTACTATGAGTGTGGTAACAAAAATCTGGCTCATATAATAAGTTTTATTTTTTTAGACTATTTATTAATTCTTTACCTAGATACAACTTTTTTATCCATTCAAGCACTACTACCATAATAGCAACTGCGACAAAGTAGCCCATCATTATCTCAATATATGAATATGTGATACCACGCCATGAGCCTAGTATCATTGCAGTATACCAAGACGTAATTGAAAGTGACGCACCCAACCAAAAAGGAATTTTATGTAATTGTAACAGAAGAGCATTAATTACAAGAATAACAATTACTGTCATCTTCGCCCAAAGTTTAGGGTCAAGTAGACGTTCCTCTTGTCCTGTAAATCTGTACAACAATAAGAAGCCGAACCCTGACAGAACACCCAATACAAGACCTACCCTTAAAACAGAATAAGTAGTTTTAAGTAGAGCACCCTCGTCTGGACTGATTTCCCCATCCTTAAGAGCTTTAAGGTAAAAAAACTCCGCAAAAGTAGCTGCGCCGACACCTAAAACAGTTCCGAGTAAATGAATCAAAATTAGAATTGTGTATATGTCCATCCAGTACGAAATAGGACCCAGACTTAAACAGTCTTGGTCGCTATATTATAAGTTCTATTAATTATCAACCTGTTTATCATATATTGTGTTTATGTCCGCGATTTCGTACGGGATCCATATTAATTTATTTCTTCATTAGTTCCTGCATCTCGCTCTGATGAGCTTGCATAACTTCCATTGTTGCTGTCATTTGATCCATACCTCCTTTCATCTTTGTTTGAATCTCTACTGCTATCTTTTGGAAAAACTCTGGATTTTTCTCAACAGCGGATAAAATCATTTCTTGTTGTTCTTCTGGAACATTCTTCATTTTAGACTTCAAGAGTCTTTTCATTAACATATTTTTAAACATAGTGATGATAGTATAACAAAAAAGTTGGCGCGAAATATTTGTCAGTTGTGGGTAATACTACTTTTTTTGTTTAAGGTTGGTCATATTCTGCACCGTTTTTCTTACCTATTTGATGCATAATCATAGCGCGTAATGTTCTACCGCTGTAGTATAAAGCAAATAGAAATACTATCGCGATGACTTGTCTAGTTACAGATAAAAAGAAATTATCGTGCCCAAACCCAACAACTGCAGCATACTCAAACAGTATCACAGCAACAGCGGATATTACTAAATCAATAGTAACAACCCAACGTTGAAACGGATTTACTATAGCACCACCCAGTACCAGTAATACAACAAAAACAGGAAGAAAACCTGTTCCAATTTGGAGTAAATTTTTAAAAAAAGGAAGAGTGGCTAGTATAATTATTCCACCAATAAGAAAGAGTATTTGTATAGTATCACCATGGTAATGTGGCACGTGCGGGTGACTTGGTGGCTTAACAAATTCAAGTGGGTCTAGCATTATTATCACTATGTCATAAGTGAGTTGTTTTGGCTAGCTTTTTGTAGTATTAACTATTTAACACCTGTTCTGGGTCAAAATTGTCTCTATCTTTGAGTTTATTCTTCTTTTCAAAGCTACATTCAACACAACGGTGGAGTATTCTATATTCACCACTATCTTCTTCAAATAAGATAGGGCGCATAAGGCCTTTACAGTCAGATTTGCGGTCTCCAGGCTCTATATCGACATGTTTACTCCATAAACACTGTGGACAATGGTTAGTATATCCATCTCCCTTGACATGTTCACCACAATATTCACATTCAAAGTTTTCTTTTGTTCTTTTGAACATTCTTTAACTGTATCATTTTTAACAGTGGTGGACCCGACAGGACTTGAACCTGCCACCTCCTCAGTGCAAGTGAGGCGCTCTAGCCAGATGAGCTACGGGCCCTTTATGTAAGTACCGAAATATTATACCTTACTTTCTATTCACAGCAAGGTTAATAATATGATCTAAAAATTCAGATAAACTGCAACCTGCTTCAGATAGAGCGCGTGGCACTAGAGAATCTTCAGTTAATCCTGGTAATGTATTAGCCTCTAGGAAATATATACCACGTGGTGTCAGAATAAAATCAGAACGTGAATAGTGTCGCAGTCCCAAAGCATCATGCGCTATGTGTGTGGCATCCCTTATTTGTTGTCTTTCTTCATCAGTTAAATTACCTGGACACCGTAATTCCACCATACTCTCTCTCTTATACTTGGCGTAGTAATCAAAACAATTTTTACCTTTCGGTAAAACTACTTCTATTGGTAAAAGAGTGTATTTCTCCTCTCCACGAAAATCATTAACGACCCCACATGTTACTTCTTTGCCTTTTATAAATTCCTCGATAAGCACCGATGAAGAGCCTTCAAGTGCTGATGTTACACTATCAAATAATTCTTGATAAGAACCCGCGAACACTACACCTAGGGACGAACCTTTATCTAACGGCTTTATAATCACTGGTTGTGGGAAAGAACGAAATATTTTAGTTATCTTTGCTTCAGTATTTGGTGACTGTTCTATAACCACATGTAGAGGTACGCGAACCCCTGCTCTAGATACTATTTCTTTAGCTCGAACTTTATTAATAGCTATTTTTGATGCTAGTACTCCCGAGCCAGTATATGGTATTTTAAATTTATCCAATACCTTCTGAACTTCACCATCTTCACCATATTTTCCATGGAGAGCGTTAAACACTACGTCAACATTCTTGAGCACTTTACTAGGATGTGTTTCCAGTCCACGTATATGCCACACACCCGTTTTAGAAATTAAAATATCATGCTTCGTATATTTATCATCTGATAGGTTCTGTAATACATGCCCCCCTGTTTTAAGAGAAATATCATATTCACTAGACGGACCGCCTCGTAGTACACCTATTCGAAGTTTTGACATACTTAAAGTATAACAAAAAATCAGGCCAGCGTGAGCGAGCATATCAAACCACCATTCACTGTTCTAATGTTCTTAAGAACATTAGAACAGTGGTTTATAATATAAAATAACAAGTAGAAAAAACAAAAACCTACTATACTATCTTACCTCGTAATTTCCTGTGATATGAGATTGCAAAGCGGTGTGCTTCACTATTTGCTAAAAGTATTTCTCTTTCACGTTTTTGTGCGAACCTATTCTCCCCTACAAACCCTTTTGGTCTATGGTTCTCGTCTTTAGTAACTCCAATGACTGGAATCATATATCCAAGCTCTTTAAGAACTTTGTTTGCTGTATTTAACTGCGCCTTTCCTCCATCAACCACTATAAGTCGTGGGTATTGCCATTCACTGTGAGTGAGTCTACGCAAGAGTATTTCTCGGAGCCCCGCAGTATCATTGTTTGTATCATTTTTAATCTTAAACTTTCTATATTCGTTTTTGTTGACCTCTCCGTCCTCGACGACCGTCATAACCCCTGTAACATGCTTCCCTGATGTGTGAGCAACATCATATGCTTCAATACGAAACACTCGACCGCTCTGCGGGGTTTTGTATTCTTCTTTAATAAGCGATACGTCACGTATGTGTGTAAGAGCGAATATCTTTCTCTTTACTTCTTCGGCTTTTTCAAACTTCTCTGCTTTGGCTAACCTTTTCATATCTCTCTCAAGAGATGATAAAAGTGTCTTCTTCTTAGCTTCTAAAAATAACTTTAAATGTCGTATTGTTTTTTTATATTCTTTTTCGTCTAGTTTTTCAGCTGGCTTACCTGGAAACACTCCGATAGACTGATTAAATTTAATTTGTTTCTCTTGAGATTTTGTATTTGTTCCTATCTCTTTAATTGGATACTTAGTATCAAAATACGGAAAGATTTTCCGGATTATCTTCATCGCCTCTTTAAACTGAGCCCCTTGGGGAAAGGGGCCAAAGAGATATTTGGCTTTCGTTTTTTGTAATTGGCTTTTTAGATCTTTACCACGAACAGTGAGCACTCGAGGGAATCTCTCATCAGTAATCACCACGTAATTAAAACTTTTGTCGTCTTTCTCACGAGAGTTATAAATTGGTTGATGTTTTTTAATAAGATTCGCCTCAAGGATAAGTGCTTCAAGAACTGAATCTGTTTCGATTACCTCAATCTTCTTTGCTTCCTCTATCATCTTCTCTATAAGTGGACTTCTCACTTCACGTATGTCAGATACGGAATAGCTTCGCACTCGAGAGCGTAGCGACGTTGCTTTACCTATATATAAAATCTTTCGCCCTGCACCTCGAAAGAGATATACTCCCGGCGTGTCTGGTAACTTCTTTTTTTGTAAGTCTTTTATATCCATTTCAATTACTGTATCAAAAACATCTATAATCAGAAATCGCCGTCAAGATCGAAATGACGGCGATTTGAGAATTTACTATGAAGTGGTTTTTTGCTTCAAGTATATTTCTTCATACCACAAAGCTATAATGCATCCAGGCAGTTCACACCACCACAAAGCTAATTGAGAAATCCCTTTGGCGCAATATAGATGCATCTTATTTTGTCCATAAGCCAACCCTATAAGAGGCTCCAATGTGTCCATGTCTATCTTGACGTAGTCAATCTTAATTAAATCACACAAGTCCTTAATGATTTCTTCTTGCTCATAATAAACCTCTTCGCCACTACTTAAGGTAATACAGTTCTTGCTTTGGTCTATAACAATACCCTGACACATATGAGTGCTAACACTACTGTGGATAGACACGTCAACCTTTTCAAGAGGTGTTTTAAGTAGTTTTTTATATACAACCCGTAAATAAAAAGGGACTACTCCACCAGCTTTATAGTTACGGATATAAGGACCCACACCCTCTTCGAGACTTCCACTCTTACCTTTCTCTTCAAACCTAGAAATATTTTCTATGTACTTACGCCCCGCTTTAAGAAATATAGTCCTAATATCTGAAGTACCGAAACAGGTTCCAAGAAAAACGACTATCTCACTATCGTTGGTTTTATTACTACTTTGTTGCAACATGTTGCCACCTAACTTTCAAACTTACTATGGAGAACTCTTCTAAAATACAAGTATAGCATAAGATGTGGTAAATTAAGCCATAAAGAATGCCTCAGGTACCTGGGGCATTTAATATGGCTTAAGACAGGTCTATTTTCTGAGTACTTTCTTAAGATACTTTCCTGTAAATGATTCTTTTGATTCAGCTATTTCTTCTGGTGTACCTTTAGCGACTATATTACCACCACCAACTCCACCAAAAGGCCCTATATCAATCACATAATCTGCACTCTTAACTATATCCATATTGTGTTCTATTAATATCACTGTATTACCTCTATCTACAAGTCCTTGTAATATCTCAATAAGTTTCTTTACATCTTCATAGTGAAGCCCTATCGTAGGTTCATCAAGGAGATATATAGTTTTTTGCATATGTGGTCTATACATCTCTGCAGAAATTTTTACACGTTGTGCTTCGCCACCAGAAAGTGTTGTCGCAGACTGTCCTAACTCTAAGTATCCAAGACCAACATCGTTAAGTGTTTTGAGTCTGTCATAAATAGCTGGTATATCATTAAAGAACTCGACTGCTTCTTCTACGGTCATACTTAGGATTTCATAAATATTCTTTTTTTTGTACTTCACTTCAAGTGTCTCTTTTGTGAATCGTTTACCGTCACATAAATCACACAATACGTACACTGTGGGCAAGAAATGCATTTCTACTGCAATTAGGCCGTTCCCTTGGCACGCTTCACACCTACCTCCTTTAACATTAAATGAGAACCTTCCAGCTTTCCATCCACGAGCTCGTGCTTCTGATGTCGCTGCGAAAAGATCACGTATATGAGTAAAGGCACCTGTGTACGTAGCGGGGTTTGAACGTGGAGTTCTCCCAATTGGTGCTTGGTTTATTAAGATAGCACGTCCGAGGTATTCAGAGCCATCAAACTTTGCGCAGTTGAAAGTTTTGTTCGAACGATACTTTCTATCAAACCTTGCTTGTAGGTTCTTATATATAATTTCGTACAATAAACTTGATTTACCTGACCCAGACACACCTGTGATAACTGTCATACGTCCAAGTGGTATATCTACGCTCATATTTTTAATATTGAATATTTTTCCGCCTCGAATTTTAAGAGCTCCTTTTTGTGAAGTGCGTCGCTTCTTAGGAATCCCTAATACCTTATCACCTCTTAAATAATCAAGAGTAATAGACTTTGAAGAATTTTTCTTTGCAGTTAAAAGTTTCTCTAGCCAATCAGAAACAATTATCTCCCCACCGTGTATTCCAGCACCCAGGCCGATGTCCACGATATAGTCAGCTGAATAAATAGTATCTTCGTCATGCTCAACCACAATGATGGTGTTACCAAGGTCGCGAAGGTCAAGAAGTGTCTTAATAAGGCGGTCGTTATCTTTTTGGTGTAGTCCGATAGTTGGCTCATCAAGGACATAGAGAGCCCCAACAAGGCCTGAGCCAAGCTGTGAAGCCAGCCTTATACGTTGTGCCTCTCCACCAGAAAGAGTGTTTGCTCGCCTATCTAAAGAGAGGTAGTCAATACCAACATTAATCATAAACTGTAATCGATTTTGTATTTCTTTTATAACTACATTTGATATCTCTTGTTCTTTTTTAGTTAGTTTAAGAGAGGTTATAAAGTCATGTGCATCTGTTATAGACATTGAAGTAAGGTCAACAATACTTTTCCCTAAATCCTTGCTAGATTTCTTATCAGAACCTCCTAGATACACCCGTAGCGCCTCTGGGCGAAGCCGAGCACCAAGACATGTGTCACATACCTCGCTACCAAAAAAATGTTTTGTACCAAGTCCATTACATGCTTCACATGCTCCATATGGTGAGTTAAAGGAAAACAGTCGTGGCTCGACTTCAGGAAAAGAGGTGCCGTCTAGTGGACATATAAACTTAGCTGAGAGTATGCGTTCACTCCCATCTGGACTTTCAATTTTAATAAGTCCATCACTTTCCTCTAGTGCATGTTCTATTGCTTCTGAAAGTCGCTCGGTTGCACTTATTTTATCTTCTTTAAATTCACTTATATAAATTTCATCAACAAGTACATCTATGTCGTGCTTCTTAGTCTTCTGAAGCTCTATCTTTTCCCTTAATTGCTTCATTTTTCCATCTATACGTACTCTCTCATAACCTTTACCGAGTAAGTCATAGAGAAGTTGGTAATATTCTCCTTTCCGTCCAACTACGACTGGTGCAAGAATTCGCAACTTAAGATCACTGTATTCTGTTCCTATCACTTTTTTACTTCCTTTTTTAATATCAGTTTTTTGGATAGAAGTAAGCACAACTTTCATAAGTTCTTCATGCGAAAGTTTTTTTATTTCTTGGTCATGATGTAAACAGTATGGCTTCCCTATTCGAGCATATAAAATACGCATATAGTCATATATTTCTGTGATAGTTGCTACTGTCGAGCGAGGGTTATTTGAACGTGATTTTTGATCGATAGATATAGCAGGAGAAAGGCCAGAGATTTCTTCAACATCTGGTTTTTGCATTTGTCGTAAAAACTGCCGGGCATATGCTGAAAGAGACTCAACATACTTACGTTGACCTTCTGCAAAAATAGTATCGAATGCGAGTGATGATTTTCCAGAGCCAGATAAACCAGTAAAAACTACCATCTTGTTTCGTGGTATTTCTAAGTCGACATTCTTTAGATTATGCGTCTTTGCGCCTTTTATTATGATTTTATCCTCCATCTTAGGTCTTGTTATATCAATTCAAACCACCCCTTGTTTTGACATAGGGGTTGTATAGAAAGAAAGTGTACCATACTTAATTAAAAGAAAAAGGAGTTTAATTAAGCTCTCATACTCTTGTTTACAGTACTAGCTAATTTTTACCTTCTAACGCCTGTATTTCATCACGTATAATAGCTGCCGTCTCGAAGTCGAGAATCTTTACAGCTTCTTCCATTTGACGGCGCTTTTCTTTAATAAGTTTCTTAGGATTCTTCTTATATAGTTCCCTATCTACATCAAGCAACGTCACTACTGCTTTCTGATGTTCTGTGCGTAGCTGGTCTGTGATGTCTTTAATATTTTTCTTAATTGTCTTTGGTGTTATGTTGTACTTTTTATTGTGTGCAATCTGAATCTCACGCCTGCGATTAGTCTCAGAGATTGCTTTTTGCATTGAGCCAGTTATGTTGTCTGCATAAAGCACAGCGCGGCCCTCTACGTTTCTCGCAGCTCGTCCTATTGTTTGAATAAGTGAAGTCTCTGAACGAAGGAAACCTTCTTTATCTGCATCAAGAATCCCGACAAGCGTTACTTCAGGTAGGTCAAGCCCTTCTCGTAAAAGATTCACTCCAACAAGCACATCGAACTTACCTTTTCTAAAATCAGTTAAGATAATGATACGATCTAGTGTCTTTATATCACTATGTAAATACTCTGCTTTTATATCTTTATCTTTTAGATACTCACTAAAGTCTTCTGCCATTTTCTTTGTAAGTGTTGTAACTAGTACACGCCCGCCTTTCTTAACTGTCTTGCCTGTTTCTGCTATAAAGTCTGCAACCTGTCCTTTGTATTTTCCGTCATTACTTTCAACAACTGGCCTTATCTCAATCTGAGGATCAATAAGTCCTGTTGGGCGAATAATTTGCTCTATTGGTTTATCGGTATGTTCAAACTCATACACGCCTGGAGTCGCTGAAGTGTATATAGACTCTCCTACTCGTTGCTCAAATTCCTTGAAATTAAGTGGGCGGTTATCTAGTGCTGATGGGAGTCGAAATCCATAATCTATTAACGTACGTTTACGTGACTGGTCTCCAGCATACATACCACCTATCTGAGGAATAGTAACGTGAGACTCATCTATAATTGTCAAAAAATCAGGTGTTCCATCTTTTTTATGTGGAAAATAAGAAAGAAGAGTATATGGTGGTTCTCCAACCTTTCTTCTATCAAAATGTAGTGAATAGTTTTCTATACCGTTGCAATAACCTATCTCACGCATAAGAGCCATGTCTTGAGTGGTCCTGCGTCGTAAACGCTCTAACTCTAGTATATTCCCTTCTTTATCAAACTTCTTTAACTGTTCTTTAAGCTCGTCTTTTATATCTTCTATCGCTTCTTTGCGTTCATGTTCTGGAGTTACATAATGTTTTGCTGGAAACAAGAACATATCAATTTTCTTTTCAATAATTTGTCTGGAAATATAATCGAGTGTAATTACTTCTGTTACTGTGCCTGAAGAAAGTCCAATACGATAAATAATCCTTTCGCTTGTTGGCATTATTTCAATAAAGTTACCTAGTGCACGAAACATACCTGGCTTCAAATCAGCATTTGTTCTTTCAAAATATATATCAATAAGTTTTCGTATAAAACCAGAGCGTGAAAGATTGTCCCCGACAGCAACTTTGAGATGCACTCCCTCATATCTCTCTGGGCTTCCTAAACCATAAATACATGAAACGGATGCGACTATTATCACATCACTTCGTGTTAAGAGTGCTTGTGTTGAGGCGTGCCTTAGCCTATCTATTTCTTCATTGATTTGTGCCTCTTTCTCAATATAAGTATCCGAAGTTGGCATGTATGCTTCTGGCTGGTAGTAGTCATAGTATGAGACAAAATAATGCACAGCATTGTTTGGAAAAAATTCTCTATATTCTTGTGCAAGTTGAGCTGCGAGTGTTTTATTGTGTGCAATCACAAGTGTTGGTTTCTGAATCTTTTCTATTACATTTGCTACGGTAAACGTTTTTCCTGACCCAGTCACACCTAAAAGAGTCTGGTGTCGCTTACCTGATTCAACTCCTTTTATAAGAGCTTTTATTGCTTTTGGTTGGTCTCCATCTGGCTTGAATCCAGATGAGATTTTAAATTTATTCATTGTTTGTAAACTACATACTATTGCATCAATGGGGCATAGGCAAGAAAAAAAGCCGATTCCCGAAGGAACCGGCAAGTTTAACAGGGAGGCGATGACCTCAAAAAAGTGGAGGAAAGATCATCTACAGCCAAGAATACCATTTAATTATAAAAAAGCAATCATTTTACACTAAGTACTTATCAAGAAACTCGGCCTTAAACTCATAAAATTTATCGTCAAGAATTGACTGTCTTAAGTCTTTAACTAAATTTACAATAAAATAAAGATTATGGATCGACGCGAGTGTTGCACCAAGCATTTCTTTAGAGCGAAATAAATGTGCTAGATACGCCTTTTTATAATTCTTTGAGGTGTAACTAGGTGTATCATCGTCAATCGTTGAGAAGTCATTCCTATATTTACTATTTAAAATGTTTATAAGACCACTTTTTGTGTATAGCATCCCATTCCTTGCTATACGCGTTGGAGTAACACAATCAAATGTATCAATCCCCTTCTCTATACCGTCAAAAATATTAAGTGGGTCTCCAATACCAAGAAGATGTCTAGGTTTTTCTTTAGGTAAGATACTATTCACTAACTTTAATGTGGCATCTAGATCTTTTTTAGTAAACGAACCACCAATGCCGTACCCGTCAAAACTCATTTTCGCTAACGTCTCAGCACTCTCTCTACGCAAGTCTTCATGGCGACCACCTTGTATGACTCCATACAACCCTTGCTTCCCGCTTGCTTCTATATTTCCCAAGTGAGCTTTTAAACTTCTGTCTGCCCAACGATGTGTTCTGTCCATAGCTTCTTTTTGATACTCATAAGGAGCAGTCGGTGACGTACATTCATCAAATGCAAACATAATATCTGCACCTATATTGTGTTGTATCTCAATAGAACATTCTGCACTAAATCTGTGTGTACTTCCATCTAAATGTGACGTAAACGTCACACCCTCTTCGTCAATACGTGCAAGTCGAGCTTACTCTAGACTAAAGTTCTTGTCGTATATTACTGGCGATGTACTATCCTGAATATCATGAGCAAATTTACTTACATTACTATCATATGCATCTCCAAGTGAAAATACCTGAAACCCACCAGAGTCAGTTAGTGTTGGACCTCCCCAATTCATAAACTTATTCAACCCACCAGACTCTTTAACTATATTTTCACCAGGTTCAAGATACAGATGATATGTATTTGCAAGCACTGCTTGAACCCCAACGTAATCTCTCAACTGTTCTGGGGTAACAGACTTCACTGTGGCTTTAGTGCCAACCACAGTAAAAGCTGGAGTTTCTATCTTTCCATGAGGAGTATCTATTACGCCAGCACGTCCAAGCTGTCCTTTGATTTGTTTTTCAATTTTAAATGAAATAGTCGACATACTAAAAGTATCCTAGAAACGTGTCAGACTATCGAACTACACTACATGTAGCATATACAGCAAGCAGTAGAGCTAGTGTAAAAAATACAGCTCCTACGAAACATTTTGAGTGGAATGGACTTTGATGCAGCCCAGTAGAACATGTATCGCAATTATTCAACACTACTTGAGCAAATTGATACCATGCGTAAGCAGTGCCAAGTGCAAGAACTCCAGTAAGGAAATATAGTATTTGTGTTAATTCCATAATTATTAAGGGTTTAAAACTTGTATTAATTCTACTTCGAAGTGCAGTGTGGAGTTAGCTGGAATTACTCCAATAGCACGGTTTCCATATGCGAGATTAGCTGGGATAGTTAACTTTCGCTTTCCACCAACTTTCATACCAACTATTCCTAAATCCCACCCTTTTATTACTTGACCAATTCCAAGTGTGAAAGAAAATGGTACACCTCTATCGACAGAGCTATCAAACACAGTACCATCGTCGAGTGTACCTACATAATGAGCTGTTACCCTAAGACCATCAACAGCCTCTTCTCCTTGACCTAGAATTATATCTTCAATAATAAGTCCTGATCCTAATATTTGCTCTGTATTTCCCTCAATTACAACACTCTCCCTTTGGGTTGAGTTACTGAATAAAGTATTTAAAATGCCAATTAATAAAATGACCCCAACGACAGTAATAGCTACAGCCACCGCTATGTTTTCATTTCGATTCAATTCTTTCATAGAAAATAAAATTACCTTAATAAATATATTTACTTAAGCGTAACATCATTTCTTCTTCAAAGAAACTTATGTATGTTGGTTATTGAGCACGAGACAAAGACTTGACAATGGCTATATTTTCGTGTTAAACTTGTGTTAGAAATATCGAATTACAAATTTGGTATAAAACAGTTTTTTAAAGGAGACGACCCTATGCGAACTTTTAAAAAAGTGGCGCTGGTCGCCACACTTCTTGTTCTCGGTGCATGTACTAGCATTGAGGTAATAGATAAAGACAACGGACACGTGTCTGTTGTATACGAGAAACCAAGCCTTATCATAGGTATGATTCCAACGTTTACAAAACGTAGGATCACGTTTGACTTCGTATGCACACCAGTGTGCATACAAGAAAAAGCGAAGGAGTAGGAAAAATGAAAATCTTTTTTATCACCCTTCTCTCCCTTTTTCTTTATACCGCTGGTACTCTGAAAGCTGCAGCAGGATCTATAGACGTAACCATGTCTCCGACAGGAGATGTTGTGACACTTCCCGACGGAAGTACACTCCAACCTTACGTTATTGATGATACACGATGGTTCGAGTTTTTCAAACTCGATTCTATTGTCGGTCAGCAATGTTGGAGCGATGATAACTGTGTCTTACTGTCACCAAACGGTGTCGAAATTAAGATCGACTGGCAACAAGTTGCTGTAGTTGCAACAATTGTGATTATCCGAGTTGCGCAACCTAAGTGGCTTCCAAAATGGGCGACTGGGCGAAGTGCAAACTCTTCAAATCCCGTTGCTACTGCCGTAGGTGGTGGTGGTACTTGTCCCCCCGCTTGCGGAGCACCTGGAGCAGGAACCTGAACTTATACCCCATGAAATGTAGGAACATTTCATGGGGTAAACTTTTTTATATAATTATTGTTTCTTTTTATACTGATCAGATAATACCATCGCTCCATATAACCCACCAAGCGAGCCTAGCTGTGCTAACTTTATTTCGGGCAATTCTGGGAATATTTTTAATATTCCTTTCAAACATTCTATTGTATGATCAAGTGGAATTCTAGGGTCACCAACCATCATTGAACCCCCAAGCACAACTACGTTCGGTGACCAGTGAACTATTGTGTTATTTAATCCATATGCAAGATATCTTGCATATGTATCCCAAAATTCTTCGTCTTTAATTTCATATGGTTTCTTTCCTGTTCGTCTTTCAGTTGCTCTACCTGATATGTAATTTCCAAGAGTTATTCCATCACAATCTGAACAAAGCGCTTTACCAGCATCAATTATCTGCTGTCCTGGTTCAAAACCAACAACTTTACTATCAATAAACCCGTCAATAAATCGCGCACCCCCAACTCCTGTACTCACCGTAATGTATACCCCAATCCCCTCCTTTGCTCCTGCGCCATAGTGCATTTCTCCAAGCCCTACTACGGCAGAATCATTCTCTATATGAACAGGTACGTTAAACTCTTTTGTTAATTCATCACATAGAGAGCGCCCTATCCAATTTTTAAGATTAGGACTTCCAAGAAGGCTACAGACTCCTTTACCAAAAGGTCCAGCGATACCTCCGCATATCATTTCAATATTTTCTCCTGTAGAAATAACCTTTATCTTTTCTTTAAGTACACTCATTCCTTCATTGAAATCGACAGGCGTATTTACAACAATAGGCTCACCAACAAATTTTACAAGGTCGTGACTTCCCACAATACGCATCTTTGTTCCTCCTATGTCAAAAAGAATATACATACTTTACTCAACTATTGGATTAATTGTTTGATTAAAAATCTCAGATGCGTCTTTAGTGTATTCTACAATATTTTCTTTAAAGTATGCAGGGTGTGCTTCTTGTATCTTACCTATAACAAAGTACCCCACAGATAACATCTCTCCATACATAGCTCTCTTTTTTAGGGGAATGTTTAAATAGTCTCCTTTATATTCTTTCAGTACATCTTCTTTTTTGGGAGATTGGGTGGTGAATTGAATTATTAATTCTTTATCTGACTTAATAATGGTCTTTGCATGCTTGACTTCTTCACTTGTAAACACTCTACCAACTACATTTCCTCCAAACAATTCATCGAATTTTGTTCTTAACATACTGCGCACTTCATCAAACTCAACAGGAACAACCAAAACAAAAGAAGAATACTTACCAAAGTCATGTGGTATATTTTTTTTTATAGTATCAATATGCTCATAAATATCCTCTGCACGCTCTCTTGTGTGAGAAAGAATCATGGAGAGATATGTTGATGTATTGTATGTATATGGTTCACGATTCTTAGGAAAAACAACTACATTACTATCATCTATATACTTTTTAGCTTCTGCATCTTTATTGTTGGTTAAAAGCCATGTTGACATGTTTAGCTTTCTTTCTGCCATCTTTTTTGCAATATCTACAGAATGCTTTCCTCCAGAAGCAGATATAATTACTACACAGTCTATATCTGTAAACTTATTAAGATTTTCTTCAAAGTCTCCTGCTTCAGAATACCGAGCCTGTGTATTTTTAAAGAGTATCTTCCCAACAGCGTAAGAATTTGCACTTCCAACAACGAGAGGTTTCGAGCAGATATTATCCACCTTTAATGTATAAGGTTTTTCTTTTGAAAAACGCTCTAGGGCACCCAAAACTACAACATCCAAGTTTGGGAGAGAATGTATATTAAAGGTCTCTAATGTTTTTAAATTCTCGTACTCCATATATTTACACAATTAAAAGTATGAAAGTTATAGAAATTGCTATAAGTATAATAATAGTCTGTGTATCTTTTTTCATCCCGTTAGAGGCAAGTCGCGATCTTTGCGACTTGTAGAATTATGTTTTTATAAATTTTAGTTCGGCTTTTATTCATACCATTGATTATACCTCATGTGACCACGGCCTCTAAAGGTATTCATATAATAATTATAATACTAATCCAATTCAATTACTCAGTGTCAAAAAGTTTCTCTGCCTCAACCCAGAAAGATTCATCTCCTTGTTTTTTAAGCCAATACCACCACTCTGCTCCCCATAAGTACTGAGTGCTAAACCTTGTGTCTTTAGCGAATTCTATAATTTCTTTAAATTTTTCAATATCCATACGCTCTAACTGCGTCTCTATTGGTGTATCTATTATTGGTTGCATAAGCCATGGTTCAGCAGAAAGTTCTATTAAAAATGTTTGTTTATTCCCGTACAAAATACGCATTAGATTATTTTTAGCTCGATAAAAAGAAGGTGGGAGTATAGATTTAAACTGACCAACCTCAGGATTCCAAAAATATATGTAGACGCTCGTGCCAAACACGTCTCCAGATCTATACGCTCCAAACCAAGAACCAAGATTTCCACTATCAGTAATTAATATTGGTCTGGAATGGTCTAATTCTTTTACAAGTGCTATTTCTTCAGCAAGAAACTCTTTATCAAGTTCCCCACACTCTTCTTTAGCAAAAATCTCTAAAAATGGCTCGTTTTCGACTTGCCAATGCGTAATTGCCCTGCTGTCTTTATATCGTAAAACTATTTCTGTTATAAGTTCTTTTATTTCTTTTTTTTGTTCTTCCCATGTAAGCTTCTGTGCCCAATCTGGGACATGACATTCAGGCCACCGCGGAAGCCTCCTCCCTACTCCAAGTATTACATCTACACCACGACTCTCTGCCTCTTTAAGCTGGAAATCAAGTTCTTTAAAATTAAATCTATCCTTTGTGGGCTCTACCATTGTCCAATGAGCTGAAAGGCGGAGTCTTTTCACGCCTAAATCGTCAAGGACTGCTATATAGACTTCTCTAGGATCTAACTCAAGCTCTTCTGCATATAAAGTATTAAATGAAGTCCCGTATTTAATTTCTTTAGGCTTATCGCTTATAGTCAAAAGCAACATAACCACAAGTATTAATATAAGACCTACAAATAAATATGTGATTAGTTTTCGTATTACTTTCATGTTTTTATATAATGGGATGTTTATAGGAATAGAAACAAAAATCCTGTCACGATGATACTGATGGCTATGGTTTTTTGTATTTTATTTCGTCCAATTAAATTCTCACCACATGTTCTAGGAAGGAATTTCCCAATAGTCAAACTGATAACAAGTAAGAAGACGAACTGTAACCCACCAAGCGCTTGTACAAGAGCAACACTACTTAAGTCCACAGCTTTAAGTAGTAAAAAGCCAGCAATACCCGCTAGAATTTTATTACCCACAATAAGTGTATTGCTTTTGTTTGAAGTTCTTTTGTAACAATCTCTGCAATCATTCCATTTTGGGATAAATAATATAAACGCCACAATCACAATCCCTACTCGGGACCAAAAAAAAGCATTGTCAAACGTAGTTATATTAAATAAAAGTTTCATTAAAACAAAATGAAGAGCAAAAAATAGGCCTGAAGTAACTGTTATAAGCAATACCCCCCTTTTGAATCTATAATGAGAAAGAGCTAAAGCTCCTAGGACTAGCAACAGTATGCCGAAAAAAAAGGCAGGACTGAGTCTTGTGCCAAGAATATAAAACCCTAATGGCAAAGCAAAAAGTGCTGATGTTGAACCCACAACAGGAATAACATCTGACGCATCTGTACCACGAAGTGCGGTAAATAAGGACCAAAGTGCAAAGAAAAATGACAAACCAGACGCAATAGATAGAATTATTATTGAAGATGTTGGAAACTCTATATTTTGAATAGAAGGAATACTCAGTTCAGGTATAGGAATATTAATAAAACTAAATAAAAATACAAAAACGGAAAGTGTAGATAAAATACTTACAAAGAATGCATAGTACAAAGGGTGCGGCACTTTCCTTGTACTAATTATATATTTATCAATAAGTGCTACTACTGCATTTAAAAACTGCGCAATGACGATGATTACAATTGCAAAAGACATATACTACAATTCTAACATGTTACTTTCACAGATTTTCTTATACACCTGTGCAGAAGACCGTATTGTTCTTTCTTTTGTTTTATAATCAACTTCAACTAAACCAAATCTCGGCCAAAACCCCTTATCCCATTCAAAATTATCAAACAGTGACCAATGTAGATATCCACGTACATCAGCTCCATTTGAAATAGCTTCATGTAAGTACTTGAGTGATTCTAATATGAACCATTCTCGTCTTGAGTCGTCTGCGTCTGCCAGACCATGTTCTGTAACATAGATAGGGAGTTTATACTTCCTTAACTCAGACGCCATTTTACCAAGTGATTCTGGATATAACTCCCAGCCTAAATCAGAAACTTTTTCATTTTCATTTTTATGAAATCCGTAATTAATGCGATTGTGATGATAATGATTAAGAGTTATTACATCCTGAAATCCCTTGATTTGTTTTAAGAACCAATCGTTCCACCACCAATCGGAAACTAACTTTAATAACCTGTTAACTACCCTGTTTTCGTACGCTTCGAAATATACATTATGTTTCGCTACACATACCTGCGCTTGTGGGGTTTTTTCTTTTATTACTATATATGCAGACTTATGTGCTTTGACTAGATTACGTATAACTCGTCTGTATAAAAAGTAACTTTTCTTTTGTGGAGGCCACACGCCTTTTAGATAAGAAAGTGTAGAAAATACTTCTGGCTCATTTAATGTTATCCAGAATGTTATTTTATCTCCAAGTGTATCTGCTATTTTCTTGGCATATTTTTCAAAATATTTGTAAATATTCTTATTTTCCCATCCACCCTTTTCCTCAAGCCATACAGGAAGAGGCCAGTGCCATAATGTTACAAAAGGTTCTATACCTCGTTCGCGCAGTGCATGTAATACATCTAGGTAGTGCCCTATCTCCTTTTCATCAAACTTACCTTCTTCTGGTTCTATACGAGACCATTCAATAGAAAAGCGGTGCGTATTATGGGAAAGTGTCTTTGCTATATCAAAATCTTCTTTAAACTTATTATAATGATCCGAGGCGTCGCCAGATATATAATTATCTTTCTCAAACATCTCTGGAAACCTATTCATATCGCGTGACTCCCATTTTTTCCATACATCCGTGCCGTCTTTAGCTTCACTCGCTAATCGTTCAGCGTTCTTTTTCTCCCACTCACTCCAACTGTTGTGGTTATTACCCTCGACTTGATGGGCGGATGTTGATGCCCCCCAGTAAAATCCTTTAGGAAATATTAATTTCATTAGGTTAGTATACCAAAACAAGCCATAAAAAATGCCCCAGGTACCTGGGGCATTTTTTATGGCTTGTTTAGGCTCTTTTTGAACTCCCAACTATCATCATAATAATTATGATAAGTGCAAAGATTGAAAATGACATCAGAGGGAATGTGATATATCCAAACTCAAACAGAATTCGTTTAGCACAATCTGCACCAGCTCCAACCGCAGGGCACCCTATTACTTCTGTACCGCCCATTTGTAGGTAATGTTGATAGAGCGCAATAATAGACCCTATGGCAGATAGTGATATAAGATAATCTGAAACCATCACACCCTGCTTCTTAATGATTGCTATTCCCGCTAAAAGAAGCTGTGGGTATAAAACTACACGCTGCAACCAACACAATCCACATGGTACAAAGCCAAATATTTCAGAATACAGAAGACTGAAAGACACGCCACCTAATGTTAATAGAAATACTATATGAATTCCGTATTTTCCTAAAAAACTTAAAATTGGAGAATCTTTTTTAAAGAAAAATAATATAAGGAGAATTATGACTGCTACCTGCATAAACAGAGCCCCGAGTGCTAAAAGAAAATTAAGTTGTGATACTATTTCTAACATATTTTATTATCTATTTATTGTGTAATTTCACATCCTGTCTTCTCTGACAACGTCTCAAAAGAAAGTACTCCAAGCAATCTACTACCGTCTGCAAACTCCCATGTTGGATATGCCGTTATACCAGCGTCTTTACAGACTTGTAGTTGGTTTTGTCCATTTGGTGTTGAACACTCTGTGTAATCTATAAACTTCTTAGACTTTCCAAATAAGTCATTCTGTTTCTGACAATTAGGGCACCAGAAAGCGCCAAAGTATTTCACATTATTATTTGTTAAGCACTGTGCAAATTCGTCATACTGTCCTGGCGTAACTGCATCATTGTAGTAATACCACCCAAATAAAAGTACAACTACTACAAGAACCCCTATTATTATATTTTTTGTTTTCATATATTATTTAACTAATTTTTTAAGGAATAATACAAAATGCAGGATCGGTACAATCTACTCCAGCAAAAGTACCATCTATGTCTACATCAAGTGCTTCTTGTTCTATTTGTTCAAGAACTGCTTTAAGTAAATATCCTGCACACAACCCTGACGAGCACACACCTCCATTATAATTTGTCCCTTGATATGAGTATGAATAAACACCCCTATTGAGAGGATCAATGGGCATAACTCTGATATAACCTCCATCTGTAAGAACTGTGAACGTGTCTCCTGGAGGATAAAGTCCGTTAGTGTCGGCACCATAAAGCTCTAACGCATTCTTTATTTGTTGGAGGTCTTCAAAACGTCTACTGTCACGGCTTTTTTCACGTGCATCACTAAGAATAACCATACTAATACTGGTAAGAAATCCAATAATTGCTATCACAACCAAAAGTTCTATAAGTGTAAATCCCCGTCCACCTCGCAAGCGAGAGCGTTGCGGATTAGTATTTTTTTTATAATCTTTTTTAAAGAAAAACATACAAGTTATTGTAGTGATTTAAACAATACGGTTCGTACAAATAAAAACTTACTGCACCCTCAAGGAGTACTCAAGATTCCTAGAGTGTTATCACACTAAGGAATCTACTGCATTTCGTGTGGACGCAGACCTTTTTTAGTCTTGTTTTTCTTAGATTCACTCTTTTTTTCTTTCTTCTGTTTATCTCTTCCTTTTGCCATATACAGATATTATACATCATTTAAAATACAAAAACCGCCAATCTGTTGATTGACGGAATGGATTGGGGGGGGATGCTCATACTTACAGAAGTTGTGATGTTAAATACAAAACAATCATCTCAAGTGCAATGGCTCCACCCCCGATCCCTTTTCAAATGGACTGGATGCATAGCTTGGGCTTGAAGACGGGCAAGGTATCAACCTATCGCATCCTCAAGAAATCCAAGTGGTCTCTGTCCGAGGTGACACACACCTCTTTTTTGTTTTTCGACTTGTACTGTAAGGTTATTTAATTAACCTCTCTCGGCAGACGTCGTCCTCACCGACGCGCCAAGAGAAGCCTTCTTGGATTTGCATCCTCAAACACTCCCCTTAGTTCCTCCATAAAGATATCATAACTAAATATAAATGTCAAGTGTTTGTTGTTCTACTACAACTACTCAAACTCAAACAAGATTTCATTAAAATTCTTTATTTTGTTATTTTTCTCTATCTCGATTCCCTCTTTTTTATAAAGTTTCATTCGTTCTGTTTTATATTTATCATTAACCCAGATCCGTCCATCTGCATACACTATTCGATGAAATGGAACGTTAGGATTATTTTTTGATGCTTTTGATAGTATTCCTGTAATACTTTGTGAAGACATTGCTCCGCCTCCCGAAGCACGAGCTATCCTACCATACGTCGTCACATGTCCTTTTGGTATAGAAAGCGCAACACGTAGTACACGATCACTGAAAGTTATTTCTTTATGTTTTGATTTATGTATACTTTGCATTTTACATAAGCTTAACGCAGAAATATAAAACAAAAAACACCGCTTGCGCAGTGCTTCTTGTTTGCCCTAAACATCTATCGATCCTGTTGCATATCGAGTGGTTTCTCTCTTGCGAAATCAACCGTCAATGTTCAAGTAGTAAAATTATACTAATAACAGAAATATTTGCAAACCACCGTTTGTGTAAATCCTGTGTATATGTTGTGTATAACTCTATTTATTATTATTGATACTTCGCAGCGTCATCCTTAGACATAAACTTGAACATGTTTCCTCCGCAAGTTGTACACTGTCCTTTAGCAGAAAAACGATTATTTTTTTCTGATATAACAATATCTTTCATTACTTGCATTGTTGGCTTCTTGTTTTCATCTCGACACCTCATGCAAAGTCCTTTTAATTCATCCATATAATATATGTTAACTTAATATTTAATAAACACTGTATTAAACAGAGTATACTAAATAGACAGCTAATGCACGCATTTTACACTGCTTTATGTATTTAAGCCTTTATATAAGCCATATATATACTTTTAATTTCAACAAAATTGCCTAAATAAATATTATGTAATATTTTTATTTACTTTTATGTTTTTTATTGAGTATTCTTTGTTTAAATAAATCTTATTCATTATTTTATTTACAGACCATCCAACAAATGCAAGGATTGCAAAATAATAGACGCCATTTAATGTAAATGACGGTAGCTCGGTTTTTGAAAAAAGCCCAAGTAATGTAGCACCAACCCCCATAGAGGTTACTACTGTTAGGTTTTTAATAGAGTTGCTCGTTGCCTTTGCTTGCAAATCTCCAAAAACATTTAAGGCGGAATCAACATAAGACCGAGTCATACCCCAAATCTCTTTCACATACGACAACGTGTCACTTAATGTATCGTATTTAAACTGCAACACATCAGCAAACTTCTCCATTTGAGGATTATTCTTAATTATGCTACCTCTTGTATTAATATATGCCCCCATTTGGTTGATACGAGTACCAATCATACTGATTGATTTATTATATCCCTCTATCTTCTCTTTAAAACCTCTTATTTCTTTTCCTCTTATAGAACCTCGTTCCTTCACTTCTGCAATATTTTCCCAAATAACACGATGAAGATTCAAATATCTATGCATTTGCCCTTTAAACTCTCTAATAAAGATTTGTTCACCTATAAACCGCTCTATTGACTCGAGTGACTCCCCGAGTAAATTGACTATATATAAAGTATCTCCCCTATACACTTCAAAAGTATCTTTCTTAATCTCAAAGTGTTTCTTTTGGTTAAAATCATCCAAAAGTGTATTTATATTACCTTCATGTGCATTATCAAGCACGATAAAATATGGATATACTGTTTTTATATTTGCGAGCTCTTTAGGAATAGGAGCGCCAAGACTAAATATATACGAAATACCTTCAGAAAGTTCGTTCTCATAATATGAAGAAAGGAGTTCCATACCATTTTTTATATCCTCAATCTTATTGGTATCGTGACTCAGCACAATAAGACCATCTTCGTATATCTTAAAAGAGATATTATTTTTTGCTATCACGTGCAGATATTCAAACTCCTCATGAACATCCTTTACACTAATAATATTAAGATTATCTCTTAAGGTTTTTAATTTGTTTTTATCAAGGTCAAGTGGTGACTCAGCAGTGGTCAAGAAATCATATATCTCAGATAAATGAAGTGTCGTGCGTTGAAACCAGCTTCCAATAAAAATTTTCTTTACTTTCATATCCATTATAATAATGTTAATTGTCTAACTACACAAATAAATTACAGTAGTAAGTATGCTCACGAAGTATAATTTTCAATCGTGTCACTCATATTACTCACACACCAAAGGTTCCTTTATCTTTTTCAAGATTATGTAAGAAGAATAAATAAGTAAACCTACACCAAGAAAGCCAAACTCTTCACCTCCAAAAGGTAAATAGACAAGTAAGCCACTTGCTCCAAATAAGGCTAATATTGAAGTGAATACAAATGTACCACATGTAGCACAGCCAATACCAAACACTCCACTAACCAAGCCCCCTACACTCAAAGTAGTACCAGATGCTAAACTTTTTGTTTGTCTACTACGTATATAATAAACCAAAAGTGAGATATTTATACCAAACAGTACAGCTATAATAATCGTATAGCTTGCAGAAATAGCCGTAAAATTTGTTTGTATAGACCCAACAAAACTAAACATGAAACCTATTTTGTCTGTAATAGGTACACTGGAATTAAATACTATGTCAATTACCAAACTGACGTTTGATAGCCACACCGCCAATACAAATATCACTACTGCAATAATAACTGCAGTAGCTATATATTTTATCTGAGAGAAAACCTTTTTAAAAGTATTTAACACAATTATTTTTTCTCTTTTAGAGCTATTTCAATAAGTTGTTTTACTGTTGAGTACGGCTGAGCACCAGAAAGTGGAAATGTTGTCTTGCTTTTTTCCGCGATAACTATACTCCACGGAGTACCTCTGGCTCCAGTCTCAATTGCATTATCTATATTGTCTTGTATGTGCTTATCATACTTCCCGCTATTCATACATGCACTAAATTTCTGCTCATCTATAGCAAGCTCTCTGACTATTTGAGGAATAACCACTTCAATATTGATTTGATTGTTAGATGGTGTTAACTCAAACAATCTATCAGCGAATTTCCAAAACACATCATTACCACCTATCTCATTAGCGCACTCTGTCGCAACTGCCTCAACGCGCGCTTTCACTGGATGTAATTGATCAATTGGAAAATGTCTATATACCCAAGCCACTTGTCCATCTGGACCATACTCATCCATGATTTGGTTCATTGTAACGTGGAATGACTTACAGAAAGGACACTCAAAATCAGAATATTCAACAATTTTTACGGGAGCATTTGGATTTCCTAATATATGATCTTCGTTTGTTACAGGGCGGACACTGTCAGTAGGGCTTACCTCTTTCGACACACTGTTTCCATTACTATACACCACTGCAAATGCTATAAGGGCTCCAGCTATTACAATCGCAACTGGAACGAAAATATTATTCTTTGTCTCTTGCTCTTGATACTCTTCTTTGTTTTCTATATTTACAGTCTGATCTTCCATGGTACTCAATTTTACTTATTTTTATTATATATAATAGCCCCTATTATACCACCTCTAAATTAACTCGCTTTAAAGATAATGCATTAATAACAACGATAACCGTTGAAAGGCTCATTAGTAAAGCGCCTATCTCTGGACGTAAGAAAAATCCAAATACCGCAAACACTCCTGCTGCTGCTGGGATGGCGACAATGTTGTAGCCAAGCGCCCACACAAGATTTTGAATCATCTTTGTATATACTGCTTTTGAGAGTACAAGTAATTTAACAATATCCCTAGGGTCGCTCTTCATAAGCACTACGTCGCCAGCCTCCACAGCAACATCCGTACCAGCCCCTATTGCGATACCTACATTTGCTTGAGTTAATGCTGGCGCATCATTTACACCGTCGCCTACCATAAGAACTACACTACCGTCTTCTTGTAATTTTTTTATATGATTGTACTTATCTTCAGGTAGAACATTTGCAAAATATGTGTCTATGTTGAGTTTTTTTGCTACCCCTCCCGCAACATCATTGTTATCACCAGTAAGCATCGCGACCTTAACCCCAAGCTTGTGTAGTTTACTGACAGCGCTATATGATTCATCTTTTATTTCATCAGAAAGAGCAATCACCCCAACTACCTTCTTGTCACTTGTAATAAATACTGACGTCTTGCCCTCTGCAGAAAAATCTGCATACACCTTCTCTGCTTCAGTATCTGATATCTTAGCGTCTGTTATAAGTGCATGATTTCCAACTCCATGCTCAACACCATCAACCACGCCACTAACCCCCTTACCTGCTATGTTTTTAAACTGCTTAGGATTACTCAAAACAATCCCTTTTTCTTTTACATAATTTACAATAGACTTCCCAATAATATGAGAAGAGTGCTGTTCTAGAGATGCAACTATCTTTAATACTTGATCATCTGTGTGCTCGTTAAATGACACAATATCAGTCACCCCAAACTCTCCTTTTGTTAAGGTGCCTGTTTTATCAAATACAACATAATTAGTTTTTTTAATAACTTCAATTTTTGACAAATCTTTAATAAACACACCATTTTTTACCGCCAGTGAAGTTGTGATGGTGGTGACTGTCGGTATAGCCAGACCAAGGGCATGAGGGCACGCCACAACAAGCACGGTGATACCAAGGGTAATAGAAAACACAAACGGTTCCCCCATAAACACAGACCACACAAGAATTGTTAAGAGAGCGGTGATACCAGCAATAAAAGTAAGCATAGCAGCGGCTTTATCTGCAATACGCTGTGAGCGTGGTTTTGTACTTTGTGCGTCAGAAATAAGTTTCTGAATTTGACCAATAGTAGAGTCTTCACCAACTCGAGATAACACTATGACAAGTGAACCATCTAAACATATAGAACCAGCCACAACTTCGTCTTTTTCTTTTTTCTCAATAGGTTTTGATTCCCCACTTATAAGTGACTCGTCTATGTTCGCAGAACCTTCTTTAATAATTCCATCTGCAGGAATCTTCTCTCCTGGTTTTACCAGTACGATATCCCCATCCTTCAGAAGTTCAACACCCACCTCCTCTTCCACCCCATTTACAATCTTATGGGCTTTCTTAGGTAAAAGCTTAGCAACTTCTTGGAGGGCATTACCAGCAGCAGTACTAGAGCGTGCCTCAAGATAATGCCCAAAAAGAAGTACCCATATAAGTGTAGATATTTCAATATAAAACTCTGCGTCTAGTGCTGGTATAAACGTAGAAACTACAGAAAAAAGGTACCCTGAACCAACAGCCAGAGAGACCAGGGTCATCATTCCATATTTCCGAGCCTTTATCTCGTGCGATGCGTGCTCGAAAAACACTAGAGCAAAACCAAATATAATTGTTGCTATGCCGAGCTGAATCCACTTACCAAGAGGGAGTGTACCTATTCCTATAAACCCCACTACGGATTCATTTGTAAATATAAGTGGAATTAAAAGAAATGTAACAATCCAAAATCTACGAAGAAAATCCCTAGATGAACCGTGATCCATCCCAGGGCTACTAGAATGCTCGACGCCACACGCGTCGTGTTGCTTATCACCACAATGTTCCATACTCACATTCTTTTGTGTCACTTTGTTTCTATTATTTAATTAATTTTTATCTTTTTCCAACTCTTCAAATTTTTCTGTAAATTGTTCTTTTGTTGCACCTCCAAAAACAAAAAATTTATCGTTGACCAAAATACCAGGACTTGAAAGGATCCCATACTTTTTAACCATTTCCTGTCCCTCAGGGGTCACCATATCAACTTCTTCGATTGTTATATCAGGATAATCTGATTTCATTTCTTCAAGTGTTGCTTTTACCGCTTTACAATGTGCACATCCATCTGGACGAATAAGTGTTACTTTTAACATAATTTTTATAATTTATTAATTTACTATTAATTTTTCCGACCTTTTTTAATAATTTTTGCTACAACTACTGTCGCGACAATAATTAAAACTGCAACAAGTGGTCCAACCCAATCCGCCTCAGAAATCACGGTGATGTTTTCCTCTCCTTCATGAGCAAACACAGTTGCGGACGACAGTAGAAAGTATGCGATTGTGAGAATGGTTAATTTCACCCCGTTAGAAGTCTGTCTTACATAACTACTATGTTTAATTTTATACATATTTTATATTTATTATGTCCCATTAACCCGATTTAGAGAAACTTCTAACGGGGTTCATATATTTTTAATATTTCTTTTTGAATGAATAGCGTCCCAAAGAACAATTACTCCGATAATACCCCCAAATACAAGCCATGGGACAATACCACCTTCACCAGATGGGATACTGAGCGAGGCTTCAATAGCACCCGACTCAGCAATTCTAGGAAATGCAATTTCTAACCATCTATTCCACGCTTGATGGATGATAGAATCTTCAAACCATGCCATACCAAATATGCCGTAGTTTAATATGAATGCACCAAGACCAACCAACATCCATGAAACCCACCGTTTCACTTTTTCTTGATAGTCACTAACCTTGCTCATAGCGTTAATTCCTAAGACTGCCAAGACCACCAAGAAAAGTAGTGGTACGACTCTACCAAGTCCATGTATAGCGCCAAGCGAAGCTCCTACTGTTGGTATTCCAACAGTCGCAACATAACCAAATAAAATATAAAACGCAGGATTAGGGCATCCTACACCAGCATTGCCTAAGAAAAAACCTAAAAAGAAACTCCTCAAATAGTCATTTTTGCCTTGGAGAGATTTAGGCATGATTGTCTGCTTAAAAGGTAATCTAAACTTCACAAGACCAAGTTCCGAAATACCAAAGAAAAGTGCCGCGACCCCTCCAATCAAAAGCATAGCACTTATAATCTTGTACAATGCAACAAATCCACCAAGCCATCCAAGGACAACTCCGTATATAGTGAATGTAACAATGAGTCCAAGCCCAAAGAGAAGTGCCATCATGAACCCCTTACCTTTTTCTCGCGAAAGAGCTAACGGAACAATAATAAAGACAAGCGGAAATGTACATGGTAGTACTATCATAGAAAGCCCCGCAAGAAATGCGAGAGAATATCCAGGTATGAACTCAGACGAGGTCATAAAACTGAAGACCCCAATGAGAATAATCGACAAAAGTACAAATGCCGAGAATACAAGCCAAATTTTAAAAACTTTTGAAGTCATATATTAATTATATTTTAGATTATATAAAACCATAACCCACTTATTCAACATCATTTTTAACAACATTGCCTGAAAACGTCACTTTAATCTCTGGTGTAACTGTAGAATTGGTTTTAAGCATTAATTCTCGCTTTATTTTACCTATACCATTTGGTCCATGTGCAAGAGGGTCAAAAGTAGCAGTAAGAGTCTTTTCTTCTCCAGCTGGAATAATCACAGTTTTACCAGAACTTTCATGCATACCAAATTCTAAATCACCTATTTTTCCTGCTGTGCACATACAGCTTGTTACAGCCGATAAAATACTAACATCTTCATCTCCTTCATTTTTAAGTGTATACGTAGTACTTACTTTTCCACTAAATATGTCTATGTCACCGAAGTCATGTGATGGTTCAACAACTGTTATAACCGATGCAACTTCAGTAAGTTGAGAAGTTTCATCTTTTGTTAATCCATATGAAGCAACTATGAGTATCCCTACAAGTATTAATGCTCCTATTATATATTTATTCATTGTTTCTTAATATTAAATTAATAAACTATTCCCCTTCTTTAATGTCGACTTGTATTGCCACTTCAGCTTCAGGTGTTAATTTATCGTTAGTTGGGATAAAAATCGTGCGCTTAAATACACCAAGTGGTTCTTCATGAAAATCTGGGTTGAAAAACACAGTGAGGATTGTCTCTCCTCCTTTAGGAATGGTTCGTGAAGCAACATTTGCAGATGTACAACTACAACTTGTTGTAATATCTCCTATTACAAGTTCCTCTGTTCCCTCATTCTTTACTGTAAAAGTTGTCTCTACTACACCACCATATTGTGTGATAACACCGAAATCATGCATAATACGGTCAAGAGTTATCCTTGGACCATCTGAAGATGCGTCTACATCATTCCCGCTCGCTGTGTTCGCACCAGTAAGCGCTCCTGTTTCAGTAAATGGGTAATTATCTTCTTCCCAATGAATCATTCCTCCTGAAACACTCTTTATATTTGTGTAACCAAGTGAATTCATAATGTCATATGCGGTCTTACTCCGCGCACCGCTTCTGCAATATATAATGATCTCTTTGTCTTTTGAGGACTCTCCCAATCCAATACTAGCTAGCGACTGCTGTGATAATTCTTGAACTGGAAGAAGTAGAGCACCTTTTAGATGGATTTCCTCATATTCTCCTAAAGTTCGTACGTCTAGTAAAATAATATCTTTATTATTTTTAATTTTGTTGGCTACATCTTCTGGATAAATTTCGTGACTTTCTACCATCTCGTTTTCATGATGTCCTACATCTGTCATCATACTGTTGTTATTCATACTAGTTGTAAAAAAGTAACCGATTCCTATAACAACAACTAATGTAAAAGATATAGTAGCAATGTTGTTTATATTCATATGTTATTTTTTCTTTGATAATTTATATACTGATAAAATTTCATCTATTGCGCGTTTATGTTTACCACTCTTCATTTGTTGAACCACATGTGTAGATAAGTGGTTTTCAAGCATCATATCTTCAATAGAAGAAAGAGCCTGCCGTACAGCAGATGTCTGAGTAATAACATCAACGCAATACTCCCCTTCTTCGATCATTTTATAGAGCCCCTTGACCTGACCTTCGATTATTTTAAGTCTTCGTAGCAATTTCTTCTTTACTTCTTTTTTCATGTCAGTGTATAATACCCCATGGGGGTATTATAGGTCAAGTGTTTTTTATAGCATCTGTGATACACCACCATTAAGACAGAGTGTGAACCGTATATTATTAACGTATTAACTTCATAAATTACTATGAAAAAGATTCTATTACCGCTACTATTTGTGGCTATTGCTATGCCGTTATTATCAAGCGCTCATTCAGGAGACACTTCGTCATTCTCTAACACAGACTTCGGACAAGGTTTCATGATGATGCAAGAAGCTGAAGATCGTGCACTTGGCAATGATTTACATGAGGAAATGGAAGGTCTTATGTTAAAGACAATATCAGACGACATGTCTCAAGCAGACATGGATAGACTTCTTGTTCTTATGGACGAGCATCCAGGAGCTGGTTCAATGATGATGGGTCGCATGATGGGAGGATATTACAATACTGGATCTGGTTGCTTTTTTAGTGCTGGTTCTATGTATGGGTTCCACAGAGGATCAGGACTTTGGGGAAGCCTGTTTATGATTATCTTCTGGGGGTTGGCTATAACAGGACTTGTAACTGCTCTTAAGTACGTAAGAAACAATAGAAAATCAAAATAATTTTTTTAAATTAAAATATCTAAACAGACAACAAAAAACAAACGGCAAGAGTACTCTTGCTGTTTGTTTTTTTATACCTTACGTATCTTTTGTATTTTGTCACATAAACCAGTCATATAAATATATTTGTAATATTTTTTTAGTCTATTAAAACTAACTTTTTATCTCTGGTCATTCTCTTTATTTCTGCTTCCCTTCTCCTTGCTTCCGCCACATCTTTTACATTCTCCTTGTATACCAAAACAACAGGGCGACGTGCTTTTGTATATTTAGCACCATTTTTAAGTTCATTGTGTTCTCGAAGTCTCTTTTCTAAATCAATAGTTGAGCCAGTATACAAAGTACCGTCACCGCATTTAAGAATATAAACAACATATTTCATATGTTAAATTGTAGCAAAATAACCTATACAAAATCCAAGGTCTTTCCTTGGATAAATTAGAGTGCTGCGGCATGGCTATAAATGGTTAAAGCCCCCGTTTGCTTCCGCAAATGGGGGCTTTCTTTGTGGTGTTTAGAGCCGTTTATGAGCCCTTGTACACGAAAAAGAAAGATGGCGCCGATCAAAGCTCGGCGCCATAATTTTCGACAGTTAGCCAACCATCTTCCATTCAAGTTCTTCACCAAGGAAAAATGGTTGAATTTGGTCAGAGGGCAAGACCCCCCTTTCTTCAGTTGCCCAAACAGGGACAGACTCTTTCACAACCCAAGGTTCACGACGTAAGGTAACCATTTCTTCTGAAAGTTTAATACCATAAAACTTAGACCCATTAAGCGACATGAATGCCTCAAAATGTTCAAGTGCTCCTGCTTTATCAAAAACAGTTGCGTAAAGTTCAAGAGCTGCATGGGCTGAATATATACCGCCCGGACAACACTCGACTTCTTTCTTACCTTTTAGGTGTGGAGCCGAGTCTGTACCACAAAAA
This sequence comes from uncultured Candidatus Saccharibacteria bacterium, assembly GCA_964575755.1. GTDB lineage: Bacteria > Patescibacteriota > Minisyncoccia > Phycocordibacterales > JABMNX01 > JABMNX01. The sequence goes on from CAZNRH010000002.1 coordinate 68,633, forward strand.
ATGTTCGGGTTTCCTGATGCGATAGCATCAATTAAAGCAGTTCTATTGTCCCTTCGTTTTACAACTGGAAGACAAAACAGATGTGGTCTCAGACCACCCCTAAACAAATCATCTCGTGTAATCAAGAGGTGGTGAGCTGTAACAGTCGCAGCCAGATTCCCACTCGTGTCATTCATCACATAATCAACCGCTTCTTTGGTTGTAATATGCTCGAACACGATGCGCAAGTCAGGGTATGAATCGCGAAGCGGTATAAGAACCTTCTTGATAAAAACATCCTCGCGGTCAAACGGATCAACTTCGACGCCGTCGTCATGCACAACTTCTCCATGCATCAACAATGGAATTTTGAATTTTTCCATAGCTTTTAAGACGTCGTGGATATTATTAATGTCAGTAACGCCAAGCTTTGAGTTTGTCGTCGCATTTGCAGGGTAAAGCTTTGCCGCAACCCAACTTTCATTATGAAATCCCCACATGAGCTCACTATGGTTTGTGTCGTCCGTAAGGTACGTCGTCATAAGTGGCTTAAAAGTGCTTTTGTCTGGAAGAGCAGACATGATTTCTGCTTTATATTCATCTGCTTGTGGTGTGGTTGTAATTGGCGGATTAAGATTCGGCATAATTATTGCCGAATCAAACTGTCGTGCAGAGTGTCCTATTACTGCTTTAAGAACATTTCCATCACGTACATGGAGATGTGCATCAAACGGCTTAACAATTGATAGTTCATTAGTTATTGTTTCAGTCATTCTATTGCTTCCTTTTCTATATCGACTACTTTAGTGAAGTGTTCAGATAATCTAAAGCGAGTGTATCAAGATTCCATTTTGATAGCAAACCCTAATAAAAACAGACCTATTGCATTATCTTTGGTTGTGATACACTCCACACAGAATATAAGATTGGTATCAATTATTGTTTTAACTAAACAAGAGGAGATTAAGAATGTCGATAGACACAAATATGTCTAAGATTGGGCTTGCTGCAGGAATGATTAAAAACTTCCCTCAGATGGATCATGGTCAAGAATTGTTTGGTCTGACGAGTCACATCACTTTTGGCTCTTTCACTTTGAAGCCTCGGACAGGAAACCCTGAACCGACGTACTGGTTTAACCCAAAGACCAATACATCGATCAACGCTGTTGGGCTTACTAATCAAGGGCTAGCGACCTTTCTGCGCGAAGACCTACCGACTATTACTCGCCTACTAGACATGACCAGCAACAGCACAGCGCGTATTCGTGTTAGCCTTGTGGAACTTCAAAAAGGTGATCTTGTAAAAATGTGTGACATGCTCAATAACTCTGAGCTTTCACACCACATCAGTGAAGTGGAAGTAAATGCAGCATGTCCAAATCACCGAAGTATGAATGGACTCCATCCAGTACTCGCGCATGATTCAAATGCTCTATATATGTTGATGAAGGAAACCGAGACTCTTGGTATTCCAAAAGCAATCAAGATTGCTCCGGAAATGACCGAGGAAATGCTCGACAACGTCATTAAATTCTGTTTACAGCATGGTTTTTACACCATAGTGAGTGCAAACACGTTACTTGGAAGTTCATCTCCCGACGGTACACAGCGGCTATCCGTTGACAAAGGTGGTCAAGCTGGAGCAATACTTCAAGATATCGGAGTCAAGCAAGTGGCATTTCTGTCGCCACAATGTAAAGAAAACGGTATAAAACTTTACGGTTGTGGTGGAGTTCTCTCAGCCGAGGTGCATAGAGCTTACACTGAAGCGGGTGCAGACGAGACGCAAATCGCAACTGGATTTATGGAATACGGATCAAAGATATTCCAGGACATTCATATTGCGCTTGCTGAGGAAGATTAATTCAAAATATTTTAAGCCGTGCGGGTTTTTATCCGCACGGTCTTTTCTATTAAAATCCTTTCTTAGTTGCCTTTGGGAAAAAGGGTAACCTGCGAAGTGAATTTGAGATTCAGCTTTTTTATAAAAGTCCTTCGAGTGAACTAGTATATGTATTTATGAATGACGGAATTGCAAACATAAGTCCTATAACAGGAAGTACGACTGCAATAACTGTAACCCAAATAATGACAAGAAAATATTTGCGTATTTTTTCTACTGAAGTAAAAATCTCATTGAATGTTTCATACTAAAATTATACATCAAAATTAACGGGCTGGCTGTCTGGGACGACGTTAGAACTTTTATTCAAAATGTCTATTCCACGGCAATATAAAATCATCAACAGACTGTAGGCGTTCATCACGAGCATACCTTTGACTTAAGGTGTCTAAAATCTTTTCAAGCACCTTTTCAGAAGAAATTTTATTCATATCTGTAAAAACCTCTACTTCGTCTACTGGTTCGTACCCTTTTGTGTTCTGAATGTGAATTCTATTTCTCTTTTTACGCAACGAATCCATCACATCATAAAAATTTGTGTTACTTGAATCAAATAAATCGTGCTTCTTTGCTTGCGCAATATAATGTTCAAACTGGTCAAATCTCTTTCCTCGAATAGCTCTGATTATTTCTTGATTAAGATTCAATACACCTTCGTATACATTCGCTTTTATTCTTAATAAAAAATCATGCAGCAGCGCCTCGGAAATACTTACATTTATTAAAATTATAGGTTTTATAAGTAAACATTGATTTTCAGTATTGTTTGCAAGTGCTCTATATTGCTCATAAAGAACTCCTTGCACACGTAGGTTGTAAACTATATTATCTCCAGTTTTAAATCGACAGATAAAATTTGCAGGTATAGTAAACATAAACTTTTTATTTTGTTTGTTCCCCTTCTATCTGAATAGATAAATCATCCATCACGTAGTGTACAAATTGAGAACCAAGTTCGGTTAAGATATACGGATCAGTACGATCAAAGGCAGATTTACCTTTTCCTTTTGATGTAGATTCTTGTCTTATTACACCTCCTGTACTTAAGTCTCTAATTAGTAATCTAAATAAATCAGCTTCTGCAGAACGTTCTTCTGGAATTTCTCCTCTAAGATTTTGCCATATTTCACCTCTTGTAATCCTTGGGTGATTATATATCTTTGAAATAACTTGAAAATGGAATTCGTGATATTTTTCAATCCAGTCCAGAAAAAATCTAACCCAATCATCTTGAACTATACTTATTCCTCCAGCGTTAGTGATCAGCTTCCTTAACATATTTCTTTTTTCAAGCGTCTCTGCTTGATCCCATTTTGAAAAAGTCGCTTTAACTAATGCTATATACTCTTCTGATTCGATCCTTTTATTTATTCTATCACCAAACTCTTTAAATCTCCCAAAAATCTGGTTTAAGTCTACTGACAATTGCTTTAATTTCTCCTCATGTTCCTTTACCCAGAGATAAATAAATTTATTCATATCTTGCTGGTCATTTTCAGAAGAAAGAGCTGCTGCAGCACTTATTACAGAACCTACCCAAGGGAGGCTGCTTAGAGCAGCCATTGAAACTCTGGTGTATTTTAGAGATTCACTACCTAGAAGTCTTTCTAAAATTTCTCTTTCATTTCCAGATAATATTTCTATATCTCTTCTTATTACACCCTTAGTTTCACTGACACCTTTTGTGGTACTTTGTGTCTCATCTATCTTTTCTTTACCTTTTTTGCCTTTATCGTCCATTAATTTAAGAATTGAGTTCAGATAAAAGATCTGAATCTTTTTTATGGTTTTCTTTTGACTGCTTAACGAAGCCAGTTATTTTCTGGTTGAGAGTTTCATTGTAACCATCAACTTGTTGATTAATGTTATCAAGTCGTTGCTGAATCTTCCCTACAATATCGTCTCTTTCTTTTTTTAGTGAATCAGCATCATCTGAAAAGACAATAATCTCAAATACAATACAATTATCTTCAACCGACACTTCTTCACTCCAAAGCATAAAAGTTGACGGCTTTGATTCAAGTAGTTCTTTGTCGCCTGAAAATGGAACAGAAAATACCGCGATCTTTTTTTCATATTCCTCACCTCGATCTACACCGAAAGAACTTGGAAAATATTTTGCTGGAATCATTGCTTTTGTAAGGTCAACTTTTATTTTTGATGGATCCAAGACAACTCTTGCAATTGACTTTTCTTCAACAAGGTTTTGAATGTACTTTTCTTCATCTTTTAAATTTACAACAGAAGAATCAGCAAGAACTTCTTCTTCTATTTTTTTTGTTTGTGCTTCAAGGACTGCACCTAAGTCAAACTTTGCAAACAATCTGAAGCCACTTCTAGTAAAAAGCATATATTTGTGTTTCTAGTAGTCTAGTAATGTTAAATCCAGTATACTCCTAATATTTATATGTCCAACGACTTAATTATTGAGCAACAATTTTTATTATCGCTTTTACAATAGAGCCTACTTTTCAGGAATAATCGAAGATGGTAAACGCAACGTTCTAAATCCGTCCAAATCTGAATAATGGTCTCTTTCAAAATCAGATGTAATTTGTCTTATATTTACAGCCATAAATAAACAGCCAGAGTACTCTGGCTGTTTATTTTGTGTGTCATTTCGTTCAAAGCTGCCGGACTAGGACTCGAACCTAGATAGCTAGCACCAAAAGCTAGTGTCCTGCCATTAGACGATCCGGCAGCTTTGAAAACAATGTCGTTTTATTATATTAAATTTTAAAGTACCAAAAACCTACCCTATCGCCTGTTTCGTTAGACTCAACAACGGCGATTTTCTGTTCCGCAGAAATCGGATGAAATATAAAGCAGTTTATATTTCATTCCCACCACTTAGACGATCCGGCAATTATTCTATTGTCTACTACAATATTAAATTACTACGTAATATTGCCTTAATTAAAGTATGTAATCAAGTCTATTTAAGTAACTTCACAAGAGCGAGCTCTACTGGAAGTTGAGGAATATATGAACGAGATATTGCATCATATGCTCCAAGGAGCTCATATAGTACAACTGAATTAATATGAGACTCCTTGCCCTCACTTAATTTTTTAAGAAATTCAAAATCTTCTTTTACAAACTGCTCTTTAAACCCTTTTTCCATTTCTTTTGCATATTTAAGGAGCAAGACCACACGTACTTTATGGAGTACTAGCTTCATAAATGTTTTTATATCAAGGTTCTGTGCCACTACGTCCCCTACAACCTCAAGTGCATTTTCAAGCTTTTTCTCTGCAATAGCTTCGATAAAATTATTAATAAGCTTCCCTTTTGGCGCCCCTGTTACAAGCTCTACTTCTTCTATGCTTACTTTATTGTATTTTGAAGATGAAAGTATCTTTTGCAAAACTCCATGTGCATCACGAAACGAACCCTCTGCAAGCATCGCTATTAAATCCGCTGAAGCTGGCTCTAGTGAGAATTTTTCCTTCTTCGCGATATCCGTTATCATTTTTGCTAAAATTTGTCTGCTTGGTTTTTTAAATGTAAAACTCTGACATCGCGATATTATCGTCTCTGGTAACTTCCCTTCTTCTGTTGTTGCCAGCATAAACACAACATGCTTTGGTGGCTCTTCAAGTGTCTTTAAGAGTGCATTAAAAGCTTCTTTAGTTAGCATGTGTACCTCGTCAATAATATAAACTTTGTACGGAGACTCAAATGGAAGTGTGTGTACTGACTCACGAAGTGCTCGTATGTCATCAATACCACGATTTGAAGCAGCATCGATTTCATACATATCATTCTGTGATGCTCCTATCGCTCGCGCCAGTATACGCGCAATACTTGTCTTCCCTGTTCCTCGAGAACCAGAGAAAAGATATGCGTGTGATATATTTCCCTGCTCTATTGCACCCTCAAGCACAGAGACAATATGCTCCTGCCCGAGCACATCTTTAAACTCCTCAGGACGATATTTCCTATAGAGCGCTGTTTGTCTATTTTGGCTGGCATTAGAATCTGCTGACATGAAAAGATTATACCACCCTAAACTAATAATTTGTAAACGAAAAAGCCGCCATACGTAATACGCAGGCGGCTTATGTTGAGGTTATGCTGTTACGGCCAAACCTCCTTTAAATTCTGATGAAATGGATAAAGTTTTTTCCATCCACTGTTTCCAGTAGCTTGAGATGTCTATAGACTTTATAAACAAAAAAGCATCCAAAAACAACTCAAGTAATTGACCAGATACTGTCCTGATCTTGATTAATGGTAGTATTCCCTCCCTTTCTGTAACTTTTACAACTTTAACTGGCATCCCAACATCTTGCTTGTTCGCAAATGTTAGGTCGGCAAAAGAGTTTTTAACCAGTACTTCACTTCCCTCAGTCATTCTTTATTTATTCCTTTAAATCATTTTTTAGTGGACAATTCCATAAATACTTTAACAGGAAGCGCTATATAAGTCAAGTTTTAAGGTATTTTGAGACTACATTTTCAACCTCAGATGCATCTTTAGCTTCCATAAGTTTTATGCGAAGCTCTTTTGCGCCATCCCACCCACTTACATACGCCTTATAGTGTTTCTTCATTACATTAAAACTTTTTACATCTCCAAGAAGCTCTTCGTAAAGTTTGGTGTGCTCAACTAAAACAGTGAGACGCTCTTCTATTGAAACCTCTCCTTTATCTCGATCAAATAACCATGGGTTACCGAAAACTGCACGCCCAAGCATCACTCCATCACACCCTGTCTCATCTACCTTTCTTTGGGCATCTTCTAGATCGACGACATCTCCATTACCAATTATAAATGTACCGCTTCCTAACTCGTCTCGTATTTCAACCGCTCTTTTTATCTGACCCCAATCAGCGGGGACTTTCGACATCTCTTTACGTGTTCGCCCATGAACCGTAATTACGGCTGGTTTTGCTTTAAGTAGCGCAGGCAGCCACTCCTCTAGAATATTTGTACTGTAACCAATGCGAGTCTTTACAGAGACTGGAATATATTTACCACCTTCTTTTATAACCTCATCTACTCCGTCTTTCGCAGCTTGTATTAGTTCTTGAGCTAATTCAGGAGTCTTCATTAAAGAAGCACCTGAACCCTGTTTTTCAATACTTCTATCTGGGCACCCCATATTTATATCAAACCCATCAAATCCACACTCAACAGCATATTTTGCAGCTTTTTTCATGATGTCTGAACTTGAAGTAAAAAATTGTACAACAATCGGACGCTCTCCATCAGAGTAATTCATGTCTCTTTTTATCTTTTTTTGTCCTTTTTCATCTGCTAAAAATAACCCATCGGCAGAAATAAATTCCGTCCACATAACATCTGGCTTGCCATACTTCGCTATAACACGCCTAAAAGCGACATCAGTGACATCTGCCATTGGTGCTAATACAAAAAATGGTTTTTTTAATTCCCCCCAGAACCCTATCTCATTTCCTTGTAACATGTTGACAAATATACCACACCATGACATATATACTACTAGACAGAAAAAACTTGTATGAATTGGAGATCGAGATGACTGTAATAGCAGAAGTAATCAAAGAGGAGAAGAAATGTGTAGATGAGATCTTGCGATTACTTGGCAGTGTTTTAAAAAATAGTTTAAATACGGAGAGTAGAGAAATTATAAAGCTAGTAATTATGCTTCTCTGTAAAAAACCAACCAAATACGCCGACCAAATCAAAAAATTAGCAGAGGTACTGGCGCATAGCCTTGCCTCTGGAGACAAAGAATGGATTAAAGAGTTTGTTCCCGCACATATTTATAAATTGCCAGATTGACGACCTGTTACATGAAAGATAATAACGACCGCCTTAAAAAAGCGGTCGTTTTTATTTTATATAAGCTTAATATGCCTTTTGTGTTATATTAATGTAAGTAGCACTTTAAAAGCATCATTTTTTAACTAACACAGGAAAGGCTCAAACTATGACACCAGTGGATAATGACAGTAAGATTAAAGTATTTTTACCTGGATTGAATAGTCCGTCACAAATTGCCGGATCGCTGCAAAGAATGGAAGTTGAAGAAAAGAAACATGGTGGGCGTGTACCAAATGCTCTCTTTCCAAGATTTGTAGCGTCTTTAAAAAGACTCTTACGAAGGAATTGATGAAAGTCTACATAAAAGATTTACCGGTCAATCCACACCACCTCGCAAAACTCCCCCGTCACAGTAGCTACGTGACGGGTTTTTTATTTCAACTTAAAATATACCTTATTACCAAAACGTAGATCTATGTATTCTATGTCTTCTGTATTCTTTTCTCTAAATGTTTCTGAATCGAGAACGACAGTAAGGTTATCGAGCACCTCAGACGATCCTTGTTTTCTTGTGAAGATAATCTTACTCTCACCTTCTAGATAAAGCTCCATATTTGAGACACCTACTGTGTGTAATTCGATAGGTATAACCTCTAACTTTTTAAGTGAATCAATAAGAGTGTTCATTTTATTAAATTCGTCGTTTATTTTTAAATAATACTTACCTACATAATCTGGACCTATTAAATCTCCATAAAAACGCATGAAGACATTACCCGTAAAGTTGGGTGCTTTCGAGAATACAAACCCTTCCGTATTAATGAAATAACAATCCTCTGTTAATTCACTACTTTTATCAGTACACCAAAGAGCATACGGCTTCTGCTCCTCTATTTCCATGGATAAAGTTTGAAGGTCAGTACGCACGATATCAACTGACTCAATTTGCTTAAATGTGGTTAAGATAGAAGACTCTATCTCTTCTTCTGGAAAAATTAAACTGTTTGTACGCGGAAATAATAAAAAATATTTTCCACCCTCAAGAACCTCTTCTGTAACATCTTTTATTCTTGAGTCTGAAATAACACTACTTCCATTTATAACAATATTGTTTATCTGCAAGTATGGACGATACGATACCCACGAACCTAAACCTATTAAAAGTATAATGACGACCACGCTACCAACAATTTTCCATAAAAAAGATCTACGCCTACGTTTAGCAAGTCTTTCTGGTCGTGCTACTTTACATCTCCTAAACCACTTCATCCCGTACGAAATAGGACACGGACTAATGTTGCCATTGTCCTAAAGTTAAATCCTCTGTTAATTATCGACTTATTTTCCATATATTATGTTTGTATCCATGATTTCGTACGGGATTTATATTATTTTGATATTATGTCCTTCCCTAAATATTTTTGCAACACTTCTGGAACTTTAATAGATCCATCTTCCTGTTGGAAATTTTCTACAAGCGATACTAGGATTCTTGGTGTTGGTATCGCGGTGCAGTTAAGAGAGTGGACATATTTAGCTTTTCCATTCTTGTCTCTATATTTAATATTAAACCGTCGTGTTTGGAAATCATGGAAATACGACGCTGAACTTATCTCGCGATATTTTTCTTCAAGTGGCACCCAAAGCTCAATGTCATACTTCTTAACCTGACCTTGTCCTAAATCTCCACCACAATTAAGTACTGTGTGATACGGAATATTAAGTGATTCAATAAACTCTTCTGTATTTCTATTTATCCATTCATGTAGTCGCACAGACTCTTCATGATTAGCTTCGCATAAAACAACCTGTTCAAGCTTAAAAAACTCATGCACTCTAATGAGTCCTTTTGTATCCTTTCCATGACTTCCTGCTTCCCTCCTATAACACGGGGAGAACGACAAGAATTTTACTGGAAAAATCTTCTCATCTAGAATCTCATCGGCATAATATCCCATTGTTGATATCTCTGACGTACCAGCAAGATAATCATCGTCTTGCGTCTTATATATATCATCAACTTCGTTTGGTAAATGTCCTGTGCCGTATAAATTACTCTTACGAACTATCGAGGGAACAATCATTGGGGTAAACTCTTTTTTAAGGAAAAAGTCCATTGCGTAATTCCAAATAGCCCATGACAAAAGTGCGCCATCATTTTTAAGAAAGTACCCACGGAACCCATGCACCTTTGTACCACGCTCAAAATCAACCATGTCCAGCGCTGTCATTATATCTACATGATTTTTTGGCTCAAACGAAAACTGAGTTTTCTCTCCCCACACCTTTATTTCTTTATTATCTTCATCATCTTTTCCCTCTGGCACTGACATGTCTGGAACATTTGGAACTTGTAGCATAAGCGTATGCCACTTTTCCATAACACCCTTCAACTCTTCTTCTTCTTTTTGTAATACTGCCTTAAGTTCTTTCATTTCAGAAATAGCCTGATAGCGAACATTCTGGTCTTCTGACTTTGCTATCTCTTCATTTGCTTTATTTTGTCTTGCGCGTTTTTCTTCCACTGATTTCAATATCTCTCGCCTTTTATCATCAAGAGTAATAAGACTATCAATATCAAAATCCATATGCTTTTTTCGAGCACCTTCCTTAACAAGATCTTTGTTTTCTCTAATGAAGTTAATATCTAACATAATTACTGTTTATATACGTGATACGATACATATTACTATGGAGACACATGTTAAACAACTTAAATCCTCTGAATTTCCACACCTATTAAAAGAAACATCTGACCCACCAAAAGAGCTGTACGTACGTGGTAAACTCCCACAACAGGACACTAAACTACTATGCGTTGTTGGTTCACGAAGACACTCTCCGTATGGGAAAGATGTGTGCGAGACACTTATTAAAGGGCTTAAGGGATTTAATATCGCAATCGTATCTGGACTTGCACTGGGCATGGATGCGACTGCACACAAAACTGCCCTTGATGTAGGTCTACCAACTATTGCCGTCCCTGGTTCTGGTTTAGATGATTCTGTCTTATATCCAAGAACAAATAAACTACTCGCACAAGATATCCTTGACGCTGGAGGAGCGCTTCTTTCAGAATTTAAACCCATGTTTCGAGCTACACCATATAGCTTTCCACAAAGGAATCGAATAATGGCCGGCATGTCTCACGCAACGCTGATAATAGAGGCTGGGGAAAGATCAGGGACTCTTATAACAGCAAGACTTGCGATGGAATACAACCGTGACGTACTCACAGTCCCAAGTTCAATATTCTCACGTCTTTCATACGGGCCGCACATGCTTATTAAAAACGGTGCTACTCCAATCACAGAGAGTGATGATATTCTCGAAGTGTTTGGACTAGAAAGAGAAGAAGCAAACCAGTCTACTGAAAAGAACACAGAAGACCTTGGAGATGATGAAAAAAAAGTATTACATCTACTTGCACACCCTATGAAGAGAGATACTTTATTAGACGCACTCGACTTACCTATTAGAGATATAAATATACTACTTTCTAGTATGGAATTAAAAGGTTTAATTATCGAAAGACTTGGAGAATTACGACAAACTTAACTGTCTTAACATTTGACAGATGGTTATACTTACTGTAAATATATATTCCTATGAATCCCGTTAGAGATAAGTCCTCCAGAGGAGACTGTCGGACACTGGGACGATATATACAACAATATAAAATATTATTAACACATTTAATTTTAGGACAAAGGTTGTTTACATCGGTGTCCTATCTCTAACAGGATGAAACTATTAATTGTAGAATCGCCAGCAAAAGCAAAAACTATTTCAAAATATCTTGATGATAAATACACAGTACGCGCATCTGTGGGGCATGTTCGTGATTTACCAAAAAGTAACAAAAATGCTATCGATATAGATGCAGGTTTTGTCCCCAACTATGAAATATCAAAAGGTAAAGAAGACATCATAAATGAACTTAAAAAACTAGCTAAAAAATCTGATGAAGTGCTCCTTGCAACTGACCCCGACCGAGAAGGTGAAGCAATCGCATGGCACTTGAAAGAAATACTAAAACTTAAAGACCCTAAACGAGTTGTGTTTAACGAAATTACAAAAGAAGCTGTGCAAGAAGCTGTTGCACAGCCAAGATTGATAGATGACAATCTGCGTAAAGCTCAAGAAGCTAGACGCATACTAGATAGACTTGTTGGTTATGACCTTTCTGGATTGATATGGAAAAAGCTACGCTATGGACTATCTGCAGGACGCGTTCAGTCACCCGCACTTCGAATCATAATGGAGCGTGAGCGTGAGATACGTGCGTTTATACCTGAAGATTTTTGGGTACTAACTGCCGACGTAACAACTGCAAAAAAAGTAGCTTTTCAGCTTACGTGTACTAAAGAACCAAAAACAGAAGAAGAGGCAAAAAGGATCTGTAAAGTTGGAAAGAAGGGGGCTTGGGTGATTAAGGACGTTATAGAAACGAAAGCCAAACGCTCGCCGAAACCACCATTTATAACATCAACACTGCAACAAGTTGCGAGCACTCGGCTAGGTTTTGCGCCAAGTCGTACTATGGGTATTGCACAGAAGTTATACGAATCTGGACATATAACATATATGCGTACTGATAGTACCAATCTAAGCAATCAAGCACTTACCCATATTGAAGAAGTTGTTAAAGATAAGTATGGAGCTAAGTTCAGTAACAAAAATGTATTTAAAGCCAAGAGCAAAGGTGCACAAGAAGCACATGAAGCTATTCGACCTTCAAACTTCCTTAAAGAAAGTGCTGGTAATAACGAAGACCAAAAGAGTCTCTATACTTTAATTTGGGAAAGGACTGTTGCTTCTCAGATGTCAGATGCAGAAATACTGCGCACTAAAATAACTGCCAATATAATAAATGAAACAGAAAGTAATGCTATTCCAAATTTTGCTACCAATGGATCACGAGTTATGTTTGAAGGATGGCTCAAGGCAGATCCACGAGCACGCGGTGAAGATGTTGAACTTCCCAAAGTAATGAAAGATGAACCTATAACGCTTAAAGATATGGGGTCAGAAGGTAAACAAACCCAGCCACCTTTCCGTTATACAGAGGCTGGTCTTATTAAAAAACTTGAAGAACGTGGCATTGGACGCCCCTCCACATATGCATCTATCATGAGGACACTCCAAGACCGTGAATATGTAATAAAAGAAGGACGAACTCTCTTCCCCACTGACACTGGAGATGTGGTGAGCTCATTTCTTGAGAAGAATTTTGAAAAATATATCAGTGATTCGTTTACAGCAGAGATGGAAAATGAGCTTGATGAAATAGCACAAGGAGAACGCAAATATGAAAAAACATTAAAAGATTTCTATACTCCATTTAGTAAAGATGTTAAATCAAAAGAGAGTATGGACAAGATAACAAATCTTGGCGACGCCCCAGATGAATTTGACTGTCCTAAGTGTAAAAGCAAAATGATTATCAAGCTTGGACGAGGTGGTAAGTTTATGAGTTGCGACAAGTTTCCAGAATGTATAGGCGCTCGGACAATAGAAGGAAAGATTATAGAACCAGACAAACCAATTGGAAAACATTCCGAAACAGGAGAGGATGTATATCTGCTCACAGGGCGTTTTGGTCCATATGTTCAAATGGGAGCAAGTCCAGCAAAAGGAGAGAAAAAAAAAGAAAAGCCACGCCGAGCGAGCGTGCCAAAAGAAAAAGATATCGACGAAGTCACAATGATAGACGCAGAGAAATATTTGAGCCTACCTCGCATACTCGGAAAGCATCCTGAGACAAACGAAGACATCACAGCAAGCATAGGACGCTTTGGACCATTTATCGTGCATGATGGAGATTTTCGCTCACTGAAAACAGATGATGTGTACGCTATAAAATTAGATCGGGCTCTTGAAATACTAGCAGAAGAAAAAAAGACTCGAGGTAAGAAAAAGGCGGTAAAAAAGAAGGCGGTAAAAAAGTAGTATCGAAAAAAGCCGTCGTGTTTTAGGCGACGGCCTTTTGTTTGCTTTGTCATATCCCCTTCAGAAATCCTGTTGATTTTGTTCCGAATACATGAGCACCGGAAGAAGGTTCACTGGAATGACGCTTCTGCTTAGAGCGTTCTTTTTCGAACGCAATCACCTCATCTAATGAAGCACCAGGTGGAAGTTTCTTCTCCTGGTCAGTGTCGGACTTAAGTCGCTCCTGCCCATAAGGACAATCATGGGAGTCTTCTTCGGCTCTACAGGGTCTGTCGACAACTTGCGAACAGTAGCGACACCGAGTTTTCTCAGTAGTACGATTCTTATTGCACATTTTCTGTCCCTCCTAAATTTGCACAATTCTAATAAAGCAGTATAATGACGATTATGATAACTGTCAAGGAAATAATTAGTCAACTTGATTCCCCAAATGAAAAGGACATCGCCCTTATAACAAAAGCATATAATCTCTCAGAAGAGGCTCATAAAAATCAGAAACGTAAATCTGGCGAACCTTACATGACTCATGCGGCAGCAATTGGTCTAAATCTAGCGGAGATGACCATGAGTCCACGCACCATAGCCGCAGGCTTACTTCACGACACAATAGAGGACACGACCGTTACAGCTGACGACATTAAAAAGCAATTCGGTGAGGAAATTCTTTTCCTTGTTGAAGGAGTTACTAAACTAAGTTCTGTTCGATACCATGGCGCTGATCGACATAATGAAAGCCTGCGTAAGTTATTCGTTGCCACAAGTCAGGATATAAGGGTATTAATTATTAAACTTGTTGATCGATTGCACAATATGAAGACGCTGCAGTATGTGTCAAAAGAAAAACAGTTGCGCATCGCTCACGAAACACTCGAAATATATGTACCAATAGCGCACCGTCTTGGAATGGGTAGTATTCGTAAAGATTTAGAGGACTTGGCTTTTCCATATGTGTATCCAAAAGAAAGCAAACATATTTATAAACTACTTAAAGAAAGAAGTAGTGGCAAAGAAAAGCATTTACAAAAAACTCTTAAAACCATTAAAAAAGCTCTTGGCAAGGAAGGTTTTACTAATTTTAGAAGTGAGGAACGTATTAAAGGACACTATAGTTTGCATCGGAAACTTGAAAGAAAAAACTTTGATATATCAAAAATACATGACGTCTCAGCACTCCGTATTATTGTACCTACAGTAAGTGACTGTTACAAAGTCCTTGGGGTAGTTCATGGTATATGGAGACCTCTTCCAGGTAAAATTAAAGACTATATTGCATTTCCTAAACCAAACGGATATCAAAGTATTCATACCACTGTATTTACAGGAACAGAAGGAACTATTGAGATTCAGATTCGTACAGAACAAATGCATCACGAGGCACAATTTGGAATAGCTTCGCACATTTCATATAAAGCGAAAAGTCGCGGTGAAAAAAACATTGGCATAGATTGGATACGTCAATTTATTCCTAGTATAAACATTAGGACAAAAAAATATGGCGATACTTTAAAGGCTAAACAAAAAGCTAAAGAGGATATACCAAAATGGATTAAACAGGTTGCTGAAGAAGACATAAGTTCAACAGAATTAGAAAAAGAAGAGTACTTAAAAGAAATCAAAACTGACTTTTTCAGTCATCGTGTTTTTAGTTTTACGCCAAAAGGAGATGTGATTGATCTGCCCATAGATTCAAGTCCAATTGATTTTGCTTATGCTATACACTCCGATATAGGTAACCATGTTTCTGGGGCCCTAGTAAACGGTAAAATGGCGTCTCTTGATACTAAACTTCATAATGGCGATATAGTTGAAATACAGACAAAAGAAAAAAGTAAGCCTACAAGGAAGTGGTTAGACTTTGTGAAGACTACTCTGGCGAAACGCCATATTAGAGCAACTCTCACTTAAAACCATATAGAATAGATCTAAATAGAAAAATTCTTTACAGAATAAAGGTCTTCGTCATTCCCGTCGTCCTCTTTCTCGTTTTCTGAACGGTCGTCTAATGGCACATCTTCTATGGAATCAGTTTTTACTGTGTCAGTGGATAATATTTCTTTAGGTGTGTCAGAACTGTCTTGTGTTCCTTGGCCTTCGGGCACGATTCCTTCTCCGGAAGGAATCGTAAATGAAACAAGTCTTTCAATAAATTCTTCTTCTTTCTTTTCTTCAGTTTTTTCATCTTCACTAACAGTGCCATCGTGTGTTTTCGTAACTATTTCTCTATTTATTCTTTCAAGAATGCTGTGAAGATCATCCATAGTAAAGTAGTCAATGTGCACCTTTCCACCATCGTCACGTTGTTCTATCTGAACACGTGTACCAAGAGTATCTGTTAGTTGCTTTTCGAGCTCTATTACTTCTGGGTCAATTGCATATTTCTTTTTACGGACTCTGTCTTGCGCTATACGTTGTGCAATACTCTCTGCTTCTCGTACAGTAAGTTTCTTATACAAAATCTCTTTGAAGAGTGTGTGTTGTTCTTCATCTCTTCCTGTAAGCATTAAGATTGGCCTTGCATGACCTTCGGACATCTTTCCATCTAAAATAGCCTGCTGTACCTCGTCAGGCATATTAAGTAGTCTTATGGTATTTGAAACATATTCACGACTCTTTCCTACTTTCTTACCAACTTCTCCATGCTTTAAGCCAAACTTATCTACAAGCTGTTTAAATGCACGTGCTCTATCAATTGGATTGAGATCCTCTCGTTGAAGATTCTCAATAATTGCTAGTTCCAGCTTCATTTTGTCAGTCTCATTACTCGTCCTGATTATGACGGGGACTTGAGGAAGTCCTGCGATACAAGAAGCTCGCAAGCGTCGTTCTCCTGCTATAAGCTCGTACTCAGTAGATAGTCCACCGTCTTCCTTCTGAATCTCGTGGCGAGTAACGACAAGAGGTTGGAGTATTCCATATTGACGAATAGAGTCAGCAAGTTCTTCTAACTTACCAGCGTTAAACTCTTTACGTGGTTGAAATGGATTTGGTCGAACCTTTCCAACTTCTACCCAAAATATTGAATTGTTATAAAATTCTTCCATAATTAATTACCATTGTAACATTAAATTGTCTCTGGAATAAAATTACTGTACACTCTATTCATCGCTGGAGTGGTGGAATTGGTATACACGTACGACTCAAAATCGTATGCCGCAAGGCTTGAGGGTTCAAGTCCCTCCTCCAGCACTTTGTATAGAAAACTAAATATGGACTCAAAATCGTGTCTCGCAAGGGATGAGGGTTCGTCGAAGAAACTGTAAAAGCTGCTTTTTCAGGTTCAGGTTCAATTGCTGTAAATTCATCTTCTGGAGTTACAGAGGCAAGCCAAGAAGATGATTATGTAGAAGCCTCCGCCCAAGAAGCCAAAAAACTGCGCGACCAAATGCGTGAAGCGGGCGGTAATTGCTAATTATTTTTATGCAACGTCAAACGGCGACCCTCGCAGGTCGCCGTTTTTTCTTTTTTGATTAACTTCCCTCTTACTGTTGTTCTTTAAGATAATTAACCATTGTGTTTGCATCACTCACTTCAAAAGGATCTTCTTCATAATTGTCTGAGAGACCTTCTTCTATAAACATCTTTTTAATGACACTGTCGTCTACGAACATGCTGTATCTCCAAGAACGATCTCCAAATCCAAGATTGTCTTTCTTTACCATCATCTCCATACCACGAGTGAAATCACCATTGCCATCTGGGATTAATTTTACGTTTTCTACACCTTGAGCTATTCCCCACTGAAACATTACAAATGCATCATTTACTGAAAGACAATATACTTCATCCACCCCAAGTTCTTTGAGTTCATCATATAAAGTCTCGTATCCTGGCAAGTGAGTAGAAGAACACGTAGGAGTAAATGCTCCTGGAAGTGCAAACACTACAATTTTTTTACCTTTAAATAAGTCGTCACTTGAAACATCTTGCCACCTGAAAGGATTGCTTCCTTCGACACTCTCATCACGCACACGTGTCTTAAATACTACATCTGGGACCTTGTTCCCCTCCATTTTGCGATTATCCATGATATGTTATCTTTGATTATATTAATTATGTGCCATATTATACCATACAGTATTGACCACAAAGAATGACTATCAAAAAACCTAAAATAATAACGGTCGTAGGACCAACGTCTTCTGGAAAGAGCGACCTAGCTGTAGAAATAGCTAAAAAATTTAATGGCGAGGTTATTTCTGTTGACTCAAGGCAGGTATACAAAGGACTCAATATCGGTACTGGTAAAATCACAAAAACAGAAATGAAAAGAATCCCCCACCATCTACTTGATGTAGCAAATCCAAAAAAAGTATTTACAGCTTCTGATTTCGTCAAAGTTGGAAATAAGGCAATATTGGATATTTTAAAAAGAGACAAGGTTCCAGTTCTTGCTGGCGGAACAGGGTTTTATTTAAGTGCACTTTTAGGAGAGATTTCTCTTCCAAATGTACCACCAAATAAAAAACTAAGGACTTCCTTAGAAAAACTTTCAAACAAAGAACTGTTAGCTAAACTTAAAAAACTTGATCCAGAGCGTGCACAAGTAATAGACCAATACAATATTCCACAAATAATTCGCTCTATCGAAATAGCTAATGCTATAGGAAAAACTCCGAAAAGTACGTCTAAGTCTCCATATAAAGTCCTTAAAATCAGTATAGATGTAGATAAAATAGTTCTTGAAGAAAGAATTAATAAACGACTTATGTCTCGATTACGAAAAGGAATGTTAGCTGAAGCTACGCGACTTCATAAAAATGGTCTATCGTGGAAACGAATGGAGTCACTTGGACTTGAATATAGATACATGGCACGTCATCTTAAAGGAGAAATAACCAAAGATGAAATGATAGAAAGTCTAAAAATAAAAATTCGACAATACGCAAAACGTCAACGAACATGGTTCAAGAGAGGTAAAAAAATTAAATGGTTTAAACTGACTGAAATTAAGAAAATAGAGAAAGAAGTTTCAAAGTTCTTACATTAATAATGGCTTAAAAAAGGAAGCCCAGTCGCAATGCGACTGGGCTTAATTTATTTAAAGTACTGTTGCAAAATGGACTTTGACACAATATCTTCCTTTTTTTGAGAAGTCTATTGTAAAACGTTCTTCATCCGTATAATACATATTCACGTGTGCGTCTCGTGAAGTACTGAAAACTACATAACCAGGATCAACTAACTGTGTTTGCATTGAGTATTTGTAAAACAAGTACCCAAGTGCATTAGGAAACTCTTGAATTTCCCAAACTTTCCCAAGCATGAAATCTTTATTTGCATCACCGTTAACAGCATGGAATCTTGTTTTCATGATCACAACACTTCGCACATTCTCAGGGTCAGACTTCCTAAGTGAGGATAGCTCATCCCAGATAATTCGTGCCAGCTTACTTGAACAATCATTGAGATCTCGCATCTCTTTGGGTGAATAGTCGTCTTCAGTCTTGTCACCCATGAGTTGGTTCAGTAGTTCTTGTTCGAGTACTTTAAAGGAAGGAGGTATGAGCTGAGTAAATTCAGTGAACGGAAAGACGCTATAGATGTCGAGTCCTCCAGTATAACGGTTACATTGCACAAGAGATTTGCCGTTGCCAAGGTCAGGTCTTGCAACACCAAGATTAAATTCTGCTTCTGAAATCATGCTTTCACCATGCTTGCGAGCTCTTACGTAAACGTCTTTAATTTTTTTGTTCAACTTAATTGCAAGTGCAAAAACATCTGGGTCAAAATGATATAAACTGTCGTCGCTTGAACGATGGTCGTACAAAAAGAAGCGGCTTTCTTTCATAAGATCAAGAACTACTTGTAAAGCGTGCTCAGCTTGTGCTTCAGTAAATTCAAAATTGGTCATTGTGGTGTTCCTTTCATGGAGTACCAGTTTTTCAAAGATCAAAGGTGTCGCATTATGCGGTACCAAGTCTACCTTAACAAAAAATATTGAAAAGCACCATTTTAATGAAATAATGTTGGGAATCTGTTATTGCGGGCCCACGAGGGCTCGAACCTCGGTCGACGGTTTTGGAAACCGTTATTCTACCACTGAACTATAGGCCCAATATTTTACTAATAAACTACAAGTCACATTACTATAACGCAAAAACCACTTGTGAGCCAAGTGGTTTTTTATAGTAAAAATATGAAGTTTTTTACTTCTTGGCTTCTTTGTGAACCACCTGCTTTCTACACCACTTACAAAACTTCTTGAGCTCAATCTTTCGCTCAACTAGTTTCTTGTTTTTACTTGTCCAGTAATTAACTCTTTTGCAGTCCTGGCAATTCAGTTTTAATAGTCTATCTTGTGACATATGTTTTACTTATATATTCAATTTAACTCACACACTATATGCGATAATCTATACTAAGTCAATGAATTAAGGCTGTTTATATAAGATATTAAAAGGATGGCCCATATTCTTGTACACTACTATTTACTTTCACTGGTGATGTGTCCTTTATTAGAGTATTGGACTGTGTTGATGTTTGGGATGATGAAGTATTACAGTTAACGCCCTTGAGTACATCAGTAATCTTACCTACACCGTCTCCAGTTAAGGTTGTAAGTAGAACGTTTACCACTAACCATCCCGTAAGAATAATTATAATTCCTATAAATGCATTAGTGAATATACTCTTAGCGTTAGATATTCTCCCCGGATCACTCCCTCCAGTGAAATAAAGAAATCCTGCATATGCAAACAAAAGTGCAACAACCGCAAAGGATACTTTTATTATAAAATTGATAACGTTTTCAGCTAGTAATGCTAAGTGACACATATTACACTCTGGTCCATCGCACGGAACAAGTCCCCCTTGGGCATAGGAAATCTCTGGAGAGATAAAAAACACACCAAGCCCAGTAACCAATATAAAGGCGATAACGAGTATTATGGTTATGTTTTTCATAATGCATTTAATGATATATGTAAAATGTGGTGGTTACAAGGTGGATGAAGTGGTTAATATTTTCAAATCCTGCCTGGCGTGACAAACAAAATCACCCCATGCTTTCACATTGGGTGATTTTGTATTATTTATTTGGCGCAGGTTTCTAAGCTCACTGCGTTCACTAAGAACCTCCTGCCCTAGCTCGCGGTAACAATTTTTAAGGAAAAAGAAAAATCGTTACATCGCTCCGCTTCACAGAAACGTAAAAAACGAGGAACCAACCTCGTTTTTTTACATTTCTGTGCGCCGGGCAGGATTTGAACCTGCGTAGGGCTATGCCCGTCAGATTTACAGTCTGATGCGATTGACCACTCCGCCACCGACGCATTTGCACTCACTAGTCATTGAGTAGCAATTATACTACTACTTTTTGCTTCTTCGCGCGAGTACGCACAGGCGTACGTCGTGCTTTTGTTTGTTTTTTCTTTATATTAAATACAAATTCTCTTTCTGAAGGAAGGATTTCTTTAGTTTCATTTGTCTCTGTGTCCTTAAGATTTACTGAAATAGTTCCACCACCCATAACACCTCTAGAAACCATCATCCCCGCAATAGGAGTTAATATCTTTGATTGTATAAGTCGCTTAAGTGGTCGCGCACCGTACTGTGGGTTATATCCCTCTTTTGCTAGATATGAGAGTACCTCAGAGGATACATTTAGTTTGATTTCTTTATTAAGTAATCGCTCTTTTACAATATCTACTTGAATTTTTACGATGTCTTCTATTGCTTCTGGAGACAAAATATCGAATACTAAAATCTCATCGAGTCGGTTTAAGAACTCTGGCCTGAAATGATCTTTTAATTCTCGCAATACCTTTCCTTTGGTATCATCGTATTCTGTCTCATCTGTATCTCCGCTATTACTAAAACCAAACTTAGTCATATTATCAATATGTCGCGCGCCTATGTTTGATGTAAGTACAATAACTGTGTTTTTAAAGTTTACTTTGCGTCCCTTTGCGTCAGTTAAATGACCACTATCAAGAACTTGAAGTAAAATGTTAAACACTTCAGGATGTGCTTTCTCAATCTCATCGAAAAGTAATACGGAATATGGTCGATGTCGAACAAGCTCAGTTAGACTTCCCCCCTCTTCATGTCCAACATATCCTGGAGGAGCACCAATCATCTTTGATACCGAATGATTCTCCATATATTCAGACATATCAACTCGTATAAGAGCACTGTCGTCGTCAAAAAGGAATTGTGTTAAAGCTTTTGTTAATTCTGTCTTTCCTACCCCTGTTGGTCCAAGAAAAAGAAAAGAGCCAATAGGTCGATTAGGGTCTGAAATGCCAGCACGTGAGCGTTTTACTGCATCAGAAATAAGCTTAACGGCATTGTCTTGCCCAACTATGCGCTTTTTAAGCTCTTCTTCCATTCTACTCAATTTTTCTGCTTCTTCTTCTAACATCCTCTTCACTGGTATATGTGTCCACCTTGCTACCACGTCCGCAATATCTTCTTCTGAGACTTCTTCTTTTATTATTCTTCGTGAGCTTTGAAGCTTCTTGAGTCTCTTTGCTTTGGTAGCTAAGTCTTTTTTATGTCGTGGAATCTTCACATAACGAATCTCAGCAGCATGAGAAAGGTCAGCAACAGCTTCCGCGCTGTCTGCCTCTACTTTTAACTCATCGAGTTCTGTCTTTAGTATTTTTATATCATTTAAAACCTCTTTCTCATTTGTCCATTTTAGCTCTAACTCAGAAGTCTTTTCTTTTAAATTAGAAATTTCTTTTTCTATTTTCTTTGTTCGTTCCTTTGCTTTTTTATTTCCTGAGGCAGTTTCTTTCTTTAATGCTTCCTTCTCTATCTCAAGTCGTAATATTCTACGGTGAGCTTCCTCAAGCACTGGTGGTTTATTCTCAAGAGAAATACGAAGAGCAGAAGCAGCTTCGTCTATAAGGTCAACAGCTTTGTCCGGCAAAAACCTGTCAGAGATATATCTTGAACTTAAAGAAACTGCGGCGATAAGTGCATCGTCAGTAATACTAACTCCGTGGAATAGCTCATATCTTTCTTTTAATCCACGCAGTATCGCGATAGCATCTTCTTCCGAAGGCTCATTAACGTGCACAGGCTGAAAACGTCGAGTCAGCGCAGGGTCTCGCTCGATATGTTTTTGATATTCTTTAAGGGTCGTAGCACCGATAACACGTAAATCTCCACGTGCTAGGGCTGGTTTTAACATATTTGAGGCATCCATAGATCCTTCTGCTGCACCTGCTCCAACAAGGGTATGTATTTCATCTATAAAAAGAATTATGTCACCTTGGGCACGCTCTACTTCTTTCATAATATTTTTAAGGCGCTCTTCAAACTCTCCGCGATATTTTGTTCCAGCAATAAGCATGCCTAGATCAAGAGTGACTAACTCTTTTCCCTTTAGAGATTCTGGTACGTCCCCGCATGCCATTCGTTGTGCCAACCCTTCTGCAATAGCTGTCTTACCTACACCAGCTTCACCAATTAAGATAGGATTGTTTTTAGTTCTTCGTGAGAGAATCTGAATAACACGTGTGATTTCATTATCTCTCCCAATAACAGGGTCTAGTTTATTTTCTGACGCAAGCTTTGTGAGACTTCTTGTGTAGCGAGCAATAGCTCTATTTTGTTTTGGCGCCGTGGCATCGGTGTCGTCACTCTCTCGTAATTCATTAAAAATATTAAGTACTGAGTTTCTGTTGATTTGGAATTGTCCAAGTATGTTTTTTGTCTGTCCTGGATTGTCTATTATAGCTATTAATAGATGCTCAGTTGAAACAAACGAATCATTAAAACTCTCTGCGACTTTGTTTGCATCTTCAAGTACAGTGGCGAGCTCTGGCGTTAAATACAATTGATATGATGGGGACGAAAGTACTCCTCCTCCTTCACTGCCCTCAATAGCCTCTAAGAGTGCGTCTGTAAGTAAAATAGTATCTACCTCCATTCTCTCAAGAATAGAAAGGACCATGCTCTCTTCTTGAAACACGAGAGCAGTAAGAAGATGTAGTGGATTGATATGGTTTTGCCCACGCTCAATAGCCAGCTCATGAGCCTTTTTTATTGCATCTTTTGCTTTAGCTGTAAAATTATTAAATGGGGTCATAAAATTATTTATTAGAAAATATAGACGTAGTAGATTATACAGTAATTACTACCCTATTCTACCCCAACTACATTTGCTGCAAGCTCTATGATTTGAGACCGCACTGTTTGGATTGGAGTAAAGTCACCGACTCCATGTATGCGACTTTCTCTTGTACTTATACCAACAACTTCTCCAAATATATTAAGTATTACTCCCCCTTTTTCTATCTTACTACTACTTATATTTGTTTCTATTGCTGTAAGGACTGATATTGTTTTAGGCTCTTCTGTCGAACCTTCTGCTACCTCTAGAACCTCCTCCTTCTCATCAAGACCAGAGATTATTCCTAGTGCGATACTTGTCCTTTTAACACCACTAAGAGTAAGTGCTGTCTGTCCAAGTTTAAGATTATTTATGTTTCCGTATTTTATACTCCCAGGTACAACACCGTATTCTTTGGTAAAGGTGAGTTGTAGTAGTGCAGTTGATTTACTTAACGTACCCGCAACAACATCTCCAGATATTTCTTTACCGCTTGATAGCGTTACAGAATATAACCTATCTTGATTTAAGATTGAACTGTCTGTTGCCACTGCAACCACTCCATCTTTTGAAACAATCACTCCTACTCCAACATACACAGGGTCGTTTGCAGTTTTTTGGTAAATCTTTACAATCTTGTCTTTATTTTTCTCAATAGCTTGGATAACAAGGTCTTCCTCATTTACCACGATAGTTTTCTCAGTCTCTATTACTGTTGCTGTCTGAGTCTCGCCTGGAACAACCCTCTCGATAGTTCTTTCAACTACTCGATTTATTGTTTGAGTAACAACAGGTGAAGCTTCTTCAAGGAGAGTTACTGTCACTATACCAGTTGCGATTGACGTAACAAAACTCACAAGCAAAACAAGTAGTACAGTCTGTGATTTTGTAAGTCTTTCAATATCCATATGAGACTATGATACATAACCTTTTAGAACATGTCTATGTAAGTTTTTTACACAATATAAATAATCTATTACTCTAATTAAAGATTACCACTATAATCCAGCTTTGTCAAACTTATTCACTTCATCCACGAGTACCGAGATAACGTAATCAATATCTTTCTTTTTAACTCCCCTTCCAAAAGAAAACCTTATGGAACTTTTTGCCATTTTTATACCAAAACCTTCGTCTTTATAAAGGGAAGCTACTACGTATGAGTATTTTCCATTTCCATGTCCTAGACATGCGCTTTTAGTTGCCACAGCAATACCGTGCTCGTCCAGTGCAATCATTAAGTACTCATTATCAATTCCCGGAATTGATATATTTACATTATTTGGTGAGCGGAGTTTTGAGTCACCATTAAGTACAGCTTTTGGAATATGTTGTTTTAACTTCTCTAAAAAATATTTTTGTAATTCTGATATTTCTCTTACTTCCTTTTCTATATGTAGCACAGCTTCAACAAATGACTCTTTCATGCCAACAATAAGTGGTATATTCTCTGTACCAGGACGTAGTCCATGTTCCTGGTTTCCTCCTTTCATTATCGATTCAAGGTTTACACCTTTTCGTCTATATAAAAAACCGACACCCTTCGGTCCATAAACTTTCTGTCCATCTATTGTCATCAAATCAACATCTATATTCTTTGGTATACAGTCAAAATAAAGTGGGGCTTGACTAGCATCAGTGTGGAAAATTATCTTAGTGCCCATTTCTTTTTCGTGTGCTCGTATTTCTTTAGCTATTTCTTTAATTGGCTGAACTGTGCCTATTTCATTATTCACATACGATATAGAAACAAACAGCGTCTTTTTTCTCAAAATTGCTCGCACTGCTTTAGGGTCAATAACTCCATTCTCCTCAAAATCAACCATGTCCACCGACACGCCCTTGTCTCTAAAAAAAGTGAAGCAGTCAAGTACTGACGGATGCTCCGCTGAGCTTGTAACGATATGAATATCTTTTAACTCTCCACCTTCTTCAATCAATGCACTTATATGCCCTATAATAGCTAAATTATTTCCCTCTGTTCCACTTGATGTAAAAATTATTTCTTCTGGTGTGGTCTGGATTGAATCTGCAATACCTTTCCTACATTCATTTAGTACCCGCTTAGATATTTCCCCTTCTTTATGTAGCGCCCCTGCATTTCCAAAATGTATACTAAAGTACGGTTCCATTTTTTTAAGAAAACGTGGCTCAAGAGGTGTTGAAGCTGAATAATCTAAATATATTCTTCTCTCTTTAGAAGATGTCCAAGAAAAATAGTGTCGTAATTTGCTTATTAGGTTTTTCATTCACACTATTGTATACCCACACACTAGTATTGTCATGGTTCTAATGTGTGAGTACCTTTTGCAAAACAGTATGTAGAGTGTATAATGCCTATTTATAAAGCCTTTTGTGGCTTTGGGTCTTTAGTACATTAAAAGCGCCCCCACGTATAACCTCGATAATTTCACATGACAGCATTACTCTCAAATAATACTGAAATAGTAATATATGCGCTTATTGCAATTGCGCTTATATCTATCATATGGAATATTCGTATCGAGATTAAATTACGTCGACTTCTATCTGGTAGAGATGCTCGTAGCCTAGAAGACACCATAGTACATATAAAAGAAGGTCATGATGAGCTACACCAATTTAGAAAGGAGATAGGTCAATACCTTGAGCTTGTTGAGAAACGACTAACGCGAAGCGTTCAGGGTATAGAGACTATCCGATTTAATCCTTTTAAAGGTATGGGCTCTGGAGGCAACCAAAGCTTTTCTACAGTATTTTTAGATGAGTCAGGTAATGGTGTTGTGCTGTCAACATTACACGCGAGAGACAGAATGAGCTTCTTCTCAAAACCAATCGTTAATTTTACTTCTACACACGAGTTGACTGATGAAGAAAAAGAATCAATAGAAAAGGTGCGCTCTTCTATGAAAATTACGAACGTAAAGAAAAAATAGTGAGTGATAAAAAGTAAGAATGTATACAGACTTATGCGATTCCTCGCAAGGAATCGTGTCCGGAGACCGATCATCCTCGCAAGGAATCGTGTCTGATATCTCTCAAGATATCATGTCCGGAGATCGGAGACTAAAAAATATAATAATATGGATAAAGAAAACAAAACTAAGAGGGCTCCAGTTATTGTGGTTATGGGACATGTTGATCATGGGAAATCAGCGCTTCTTGACTATATCCGAAAGACCAATGTAGTAGAGGGTGAAGCTGGAGGTATAACGCAACACATTTCAGCATACGAAGTTGAACATAAAGACAAAGAAGGCACAGTGCAGAAAATTACTTTCCTTGATACCCCTGGACACGAATCATTCTCAAAGATGCGAGCACGTGGTAGCAAGGTTGCTGATATAGCAGTGTTAGTAGTTTCAGCAGAAGATGGAGTGAAGACTCAAACACTAGAAGCGTATAAAACTATTAAAGATAATGGTATTCCATTTATAATTGCTATCAATAAAATCGACAAACCAGAAGCAAATATTGAACGTACAAAGACGAGCTTACTTGGACATGAGATTTATCTTGAGGGGGCTGGTGGCGATATACCATGGGTAGCTATATCAGCAAAAGTAGGCACGGGTGTGGATGACCTCCTCGATATGATGCTCCTTGTGTCAGACATGGCAGAGCTTACTGGGGACATAAATAAAAAAGCAGAAGGTGTTGTACTAGAGTCTCACCGTGACAACAAAAAAGGAATATCTGCCACGCTACTTATTAAAGATGGATACATAAAGAAAGGAGATTTCATTCAATCAGGAGAAAGTGTGTCACCTGTTCGAATAATGGAAGACTTTACAGGTAAAAGCATTGCAGAGGCGCAGTTCTCTACCCCAATTAATATAATAGGGTTCAATGTCACACCAAAAGTTGGGGAATTATTTAATACTTATAATTCTAAAAAGGAAGCTGAGAAAGTAGCTCTGGCGTATAAAGAAGAAAACAAAAAGACTGAGAAGCAATCTGCACCAGTAACAATAGCTCGCGACAGCGAAATAAAATTAATACCAATAGCGCTCCGCGCAGATGTGCTTGGGTCAATTGAAGCAATAGAACATGAAATTAATAAAATATCACACGAGCGCGTAGAGATAAAGATAATACAAAGAAACGTTGGTACAGTAACAGAAGGAGATATAAAACTAGCTCTTGGTAGCCCCGACTTATTGATAATCGCTTTTAATGTAGGTACAGATAAAGCTGCTCTAGATCTCGCCACAAGAAACGGTATCAAAATACATTCGTTTGATATTATCTATAAGCTGGCTAAGTGGCTTGAAGAAGAAATAAAACAACAAGCCCCTAAAATAAACACTGAGGAGACAACTGGAAGTGCTACTCTTCTAAAAATATTTAGCAAAAACAAAGATAAGCAAGTAGTAGGCGGTAAGGTAAATACAGGATCCATTAAAGTTGGTAGTGTTGTTAATATAACCAGACGCGACAACCGCATAGGCACTGGAACTGTTATTGGACTACAACAACAAAAAGCCGCAACTAAGGAAGTTGAAGAAGGAAGCGAGTTTGGAGCACAAATAGATTCACGTATTGAATTAGCTCCAAACGACACCATTGAAAGCTTTATTATCGTTAAAAAGTAAGTTACTATTATGACTTACTACACTCGGATGCAGTTTGAGACACAAGTGAAAAATGGAAAAAGGCATATTATACATATGGCGTCTGACATTTTTCATGAAGTGACGAAGAAATGCGCCGAGTGCATAAGTCATAATTATGTCCGATAGAACTTTAAAGGTATCATTACTTGTTAAAGAAGCTGCTGCCGATTTTCTTAACAGGGAATCTAATCACACGTCACTTATTACCGTGACTAACGCAACAATTTCAAAAGACTTCAGTAATGCTACTGTATTTTTTACAGTTTTTCCTGATGATCAACAAGAACAAGTTCTTCATTTCACACGCAGGAAAAGAGCTGACTTTAAATCATATTTAAAGTCTCGCCTTCATTTAAGGAGAATACCCTTCGTTGATTTCAAAATAGACGAAGGAGAAAAACATCGCCAAAGAATCGATGAGATTTCACAGGAAGTAGAAGAATAATGTAGAAAGTTTAGTATAATAGAATACTGACCACGTGGCGAAGTAGTTAACGCAGCGGTTTGCAAAACCGCCATACGCGGGTGCAGATCCCGCCGTGGTCTCAAGTTAAAATATCTTGTCTTCAAACGACAAAAATATTTTTACGTAAATATGCCGGGATGGTGGAATTGGTATACACGCAACACTTAAAATGTTGTGGGCGTAAGCCCATGCGGGTTCAACTCCCGCTCCCGGCACAAAGAGAAATGAACCTCGTCTGAGAAGACGAGGTGATTTTCTTTTGTAGCCGGGAGCGGGAGTTGAAAGACGGAAGCGGTATACAAGATGCGTAGTGAAACGGAGCAGGCTTGTCGCTGAGTCGGGGTCGAGAGTACTTAGTGCATAGCACTTAGTAACTCGTGACCAACTCCCGCTTCTAATAGAAAAACAAATTTGTTTTGTAACCTTTTTCTGTTACTATAACTCTTGTTATATTACACAACATCCGCCTATAGCTCAGTTGGTAGAGCAACCGCCTCTTAAGCGGTGGGTCGCAGGTTCGAGTCCTGCTGGGCGGACAATGAAATAAAATACTCCCATTTTTGTGGGAGTATTTTATTTCATTTCTTCTACACTGGACTCGAAAGACGGAAGCCCGCGTGCCAAAGCACGAGAGAGGGCTGAGTCGGGGTCGAGAACACTTAATATTTCAGGAATACCTGGACTAAAATATTTAGTGATTCGTGACCGAGTCCTGCTGGGCGGACACGCGCAAAACAAAATACGCTATACCTATGGCGTATTTTGCTTTAACAAGCAAACTGCTTTGCTTGTGGAGCTTGTCCGAGACGGAGCAATGTTTTGTTGCCTGTTTTTCCTAAGACAACAAAACCGCGAGCCCAGACCAAAAGCACTTAGTAGATTTCAAGCGAAGCGAAAAAATCTATTTAGTGACTTGTGGTGACTAAGTGATAAAATAAGGTTTGCGAATTTAGAAACCTGCGCCGAGTCCTTTAAATTAACAACTTGTGATGACGAGGTACACTGCTTTTTGTATGTACTCGTGTCTGAGACGGAGTGATATTTTGGTACGATGCATCGCTCGGAATAAATCAAACAAACACCACTTGAAACAAAATCAATACTAAACTATACTAGTGGACACATATTAATGTGCGAGTGGTGAAATTGGTAGGACAAACAGTGTTTAAACACTGTTTGTCCCCGTCGAGTGAGGAAATGTTCGTTATAAAAAATTGATAGTGTGCGCGAGTGGCGAAATTGGTAGACGCGCTAGTCTTAGGAACTAGTGGGGCAACCCATGGAGGTTCAAGTCCTCTCTCGCGCACAGTGTCTATTTTTTATAGAACATAGTAAAAGGTATCGCAAGATGTGGAGGTTCAAGTCCTCTCTCGCGCACATAAAACAAAAAACACCTAG
This sequence comes from uncultured Candidatus Saccharibacteria bacterium, assembly GCA_964575755.1. Lineage (GTDB taxonomy): Bacteria > Patescibacteriota > Minisyncoccia > Phycocordibacterales > JABMNX01 > JABMNX01. The sequence continues at coordinate 98,743 of CAZNRH010000002.1, forward strand.
CTTACACTAGGTGTTTTTTGTTTCACGAACTTAAAAAGAAACATTATCATTATAATGAGAATAAAAGTTACCACCTCCACTTCCTCTCCTCTCTATCACACCTGGTATAATCACATTTTGATCCTGTACACTAAAAGTAGATTGGAGCATTCTAATCAATCCCCAAATTGAAACCATTACAAAAAGAGCAATAATTCCATATATCATAATGTCTCGCCCTTCGGATTTTTTATCCTCACTTCCTTGATTAAATATGAACTGAGCCAACCCCCAGAAGAAATAAAGCACTGCAAGAGCTAGTACCAACGGAATTGCCGTATTTATTAAGCTAGAAAAAGTACCCATCACAGCTTCCAAACTTTGAGCACTAGCCACTAGTGGCATAATAAGCAATCCTAACGCCACAAAAAATGTTTTCATATAATTTAATACTACAACACTATTACTATATTGGCAAGTCGAACATATTTTCCATAAGTCTGACGATACCGAGTGCAGCGATCATAACAAACATACCAATCACACCCCACAACATATGTACCTTTCCCTCTTTTCTGTCGTCTTCACTATCTGCCTTCCAGATAAAGACCGTCATACCCCACAGGAAATACAAGAAAGCAGTTGCAAATAAAAGCAGTATAAGCGGGTTTATAATAACCGTATTTATGTTATCGATAAGCCTGTCTGTCGTCATACCTTACTATTACCTCTTTACTTCCTTAGGAATAATAACAGTCTGATCTGTTACACTAAAAGTAGATTGGAGCATTCTAATCAATCCCCAAATTGAAACCATTACAAAAAGAGCAATAATTCCATATATCATAATGTCTCGCCCTTCGGATTTTTTATCCTCACTTCCTTGATTAAATATGAACTGAGCCAACCCCCAGAAGAAATAAAGCACTGCAAGAGCTAGTACCAACGGAATTGCCGTATTTATTAAGCTAGAAAAAGTACCCATCACAGCTTCCAAACTTTGAGCACTAGCCACTAGTGGCATAATAAGCAATCCTAACGCTACAAAAAATGTTTTCATATAAAATTTATTTAATATTTCTTTTAATAGAAACCTTCTACTAATAATCAATTATAATTATAGAGTAATAATAGCCGATAATTGCACTAAAGAGCAATCCAGCAGTGTGGATATAGTAAACCACACTAAAATTCAGCTAAATTCTTATAGTCTCACCTGGAGTATACTGCTGTTGCGTGGAACCACCAGAACCTAAAAAAGTATTACTTAAAAGACGTAAAATACCCCAAATAGATACCATAACAAAAAGTGCAATAATACCGTAAATCATAAGCTTTCTGCCATCTTCTATCTTAGAAGTATCTCCAGCTGAAAATATATATTGAGAAACTCCCCAAAAGAACCCAAGAACTGCTAACGCAATTATTATAGGAACCGCTAAATTAATAAAACCTACCAACAACCCAACAAGCTCAGGAAAAGTCTGCGGAGCAGCGAAAGTAACCATTGGAATAAATAGAAGTGCTGATAATGTTAATATTGTAAGTCTTTTTAACATAATTTATCCAGTTAAAAGTCCGATAGTGTTTCTTACAATAATTGCCAATGTCCAAGAACCAAGGAATAAGGCTACCCCAATAATTGTATAGTAAAAAGTCTTCTTAGCTTCTTCAATCTTTGTTACATTACCCTGTGCTGTAACAAAAAGGAATCCAGAATACACAATAGACAACACCGCTATTGGAAGTCCTATATTAATAACTGCCTTTAGAAGCAACTCAACAAATTTTTCAAAGCTATAGATACCGCTATTTTCTAATGGGTTTTCTAAACCAGCTGCAAGTGCATATGGTACTGTAACCATAAAAAAGAAAATAAATGTTGTTAATGTTTTTTGAATCCCATACGAAATAGGACACGGACTTATAGTATTTTTATCCACAAGTATAGATTTTATATTAATTGTCAACTTTTTCATTTTTATTATAATTTTAATGTCCGTGATTTCGTACGGGACTAATACTTATCTTAGCAAATTTTGTAACTCTTTATGGGCAGTACTTACTGACTCACTCGTCCTCAGTCTACCAGAAACAACTGACTCTATCATTAGTTTAAATATTTCATCTGTCTTGCTTACACTGGGGTCGAGCCAAGCACGAGACTGAAGCGCTGCGTCGGCAAAAATAACTTTAAATGGATCCGATGGCCTGTTGGCTAACAATGACCTTGATACTGGAGATAGGCCTGTCTTTTCTGACATATCCTGCAAGACCGAGTCAGACGTAAGTGCAAAAGCTATCTGCATTGCTCCTGCAATATTCTTTGATGTTCTTGGAATCGCTAAGCCTGTAATATTTCCAAAGGTAATATTATTGTTACTACTTCGAACCTGCGGAACAAGAGCGACATCGAAATTTAAGTTGGCGTTTTTTTCTCTTATAGATGAAAGCTCGCTCGCAAAACCTACGTAGTTAGAAAGTATTCCGGATACAAAGGCTTGTTTTGATTCTGGTAATGCACGGTTCCATGTATAAATGGTCTTTGTGGGGTTTGCAAAATCTGTATAAAAACGGAGAGCATTCTCAGCAGGCACCTGTCCATCACTTAATTGACGAACTAGCCCCGAAGACAAAGAACCGTTACTTCCAACTAATACTAAATCACCCCCTGCCTGCAGTATCAACATCGAGAGTAACTCTTTTGCATGTGCAATGTTTTGATACTCTCCAATTGACAAAGCGCTTTTAAATATTTCCCCACTGTCACCACGTGTTGTTAATGAACCATTAAGAGCAAACGACACTATCTCATCCCAAAACCGTGGCGGTCGAGATATTCCAGCTTGAGAATAATGATCCCTGTTCCAATAAAGAACCAACGGGTCAACAGTGAAAGGAAGGGCGGTAATACCATTCCCACTTAAAAACAATTCTGCTTCTTGAATAAAAGCATCTTTAAACTCACGCTGTGACATAACGTCATATGAAATTGGATAAATCTTATCCCCGTGCCTTAAAATAGTGTCTTGGCTTAAGAAAAACAAATCAGGACCTCTCTGAGACGCAAGGGCTTCTACTAATTCCTCATCAAAAAAACGTACATCTTTTTCAATATATGTAACTTGGTCAAAACGGTCATCGTTAAATGAAGCCTCTCTTATGAGTGCCTCCATAACCTTGTCGTCATACGTACCCCAAATCACTACCTCGCCTACATTAGCGCCGCCACCTCCAAACCCGCCAACACCAGCAAAGAGCATCACTCCAACCACTGTAAAAAATATAAAGGCTCCAGTAACAACTATTTTAAATACGCTTAATTTATTCATCCCGTACGAAATAGGACACGGACTTAAACAGCCCTTGTCTCTATGTTTAATATTCTATTAATTATCGACTTATTTATCATATATTGTTTCTGTGTCCGTGATTTCGTACGGGATTCATAGTATTTTATATAGCATTTGTTCTATCTTTTAAACACTGCTCCATAATGATGTGCACCAGCCTGTATCTTAAATAGTAGACTAAAACCTTCTTCTTTAAATAAATCTTTTACAAAACTTAGTGGCACTATATTTTCGCTTTTAGGGCCTAGCCCGCCGAAGGAATCTTTCCAGTCAACTACTAATACTTTACCATTTTGTTTGAGTACTCGGGATACTTCTTTTGTAAAACTTTTTTTATCTTCTACTGAAAAAAATATATTGGAAGCGATTACTGCATCAATAGTACCTTCTAACAAACCACTCCCACCCTCTTTCTCAATATCTCCCCATACAACTTCGACGTTCTCTAACCCTTCTTTGTTTGCTGTGTTTTTAATACGGCTTAATAAATCTTGTTGTATATCAATAGCGTACACAACTCCTCGTCTACCAACAGCTCGAGCAGAAGCAATGGTGTAACCTCCCATACCAGCACCAAAGTCAGCGACCAGAGAACCAGTTTCTAGCTTAAATTGCTTAATATTCGACTCAGGATCAGAAAACTTCATTAACCTATTATACCCGCACACTATATAAAACAGCTAACTGTGTTATACACGCATGTATAACAAACTTGGCGGTCGAACCGCCAAGTGCGGCTGGAATTGTGTAAAAAGAAAAACCACCCCTCGTCGAAACGAAGTTTGGTTCTCTTTCGTTTCACCCGAAGTGGCGGTTATTGTTGGATATGTCATCCCATTAATTCATTTCGTTCGTATCCTAACTGTAGAAGGGCTTCAAAAAGAGGAATCATTTCTATGTGAGCTTCTTCTCTTAGAATATTTGCTTCTTTTTCAAGTTTGTCAGCTTCAGGAAGTTCTTCAGGGTAGTCAGCTTCTTTATAAAGAGTGATTACTTCCATTACCAAACGGTGACCACGCATCATTTTATCGTAAATCTCACCTGTGTTAATCCCTAATTTAGCTGCTATAATATCTATATCATCAGATAATTTTTGCTTTTTTCCTAACTTGGGATTACGATACAAACCTCCAGGTAAATAACAATAAAAGTTATTGAAATGAACAAGCGGCTTTTTTGTGTCTTCTTTGGTACAACTAGTCATACAGTCCTCCATATTGATTAGTGTTTTAACTTTAAAACTACGCGTAAAGTTAAGATCTGGTGCGAGAACTTACTCTGACAAGAAATTAACATTATAAGATTAACATGTCAAGTGTACCGTAATATATCATGACATTTGCATCACTATATAATTCAATGCCGTGGCGCGGCTATAAGTGGTTTACCACAAGGGCACTTCTTGTTTTCTAGCTCGTAAACTCACAAGAAAACAAAGTCGAAAGCCCTCGATTGCTTCGCAACCTGGGGCTTTATTTTAGGTATTTTGATAGTTTTTGGAGACCTGGTCTCCAAAAATGCATTTTAAAATATTGAAAACCCAATAGAATTCCTAGGCTTGGATAAAGTTCGAGGAAGTCGTAAATTTAGAAATTCTGGACTTCCAAAAGGATTTCAAAATTTCTAGGAAAATTACATTAAAAATTACGAAGCATATCGGGCATATGCTGAATAATCTTTAATGCGATTTTACCGAAATTTGGGAATTCTCTCTATAGGCAGACCATCGATGCGACTTTATCGCCCGCTCGCAATTTCATAACCCTAACCCCCTGCGTCTGTCTTGAAAGTGACGGTATCTCTTCAATACCAGTTCTTATAACCTGCCCTTTTTGTGACACAGCAACTATCTCCCCTTCTGAATCTTTAACACTATCTACAACAGCCATTGCTATTACATTGCCCGTCTTTGCGGTCACTTTTGCGGTCTTGATACCAGACCCTCCTCTGTTTTGTATTTTATATTCTTTAAGTGATGTCTTTTTACCATACCCAAAAGCAGTCAAAACTAACAATTCTGGATTCTCATATTCGGAGTGTACAACCTCTGCACCTATGACCACATCGTCTTTGCCAAGTTTTATTGCTCTTACTCCCGCGGCACCACGCCCCATCTCACGGATATCTGACTCGTTGAACCGAATCGACTGACCTCCACGTGTTGCCACAGACGCATTCTCACCTTTCTTTACAAATGAAGCAGTGATGAGTGTGTCGTCTCCCTTTAGTGTAATAGCTATCAAACCACTCCTTCGTACATCATGGAAATTATCTGCAGAAACTTTCTTCGCGATACCGTTTTTGGTCACCATCATAAGAGATAGTTCATCTTTCTTTATTTCCTTTGGCATAGCGAGGATAGATGTCACCTGTTCGTCTTGTGAAATAGATAAGAAGTTCATAATTGATTTACCACGTGTTGCTCGCTTACCCTCTGGGATATCAAACATTCGTATCTGGTACACCTTTCCCTTGTCAGTGAAAAAGAGTAAGTCGCTATGCGTGCTTGTGGTAAGGAATTTTGTCACAACATCTTCTTCTTTTGTATTTAAATCTACAACACCAACCCCTCCACGCTTTTGCCGTTTGTACTCGCTTGGATTTGTTCTCTTTATATACCCACCTTTTGTAAAGACAAGTATGCTCTCTTCGTCTGCTATCAAATCCTCAGGCGCAAGTGTCTTCGCACCATGCTTTACTATTTTTGTCCTTCTCTCATCACCGTATACTTTAATAAGCTCAGTTAACTCGTCTTTAATAATTCCAAATATCTTTTTATCGCTTGCTAGAATCACGCCGAGTGACTTTATCAAAGCTTGTATATCTTTTAGTTCGTCTTCTATCTTTTTACGCTCTAGCCCAGCAAGTTTTTGCAGTCTCATCTCAAGAATCGCGGTCGCCTGAAGGTCAGAGAACTTAAATTCTTTTCTAATAGCTACGTGTGCAGCTGGAGCGTCTTTTGATTTCTTAATAGTCTTGATAATCGCATCGATATGATCAAGCGCTTTCTTAAGTCCAAGTAATATATGCTCGCGTGCTTTTGCTTTCCTTAATTCAAACTCTGTCCTGCGAGTAACTATTTCTTTTCTGTGTGCAATAAATGAAACAAGGATAGATTTTAGAGAAAGTGTTTGTGGAATACCATCAACAATAGCCACCATGTTGTAGTGGAAGGTGTCTTCTATCTGTGTGTGCTTGTAAAGGTAGTTAAGTACTGTCTGTGGGTTAGCGGTGCTTTTTAGGTCAATAACCACACGAGTTTCTTTTGTTGACTCGTCTCGCACATCTTTAATACCCTCAAGCCTTTTGTCTCGCACAAGGTCAGCAATTTTGATAAGTAAATCAGATTTGTTAACACGATACGGAACAGAAGAAATTATAATCTGGAAATTCCCTTTAGAGTCTTCTACTACTTCTGTAGTACTCCGCACCACAACACCACCCTTGCCGTGAACATATGCGTTATGTATATCCTTTTCATTATATGCAATACACCCACTTGGGAAATCAGGCCCTTTAACAAACTTCATCAAGTCTTCTGTGGTTGCTTTAGGGTTATCAATAAGGTGGATAGTTGCTTCCGATACCTCAGTAAGGTTGTGTGGCGGTATATTTGTCGCCATACCAACAGCAATACCAAGTGGTCCAGTAAGAAGTAGGTTAGGTGCAGCAGACGGAAGAACTTCTGGTTCTTTTCTTGTACTGTCGTAGTTGGCACGCCACTTAACTGTGTCTTTTTCTAAGTCCTTTAAGAGCTCTCCAGAGAGTTTTGACATTTTTGCTTCGGTATAACGCATCGCAGCTGGAGCATCTCCGTCAACAGAACCGAAGTTACCTTGTCCAATAACTAGTGGGTACCTGTAGGTAAAGTCTTGCGCCATTTTTGCCATAGCGTCATAGATAGCAGAGTCACCGTGTGGATGGTATTTACCCATGACGTCTCCAACTACAGCAGCAGACTTACGGAATCGCCCCGAAGCAGAAAGACCCATTTGGTGCATGGTAAAGAGGATCCTCCTGTGAACAGGTTTGAGTCCGTCACGCACGTCAGGAAGTGCACGCGATGTAATTACTGTCATAGCATAATCAAGATATGCCTGTTGCATTTCAGCGCTTATACCCTGTTTGATAATTCTACCAACTGCTTTATTTGAATTTTCTCCACCATCTGATGAATTATTTTTTGATTTTTTTTCAGAGTCTTTTGCCATAAATAAATTTTAATTGTCATCCATTATACCATATTCACGCCTTAACTTAAAGGCATATAAGCCTTCTACACTAACTAAGGTCCAGCCTTAGATAGTTAATTATTCAACTAAAATAATCTCAACTCCTGATGGAGTAATTTCATTTTCTTGCTTCTTTTCCTTTATTATTACTTGCGTAGAGGCTTGTTTTTCTTCTGGAGTAGTAGATATTTTATCTTCTATGATAGTGCTTCCAGTAAACTCAGTGTCATCTAACTGCACCGCAGTATTTTCTATTTGTTCCTTAATAATACCAACACCCTCTTTAAACGTATCACTGGCTTCATTAAACGAGGTAGTAAATGCATCAAAACTAAAAGTACTATTAGATTTTACAGATACATCTTGACCTTTTTGTAATGAAGCGAAAAACGATACTACCCAAAGTAAAAATATTAGCCCTGTTATAACACCAGCGACACTAAAAGCTATCGCTTGTCGCTGTCTACGTGGCTTTTCTCGAATTCGTTCCAATGTATCAAACATGTTTTATAACTCGCGCACTTGGCGCACTTCTTCGTTACTTCGTTAAAAATATCAGTCGTCATATGTTCATATGACTTCTTTTATTTTTAACTTGCGCCTCGAACCGCATCAAAGTGCGCAAGTTCTAATATCAGAATCAATTATTATTTCTCATAAACTCAACTAAAAATTGCTTTAAGAAGAAATCACAACAATATCCCCTATCTTGCCCTCGACATCTTTCTTCTTTATTGTGAGTTTCTCAACAGGATTCGCTTTATCTGCACCACCCTCCTTCAAAAATGCTTTCAGTGAATCCTTCTTACCAATACCATCGTAATGTATAGGGATTATTATATTCGCCTCAAGCTTAACACCAACTCCATGAGCTTCCGAAGGATTAAGAACTCCCTCACCACCAATTGGTACGAAAAGTATATCTATACCATCTACATCTTCAAAAATCTTTGGGTCAATCTTGCTTTCAGATAAAGCTCCAAGGAAGCAAAGGTTCATTCCCTCAAGTGTGACTATGTAAATAGTATTGGGGCGCTCTGACCCTCCGTACCCCGAAACTGACGGGAATCCTTTTATAAAAATTCTTTCAACCTCATATTCTCCAGGACCTTGAATAACAAACGGCTCATTGTCTCCACGTGTCACACTCTTAACTCCATTGAAATCTTTGTCTGCTGTTGTTATGAGAACAATATCCGCACCAAACTTAGGCCTAGCAAGTTTAGACTCTTTAGAAATAGGGTTAAACACGATAGTTGTGTCACCTCTTGTAACTTTTATACATTCTCCTCCATGGTGTGTGATTATCATGAGAATAGTATACAACCTGTTTGTCCAAGAGTGAAGCGATTGGCTACAAACAGCAGTGCCCCAAACAATGTGCGAAGCTAAGCTTCGCACATTGTTTACGTGAACGTGACTCCTAAAAACTACAAGCTAACACCTACAAGCTGTGATATTAAGTCATAGAAATAGTAACTTGACAAGTATTTTAAGTGTGCTAGTATATCTACATCCTGTTGTCATATTCGAAGCAGGATTATATTGTCCTTTGAAAGGGAGCACCAAAAAATGAATCGGCTTAATAGCTCGCAGAGCAGTTTGTATAAAAGTGAAAACATCACCGGCCTGATCGACGATCGCAACGGCGCCAGTCCCGGCAAATCCGCCGACCATTCAGCCATTACCGGTAAAGCTTTTTTGAACATGTCTCCCCAGGCCGCCGGCGCCGTCACGACCTGACCGGCCGGTTACGTCAGTAGCAGTAAGATTACCGCCTAAGGATTGTCCTTTGTGCGTACAACAATCTTCTGTTGCGAAACTGAGCGTCACATGACGCTCCACCCCCTACCGGTCACACGACCGGTGCAAGGAGCCCCCTCGGCGCTACCACGCCAACACGGCCCCAAGCCGGTCCTACGATCGGCACATGACTTAGGTCCACCCATAAACCTGAGCCAGCCCCCCTTAGCTTCACAGCTTCGGGGGGTTTTTCTTTTTCCTACCTTCTCTCGAAACTACACCTACTTAACCCTTGTTAAACTCCTAATTTTCCGATATAGTACTACAACTCATTTAGAGTATTATCAATTAACCATATGCGCGTTGCTAACCCTACTTATAGAGAACGGAGTAGGTTCAAAGATTTGCTTTTGGGTATATATTATTTGATTTTGAGCGAGACGAAGTAAAAAAGTTTGAAGCATATCAACAGATACGCTGAGAAATTTTTAACGAGTTCGTAGCCAAAATATAAGGATATAGAACCAGAATGAAATTTTTGAACATGCTTTCACTGAGTAAACAGCTAGTAGTACAACGCACATCACATACACAATGTTAGGATTTGGAAAAAAGACTGACCATGAGGGGTCAGAATCAAAAAAAGATATTGAAGAAATTAAAACTGTTGTAGAAACGACACCAACTGAAGTAAAAGAAGTTAAAAAAATAAAGTCACCACTAGACACAAAGTCTAAGATGGATGACTTTTTAGAAGCGTCTGAGAACCCACCACAAATAGGTGACCTTATAGAAGGACCAGTACTTGCTATCGAACGCTCACATATCTATATCGACCTGCCTCCGTTTGGAACAGGTATTATTTATGGTCGTGAGTTTATGAACGCACGAGATATCTTACGTAAAGTAAATGTTGGAGACAGTATCGCGGCAAAGGTTGTTGATACAGAGGGCATGGACGGATACATCGAGCTTTCACTTAAAGAAGCTAGGCAGGCACTTATCTGGGCAGAAGCGGAAGACGCAATAGCAAACAAAACAATACTAGAGCTTCCAATTAAAGACGCAAACAAAGGAGGTCTTATTATCGAATGGCAAGGAATTCAAGGGTTCTTACCAGCTTCACAACTTAAGACTGAAAACTACCCCCGCGTTGAAGATGGAGACAAAGACCGTATCTTAGAAGAATTACGTAAACTAGTCGGAACAAAACTCGCAGTTACAGTAATCACCGCTGATCCAAAAGAAAACAAGATGATCTTCTCAGAGAAGAGCTCTAGCGAAATAGACAAGAAGGCTCTTACTGAAGAGTATAAGATTGGTGACGAGATTGAAGGAGTAATAACTGGCGCAGTCGAGTTTGGCGTATTCGTAAAACTTCGAGAAGGTCTTGAAGGGTTAGTACATATATCTGAAATAGACTGGGCACTTGTTGAAGATCCACGAACTATCTTTGAAATCGGAGAAAAGATGAAGGTGAAAGTAATAGACATAAACGAAGGTAAGATTTCACTATCCATCAAAGCGCTTAAAGATAATCCGTGGAAAGAAGCTGCTAAGAAATACAAGAAAGGAGATAGGGTTAACGGAGTCATCATCAAATACAACAAGCACGGCGCTCTTGCCTCAATCGAGGAAGGTGTCGCAGGTCTTGTTCATATCTCTGAGTTTGAAACAGAAGAAAGCCTACACACAACTCTTGAACTAGGTAAAACATACGAGTTTACTATTACCCTCTTTGAGTCAGAGGAACAACGTATGACTCTTTCATTTAAGGATGAAAAGAAAGAAGAGTAATAACCTATAAAATATTAAGCGTCCCAACTAGTGAAAAGTAAAACTTGTGGTTAAAGATGAGAATAGAGTAAATTAGACAAATGTTATTGCGGTTTTATCTTATCTCGGTTATATTTGATGTATGAATACACCTAAAAAAGGTAAGTATAGATGGTTAATTTTTAAAGACGGCAAAGATTGGCTTGGCGTGGTTTTGGAATTTAACATCGTTATCTCTGGTTCGGATCCACAGGTTGTTGAAGTTGAACTGCAAGAAGCTGCGGTCGGGCACATTGAATCCGCTAAAAAATTAAAGGGTTTTAGATCTACTCAAGTAAATAATATCCTTAACCAAGTCTCTGAAGATGAGTTCGAAGGACTTTGGTCTCACACAATGACCCAAAAATCCAGCGAAAATATTCTGTCTCCATTCTCTAGAAAAGATGTCTACAAAGCTGGTGTAGCAGACCTTAGCTTTGCTTAGTCTATGTCTCGTAATAAATCTAATTGGACATTTAGAGAAGTACGAAAATTTTTAACTAAACACGGATTCATACTTCACCATGTTCGAGGAAGCCACCATTTCTTTAGAGGATCCCAATCAGGCGAAATTCGTATGGTTCATTGTCAATTTCACGGAAAAGATTCTATCCATCCTAAAACATTAAATTCTGTTATTAAACAATCCGGAATTTCAGAAGAAGAGTGGTTAAATAGATAAATCTTTATCATTACCGTCGAAATTAAAAACAACGCTCAAAACTGAGTGTTGTTTTTAATTGTGAGTATTCATGGCGGACACCCTCCCCTCTTCTATAATTGTTTCTAGTATTTTATTAATAGTATGGGCAATCTTAGGAATAGTTTCCATTTCTTTCTTTCTATAATCCCCTAGTAAGAAATCGAGGACTTTCTTCTCACCCTTAGGCTTTCGTAATTTACCGCTTGGAGTTGTTGGCGCGACTCCAACCCGTATCCGTATAAAATCTTTTGTTTTTATTGCGCGGATGACTGACTCCAATCCATTATGTCCTCCACTCCCTCTACTAAATGCAATCTTTGTACTACCAAACGGCAAATCAATATCGTCGTAAATCACAACAAGTTTCTCTGCCTTTTTTTTACTAGTTACTAAAGCTTTAAGAGTAACGCCTGATTTATTCATAAACAGCTCTGGAAGTACAAGAGTCACTGAGTGCTTACCTATTTTACCTTTTGATACTAAGTATGATTTTTTCTTTGTATCTTTTGAATTTACTTCCCAATCTGAAAAACCATTTTTTTTAGCAAACTTCTCAACCAAAATACGTCCAGTATTGTGTCGAGACATTTCATATTCTTCTCCAGGATTTCCTAGACCTACAATTATGTATGACATTACTCAGAATAATATCACGAAGTGCGAGATTTTATACCAAACCTTAACAACACGAAATCAATTATTGTGTCAAACGATTCTTTGTAATACAATAGCTTCATCATGTTCATTAATATTGTGTTTAAAAAATATTTGTACGAGCCTAGCTTATTGTTATCAGATAACTACCTAGTACTTTAAAAACACAATGATTGAACCCAACAAAAACAACCCAAATGCAGAAGATAATCTAGCAATATCAAGTGCTCGTTCTAATAACACTGAGAAAGACGCTGTAATTGTTGAGTCTCATTCAAAAGAAAAAAGCTCCCCCACACCACCAGGCATGCATGGTGATCAGCAAGAAAAGAGTGAGAACTTTGGTCTTGAAATACTTAAGATAGTTGTCCTAGCGATTATTATAGTTACTCCTGTGCGCTTATTTATAGCCCAGCCATTTATTGTTGAGGGAGCATCAATGGATTACACATTTGCGAGTGGTGAGTATCTTATTGTAGACCAGTTAAGTTATCGGTTTACTGAACCTGAACGTAATGATGTTATTGTATTTCGCTTTCCACTAGAACCTTCTAAGTTTTTCATTAAAAGAATTATTGGATTACCGAATGATAAAATAGTTATGCAGGGAAACACAACGACGATTATCAATGAAGAAAATCCAGAAGGCTTTATCATAGACGAAAGCTATCTGTCTCCCGAAAATGTCGAACACAGCCCTTTCACTATCACACTCGAAGATGATGAATATTTCGTATTGGGTGACAACAGGAGGAAAAGCTACGACTCTAGAGCATGGGGTACACTCGATAGAGACAGTATCACTGGGCGAGTGTTTATCAGACTATTCCCTATTACCAAGCTAAACCTATTCCCAGGTAAATAAAAATATGATACCAACTGCACAAACATCACATAAAACTACTGACAAGGCTATTAAAAATGCTACGGGTATAGCTGAGTACTATGGCTTCTTACCAACAGACCTGATCATGCCAGAGTATAACACCAAGAAGCGTTCTAAACTACCTCAACATACAAGCTATTCAAATACTTTTGATAACGATTTAGCTTCTATCATACGTTCACATATTGAACACGGCCATACTAAACTTACGCAACCAACTCTTTTACATAACATCAACACTAATCCTAAAGACTCAAATAAGGTTAATTTTGAGCTTCACATACTTGGCACATCGAGCAGTATCGCAGAAGCTACACTTATAAAGACAGCTCTTTCAATACTAGAGGACCTTGGTATATCTAATCACCGTGTATATATAAACAGTATCGGCGACAGAGATTCGACCACACGATTTACAAAAGAGCTTACTGACTACCTACGTAAAAACATGGGTGAAATGCCGTCTAGCTCGCGACAGGCAATGAAAAAAGATACCTTTACTGCATATGGCCAACTTCTTAAGAAAGGGCATGAACTATGCTCTAGCGCACCAAGTACTGTTGAGTTTCTTACCGAGGCAAGTCGGGCACATCTACAAGAAGTACTCGAATATCTAGAGATAACTGAAGTTGATTATGAACTTGACCCATCTATTATTGGACACTGTGACTGTTATTCAAAAACTATGTTCGAGATACGTGGAGTGCCAGACAACGAAGAAGACGAATTTATAGTATTTGCTCGTGGAGGCAGATATGACGAACTGTCTAAAAAAGCTTTCCGTAGGAGTGTCCCAGCCACAAGTATCGTATTTGAATATGAGAAAAAGGGACGTGTGTTGAAAACACCTAAAGCACCTAAAAATAAAAAACCAAAGTTTTACTTCATCCAGTTAGGCTCAGAAGCACAAATAAGAAGCTTCGCAGTTGTTGAAATGCTCCGTAAAACGAAGATGCCAATATATCAATCTCTGGGCAGAGACCAGTTGTCATCACAGCTTGAACTCGCTGGTGAGCTTGCGATACCCTACTGCATCATTATGGGACACAAAGAAGCTCTCGAAGGTACTGTTATTGTGCGTAATATAGATACAAGAGCACAAAATATAATCCCCTTGGAAGAACTCCCTAAATACCTTAAAACAATCAAGTAATTAACGCTTTTACTGGCTTGATAACTTTTAACTCACATGTTACAGTACTCTGACAATGATTAATGTAGAAGTAACAAAAAACAATAACGAAAACACCACAAGCCTCATCCGTCGCTTCACTAAGCGAGTGCAAGGTTCTGGTGTCTTACCAAAGGTTCGTAAAATACGCTATGCTCAGAGGAAACCTTCTGATTTTAAAAAGAAAGAAGGAACACTACGAAAGATCGAACGTAAGGCAAAATTTGAAGAACTATACAAACAAGGAAAGGTAGAACTACGAAGAGGTCGTGGACGAAAGCGCTAAACCATACCAATGAAAAATTCTAATTTTTCAATAACTAAGACAGTTAAAGGCAAGCTTCCAAGCTTGCCTTTTGCTGATATGAAAGACTCTGTTTTAGGGAAAGACTATGAGTTAAGCCTTGTATTTATTGGTGACAAACGCTCTCAAACACTAAACAAAAAATACCGAAACAAAGACTACGTGCCAGATATTCTTTCATTTCCCTATGATAAAAAAGAAGGAGAAATTTTCATAAACCCAAACAAAGCGCGAAAGCGCGCTAAAGATTTCGACATGACTGAGAAAAGATTTATAGGATATTTGTTTATCCACGGATTGCTTCATTTGAAAGGACTCCGTCATGGTAGTACAATGGATAAAACGGAGCTTGCGTATTTACAACGTTTTCACACTTAACGTTTTAATTAACATTTGTTAATTATATCCTTCACTGGCTTGCTCTACTTTTCAAGAAATAGAGCCTTTTTTATTATAGAGACGAGAAATCAATATATTTATGTCACGAAACATCATCACAGGTATAGACATCGGAACCTATCAGGTGAAGATTATCATTGCTGAATACAGTAAGGATAATCAGCTACCTCGTATTATAGGCACTGGATTTGCTGAATCAAAAGGCCTTCGACATGGATATATAATCAATTCTAACGATATTGTGAAAAGTATTCACAGTGCAGTAGAGCAAGCAGAGAAGAAAGCACGAGTACACATAAAGCACGCTTATCTTTCAATAGGAGGTATCGGACTTGAAGAAATTAAATCAAAAGGAGAGATAGTCATAACGCGAGCAGACGGTGAGATTACAGACCTTGATATAAAGAAGGCGTTGGAAGTGAGTGAAGACAAAATCTCTCCCAAAATAGCTAATAGGAAAATAATCCATGCTATACCGGTGAAGTTTAAAATAGACGGAGAGACAGTACTCGGGCGCCCTGTTGGCATGAATGGTTCACAGCTAGAAGTAGAGACCCTCTTCATAACTTGCCTTGAGCAACACCTTAATGATCTTATACAGGCAGTTGAAGACGCTGGTGTTGAAGTAGACGACGTAATGGCTTCCCCTATCGCGGCAAGCCTTGTCACTTTGACAAAAACACAAAAGATAGCAGGTTGTGTCTTAGCAAACATTGGTTCTGAGACAGTCTCTATTGTGGTGTTTGAAGATAACATCCCTATCTCACTTAAAGTATTTCCTATCGGCTCAACAGACATAACGAACGATATCGCACTCGGACTTAAGGTATCTCTTGAGGAAGCAGAACAAATAAAAAAAGGTGCCATAACAGGAGCCGACTATCCTAAAAAGAAACTTGATGAAATAATTGTTGCACGACTTTCTGATATCTTTGAACTTATCGAAAACCATCTCAAGAAAATTGGTAAAAACGGACTGCTTCCAGCTGGCATAATAATGACAGGTGGCGGTTCGGGTATTACAACCATAGAAGACTTAGCGCGCGCAGCATTAAAACTCCCATCCAAGCTAGCGGACCCACACTTTGGAGAGAACGCAAAAATAAAAGACGCCTCTTGGGCAGTGTCATATGGGCTTTGTATTTGGGGACTAACAGCTGATAAAAGCGACGGCCCTATTGGAATAGATCTCGCCCGAAAGACTGGTAACAACCTCCTTTACTGGGTTAAGCAATTTCTACCTTAAAGCGTAAGCAAGATGTGTATTTTACATACTCTTCATTTAAGCCCGTAACAAAGCCGTCAATACCAGAACAAAACAAAAAAATGTCAACGGGTTCACTTTTTTCTTTTGTCTGTGTATGATTGTGCTACTTTATATACTTAAGGAGAATATGAATCCCGTTAGAGACCGCGGTCGCGAAACAGGAAAAAATAGTTATGAGTAATAGTCGAATTTATATTTATAAAACATTAACAACACAGGCAGCGAAAACCGCGACCTGTCTCTAAACGGGATGAAAAAAATACAACCAGACGTTGAAGCATTTGCACGAATACGAGTAGTTGGAGTAGGAGGTTCAGGAAACAACGCTGTTAATCACATGATTAACACGAAAGTAACCGGTGTCGATTTTGTATCAATAAACACTGACGCACAAGCACTACATGGCTCAACCGCAAAGAAGAAGATTCACATCGGTAAAAATCTTACACGAGGTCTTGGAACAGGCATGAACCCAGAAATGGGAAAGCAGGCAGCAGAAGAAACGAAAGAAGAAATCCAAGAAGCTGTTAAAGGTTCTGACATGGTTTTCGTAACCTATGGAGCTGGTGGAGGAACTGGTACAGGAGCAGCTCCTGTGGTAGCTAAGATAGCGCGAGATTCAGGAGCACTGACCGTAGCTGTTGTTACTAAGCCTTTTTCTTTTGAAGGACAACAGAGAATGCGCTTAGCAGAACTTGGACTTGAAGAAATCAAAAAAGAAGTAGATGCGCTTATAGTTATCCCTAACGACCGACTACTTGCTGTTGTACAGCGTGAGACCTCTGTCAAAAATGCATTTGCAATGTGTGACGACATACTAAAGCAAGCTGTTGAAGGTATTTCAGACCTTATTACCATGCCAGGAATAATTAATGTCGACTTCGCAGACGTTCGCGCTGTTATGGACAATGCTGGTTCGGCTCTTATGGGTATCGGAACAGCTACAGGTGAGAAACGAACTGAAGATGCTGCTAAAGCAGCTATCAGCTCACCTCTTCTTGAAGTTTCAATAGCAGGAGCTAAAGGAGTATTGTTCTCAGTTGCAGGTGGTGATGACCTCTCAATGCTTGAAATTCAAGACGCAGCTAAGGTAATTACAGAATCAATTGATCCAAACGCAAAGGTTATCTTTGGAACAGTACAAGATGACAAACTTAAGAAGAATGAAGTAAAGGTGACCGTTATCGCAACAGGATTCCCTGAAAATTCAATGCCGTCAGGAAAAAGCTCTTCCCTATTCCAGCTTCCAAAGAAGGATGCAGAAAAAACAGAAGAAAAAAAAGAAAGTAAAATTTATAATTCAGTAGCAAAGTTAACAAACGACCCTAAAAAAACAGACAAGAAAGATGATGCAAAGAAAGACGGAGATGTAAAAAAAGATGATACAGATGATGACGACTGGGGCGCAGTTCCAGCATTTTTGCGACGGTCGAAGTTAAAGTAAACTTCGATTCGCAAAAATGCGAACTGCGCCCCAGTGGGGCACAAAAATGTAAAAAAATGAAGCCAATGCTTCATTTTTTTACATTTTTGTGAGACGGAGCGATGTTTTGTTTTCCATTTTTACTAGAAAACAAAACCGCGAGTCCGGAGAGGAAGTTCTTAACAAGCGTAGCGAGTTTAGAAACTTGACCTCAGTTCCAGCTTTCCTACATTGTAAGCAAAAAACACCTCACTTTGTGAGGTGTTTTTGTGTTATTATATATTTTACTTACATTCGTAATTCATTATTCTTAATTCATAATTCTTAACATGTACGATTTAGCAATTATTGGAGGAGGACCAGGAGGAACAGCAGCAGGAGTATACGCTTCTCGTAAACACCTTAAAACAGTATTTATAACCAAAGAATGGGGTGGACAAAGTGTCGTATCAACTGATATACAAAACTGGATAGGTACCACTTCTATCTCAGGAACAGACCTCGCAAAGAACCTCCAAACTCACCTAGAAACATACGCGAACGAAATAGTAGACATAGTTTCAAACACGTGTGTGACGTCCGTAGAGAAAATCGACGGAGGTTACAAAGTATCTCTCGATAATAACGAATCACACGAAGCAAAGACACTCCTCGTAACAGCAGGGGCCCATAGACGCAAGCTAAAAGTGCTAGGAGCAAAAGAGTTTGACCAAAAAGGTCTCACTTATTGTGCGTCTTGCGATGGCCCCCTGTTTTCTGGACAAGATGTGGTAGTTATAGGAGGAGGGAACGCAGGCTTTGAGACTGCAGCACAGCTTCTCGCTTATGCTAAGAGTGTCACCTTACTCAACAGAAGTGATGCCTTTAAAGCAGACCCAGTGACAGTAAAGAAAGTGCTCGCTAATGAAAAAATGACCGCTCTCTTAAACGCTGACATTTCAGAAGTAGTCGGTGACAAGTTCGTAACAGCAGTTAAATATAAAGACACGAAGACAAGTGAAGAAAAAGAGTTATTAGTCACAGGAGTATTTGTAGAGATAGGGCTAGTACCAAACACCGATTTCCTTGGAGGCCTCGTAGAGCTCGACAATATCAAACGCATTAAGGTAGACCCAAAGACACAAAAAACCATCCTTACAAACCAAACACTAAAAATGACGTCAGGTGCAAGGCATGGAGAAAGCGAGGGCGGAGACGAAGCTGGTGCTTCGGCGACTGAGGAGCAGAGGCTCCATAACGAAGCAGATGATGTTATTTCTGGTATTTGGGCTGCTGGAGATTGTGCAGATGGTTTATACCAGCAAAACAATATCGCCGTCGGCGACTCTATTAAGGCTTTAGAAGACATCTACAACCACCTTCATACTAAGTAAGTTTAAAATACCAAAAAGCCCACAATTCTTGTAGAATTGTGGGCTTTTACAGCTTATTACTTTATCGCCTCTTGCTTATTCACAAGAGTTACCAGAAGTGAAGAAACTGCTGCGAGTACAAAAGCAATTTTAAGACTAAAGAAAAGTACCATAACAGATATAAGTGCAAGCATGAGCACGTACCCTATCATTACAGATATCTCTTTCAAGACAGTAAATTCGTCTACGTAATGCCCATTATCTGCTGCTACGTCATATGTAGTAGCATCAACTGATAAACGATTCACAGCTCGTCCCATCTTATGATATGTATCAAACAAGAACACCTGAAAACTCGACTCTATAAATAATTTAATAATCCACCCTGTCGTATTTAATATAGAGCCAATAGTAACCACTCGTTTTTTATTCCAACGGTCTAGTAAATCTCCTATAAAGAAACGTACAACAACAATCAAAAATATTGTGATTGACGACACAACACCTACAGCTAAGAATTTTCCCTTTAAAAGAAGGAAAATAAATATTGGCCAAATAATTACAGTCACACCAGACTGAGCACCATCAGCGGTATACCCTATTAGAAGCGAACGGTTTTCTTTACTAAAGAGCCTCCTAAATGTCTCGAAATATCCAAAAGAGAACTTTTCATATTGTTCACGAAGGAAGAATAGTGGAATAACCGCAAAGAGAAGAATGCCAAGAGATATAATGAAAAGATTATTAAATCCATAAGTAGCAATAATAAATCCACCAAACAGTGGCACCATTATCCCAATAGTCTGAAAGACAGCAAGAAGTATCGACATCTGGCGACCACGTGTTTTCTTGTCAGTAAACTTAGCGAAATCAACATGGTACGGTACCCAATAAAGAGCTTTAAATAACGCTATACTAAAAATAAACCCAGTGAGTGCATATAAAGGATTACGGTCCCAAAGAAGCATAGAGAGAACTTCACCGAAAAGAAACGGCATTGCAAACATCATCATCCTCTTCATACCAAGTACAGATATAAGACGAGCACTTAATGGAGTGAGTATTATAGTAAGTGCAAATATCGCAATAAATATTATAACCACCTTTGATACAGACTGGTTAAACTTACCAAAAAGAAAGATAATCTCAAAAAGTCCAATGATTCCAATTCCAAGAAGAATGAGAATCCTGTTTAGATATAGCGCAAGAATATTAAAAGAGAAGTGCACTCCTTGATAATCTTTAAGACCGAGTTTCATACT
The DNA here is from genome assembly GCA_964575755.1 of uncultured Candidatus Saccharibacteria bacterium. GTDB lineage: Bacteria > Patescibacteriota > Minisyncoccia > Phycocordibacterales > JABMNX01 > JABMNX01. The sequence goes on from CAZNRH010000002.1 coordinate 119,286, forward strand.
TAATACAAAATTTATGTTTTTATAAGAATAACACAGTCTAATCTGCGCTATTCATCAAATCCATATCCCCACCCCCACGGTACAAGTGGATTAGGAAAACCAAAAGCTCTAACACCAATATACATAATATCTCCCATAAGTGGCACCCGTTCATTCACCCGCTCACGGAGTTCATCATCGGCTTGTTTCCTTTCTTCAAGACTCCCACCTCTCCAGTATTTAATATCGTGCTCAATACATATGTCCGTAAAGTCTTTATTAAAAAAACCATTGATCCACAAACTACATCCATCTGTATGAAATTCTTCTGTAGGCACCGCTTCGGTTTTACTATTAGCTATTTCTACAAGTTCATCAACATCCTCTGGTTCAAATTGCTGGTCAAAATAAACAAAAGATACCAAGATCAGTATCAGACCTGCCCATATAATTATTTTACTTTTTATAATCTTTTTCCACGACTGTGGTCGGGATTTCGATTGTGATCTCAACATATTTTTATATTTTCTTGTATTTTACTCTTTCTGGGGGTATACTTACTTTATCTAGTGGTTTATTCATGAAACTGTTAGGGTTCTACATCTTAGGGTCGCCTTCTTCACGGAGGGCGATTTTGTTTATGTATCAGACTTCCTGTCACTATTTTCTTCTCTATGTTTAAGCTCACGACCCCATATATCCGCATTTACTTTTAAAACATCCGTGTATCCATCGGCGCCAGTCCGTAATTCTTGTGAAATATTATTTCTTGAAGAATATATAAATACCTTTTTCCCAGCATTTCTTATGTATCTAATGAGACCAAGAAAATCTGAATCACCAGTAAAAAATATCGCTATATCATAATTATTTTTGTTATGTATAGCGTCAATAGTTATCTCAACGTCCATATCACCTTTTTCTTGTATTACACCACCCTCTTCTGTTGAAATGTTTATCCTTTTTAATTGTTTTTTGCGTACATTAAAATTAAGACCTTTTTTAAGATATGTATAAAATTTATGCTTACCATCTAAACTATAATCTCTGGTTCCTTTTGCTGGGTATGCTGTATAATAGAAAACTTCCAAATGTTTTGTCTTATGTTCATCTCTTAAATAACTCTTTAACTTCTCATAATCAAAAGTCATACCTTTAGCTTTTTGGGCTTGCCATATATTAGAAGCATCTATAAAAACATACGCAGTATTCGTTTGTTTATCTTTTCTAAACATAACTTAGATGTTATTTTACATGAACGTATATAACATTCCACCAATGCTTACCCTTCTTAAAACCAATCCATGCCCCAGCCATCATCAAAACTACCGCACCAGTGTTGTGAATCATTTCCCAAGTTTCCCATGACAGCCCCATACCCCATCGTTCAAAATCAGACACCAGTAAAGCTATTATAGGGATCTCCAACACAGCATGTAAAAGAAAGCTGACCAAGACTCCAAGGAGTGTAAACAATAGTATGTAAATAGGTTTCTTCATATTTTTATCTCACAATTTTTATACTATCATCAGTTACTACAAGCGCCTCACTATCGGTCAATGGTAAAATTTCGCAGTCAGCTTTGTCGCTCCATTCCTTAACCATCTCCTCTTCTTCTTTACAGTAATGTGGTGATATTGCTACTTTTACCAAGTTAAGTCCAGTTGTGTCTTGTAAATTTATATCATTTTCATCTGGAGTAGCAGTTAGTCCTATGTCTGGTCCTAAAATCATACTTCCGGCACTCGCTCCTACATAAACTACTCCTTTGTTTATTAATTTTATTAAAATCTCATCGAATCCTGATTCTCGGACTTTGTGTAATAAATAAAAAGTATTCCCTCCACAAACATAAACCACATCAATATCTTTCAGTTCCTCGTCTGTAAGTTTTCTGTCTAAATCAAAACTAATTATATTTTTATCTAGTATTCCTACAGAAATTAATTCTTCTCTAGACTTACCAGTATAAAACAATTGTTCCTCGTCTATGGCGGCGGTTGGAATAAATAGCACTTTGATTTCTGAAGCTGGTTTATCAACCAATTCCAAAAAAATTTCACCAATTTTTGGATTCTCAAACCCCCCCGAAGTTAAAAGTATTTTCTTCATATCTTTATTTTAACATTACAGATACAAGCCAATCTCTAATATATCTCTTACATGCTTCCTGCTCCTTTACCTCATAATAAGAATGGGGAGCACCTTTAATAATTTTAATTTCTTTATTTTCCTCTGGTAGTGCATTATAGAGAACTTCTGTTTGTTCAAAACAAGAGGTGTCCTCACTTCCTATAATAAGAAGGACTGGCATGGTAACTTTGGTGATATTTGGAAATAGATCATGCTGGAGTCTTTCTTCAAACTGAAACCAGTAATTCCTTTTTATATTACCGTCTTTTCCAATTTTTTCTATAACACCTTTTTCTTTCAGTTCTTTAAATTTTTCAGGATGATATCTTTTTTGAGCTTCAAAAGACATTTTTCCAGATGCTACAGGAGCAACGGGGACGACATAACTCACTTCTTCTGGGTGTTCTTCCGCATACCTTATTGCAGAATATCCACCTTTTGAATGACCTGTTAGAGCGAGTGGTCCAACAAACCAGTCTTGTTTTTGAGCCCATTTTGTTACATCTTCAAAATCTTCCCAGTGTAATCCCAATGTAGATTTTTCATAGTCCCCATCACTTTCACCAAATGAGTTTGTGGTATCAAAATTGAATGTTTGAAATCCTGATTCTAGAAAGGCACCTTTCATTGCTTGTACAGTAGGTTTATTTCTATTTCCACCCCAGCCATGCTGAACAATACAGGTACCTTTTATTTCTCCTTTAGGTATTTCTAGAACCCCTACTATTTTTTGACCTTTTCTGTTTTTTAGTTCTATTTTCTCCATGTTTTTATCTTATCACAATCTAAAGTTCTTTTAATTTCTTGTAGATTTCTACCATAGCAAGAGTATCTAGCTCACAATACTTTAACAGGTTTTCTCGTGTCTTTTCAATATCTCCTTGTTGCATGTCCCTTTTTATCATCTTCTCCCACTCACTGAGTGCCATTGTACCATCTTGAATATCCAAACTCTTATATGAAAGCTCTGGCAGAAGTACTGGTAGAACTTTTTTAATAGAAGCACTTCCCTTAAACTCTGGGTCCAAGTAATCTTTCTTAAATACCTTCATCAAGTCAAACACCCTGCTATTTATATCCTCCAAAAAGCTCCTGTCTTCAGGATGAAGCTCCATAAGCTCCATATTTCTAGCCTTCTCAAAGCTCTCATACCACACCACAACACTGCCCACGGGGCCTATATGAGCCTTGAGAGTGTCTACTAAGCTTTTTGTAGCGCCTGCGAGTTTATCAGCTAAATACTCAAAATGCTCAAGTTTACCATCTTCACTTAGTTTATGTATAGAGACCTGAAATACAAGCTGTTGATTCGTCTTGTATCGATCAAGTAGAGGTATCGGTGAGCCGTACGTCTCATAATCTAAGAAATATATAGGGAATACTAATTCAGACAGTGTCTTTTCAATAGCCTCCTTATTAATTCGAGGTCTTCCAGAAACCTGCAAGCTTACTTTGTCATTTTGAATATCAGTTAAGTCAAAACCCTCTGGAATATCTTTAATATTCACAATTCCATCTGCTAAAAGTAATCGGAGTTTATTACCCGCTACAATATGGTGCACCGAGTATTCAGGTACTTGAGGGTTAAATTTAAAGAAAGAGTCGCATCTCTGGCCATGTGTTTTGTAGAGGCACTCACATCCCTCAAGCAATATGTCGTCTTTGTCTAAAGTTTCGAGAGCGACTTTGATTTCATCTCGCACCACATCCTTTTGTTCTGTTACTGTATCTGTTATATTTTCAATTACAAAAAGCTGTTTAATGTCCACCTCCCCACTCCTCCTATATTTCTTATTAATATATACGATGTAGCTGTCGCCGACTTCGACTCCAGCATCCTCCACCACAATAGTCTGAAAGACGACGTCTTTAATATGATTGTGTTTTAAATCTGTTTTTATTTCAGAGCTCGCTTTGATCTCGTACAAGTCCCACTTGGAAGTTTCCTTATTAAAATTAAGCATATCAACTTTAGCGAAAAGCCCCTGCTTTGTTTCAAATGTAGCTTGAAAAATTGGCTTCTTATCATTTTCTTTGTCCTTAAGAAGCTCTTTTGTCTTCGACAAAAGAGCTTCCTTGTCTCCAGACACGAAAACACCATCAGGAAAAAGCTTCTGCACATACGACTCAACCTCGTATCCATCTTTTATAAGTTTCTTAAGGAAAAGAGAAAACTCCCCCGCCACATACTCCTCCGGACGTTTCTTCTTCAACCACAAGCTCTTCCCACACAACAACCACTCCTTAAATTCTGTCTTAGTCAGTTTCATTTTGTTAGTTTACCACACAGCCTAAAAACCGCTCTCCCAAGCCCAACCCGCCTCGCAAGCGAGAGCGTTGCAGGCAGGCAAATTAAATGCCCCAACCCATGTGGGGCATTTAATTCTTATCTTTCCCCCGTTTCTCTTCCCTCTGTCTTGAAACTAAGTCTTCTACACTCTTACGACTCGTAAAATACGCCCCAAGCGCAGCACCCACAACAGCAACAATAATTAAAATAAGGATATTCATGGTTTTATTTTAGCATGACACCACAAAAACCTCCCCCGCAATAGAAGGTGTTGTGGACAGGCAAAATAAACAGCCAGAGTACTCATGCTATTTAATTTTTATATTCTGGCAAAAAATTATTTTTCTATATCTGATATGATCTGCCTTCTAAAAGCAGTCAGTCTTTTACCTCCCATTTTTTCATATACACTTAGTTCCACATGATGTTTTTTACACAAAAAACAAAGACTATTTTTCTTTGAATGTAGATGTATGTACTGTAATAATATTTTATATACGTCGTATTTCTCTGTACCAGAAATGTATCCGTGGTCACATGCTATCTTCAAATTATCCGGTCTACTTTTTTGAAGGTGTACTGTATCTAAATCATTCCTATTGCACTCTGGGAACTGACAAGTTGTCACAATCTTCTTTAATGGACTAAAAAAACTTTGAGTTATATTGCGGACTTCACCTGACAACATAGTAAGCACCTTTAAATCTGAGTTTGTAACAATATAAATGTCTCTATATTTCTCAAAAAACTTTGGCTTAGTAGACTTAAAAATAATATCAACTTTTTTTCTATCTTGAGCGACCATAATACCTTTAATAATCGCCAAGCTCTCTTGTTTACGAAAACAAAATAGCTTATTTTTGTCTTTATCTTGAATATTATATTTTTTAAGTATTTTCCACGACTTGAATCCTTTACTATTTACTGAATCATGTCCAAGCATATTATCAAGCTGCCTAGTTGACAGGCCTGATTTCAAGAAATGTAGCAAAACATCTTTATCTTTAGTATTAAATTTCATAGTATTAATATACTCGTTTACCAAGTAAAACAAAACCAACTAGTGATACATAGGTTGCCATTACCTCACTTGTCAAGTTTTATAACAAGCCAACAGAGTAATAAGTACGAGTTGTAGAAGAAAAAAGCGTGTTTAATACAAAAAAACGAGCAATTACCGTGTTATCATTTATGGTATATCAAAAAGAGAAAATTGATATAATCAATTATATAAAATAACTTTATGCAAAAAGATTTAGAGAAAACTTTAAATAATTATAGTCCTTTTATTATTGAAACAGCTCTTGTTCAATTATTTATTGACTCTAATAATTTAACTGTAAAAAAAAATGAACTTATTAGATCTCTACTAGAAAATAAAAGTGAAGAAATTCTGAAAGCTAAGGAGTTTCTAATAAACAAGATAGAAACAAAAAATATAATCGACTTTGTAAATATATTTGAATTACTAATTCCTTTAGATGATAAAAAAAATAACGGAGCCTTCTTTACTCCGTCAAATATTACTGATTTTATAGTTTCTGAAACAATAGACTCAAGATCTCAGAGAATTCTAGACCCTAGTTGCGGGTGTGGCGCTTTCCTTATCTCTGCCACAGACTTTATTGCAAAAAAATATAATAAGAGTGTCACGAAAACAATTGAAGAAAATATATTTGGAGTGGACATAGCAAAATACAGCATAAAAAGAGCTAAAATTCTTCTTTCGCTTCTCGCTCTTAAAAATAATGAGGATAAAAAAGAAATAAAATTCAATCTTAAAACAAAAGACAGTTTGACGACTGACTGGAAAAAATTATTTCCAGAAATAAAAAATGGGTTCGACGTGGTTATAGGTAATCCTCCTTATGTTAAATTCCAAGACCTTAACGAAGACCTAAGGAAAAGTCTGTCTAAAAATTGGCAAACCCTAAATACTGGAAATTATAATCTTTATTTTGCCTTCTTTGAGTTAGGAATTAGTGTTATGAAAAATACTGGAGTACTTGGTTATATTACACCTAACAACTATTTTACTTCCTTAGCGGGAATTCATCTCAGAGAATTCCTAGAATCTAATAGGTTAATAGAAAAAATTATTGATTTCAACCACTTTAAAGTTTTTGATGCTCAAACATATACAAGTATAAGTTTTTTAAGTAAAGGTAATAACGTATCTTTCGATTATGAAAAAATCGATGACTGTGCGAAATTAAATTCATTAAAAAAATTACAATACTCGAAAATAAATTTTAGTGATTTAAATAATAAAAAATGGCGACTTCTACGTCATGGTGATCAAGAGAATATAAAAAAAATTGAAAATATAGGTAGAAAACTAGGAGATATAGTAAAAATTAGAGTTGGAGTAGCTACATGCAAAGATTCTGTGTACTTTGTGGACGGTTCAACTTTTGATGGAAAATATTTACATAAATCATACAACGGGAAGGATTATTTTATTGAAAAAGACATTACTCAATCAATAGCAAAAATTTCTGACTTTAAAGCACAAGATGACCTAGGCGAAAACAATCGAAGAATAATTTTCCCTTATAGAAAAAAAAATAGAAACGTAGAAATCATTGAGGAAGATAAGTTAAAAAAAAAATACCCTTATTGTTATAAGTATCTTATGGCTGCTAAGTCAGAACTGGCATCAAGAGACAAGGGAGCTGTTAATTATCCAGAATGGTACGCCTACGCAAGAACCCAAGGACTTAATTTTTTAGGGAAAAAGCTACTTACTCCAACATTCAGCTCTAAGCCAAGGTTTCTGCTTGAAAAGAATGAAAATACACTATTCTGTAACGGATATGCTATTTACTTAGACAATAGACCGTCTTTATTTTACAAAACTGAACAAAAATTAAATCTGTCCATTCTTAGCAAAATACTCAATTCGTCTATAATGGAATACTACATTAAACAAACTAGCGTATCTATTGATGGTGGGTACCCATGCTATCAAAAGAATTTTATTGAACTGTTAGGAATTCCGGACTTCACCTCAAACGAACTAGGTTACTTAAACAGGGAAAAAGATGGAAAATTAATTAATGATTTTTTAACAGGTAAATACGGTGTGCAAATCTAGAAAATATCTTTACTCCCGAATCTTTTAGTATAAATATCTAACATATCTTTTGTAAATCCACTTATTGTAAGATTTTTCAAGTTGACTTTTGTGTTTTTAGAAACCAACCCATCCATCTTCAACTCTTTAATTGAAGAATAAAGTTTAGGGCTTTTTTTTCTGAAATCAACAATTAAAAGACAGACTCTTTCATATTTATACTCGTTTCCTTTTATAGAATGTCTGTTATTAATGGCTTGAAACATTCGTATGTATTCTTCTATATTTGAAACTGACTTGAATTCTACTTTATTTTGCAACATTGCTTTATCATCATATTCGTGAGTAGGTATTAAGTATACTTCTCCCATACACTGTTTAGGATGATTTAAATGTAAGTTTAAAGCTTCTGCAAACGTTCTCTCATATAAAGTGTCAATGTTTTTCTTTAAGCTACTTAATTGACTACGTACATTAACGCTAATAATCCTTTTTATTCTAGGATCATCAGTATTAGTTATAGGTATCAACTCAATATTAGGAATAATGACGATGTCTTGGTTTTTTGACTTTAAAAACCCTTTGATTTTAATCTCAGGACTAGATTCTCCAACTGGTGGAAAAATCTTTTGTGATTGAACTTTATTTTCTACAAAATCTCTTTTTATAAAATCATGAATAATATTTATTATTTTTTGGGAACGAATTAAAGCTTCTTTGGCTTTATGTCCATTTTCATATGTATTACCATTAAACTTCGAAGTGGTAATTGCTTCGTCATAATCTTTCTTTATTTTTTTGAGAACCTGTTGTATTGTCATAATTATCTTAAAACTACGTTAAAAGGTATACTCCCACAAAATATAGCTAAAATCAATGAAAAAACAAATCTCCCCGAGGTTAAACCTCGGGGAGTATACAAGTATTCTTGACTAAGATCTGGGAGTATTATTTTTTAAATAACCGTCCATAATTCTAGTTAACCGAAGTGCTTTGCGACGCAATCTTTTTGTTTTTATACGTGAGAGAGCATCTAAAAACTCTATAAGAGAACTATCTATTTTTTTGACGGCAATTTCTAAAGATTCATTTACGCTTATGAAATCTGTTACTTCATTTAGAAGAATCTTCCTTCTAGCTATTATTTCATTCACCACCAACTTCGAACAGTTAATAGGGGTTGACGTGGAGATGAGACCACGAGTTGATCCTCTACTAAAGTTCACCTTAAGAACACTGCTACTTGTTCTCATGACAGGTTTCCTTTCCATTACTGTTTATTATTCCAGTCTCTCTAATCTAAAAGTACCACGTTTAATCATTTAATCAATGAAATTAAATAGTAGTACCCCGCCCGCCTCGCAAGCGAGAGCGTTGCAGGCAGGTCTGGTTGTTTAATTTTTGTGTAATTTGAGTAGTTTTAAGCGTTTTTGTATCAACTGAATGTCGTCGGACGACCCTCAGCACAAACCTTGATATTTCTATCTGTAATATAAACCTATTACGCCAAACAAAGGAGCTAACTCACTCAATCTTTGATCTAAATACCCATCTAGAGACGAATTGCATGATAACCTCCCTTTATATCACCACGTGACAACACTATCTGCCAAAGACTGAATAATCGATACTACATCAATATTTATTTTTGCAAGAGAAAGCCAGTCTTTTTGAATCTGTTCATGGGTTGTGCCAGTCAACTCTTCGAGTTCGGAGAACAATGAGTCTAAAGAAATCTTTCCAACATCAGCTGGTTGTAGGTACTCATCTTTCAGTCTGTATGCTTTTTCTTTCGGAAAAAACCTTTAAAACTAAATTGGTACAACTTCAGAACAAATAACACCGAAGAAGTCGAAGGCAATATTTTTTTATTAATGCTCATATGTTTAATTTTAACGCAACCAACACAAGTGTGATACTCGCTTGTCAACAAGCTACCTCGTGCTAGCTCTAAGTTGCGGAGATGAGAGGATTCGAACCCCTGATACGGTTTCCCGTATGCCACTTTTCGAAAGCGGTGCCTTCAACCACTCAGCCACATCTCCCATTACACCTATATGGTTAACAGCGTAGCATTTTTGCACAAATACTAAAAGTATTGTATTATTCTCAAACGACTCATATATGTGAGTCGTTTAAAATATGGCCCTATCGTCTAACGGTTAGGACATCAGGTTTTCAATCTGGTAATCAGAGTTCGATTCTCTGTAGGGTCACCAATTTTTAAACTATATATACCAACGTATTTTTAATGTACCTAAAGGGACGTTGGAACCTTATATTTCTAATAAAATAGAAAAGATAAACTGAAATTTGAACTAAAGAGAACCAACATTGAAGTGCAACACTTCGCATATTTTGATTAAAAACTTCTAATGGTGTTTTCCAACCCAAACGCTTCCTTGGGCGTGTATTCTACCATAGCTAATTCTTCCTCTGACACTTTGGTGAAGTCCGTACCTTTTGGATGGTAATCTCTCAGTAATCCATTGGTATTTTCATCACTACCTCTCTCACTAGAGCAGTAGGGATGACAGAAGTATGTATTTGTATTGAGTTGAGTCTCAATATCGCGCCATCCTGCATTTTCACTACCGTTATCAAACGTAATAGTATGTGTAGGGAGTGATTGTAGACGTTTCACAATAGCTTCTGTAGTCGCGGTACTCCCTTGTTCGTAAAGTTTAGTAATGGTAGAGCTTGGTAACGAAAATAGAACTCTTGTATACGAAGTAACAGTAGGAACACAAGAAGTCAAAGTAGATGCAGGCAATGGGTCTGTGCTACACATTGGTAACGATGACAATGAAAAAGAATCCGCAGAGTCAGAAGAATCTGAATCTGAAAAAGGTGGAGACTTTGACAAAAATGGCATCGATCACCAGTTTGAAGGAGAGGAAGAGCATACTGATTAAACCACATCTTCTTTTCTGCTCAAAAACCTCTTTATAGAAAGGGGTCTTTGATTTATAATAGATACATTATGGATTATTTTATATATTTACTATCAACACTTAAAGACTTTCCTGTACTTAGTTATTCAATAGTGGCAGTATTGGCATTTGCAGAGTCACTCGCTTTTGTGGGATTACTCGTTCCTGGGAGTATAGCTGTTGTTATTGGTGGGTTCTTGGCTGCACAGGGAATTATACATGTTGGATATCTTTTTGTAATAGTTGCAATTGCTGCTTTTTTTGGAGATAGCGTTAGTTATTATCTCGGCAGTAAAGGATACATTACTTTTCGTAAAGAAAATAAGATATTCAAGCCTGTTTTCTTAGAAAAAGGAGAAGTATATTTTAAAAAGCATGGAGGTAAAAGTGTTTTCTTCGGGCGTTTTATCGGTTGGATACGTCCCATTATTCCTTTTATTGCTGGGGTATTTAAGTTAGACAAAAAGATTTTTATAGTTTGGAATATATTAAGTGGAGTCTTGTGGGCAACTGCACATATCGCACTCGGCTATTTCTTCGGACAAGCATGGAATGTTATCGTTCTATGGTCAACACGAGCAAGCATATTTATAGTTACTTTTTTGGGTATTATTTTTATTTTCTACATACTAAAATGGTTACTCATCAAAACAGGTAACCAACTTTTTTCTTTCCTACATTCAATATCACAGTCAATAAAAGTGGCAATAGCAAACAATGCAGATGTTAAAGAGTTCACAGTAAAGCACTCTGTATTTCTTAAATTTATAAAAGCACGTCTTAATAAAAAGAAGTTCTGGGGCTTGCCAACAACACTGCTTATTTTGAGTTTTGTATACACGCTTTCTCTTTTAGGAGGTACTGTTGAGGATGTCATCACTTCGGATATTATTGTTTCAGTAGATACGCGTGTAATGAATCTACTTGCATTGTTTAGGAATGCCGACCTCACACAATTTTTCTTATGGATAACACTTCTTGGTAAATGGCAGATTGTACTTGGTTTTGTTGTGGCAGTGATAGGTATTTTATGGATGTGGCGCAAAAGATTATATATTCTTCCATTATTACTCACTATCGCAGGTGCTGAAATTTTTACTGCGATAAGTAAAATTATTTTCCACCGCCCACGACCAGAGTTGGCGATTTACGCGGAGCATTCTTTCTCCTTCCCAAGTGGACATGCCACAATTGCAGTTGTTTTTTATGGTTTTCTTACATACATACTCATCCGTCATTTTTCAAAATGGAAAACAAAGGTAAATCTTTTTTTTGCAGGATTCGTAATAATTTTACTTATTGGATTTAGCCGTTTGTATCTTGGAGTTCATTATGTAAGTGATGTTTGGGGTGGGTACCTTGTAGGAGCAACTTGGCTAATTATTGGTGTAAGTATTTCGGAGTGGATTCATTCGTGGAAGAAAGACAAAATCAAACCAATCTCACAAACAAAAATTAAAATCGTATCTATTATTTTCATTTTATTATCACTCGGTTCGTATGTTTTGTTTGCCATTCAATATAATCCACAATTAAAACAACAAGTGACTAGAGAGGAGTTGTTTGTACAAAATCCAATTGATATTTTTATCGATGAGCAAATGAAATATACAGAAACATTGCTAGGAAAAAAACAAGAACCTCTTAGTTTTATTATTCTTGCCAATAATGATAGCGAATTTATCAAAATTCTTGAGAACTCAGGCTGGCAGATGGCAGAAGATGTAAATATACGTTCATTTGCAAAAATCACGGAAGCTGTGATTTTGAAAAGAGAGTATCTAAATGCTCCAATGACACCATCATTTTGGAATAAGCAGACACATGATTTTGGCTTTGAAAAACCAACAAATACAAACAACGTAAGGCAACGACATCATGCACGATTTTGGAAAACAAATTACAAAACTCTAAATGGAAAAAGAATGTATGTTGGTACTGCAAGTTTAGATAGTGGTATAAAATGGGGAGTGACACATAAAATAGACCCTAGTATAGATACAGAACGGGAGTTTTTGTTTGTGGATATTCAAAACACTGGAATATTACAATCATCCCAAAAAGAACAATTTGTAAGACCCTCTATCGGTGAGAATTTCTCTGGAGATCAATTCTTTACAGATGGCAAAATATACATTTTATTTTTTAAGTAAAATGTACTAGTAAAAAGGGAGCCTCGCTTGCGCGCGCATTGGGTGGGTGGGGCAAGCACAATATGATTTGCTTGTGCGTTTAGCACAATCCTTATACGATAGCAGACTACCTACAGGACAGGCGGGGCGAGAAGTGATAAAACTATCATGATAGAGTATAGTTACTCCTATGAAAATTTTAAGTATTGAGACGAGTTGTGACGAAACGGCTATTTGTATAGTTGAAGCTCACGGTGAACTTGAAAATATTTCTTTCAAGGTTCTTGCTGATTCCCTACTATCTCAAGCGCTACTTCATAGAGAATATGGTGGAGTATTTCCAACTCTTGCAAAGCGTGAACATGCTCGAAATCTTTCACCACTCCTCCAGAAGACTTTAGATAAAGCGGGTATGTTTGAAAAAATTAACTCACCCTTAACACGAGATCAAATCAGTGAACTAAAAGAGCTTCTCATGCGAGAGCCTGAATTATTTGTGTTACTCATTGCATTTTTAGGTAATACTAAGAAGCCAGACTTAGACGCAATCGTTGTGACGGTAGGTCCAGGCCTTGAGCCTACGCTATGGGTTGGGATTAACTTCGCAAAAGCGCTTACGCTGGCGTGGGACATACCACTTGTACCAGTAAACCACATGGAGGGTCATGTACTTTCTTCTCTTATTAAGAACGATGCAATTACTTCTATTGGGTTCCCTGCTCTCGCTCTACTCATCTCTGGTGGACACACTCAGCTTGTGGTTATGAGGGACTGGTCACGCTATGAAATTATCGGTAACACAAGAGATGATGCTGTTGGCGAAGCGTTTGATAAGGTTGCTCGCATGCTTGGTCTCGAATACCCTGGTGGTCCAGAAATCTCAAAGCTTGCGCAATCTGCACGAGAAGAGAATCTTGAAAAACCGTATTCCCTACCACGACCTATGATAGACACAGACAACTTCGACTTCTCTTTCTCTGGACTCAAGACAGCTGTAATGTATCTTATTCGCGACAAGGGGTCTTTAAGCGAAATTGATAAAAAACAAATTGCGCGTGAGTTTGAAGATTCTGTGTCTGAAGTACTTCTTGAAAAAACAAAACGTGCAATAGCAAAGTATGATATTAAAACATTTATACTTGGCGGCGGAGTATCTGCTAATAAGCACATACGCTACACACTTGAGACACATCTACCTCAAGATGTTGAGAAGTTTACCCCACCACTTGAGCTTACAGGAGACAACGCGGTTATGATTGCTGCTAGTGGTTACTTAACTATCGCATCAGGAAAAGAGATTCCGAAACTAGACGACATCAGTGCAAACGGTAATTTGGCTTTGCGATAAATAACAAATTAATTATGAAAAGAAAAAAGCCACCGGGAGTATTTGTGGCTTTTGTACAAGGAGTATTATCTTTGTTTTTATATCCTCCACAACCCGGTGACAACCTATATCAGCGTCCATCTTAATGGTTTACTTAATTAAGATAAGTGGTAAGTCGGTTACACTACAACCACTGATGCATTAATATTACTATCTTAAATAATGCACGTCAATAAAACTGAAACGATCCAATTTTGCAAGCAAAATTGGATCGTGTTCCGTATTGTCACGGATGTGCATCGCGCGGATGTCTAGCGAGAACATCTCCAGAAACCAACATGTGGTTTACCTCATCCGGCACACAACAGCACAAGCAGTCAGGATCTATTTTTGGCCCTTTCAGCACCTTACCATTCAAAACCCTGTTGATTGGAATATAGTAGTGTGACCTGCTGTTACAAACAAGAACACTATGCTCAAACTCGGACAAAACAGTGCATTGAACGTTATCAGTCATAACATTATCCTCCAGTTAAAATCTACCATCTTTATAACGTATTCTTCAACCTGCGTCAAACGTGTACAGGCATACTTGTTAATACCATTGATATAACATGGTATTTTGCTATTATCTCCATATAAAGAATAAAGCCATGGATGAAATATTTCTAAAACCATATGATTCAAAGTCTCACGAAGATAATATATACAAGCGCTGGGAAGACAGTGGTTTCTTTAACCCTGATAACTTACCTGAAATATCTTCTGGAGAGCGTAAAGAACCATACTCTATAGTACTCCCTCCTCCAAATGTAACTGGAACGCTTCATATGGGGCACGCCGCAATGCTTGCAATTCAAGACATACTTATACGTTTTAATCGAATGTCTGGGAAAAAAACCCTCTGGGTTCCTGGTACTGACCACGCAGCTATTGCAACGCAATCTAAGGTAGAAAAAGAAATATATAAAAAAGAAAAAAAGACCCGACATGACCTCGGCCGAGACGAATTTTTGAAACGTGTTGAAGAATTTGCACAAGAGAGTCACAACACTATCGTAACCCAAATAAAGAAAATGGGGTCTTCTGTCGATTGGAGTCGTGAGGCATTTACGCTTGATGAAGCTCGAACAAAAGCCGTAAATACTGCCTTCAAAAATATGCATGAAGCTGGACTTATCTATCGTGGTGCACGAATTGTAAACTGGGATCCAAAGATGCAAACGACTGTATCTGATGAAGAAATCGAACGTGTAGAGGAAACAACAAAATTTTATTATCTAAAATATGGGCCGTTTATAATCGGTACAGCTCGACCTGAAACTAAATTTGGTGATAAGTATGTGGTAATGCACCCAGACGACACTAGATATAGCGAATACGAGCATGGACAAGAAATAGAACTAGAATGGATTAACGGACCCATCACAGCAACAATTATCAAAGATGAGGCTGCAGATATGGAGTTTGGTACTGGCGTTATGACAATCACCCCAAGCCATAGTCTTGTCGATTTTGAAATCGCAGAGCGACACAATTTAGATAAAGAACAAATTATTGATTGGTACGGAAAGCTCCTCCCTACTGCAGGAGAATTTGAAGGTCAACATATTAAGAATGTACGTGAAAAGATTGTTGAGAAACTTCAAGGTAAAGGATTGGTTGAGAAAATCGATGAAAAATACGTCCACAACTTAGCAACAAATAGCCGTGGTGGTGGAATGATTGAGCCTCAGATTAAAGAGCAATGGTTTGTTGACGTTACAAAACCTTTTACTTTTAAAGCAGAAGAAAATTCTGTATTAAAAAAACTAGACAACAAAGAAATAAGTCTGAAGGAATTAATGCGACATGTGGTTGAACATGGGGATATTAACCTTATTCCAGAGCGCTTTAAAAAAACATATTATCATTGGATAGATAACTTACGACCGTGGTGTATCTCTCGACAAATCTGGTACGGGCATCGTATTCCTGTTTGGTATAAAAATAACAAGAAAAGTAACGAAATATATGTCGGCACGACACCTCCTAGAGGTGACGAATGGGAACAAGATCCTGACACTCTTGATACATGGTTCTCGTCTGGTCTATGGACATTCTCAACACTAGGGTGGCCAGAGGAAACTGAAGACCTTAACTTATACCACCCAACAACTGTACTGGAGACAGGTCATGATATTCTCTTCTTCTGGGTTGCACGCATGATCTTAATGAGTGGGTTCCACCTTGGAGATATTCCATTTAAAACAGTGTACTTACACGGAATGGTAAGTGACAGTAAAGGTAGGAAGATGAGTAAATCCTTAGGAAATACACTCGACCCACTTGATATGATTGAAAAATACGGAGCTGATGCAACACGCCTTTCTCTTATTATAGGAGCAACTGCTGGAAATAACCTCCCACTTTCTGAAGATAGAGTTCGTGGGTATAAACACTTTGCAAATAAAATCTGGAATATTTCTCGGTTTGTACTTACTAGTGTCGATGGTTTTGATATATCACAAAAACCAGATCTCACTGCAGAAGATCAAAGTAGACTTGATGAACTTAATAAAACAGTGGAAGAAACAACTAAGCATATTGAAAACTATCGACTCGATCTAGCGGCTGATACTGCTTATCATTATATTTGGCACACCTTTGCTGATGTTATACTTGAAGAAAGTAAACCAATTATTAATGGAGACAATAAGAAAGCAAAGCAATCTGTACAATGGACTTTGTATGAAATCCTAACTACATCACTTAAAATATTGCATCCTTTCATGCCGTTCGTGACTGAAGCAATTTGGTCTAGATTGCCACAAAAAAATGGTGATTTACTTATGGTCGAAGAGTGGCCCGCCAACTAACTTTCAACAAAACTTAAATAAATAAATGATTTCAGGAGAAACAATACTATATGCACTTTTAGGTGGTATACTCCCCACCCTTTTGTGGCTGTGGTTCTGGCGCCGTGAAGATAGACTCCATCCAGAACCACGAAAGTTGATTCTCTTAGCATTTATTATAGGTATGCTTACTATCCCTTTTGTCATACCAGTACAGAAGTTCACCGCTACTATATTTAGCGGTGGTCTTTTAATACTTATATGGGCTGCAACTGAGGAAATCTTTAAATACACTTTTGCTTACTTCTCTGTATTACGCAACAAAGAAATGAATGAACCTATTGATGAAGTAATATACATGATAACGATAGCCCTTGGGTTTGCAGCACTTGAGAATACTCTTTTCCTTATTGAACCACTTAGGGACGGGAAGCTTATCGAGAGTATAATAAATGGTAATTTCCGCTTCTTTGGTGCCACATTACTACACGTATTGTCATCAGCAACAGTTGGAGTATTTATGGCTTTCTCATTTTATAAAAGTAGAGCGAAAAAGATACTCTATACGACAGTTGGAATTATCCTCGCTATTTCATTGCATACTTTGTTTAACTTTTCTATAATTAACAGCAACGGAACTAATATTCTATTAGTGTTTGCATTCGTTTGGTCTGGAATCATTATACTTCTACTTGCGCTTGAACGTATTAAATCCATCACGAACCGTTGTCTATCATTTTTAAAAATAAAATAAACCATGGTAAAAGAAAAACGATCATTTTTTGAACGACTTACAGGCACAGCATCTATCGATGACTACGATGACTCATTTGATATGGAGGAAGCTATTCCTGCCACAGAGAAAGGTAGTCTAAAAGTTGGAAAAACCAACAAAGAGCATAGTCTAGAGTTAGACGATGAACCTGAAAATGAACGTGAAAGTACTTGGGTAGAAGAGGATGAGGAAGGACAACTCAGTGTTGATGTATACCAAACTAACACCCATATTATATTAAAAGCGGTTGTTGCTGGCGTTAAGCCAGACCATCTTGATGTATCAATTACACGTGACATGGTGACTATCAAAGGAAAGCGAGAAGAACAAAAGGAAGCAACTGAAGAAAATTACTTTTACAGAGAGCTCTATTGGGGTTCATTCTCACGAACTATTTTACTTCCACAAGAAATTGAAGTGGACGAGGCTGAAGCTAATGAAAAACACGGTGTGCTTATCATTAAATTGCCTAAAATCGACAAGGACAGAGAGACAAAATTGAAGGTTAAGGCTAATTAATACAGCTGATTTAAGTCAAAAATAAATACCCCAAGTAGTTGGGGCATTTATTGGTTTACGTGATTGGTCTCGGCGTCAAGTTGCTAAATTCATGAAACATTCTTGGTGGCGTCAGGTTTCTAAGCTCAGAATTCGTGCTACGCACTCGTCTTCACTAAGAACCTCCTGCCCGAGCTCGACCGTTTCAACTCCTTGTGGTCGCTGAAACATGTCTCCGCTAAGCACCAAGGCACGAAAGCAAAGCAGTTTGCTTTCTAAAATAAAAACACATCTAAAAAAGATGTGTTTTTATTTTACCTTAGTGCTCAGGGGCGGTCTCGAACCGCCGACCCTTTGTGCTTCAAACAAATGCTCTACCAACTGAGCTACCTGAGCTTTTATGTATACTAAACTTCGGTTCAGTATACATAAAAGTTCATGTACTAAAAAGTCCTACTGCCTGCCCCGTAGGAAGCTTTGCTTTCCTTCGAAGAGCTACCTGAGTATGTTATCCATATTGGTTTCTATAATACTCCTTTCAAAGAATCAATCATATTCTGAATTCTACCTTGAAACTCTGTACCAGCTCCACCAACTTTATCTCCAACCTCTTGAACAGTCTCTGCTGCACCTAACACTTGATCAAGAACTGGTGATAGGTAATTTATATAAACATATACAGGTGCGCCAATAATTATAGCTATCCACACAAGCTTTAAGAGTCCACCAAGGAATGCGTTTCTACGCATCTTTTTAAGCATTTTATTATTCTCCTTAGCAAGTTCTAAGTTCTTTTTCAAAAGGTCTTGTGTATCTTGTTCTGCCATACCCAAAGAGTATAGCAAATATAGCTTAAAGATAAAGAGTTAGCTTGTGGGGTCAAGTTTCTAAACTCACTTCGTTCATTAAGAACTTCCTAGCTTTGCACTTGATTCTGTAATGCTTCGCAACAGAATCTACGCCCGAGCTCACTCGTTTTTATTTCTAGGAATTGAAATAAAAACATCGCTCCGCTTGGCACAGAGACACGAAAGCAAAGCAGTTTGCTTTCTAAAATTAAAACAACTACCACACCAAGTGGTAGTTGTTTTAATTTTATTTCTGTGCCCCCAGCAGGAATCGAACCCGCATCGAGCCCTTAGGACGGGCCTGTTCTAATCCATTGAACTACAGGGGCAATGTATTACTTAATCATATATCTATATGTCTCGTCAATCAAAGCGTGCATTAACTTTAAAAAATGACCTCCTTTTTTAACACCTATCCTACATAAACCATACTTTGTTCTACTCCTAGTACCTCCATCATTCATACGGATTATAAAGTATTTTTTTGGTATTTTTGTAATACAAGACCAATATTTTACACATTCTTTTTCATTCATACCAGTAAATATTCTAATTGTTACTTGTATGGACTCATTTGGTATAAATAAAACATCTCTTAAGATTTGAAGATATAACGTAATCATTCTACCGTCAGAGTTTATAAACTCCGGAGACCCTTTACTGCCTTCAGCCCAATAAAGCATCGTAAAAGCTATAATAAATTCTCTGTTAGGATCTTTAAAGATCTTTTTAGCTTTATTAATAGCCAGTATTGTATTCCTTTCCTTTCTTGCTTTGCCACCACCTCTTTTAGACTTTAAAATTTCTTTATACTTTGGTAATACTTTAGTACCTTGAATATGGTGCCAAACTGTCGTCTTTGGCATATCTAGTTTATTCATAATTTCATGAATACTATGTCCAGTTTTACGAAGTTGTTTTAATTCCCTTATCTTAATATCCGAGTGAATTCTCATATAGTACATTATAAACAGTTTTGTATAAAAATACCGACTTATTCCTTGTTTATAAAAGTAAGTTCTATCTTTAATGTTCAATACAAAACAATAAACCGCATAAGCGGTTTATTGTTCACCTAGGAGTCTAATCTTTAGAGTCCTATTGCGGTAGAAAGTTTATCCTTATCAAACCCAATAAACATCTCTTCTCCCACAAACACAACAGGGACTCCCATCTGACCGCTCTTGTCGATCATTTCTTGTCGTTTGTCCATATCTTCTGCAACATTATACTCTGTGTACTCTACGTTATTTTCCTTTAAAAACTCCTTTGTCAGCTGACAAAAGTGACATGTTGGTGTGCTGTAAATTACAATTCTTTTATCCATAATCTTTATATTTATCTCACGTTTATCTTGTAGTGAGAATATTATATCATACTTATAATGTGCACCTGTTTATCTCCAAAACATTACAGACCTTAAAAACCTATCAAACCAACTCTTAGATTCTCTAATATTATACTCTGTATCGCTTGAGGGAGGTTCTATTATAACGATGATTTTCTCACCCTCTTTTGCGACCTCATACTTCTTACGTATTTCCTCTTCTACGCCTCGCTCTGTGTTTAGTCTGTTAATTTCGCCCCCTAAGGCGTCCTTTCTTACTTCTAAGCCATCTAGATATACTGAACGCTGTTGCTTGTTTATGCGCGTCTGGCGCTCCTTTAGATACACACCCCATACACCATTTAAGAGAAATCCAGCTATAACAACCAAAAAAATGACAGTTGGCCAAGAATAGACCCATTGTTTTATTTTTCTGCGTTCATAAAAATCAAACATATTTTCAGCTTATAGCTTTTAGTTTACAGCTTTCAGTACACATATACTAAAGTACATGTACACTATACATTATACTTTAAAAGCTGTAAGCTATTACCTAACAGTTATATTATGCTTTTCGATAAACGAACAAAAAAAGTAGTGAAATACATATGGATGGTCCTTGGAATACTTATTATTCTAAGCATGATCACCTTATTTTCTCCTGGACTTATTCCTGCTTAAATATATATAAGACAATAGCTCTGGGTCTGTACTACTGCACACAAACGTCATTTAAAGCAAGTGTCGTTGAGTGCAGTTCGAGAAGCACGAACTAAATATTATGAGCTGTATGAATATACAGCGAAAAATATTTAGTGATGTAGCGACGAAGAAATGTGCCAACGATACTTGCTTTAACTATTTATCTTCGCTACGCATAACCTTAAGAAAAACCTCCTGAGGAATATTCACTTTCGCATGCTTTTGCATCTTCTTTTTACCCTTCTTTTGTTTTTCCCTTAGTTTCATTTTTCTTGTTATGTCTCCACCATAGAGATGTCCTGTTACATCCTTCTTTAGGGCTGAAATTTTTCGTGAAGCTAAAATTTTTCCAAGAGCTTTTCCTTGTACTTTTGTGACAACCATTTGGCGAGGAATTAATTTATATAAACGCTCAACTAAACTCTCTACCTCTTCATGCGCGCGCCTTCTAGCAACTATGCGAGAAAAAGCTGGGACAATCTCCTCTGCAACGAGAATATCTATACGCACTACATCCGCTTCTAGCATCTCCCCTACTGTGTATAAAATTGAAGCAAACCCTGATGATGTGTTTTTTAATCTATCAAAGAAATTCCTCATAAGCTCACGTAGTGGCATATCTGCGTGTATACGAACACGATTATCTCCAAAGTTTTCTGAATCCCCCACGATAGCTTCGTGCTCGAAAAGTAACTGCATAATACCTCCTATGTACTCAGATGGGACGATGATTTCTATATTGACCCACGGCTCGAGTATTTTATCGACAAGATTATGTTCAGGAAACTGAATAGCTGAATATATTTTTTTATGTTCTCCATTTTTAAACACTGCTTCATATGTAATACTCGGAGTCGTTACAACAAGCTCTAAGTCAAACTCCCTGCGTAATCGCTCAGTTATAATTTCAAGATGAAGCATACCTAAGAAGCCACAGCGAAACCCTCGCCCCATAACTCCAGATGTTTCTTCTTCGTATGAAAGTGATGAATCTGAGAGACTCAGCCTATCTAAAGCCTGCTTAAGCATAGTAAAATCGTCCTGACTCTCTGGGTACACAGATGCCCACACCACTGGGGTTGGCTTCATATATCCAAGTAAAGCAGTCGTGGTGCTCCCTTCAAGCACCACTGTGTCTCCGACAGATGCAATTCCTGGTTTTTTAATACCAGTTACTATATATCCGATAGCACCAGCTCTTAATTTATCTACAGGTTTTTCCTCTGGAGAAAAGATACCAACCTCAAGTGCATTAAACTTCTCCACAGCACCCTTAAACAACATACGCTTGCCCTTCTCTATCTCCCCATCAAAAACCCTTATATACACTATGACACCACGGTGTGTTGAATACTGAAAGTCAAAGACCAGCCCTCTAAAATTATCTCCAAGATTTATACTTGAACCAATACTGATACCTTGTTCTTGACTAATATCAGCGCCAGAGCGAGGGACTGGTATCCTCTCTATGATTACATCAAGCAATTCTTCAACCCCTTCCCCTGTTTTACCAGAGCACTCTAAAATATCTCCCACATCACATCCAAGTAATTCTGAAACTTCGTTTTTTACAT
The DNA here is from genome assembly GCA_964575755.1 of uncultured Candidatus Saccharibacteria bacterium. Lineage (GTDB taxonomy): Bacteria > Patescibacteriota > Minisyncoccia > Phycocordibacterales > JABMNX01 > JABMNX01. The sequence goes on from CAZNRH010000002.1 coordinate 141,718, forward strand.
CAGCAATTCTAGATAAGGGAGAGTCTACCTTGCTTAACACTGGCACAATAACAAGCCCTGACTCCTGTGCCATTCGCAGTGTAGATAATGTCTGTGCCTGAACACCTTGTGTGCTATCGATAAGAAGTATCGTACCTTCAACAGCCTTAAGAGCTCTTGATACTTCATAGTGAAAGTCTATATGCCCAGGAGTGTCTATCAAGTTAAGTGTGTACTCAATATCATTTTCTTTTTTTCCGCTCTTGTCTTTTTTCAGATACCGCATCGTTACTGGTTGCATCTTAATCGTTATTCCTCGCTCACGCTCAAGATCCATACTATCAAGTACTTGGTCCTTCATTTTACGCTCCTCAACAGTGTGTGTTATCTCAAGCATGCGGTCAGCAAGAGTTGATTTCCCATGGTCTATGTGCGCGATTATTGAAAAGTTGCGTATTTTACTTTGTTCTATTTTATCTTTCATTATGATTATATAACTCTCTAGGGCTTACGTAGTTGAATGCAGTCCTAGGCGCAAGCTGGAAATGGAGTGAGGTGTATGACAATACAGTGAACGACATTTCCAGTGCAGTAACAAAGGAATGCATCAACTATGTAAGTTCTACAATTCTGAACCTTCACCGCCGACAGCCGGACTCCTCCAAAACTTATGCAATAGAGAATTCTTAATCTCTTTGATTTCCTGATTACTAAGAATTATAAGTAATGTAATCCCAGCTATAATACCTAAAATACCTGATAAAAATCCTTGAGCAAATATACCCCAAAAAGTGTTTATATCAAAGACATTATCAAAGAGATCTAAAAATTGGTGTGTTACAAAACCCATTACAACAGAAGCAGACAATATTTCGAAAAATACATGTAAAATCGGTCGAGAAAATTCATGAGTATCTCTCTGAAATAAGAACCAAAATACGCCAGCATTTATCATCATGCTTATAGAGAATGCTAGCGGTAACATAAGTATTTCTGTACCAGGAATGCCTTCTACCTTCAAAAGTACCTCAAAGAAATTTTGCCACGTTGGAACAGAACGAAACAATTCAATAAACGTAAAAGCGAGTAGTACAGTGAGCGTAGCTGAACATACATTAACTACAAGTGGTAGCCGTGTTTTACCTACGGCATAGTATCCACGAATAAACAAAAGTACGAGACCTTGTGCTATTAAAGAAGTCACAAAAAGTGCAAAGAGAGCTGCTGTTAATCTTGTATCAGCCCAATCAAAAGCTCCTGAGCCGAGGACAACGCGTACAATCTGTGCACGCAGAACAATAAACAAGACTATAATTGGAGTAGACCAAAATACAATATGGCGTGCTGCTACTAACACATGTTGAATAAACTCATCTCGATTACCACTTGAAAACAGTCTAGCGAGTGTTGGAAATGCTGCAACAGAATAACTTGCTCCAATGATTGATAATGGCACTGCCTGAAGATTAAAAGAAAATGTAAATACTGATATAGAGCCTTCTGCCATCATAGAAGCAAGTCCTATTAATACAAGTAACGCAACGTGTTGTGCAAACAATGCTAGTGTACGTGGCAATGAAAGAAATACTATTTCTTTCAATTCACTAAAATTAAAACGTAGAGTTATTTTAGATAAAAATCTTCTAGATGTTATAAATGGTATTTGTATACCGACATGAAGGAGTGCCCCTAAAATAACCCCATAACCAAGCCCTATAATGCCGAATTTTGGATATAAAAATATTACACCAAAAATAATACCTGCATTATATAGCAGTGGCGCTATACCATATAAAATAAATCTTCCATATACCTGTGTGACACTAGCAAAAATATTTGAGATTCCAAGCAAGATTGGTTGAAGAAGTAATATTCTCGTTAAAACAATAAGTGAATCAAAATACTCTGACCCAACAAGTCCAGGGAAAATATATGGTGTTATATACGGAACTAAGAAGAAAAGTAGAGCACTTACCGCACTAATAAAAAAGAAAAAAGCCGAGATAGTGTGCCCGATAAAACGTTTTTGTTCTTCTTTGTTTTCTTCAGTCTTGCTAAGAAACGGAATCAAAACATAAATAGAAACCATTGACGCAATAGATACAAATACAATATCTGGTATACGAAATGCTGCGTAGTATATATCAAGGGCTTCACCTGCACCGAAATAATGTGCAAGGAGTCTGTCACGAACAAGGGCAAGAACTGCTGAAAGTAGGGCGAAGAGCGCTAAGAAATATGCAGCTTCGTGTAAGCCTTGTATTTCTCGATGCAATAGGGAGAATAACCTCTTGACCATGTTACTCTTCTATCGGCAAACCAAAACCTTCAAATGTATCGGCCGACTGAGTAAACTCTTCAAATGGTGCCCGTCCAGCAATAAGGTTGTCGAGTATAGCTCTCACCTCAGTACTTTCTGGATTAAGATCTCTTATTACACTGAACTGGTTAATGGCATCTTGATAACGTTCCTGTTTATAATACGAAAGACCGAGGAAATATCTAGCATTTGAATAACGACTATCTAACGTTATCGCTCTCTCAAGTGCATTAACAGCACCACCATAATCCCTCTCTGAATATTTAAGAATACCTAACTGAAAGAATACAAGTTGATTTTGTGGAGTAAGAAATGCTGCCGCTTCTATAGACTCAATTGCGTTTGAAATATTACCTTCTTCAATTTCTATCTGAGATAGAAGAAATATTGCATCTACATAGTCATTTTTTATGGAGAGAGAGTTAGCTATATGACTTCTAGCAACATCATTATTCCCTCTAATTGCTTCTATACGCGCCAAATTAAGGGCTAGTTTAGGATTTAATGGATTAAGTGAAAAAGCTTTTTCATAAGAAGAACGTGCATTTTCGTAAGCTCCATCGACACCAAGGGGTATAATTATTTCATAAACCCTACCTAATACTTCCCAGTTTACAAAATTTCTATCGTCATATGAAATCGCTAAACTACCCGCATTTATAGTTTGGGTTAAAATCGTCTGGAATTGTTGCTGAACATCTAGAGTACTTTCTCCAGCTCTAATTAAATTGTTTAGTTTAAACATTGATACTTCAGCGGAAGCTCGATATACAAAATCACTCTTATTAAAGGCGATTGCTTTGTTAATGTATCCTTCAGCCTTAACAACATCGGCACTGTAAATAGCCTCCATACTAGCCCGCTGAACATATACTATTGAAATAAATTTTTGTGTAGAAACGTAGAGTCCAAGCAAAGAGATTATTAAAACAGAAAATAATAATGCTACCCACAAAAACCCTGCTACTGGATTTTCATTGAATACAAATGTCTTTTCTTTTACTATTCCAGACTGAACTCTTACAGCAACAAATATTCCTGAGAAAAGAAAAGCGAAGAAAAACAATGTTGGATGTGGAATATAGAATATAGAAAGTATCCACAGAAAAGCGGCTGAAAAAAATGATGAGGTCGAAAGATAATTATCAAATGGATTTACACTCATATTAACAAACCCACGCATACCAGAAAATAAAAATAATACAATGAACAACAACCACATTAATGCACTAAATATTCCATGTGTAATAAATAATGTTGGTATGATACCAACACCAAATGAAAAACTTGTATTCCAAAAAGGTGTGTTGTTTATCCCTTCTGGTTTATATTTAAGCCACTCTTTCGTAAAATTATTTGGTCCAGAACCGAACAAGAGATCTTCTGAATACACATCTTCTGCAAGATTTATAGTACCCTGCCAAGAAGGACGAGCTTCTATTTGCACAACCCCAAACTGATCACTTGTAAATTTCTCAAAACTGGCACCGGAAAAAATAAATAATATAGAAACAGCTAATACAAACAAGGTAACCCCTGAAACATTATTACCATGTGAATGTGATAGATTATTTTCTTCACTCTCTTTTGCAAGAAATTTCTTCTTAAGAAATGACCGTAGAAATAGGATAAATATCGCTATACTTAACACAACCCATACTAATGAGAAGTTAACAATAATCATTGTTGCTAAAGACACTACTAGCGCTGTGTAGAAAAATACCTTTATTAACCCCTTAGGACGAAGCATATCCATTGTTATGAGCGATAATAATGTGGTAAATCCAGCAAATATTGCCAGGTCATTCCATTTACCTAAAAGATTTGATGTTGGTGTTGTAAACAAACCGAAATCCAGAAAATCTGCTCCTATTGTTAATTTCACTATTTGATATAAAAATAAAATGAGGGCTGAAGCTGTAATCGTTAAATAAAGCCTAACAACACTACCTCTCGAATTAAACAGGTACATACCCGCCATAAAAGCAAAGGATAAAATAAGTGTCATGAGTGCGGTGTCTACTTCTACCCCCTGACCAACCAACGAATGCATTAAATTACCAGAGAAGAATGAAGACAAAAGTGCGATAAGTGGAAGTATTGTGATTGGTATAATAAATTTTTCTTTAGGTATTGTTATGCTGTTACCTTTAAGTCGAACAGTCGTCCATAATATAGCTACCAGTAAAACACCAATAGATAACATAAATATTTTAGTTTCATATAATGGAGCAGATAGGGATGGTATGAAAAAAATTGGCAATAAAAACGATATTACTAAAATAATACCTTTTCCTATGGCATCTAACTTATCACTTATCATAATATAAATTTAATGTAAAAAAAATAATATATATATTATAACAGAAACAAAACGACTTATGTAACATACGCAATACACGTTGAGTAAAACATTAATATATTTTTAGAGATCAGATACGCAATAATTTAGTATACTGAAAACAACCTCGCGCAAACGAGGTTGTTTTCATAATACATAACTTGTATCTATAAGCCGAATTCTGTATCTAATATATTTGTATGAATATAATTAGACGGTAATCATTTATCTGGGATCATTGTCGCCAACAACCTCAAGCGGCACTCATGAATATATCACTATTGTGACACATTCAAGCACGGCCTTGCATTCAGGTAAGGATTTAGCCGTTTCACTCTTCGACTTCACCCAGAGTAAACTCTGGACTGCTCCGAAGATTCACCCAATATATAATAAATTAAACATTGGGTGCCTATCAGCTTTCACATCAAGGCGTCTCTGCTCGCACCTCTATATTTACATACGACGGGCGTTACCCGCTACCCTACTACTAAGCACCATTACTGATACTTAGTGAATGTTCGGACTTTCCTCTCTATATAAAATATAGAGTAACTACCCGATACAAGTCTGTTTATTATACCATAAAAAATATACTTAACAACAAAACTCCTTAATGTGGAGCTTTATTGCTTGCTTTTTAAAACCCTTTTCAACCTTTTAACTCAGTTTAGTCTATCTCACATGTGCCACCTGCACACGCTAACTCTTTCTTTTGTTCTGTTTCATCTTGGAGCTCATACGTCATAAGTTTTGAGTAATCAACATTGTCGAATTTCTTTATCATTTCTTCGTACTGCTCTTTTGTGATTTCCTCGTATGGAGCAAGTTGATAAACATGATCGTTACGTGGCAAGAATGAAAGTCCGCCTATAATATCCCAATTTTCATATACCCAATCTGCTACCGCTATCCATTCATTATCTCCAACGGAAATAGTTGTGGAGGGATTATGTTCAGTATAGTTCTCTTTTACAATCTTCCAGTGCTCAAGCTGATCAAGTGCGGTCAAATCATTTTTAAACACAACACCTTTTGGTGATTCTACTGGGAACTCAAGTACAAATGTATTTGCTGTATCAAGAGGCTGCCCAACTTCTGGGTGATTAGGTACTCCCTGATCGTGAAGCATTTTAAACAGTGAATCTGTTGCTGAAATACGAATACGTCGAATGTAATATGGAGAGTGTCGTGGATGCATTCCTGAGGCACAATTAACTGTTTGTGATACTGTGCCAGAAGGTTTTACACATGTAACAGCGCTTGATTGATTTATCCCAAACTTCTTTGCGTACTTTTGGTTTACTTTAACTGCTTCTGCTTTCAATTTCTTTAATACAACATCTTCACGAACTGCTTTAGAATCCCACTGCCCCGTTAGCGATACTCCAAGCAACCTCTCTGCTTCACAGTTTTCTTTCCATTCTTTTGAAAGATATTTGAAGTTGGTTAGTGTTGATTGATATGTGCCTAAAATTGCAGCTAGACGAACCTTTCGCATAAGAGTTGCCTCTGTGTCACTCGCTCGACAAATAACCTCTGAAAGATTACAAAACTGCTTTGATTGTAATATTATTTCCCCACAAGGGTTCACTCCAAGTCGGTTAATACCATCGCGTCCACCTTCGTCGGGATTGTTTTTGTATTTATTTTTTAGATAATCAATACGTCGCTTCGGTAATTGATGTATGAGACTTCCTCTGTTGAAGATACCTCGTTCTCCTGTCTTAGCTTTCATAAGTGAATACCACTCCTCCATAAACTCTAAATTTGATGGTTTTCCGTCGTATACAGCTGAGTTATTTGCAAGAGTTCTTTGAGGGTCAGTAAGCCAGAATTGTCCCGATTTAGCATCGCGGACCTCATTATCATCGAGGTCTGAGAGTGAAATCATGGCCGAACGGCGCACTCCACCAGAAACTATTGCCTCTCCTATCTTGCAAATAATGTCATGTGCGTCAATATTTCTAAGGCGTCGTCCTTGTCTAGACATGACCCTATTTCGTGTAAAATCAAGTAATTGTCGAAGTGGCTCAGGACCAGAAGCTTTACCTCCCATTGTCTTTAGTCGAGCTCCAGCTGGTCGAACTTTTGAGTAGTCAAACACTACATCTTTGCCGTCAAACCAAGTCTTTAGGCCATGAGTAAGCGCATCAGCCCACCCCTCTGCAGAGTCCGGCACAACGAAGTTTGCAATAGTCTTTCCTGTCTGCGGTTTAATTTGTGGTAGTTTACCTATATTCCAACTCTCTACACTGTAACCAACACCAGCACCTTTAGAAGATAAGTAGAGTATTTCCGCGAAGTCACCGATTTTTGATGGAGCAATGTATGAACAGTTGTATCCAGTAACATTACATCGTCGTGCTGGCTCACCTGCAAACTGCATCATGCGCATTGATGGCATGACTTCGTGATTCAATATAGCCTCACGCAATTCAGAATACTCTTTAGAAGAAAGTTTGTTGCCAATATTTTCTTTCATAAAAGAAAGATAGCGGTCAACTGTTTCAATCCAAGTCTCTCTCCTGCCTTCTTCTCCTATCCATCTTGAGTACGAACGTAAGTACACAAAGTACCCTAATTCATTTCCTTTAAAATATTTTGCACTTTTTTCAGAAAGTTCTTTTACTTTCTTTGATACAACAACACCAAGGTCTCGTAATTTTGCTCTCTCTGCTCGATATAGAATGTACGACTTTGCAGTCACTACATAATCAGAAAGTATAAGCTGTCGCTCAACCTCATCCTGACATCCTTCGACTGTTGGCATGAAGTTTTTGTACTTTCTTGCGATACGAACCATGTCCGCTGCAACTTGATGAGCCACCATTGTTGCCTCTTCATCTGAACCTTCAGAACTAGCAATCATGGCTTTATGTATAGCTTGAATGACTTTATTAAAATCAAAAACAACAATTCTACCATCGCGCTTTTGTATCTCTGGTATGAATTTTTTGTAGTCCGTTACCTTTATTTTACCTGTTTTTTTCATATCATTTTCAGGATTAATAAGGTCGTCAATCCTAGCTATGGCTTTCGCCTGTTTTTCTACATTTCGCATGATTGGCTTCTTAGGTGTTATAGCTTCTAATAATTGTTAATCTATTGTACATCTATTATTCGTCAATTTTCTGTGGAAAAGTGTCCAAAGTACCACCATGTAATAGAAAAAAATTGCGGTCAATACTCGTTTTAGGAGGAGGCTAAGTTACAGTATTTAAAAAGTGTCCAAAGAATAAATATCTCCGATTTCAACATTATATTTTTCAGAAAATCCTGCATTAACCTCAAGAACAAACGTGGCTGGCATTTTTGGATGGAAAGATGTTGGGTATGTATCTTCAGAAATATTTTTATGAATATCCACAACTCGCAAATCTTTATTTAACCAAATAATATCAATTGGGAAATTCATGTCTTTCATCCATATTCCATACTTCTTACTATCAGTGAATACAAAAAGTAATCCGCGTTTTTGTGGAAGTATTTCAAGGTTTGATAATCCTGTCCTGCGTGTTTTTTGATTGTCAGCAATAGCTATCTCTACAGTGGTAGATTTTGAAGAAAATTCCCTAAGTGACGTCTCAAAAATGTCGTTCTTTGGTTTACTCAAAGGAGTGAAGAATGTCCCTGTGAGTATCAGTAACGTTAACGCGAGTATACCTATACTGAAGAAATGTCTCATAATATATCCATTATATACCATAAAATATAGACTGGTGTACTAACTGGGCCGATAATGCTATAAACTACTTCATATGGAAGAAATAACATACCCAATTCGAATAAATCGATACTTGTACCTGAAAGGAATCTGTTCACGAAGAAAAGCAGATCAATTAATTAAACAAGGTGAGATTTCAATAAATGGAAAAGTTACAGTGCTTGGTGCGAAGGTTCTTGAAGGTGACGATGTTACTGTAGGTAAAAAAGTTAAGCAACTTACTTCTGAATATAAATATTTTCTGTATCACAAACCAAGAGGTATCGTCTCTCACAACCCACAAAAAGGCGAGAAGTCCGTCGAAGATGTTTCAGGTCTTGGAAAAAACTTCTTCCCTGTCGGAAGACTTGATAAAGCTTCACATGGACTCATGCTCTTAACAAACGACGGAAGAATCGTAAATAGTCTACTCAGTCCTGAGTTTGAACACGAAAGAGAGTATGTAGTGAAAGTAGATAAAAGAATCACAAATTCTTTTATTACACGAATGAAAAAAGGAGTAAATATAGAAGGATACGTGACTAAGCAAGCAACAGCACGTAAAGTTAGCGATTTTGTATTTAATATCACACTAACTGAGGGTAAGAAACACCAAATAAGACGTATGGTAGTAGCTCTTGGTAGACAAGTAACAGATTTAAAAAGAATACGCATTATGAATCTAATGCTTACTGGTATAGAGGAAGGAAAACACAGAGAATTCTCAAAAGAAGAAAAAGAAACTCTGCTTAAGGCTCTATCTGTACCAATTACCTAGTAATCATAATTTGGAGACTAGGTCTCCAAATTAATTGTTAACCTTGTATGTATTCAAAACGAGGGACTTCTTTTCCATCTACAACTATTTTTTCTTGAAACATTTCCAGTGGTCGTACCCATAGTTCCGATGATTTGTTGCCAGGGTGTTTATATACAACCAGTCTGTTCAAGAGCGAGAGCGATTGAGGACAAACTGTAGTGCCCTGTGGGTGCTACTAAATCTTCTAAAGTTTCAGAATGTTTAGATACTCCAATTACTTCGTATTCACCGCCTTTATAATGTTTATATACCTGGCTTTATTCCTTTCATGTTGTTTATTATACATAAAAACTATTAATGATTGGAGACAGGATTTGACGACCAGTTGCTAAGTAAAATTTTCGTCTTTCAGACTCAATTTTAAAGGAGACAGGATTTGGTCACGAGTTTCTAATTCGCTTCTCTCATAAGAACTCTCGACCCCGACTCGGCGACAAGCCCTCGCTCCACTCGTCTTGTATACCGCCTCCGTCTTTCAAATCCTAACTCATCTCTACAACATACGTACAAAGACAACCCCTCGGTCGGGGTTATTTTTATACGTTGCGGAGGAGACAGGATTTGAACCTGCGGTGACTTACGCCACACATCGTTTCCAACGATGCACCTTAAACCACTCAGACACTCCTCCGTATTATTCTAATGTTCGTAACTACCTCGTATATATTATTGGAATATATTAAATATCAAACATTAATTCAATCTGCTACTCGATGTTACCACATCTTGTAGGATTTCATTGGATACTCAAAACATCCCCTCTATTTTATAACCAAATTTTATTTAGTTAAATATATTAATGACTTATTGCCTTTATTGCATTAAGAAACCTGACACGTATTGTGTCATGGTGCTCCCCATCTTCTATTTGTGGAGTCCATACCACAACCTTATTTCTTCCAGTATTTTTTGCAACATACACAGCACTATCAGCACGTCTTACATGTTCATCAAAAATTTTATCTATCACCCCACCTTTAATTGACTCGTCAATAAACTCATTTTCTGTAGATGAAACACCAATACTAATTGTGACATGCAAACCTGGATATTTTTCAAAAGAAATATTTTCAACAGAATCCTTAAGTTTATTAGCTACAGCTTCTGCTTCACTCTCAGATGTTTCAAAAAGGAAAATAAGAATCTCCTCTCCACCAAAACGAGAAACTATGTCTTTGTCTCGAACATTTAATTCTATGGCTTTGGAAATCCGCCTAAGTACCTCGTCTCCAACAGCATGTCCAAATGTATCATTTACTTTTTTAAAGAAATCAACATCACAAAAAAGAAAACCTGCATGTACCTTACCTTTTTTATCTAATTTACGTTTGTCACCATGAGAAGGAAACATGGATTTTAAATACTCTTTTGAACTGGCAACGATATACCTTCTAGTTTTCAGCCCAGTGAGTTCATCATGAATTAAATCATATTTAAGAACATTAATTCTTTCTTTAAGAATCTTATTCTCTTTCTCTAATTCTAATATTTTTCCTTTATTGTCACCCTTCATATATACAAGATACCATATAAAAAACAAAAAGCTGTCATGCGCCATACTAACCTAACTTAGCTGTTAATTTATATTATAAATTAACTTTAAGTGCCTTAATTCTATCTTCTACCGGAGGGTGAGTTAGAAATAGTTTATTTAAGAATTTTCCTTTCTTGCCTTTTTCACCCCCAAAAGGGTTTGAGATAAACAAGTGAGCGGTAGCATGATTTGCTCGCTTCATCTGTGTTGGACGTGCACTAATTTTCTGTAATGCAGAAGCGAGACCTTCAGGATAACGAGTAAGCAGTGCCGCGGAAGCATCTGCTAGAAACTCTCGCTTGCGTGATATGGCAAGCTGTATCAATTTCGCAATAATTGGTGAAAGGATTGCTAATACAAGACCTGCAACTATCATGATAAGTTGCATTCTGCCGTCACCTTCTCTGTTTCTGTGTCCACCAAACAAAGTCATGCGTAAGAAAAAATCAGAAAGGAGTGTTATAAATCCAAGAAGTACCACAACAACAGTCATGACAAGCATGTCACGATTGCCTATATGGGAGAGTTCGTGAGCTATCACTCCTTCTAGTTCATTTTTATCTAATATTGAAAGTAGCCCTGTTGTAACCGCAACTACAGCATGATCGGGATCTCGTCCTGTCGCAAATGCATTTGGTGCTTCGTCGTTGATGATATATAGCTTTGGCATTGGAAGTCCTGCAGTAATTGAAAGGTTCTCAAGAATGTTCCAAAGATCTTTATGAGAATCCGCAGATACTGGATGTGCGCCAGACATTTTAAGAACCACTTTATCAGAGAACCAGTATGCTCCAACATTCATCAGTACACTGAAAATGACTGCGACCCATAGTATCACTGGGCTTTGTAATATGTATGAAAAGGACCATGCTACACCGACAATCACTAAAAAGAACGTAAGCATGAGAAACCATGTCTTTCGAATATTTTTATCTTGATGTGTGTAAAGTGTTGCCATTACAAATATTATTAACTTTTATGTTCCTTGAAATGCTTTATTGTCTTTTCTACCTCTTCATGTACCCCATCAATACACTCATACTCTTTTACCTCTTGTGCATCCACCCATGCAAACTCAGTAAAGCCCCCTTTTTCTGGAACCACATCTCCACCCGCGTATCGTGCTGCAAATTTCACAAGCACCACAGGCACATTGTCTGGGCGGATAAATGCAACACTGTTGATGTAGTGTAGTTTTGTCTCAATATCTATATTTGCTTCTTCTTTTGATTCACGCACAAGCAAGTCTTCAACAGCATCCTCGAAATCAAGCACATCACCGTTGATACGAGTCGGTTTATCCACTGGCATATCCTGCCACTCAAGTTTACCACCAGGCACTGCCCACCTACCAGGGTGCACTTTTTCTCGTTCATCACGTTTTAAAATGAGGCATTTTCCATCCTTTTCTCTGTACACAACAACGTTAGCGACGAAATAAAAAAGTTTGTCTTGCTTAGCTTTGTCTATACTTATTTCTCTTTCCTTTTTTTCTTCCATATTATTTTATTTGATTATTAAGAAAATAATTTAATTGTTTTTAATATATCTACATCTATTCCTTCTATATGATCGTACTCGTTTATCTCCCCTGCATCAACCCACGCAAAATCGGTAAATCCATCCTTTGGTATTACATCCCCTTCCACATAGCGTACAGCGAATCGAACCAAAACAGACGGAGTGCCGTCTTTACGTATAAAAAATACACTATCAAGATATTGAGGGCGCTTATCAGCCACTATTCCAGCCTTTTCATCGACAACAAAGCTTACGTGACCCTCCAGTGGGTGATTAAAATTTAATACCCCATCACTAACAATGTCTGGCATCAGTGCATCAAAACCACCCCAACTTAGTCTACCACCAGGTAAAGCCCACTTACCTGGATATACGTCATCATCAGCACTGCGCTTTAAGATAAGGCACTTTTGGTCGCTCTCTCTATAAACAACAATTGTGGTGACAAAATAAAAAAGCTTGTCTTGTTCAGCATTATCTAGGCTAATTTTATTTGGTGTCATAGTTCTCAACAATAATAGTCTCTGACTTTTAGAACTTATGCACTTGTGTACGATTCGAGGCACAAGTAGAAAATAGAAGAAGTCATATACGCATATGACGACAGATATTTTCTATGCAGTAACGAAGAAGCGTGCCAAGTGCGCAAGTTCTAACTCTAGAATTTTACTTCGACAGGTTCCTTAGCTGCACTTTCATCTTCACCTAATTCAAAGAATTCCTGAGCACTAAACTTAAATACTCCCGCAACCATGTTTTGTGGAAATGATTCTATTGAAGTATTTAGATCACGAACATTACCATTATAGAAACGTCGTGCTGCTTGGATTTTATTCTCTGTGTCAGAAAGTTCTTTTTGAAGTTCAACAAAATTTTCATTTGCTTTAAGATCTGGGTAATTCTCTGAAACTGCAAACAAGGACTTAAGTGCTCCTGTAAGCATATTTTCTGCTTGTCCTTTCTCTTCAAGTCCTCCAGCTCCCATTGCTTTAGCACGCATCTCAGTTACTTTTTCAAGTGTCTGCTTCTCATGAGAGGCGTACCCCTTCACTGTATTTACTAAGTTTGGAATTAAATCATAACGACGTTTTAACTGCACATCAATGTCAGCCCACGCCTCTTTTGTTCGGTTTATAAATGTTACAAATCTGTTGTACGCAAAGATTGTCCAAAGTACAATAACTGCAACCACTCCTAAAATAATGTAGAGAATATTCATAGATATATGTTTATATAATAATTTTAATTATTATAGCACGGAATAAATAAACTTGAACGGCTCAACCCATTGAGCCATTTACTGGTTTTGTCTATATTTTAAGCCGTCTTAAATAACTAATAAAATCAAAACTAATAAACTATGGACTCCGAAATGAATTTACCTGCTCTATTAAGAGTAACAAGATAGATCCCCACCATTCGTCTAAAAAACGATTTCACAACCACCTCATTTAATAAAGAAAATTAAAGACCACTTATAATAGATTCTGACATAAATAATCCAACAAGCCGATGAAATAAGTTTATCTTTTTATAGAAGTCACTGTTTCTATCAGTGTGAGAATGTTTCTTTGGAAAATCTACAAGTTGTTCATGCTTTTGGTATACTCAAAATTATGAACAGTCGGAATATATTTTTTATAGGTCCTGCTAGTGTTGGGAAATCAACCGTAGCTAAACTTCTAGCAGACAAGGTTAAATATGATTTTGTGGACATAGACTTAAAGTTTTGTGAAGAAATAGGTCTTATTCCTGACTATGTGAGACAACACAGCTACACAGAGTATTGTGAAAGAAATTCTAGGTTGGTTGACGACTTATTAATACGCTATCCAAACAATACTGTCTTTGCAACACCTTCTGGCTTCTTAGTTCACGAAGATTCTCCTCATCTAGTAGAAAAACATATCAAACTCATTAGACAAAAAGGTATTTCGATTTTACTATTACCTTCAAAAAACCCTCTGAACTCTGTTGATATCATTATTAAAAGACAACAATCACGATGGGACGATGTCACAGTTTCCAAAGAAAAACGTCGTTTTATTCAACGTTTCCACAAGTACAAGAATTATGGAGATATCAAGATATTCTCCTTGGAAGAACCGACAAAAATTGCTACTAAAATTTTGCAACAGTTAAGACGTAAAAATCTATACATGTAACTGAACTTTTTAAAACAATTCTTGTCGGAGCAAACTCTTTCCTTTCATAAAATTTACAAGAGGTAATTAGTAAATTAAGAAGTCACACTAGCAAAAAAACGACCTGTTTGTGCAGGTCGTTTTTCCCTCTATGTGCTGTTGTCACATCATCCCAGGCATTCCTCCCATTCCTGGCATACCACCACCCATAGGTGCTCCTCCACCACCACCTTTGTCTTCTTCGGGTTCATCAGCAATAGCTACTTCTGTTGTAAGTAGCATAGCTGCTGCAGAAGCAGCATTTTGTAAACCACTTCTAGTTACTTTAACTGGATCAATAATTCCCTCTGCTAGCATGTCGTCAATAATTTCGTCTTTCTTCGCATCATAGCCTCCATTTACCTTTCCGTTTTTTACCTTCTCAACAATCACAGAACCATCCTCCTTTCCTGCGTTGATTGCAATTTGTTTAAGTGGTGTCTCGAGAGCATGGAGTACTATCTCGAATCCTATCGCTTCTTCTTGACTCATGTTAGCTTTGTTTTTCTCAAATGACGCGCGTACCTTTTGAGAAACCTTAACAAGTGCAGTTCCTCCACCTGGTACCACACCTTCTTCAATAGCAGCCTTTGTTGCATTCACAGCATCCTCAATCTTAAGCTTAAGATATTTCATCTCTGTTTCTGTCGCCGCTCCAACATGAATAACAGCAACACCTCCAGAGAGTTTTGCAATACGTTCTTCTATCTTTTCTTTATCAAACTTTGAATCATTCCCACTAAGTTGTGCTTGGAGCTGTGCTACCCGTGCATCTATCTGAGCTTTCTTGCCCTTTCCTCCTATAATGGTTGTCTTCTCTTTAGTTGAGACAATGCGATTGACACGACCGAGTACAGTAAGCTCCGCCTTTTCAAACGTGACGCTTGTTTCATCGCTAATCACCTGACCTCCTGTGACAACGGCTATATCCTCTAACATTTCTTTCTTTCTGTCTCCATACCCTGGAGCTTTTACTGCAAGGATGTTTAATGCTCCGCGTAATTTGTTTACTACAAATGTTGCAAGTGCTTCTCCCTCCACATCGTCTGCAATTATTACCAACTCTTTCTTTCCTGATTGAGCTAGTTTCTCAAGTAGTGGCAGTATTTCTTTTATTGATGAAATTTTCTTGTCTGTAATCAAGACTGCCACGTCTTTATATTCTGCTTCCATACGGTCTCCATTTGTAACCATATATGGAGAAATGTATCCGTTATCAAACTCGAGCCCTTCCACGACATCTTTTTCAATACCAAGAGACTGTGACTCCTCTACTGTCACAACACCATCTTTACCTACTGCATTAATAGTGTCTGCAATGATTGAGCCTATTTCTTCTGACTCTGAAGAGATAGTTGCTACTTGCTTAATCTCTCCTTTTCCTTGTATTTCTTTTGAAATCTTTTGTAGAGCAACTACTGATTCTTTAGTAGCTTTCTCTATACCAGCGCGTATTGCCATAGCGTTAACTCCCATAGTTGCCTGCTTGAGACCCTCTGTTGCGATAGATTGAGCAATAATAACTGATGTTGTTGTTCCGTCTCCTGCGTACTCATTTGTTTTGTTGGCAACTTCTTTAATTATCTCAGCACCCATGTTCTCAATCTTACCCTTGAGTGATATTTCTTTTGCGATTGAGACACCATCGTTTGTGATGGTTGGTGCTCCATAACCTTTATCGAATACTACATTTCTTCCGCGTGGGCCGAGTGTCACCTTAACAGCGTTTGCAACTTGATCAATTCCCTCTTTTAAAAGTTTTCGAGCCTGTTCATCAAAAATAATTTGTTTTGCCATAATTTTATGTGTCTAATTTTTAAAATAAGTTATTTAATCACTGCTAAAATAGCATCTTCCCGAAGCATGTAATGCACTATGTTATTAATAGTAATCTCGTCGTGCCCGTATTTTGAGAAAAGTACAATATCCCCAACTTTTACTTTCATGGGTACCACTTTCCCGTCATCAATAACCCTACCTTCCCCTACTGCAATAACCTTGCCTTGCTCTGGTTTTTCTTGATCTACTGTCTCTGGAATAATAATTCCAGCTTTTGTTTTCTCCTCTCT
Source organism: uncultured Candidatus Saccharibacteria bacterium (assembly GCA_964575755.1). Classification (GTDB taxonomy): domain Bacteria; phylum Patescibacteriota; class Minisyncoccia; order Phycocordibacterales; family JABMNX01; genus JABMNX01. Next base: position 158,191 of record CAZNRH010000002.1, read on the forward strand.
TGTGGGTAATTCGAGAAGCACTCTATCTCCTAAAGGAACTACTTTATAAGTCTCTTTCGAACTCTTTTTTGCATTTTTTGGTGAGCTTTTTACCATAATATTTTAACTATTTTATTATATTAATTAGGATTATATCGCGGTAATTATACAGTTCAAATATTTTGTGTCAAACGTCAAACGAGGACACAGAGACTTGCCAATTTCTCTACCCCTGCTATACTAGCTTTCAAATGGAAACACTTTCCGCGATATTACCATACATTCAAATCGCACTCTCTATACTCCTAGTCATTGCTATAATTTTGCAACAGACTGGTGCTGGCCTTGGAGGTGCTTTTGGTGGTAGTGACTCAAGCAGTGGCTTTCACACTAGGCGCGGTTTTGAAAAGGTACTATTCAACATAACAATTATACTTGCTGTTTTGTTCGCACTGTCGGCACTTATTGCTCTTATTGCTAAATAATAATTACTAAAATATAAATCTTGCATTTATAAACAGAAATATTCTATTCTGTATTTATACATATTAACTACGTATATTACTGCATGAAGCTACTCCTGTGAAAGACTCTATAAAAAACTACATACAAAGCCTTATGTCTGTTATTAACACAGACATTAAAATCCCCCACTCAGACACACTTGAACATTCAATTCGCTCCCTTTCTTATTTTGAAAAAGTGGTGTTTTGGTTACTAGTCTTGGTGCTTATGTTTAGCACTCTGGGTATATTTTCAAACATAAATGACTCTATACTCGTAGAAGTAGAAGCGACTGGTGGTAGCTTTACAGAAGGAATTGTTGGTTCTCCACGCTTCATAAACCCAATACTGGCTATTTCTGATGCAGACCGTGACCTGGTTTCTCTTATTTATTCAGGACTCTTAAAAGCAACACCAGAAGGTGCATTAATTGAGGACCTTACAGAAAGCTATACTGTGTCTAACGATGGACTTGTGTATGAATTTAAAATAAAAGAAGATGCAGTGTTCCACGACGGAGAGAGGGTCACAACTGACGACGTTATCTTCACTATAAACAAAGCTCTAGACCCAGCATTGAAAAGTTCCCAGCGTGCAAACTGGGACGGTGTAATTGTTGAAAAAATAGATGACACCACAGTGCGATTCATATTAGCTCGTCCATATGCACCGTTTCTACAAAACACAACACTAGGTATACTGCCTGAACATATTTGGAATAACACAGACTCAGAGCAGTTCCAGTTTAGTGAAGAAAACATTGTCCCAATAGGCTCTGGACCTTATAAGATAAATCGTGTAAAAAAAGACTCTTCTGGAATACCAGAGACTTACGTATTAAAAGCTTTTAAAGACTACTCACTGAACAGACCTTTTATTGATAAAATAATTATCCGTTTTTACAAAAACGAATCAGAGCTTATCTCAGCTTTTAATAAAAATTCTATAGACTCCATGAACAGCATTTCCCCAGAAACAATCGCGGACATTAACCCTGAGAGAGTTGAGAAGGCACCATTACCACGAATCTTTGCTGTTTTTTTCAATCAAAACAAAGCGCAAATCTTCTCAAACATAGAAGTTCGCAAAGCCTTGGACACAGCCGTAGACAAAAATAAACTTGTAGAAAATATATTTAAAGGGTATGCTACTCCAATCAGCGGACCTATTCCTCCTTTAAGTATTACAACTTCTCTGCGTGATGTATCATCACAAGAAGAGTCTTTAAATGGGACAGAAGAAGCAAAAGATATTCTTGAGAGAAATGGATGGGAGATTGATGAGGAATTAGGAATACGTGTATCTGAAGATGGTGAGCAACTGAAGTTCTCAATCGCAACATCAAACGTACCTGAGCTTAAAGCTGTAGCTAATATTCTTAAAGCTACATGGGAAGAAATTGGCGCAAAAGTAAATATTAAGATATTTGAAGCTGGAAATTTAAACCAAAATATTATTCGCCCAAGGGAGTACGACGCACTGCTGTTTGGAGAAGTGACAGGGCGCGAGCTTGACCTATTTGCATTTTGGCATTCATCACAAAGGAACGACCCTGGGCTTAACATAGCACTGTATGCAAATATCACTGCAGATAGCTTACTAGAAAAAGGTCGCACCCTACTTGATACTGACTTACGAGACGAAACATATTTAAAATTTGAAAAAGAAGTAAAAAAAGACGTACCTGCAATTTTCCTTTACTCACCTGACTTTATTTATGTTCTTCCAGAGTACATACAAGGAGTCGACCTTGGTTCTGTAACCACCTCAGGAGACAGATTCCTTAATGTGCACGAATGGTACATACGAACAGATAAGGTCTGGAATATATTTTCTAAATAAAAACTATCAAAAAATTATTAACAACAAACACTATTCATAAATCAATTACAATAGAATTATTAAAACTAACTAACACATACAAACAATGACTCCATATAAAAAATCTACATCATCAACATCAAAAAGTAACACTAGTAAACATCCCGTACGGTCGTATAGGGAGTCTTCAGCTTCTTCCACCACTAACAAAAGATCTTCCAAGAAACCTCATAAAAAATCTACGTCTTCAAACTCTCGACGCTCTTCTGGAAAGGTAGTGCGTAGACAAGCAACTACCAGTAAAAAGATGGTACACCGGAAATCTCAAGTCCCACGCCATAAAAAACAAGAATCAATTCCAGATATAAAAGATGGTGTACGCATCATCCCACTTGGAGGAGTGGAAGAAGTTGGGCGAAACATGACTATCGTTGAGACAGATGAAGATATCGTTATTGTAGACGCTGGGTTCCAATTTGTTAACGAAGAGGCGCCCGGTATCGACTATATTCTCCCTAATACAAAATACTTAGAAGATAGAAAACATAAAATACGTGGCCTGCTTATAACGCACGGACACCTTGATCATATAGGAGGTATCCCATTTATCCTTGACCGTATTGGCAATCCACCTATCTATACCGGTGAACTAACTTCAATCATGATTAAGAAGCGCGCTGAGGAGTTCGTTGGTGTTAAGCATGATGTTAATATTCTTAAACCGAATGTTCCATTAACTCTTGGTAAACTAAAAATTAAAACATTCCCAGTAACTCACTCTATCCCCGACTCAACTGGTATGGTTATTGAGACCAAATACGGAAATGTAGTCTTAAGTGGAGACTTAAAGCTGGAGCATAATGACGGTATACCAACTGACGAAGAACAAAAAAACTTTGGCAAAGTTGGCGAAGGTAAAAACTTAATACTTATTGCTGACTCAACAAACGCAGAGCGTGCTGGCTTCTCGATACCAGAGCAAAAAGTTTACGAAACATTGGAACAAATCATACGGGCAACAGATGGACGACTTATCATTGGTACTTTTGCATCACAGTTTGAGCGACTTATTAAGATCATCGAAATCTGTGAGATTCTTGGTAAAAAAATCGTCGCTGAGGGAAGAAGCATTAAAGTGAATCTCGAAATAGCTGAAAAAGCTAATCGAGTAAAATTTAAAAGAGGTACGTTTATACCTGTTCAAGAAATTGCCGATTATGCTCCTGATAAAATCGTTATTCTTGCAACTGGCGCGCAAGGCGAAAAGTTTGCCGCACTTATGCGTATTGCAACAGGTAAGCATAAATTTATTAAGCTAACTAAGAGGGATACTATAGTACTCTCTTCGTCGGTAATTCCTGGAAATGAGATATCTGTACAACGGCTTAAAGACAATTTATACCGACACGCGGGTAATATCATTCACTACAGAACTTCCGATGTGCATGCAACAGGTCACGGAAACGCAGGAGAGCTTGTATGGATCAACCAACAAATTGGCGCAAAGTTCTTTATGCCTGCATATGGATACTATTCAATGACCTGCTCTCATGCAAAAGCTGTTATTGAGGCAGGATTTCCTAAAGAAAATGTGGTGCTCGCAGACAACGGTACTATTGTGGACATCATTAAAGGAGAAAAGATGATTATACAAAAAATGAGCGCTTCTTCAGGGCCGATGATGGTAGACGGGTTCTCGATTGGTGACGTACAAGACGTGGTCATTCGCGATAGAAAATCAATGGCTCAAGACGGGATGTTTGTGGTTATTGTAACCATAGACCCTAAGACAGGTAAGCTGCGTAAATCTCCTGATATCATTTCCCGTGGTTTTGTATATTTACGAGAATCTCAGGATTTACTCCAGCAAACTCGTCTTATTATCAAAAAGAGTGTTGAGGAGACAACAAAAGGAATGCACCCTATTGACCTTGATTATGTAAAAGAAAATATTACCGATACCGTTGCAGCCTTCTTATTCCAGAAGACAAACAAGCACCCTATCGTTATACCAGTTCCTATATTACTCTAGGATATAGTGATTATATGAAACTGTTGTTATTATTCTAGAGTAAGGGCACTGCAACTTGTATTCAATCGTTTCACTCTCGGACAAATCGTTGCACCTCATTACATAATACCGGTACTGATATTGTTATAAAAATTTAGTACAATTTAAAAATGGATTCATTAAATAAAAAAATAGTAACTAACAACAGAGGCTTCGGGCTCTTGTATGTTATTAACTTTATTATCTCATTCCATCTATTTTTAATTGTCTACTTCAACTCAAACTTTCTAAATTCAGAAGGATTCTCTAATAGTCATGTCAGTGTCATATACATAATAGGATCTATATTAAATATAGGCGCTTTATTTCTATTACCAAAAATGTTAAAGAAGTTTGGAAACTATTCATCTGTACTTGTTCTTATTGCGCTTGAGCTAGTTGCCTTCTGGACACTTGCTTTCACTGATAACACACAAGCCACTCTTCTCGCATTTATAGCTTACCTGCTTATATATCCACTTATACTGGTATCTTTTGATGTATTCCTTGAAAGAATGGTGAGTGACGAAAGCACAACAGGTAGCATTAGGGGTATATTTTTAACCATAACAAACTCAGCGCTTATTATAGCGCCTCTTACAGCTGGTTTCTTACTTGATGGAGACGGATTTAGAAACATGTACTTTATAGCTGGCGCATTTCTTATACCTCTATTTATAATTATTGGTTGGTATTTTAAAGGCTTTACTAACTTAGAATACGAGCAAATCCAGTATAGAAATGTTATTAATGAGTTCAAAGAAAAGAAGGATCTACGTAATATCTTTATATCATACTTCTCTCTTCGTCTTTTCTTCTCCTTTATGGTTATTTACACACCGCTATTTCTACACAACACTATTGGTTTTTCTTTCTCTGAGATTGGAATACTGTTTGCTATTATGCTCCTCCCATTTGCATTATTTGAGATACCCCTTGGTAAAATAGCTGACAAATGGCTCGGCGAAAAAGAAATACTAGTAGCTGGATTTATTATTGCAGGACTATCAACTATGGCTATTCCTTTTATAACAACATCTAGTTTTGTTATATGGGCAACGGTGCTCTTTATTACACGAATAGGAGCAAGCGCAATAGAGATAATGACGGAGAGTCATTTCTTTAAGCATGTTAATGGAGAAGATGTGGACACTATTAGCCTATTTAGAATGCTTCGACCTCTTGGTTATATCGCAGGACCAATGCTTGGTTTTGTATTCCTTAGTTTTATAGATATACGATTTGTATTTATTATTCCTAGTTTAATACTTTTACTTTCAATCTTCCCAGCTTCAAATATTGAAGATACAAGATAAAGACATTCTCCCTAGTTTGTATGTCCACCAACCTCAATGACTGTCTTTTGTAGACTTTGTCCTTTTTTGTGTGAGACTGGAATGATTAAAATAGCGACAATATATATAAGTGTACCTGGAATGATTCCACTAAACACAGTAACAGCAACCCATCCCAGTCGTAGAATAGTTGAATCAATATCAAAATACTCCCCTAGCCCGCCACATACACCTGCTATAATCTTGTCTTCTTTTGATCTATATATTTTTTGTGTCGTCATATTTTTACATACTATATTACTTAAATTAGTTGACATAAATTTATAATGAATAAATCACATCTTTACGCTCAACTACAACCTTCCAGCCCATACGTTTAGCATGTTCATACAAGTTACTGTTCGGATTGAAGCATATTGGATTTTCTACTAACTCAAGAAGAGAAATGTCCCCTTCTGTATCCCCAACTCCTATAGAGCCTTCAAGTGTAAGCCCTTCTTTTCCAACTGCACGCTGTACAATACCAGCTTTATCTACTATCAAATGCTCGTCAATTATTTCACCGGTAAATAAATCCTGAGCATCTATTTCAAATAGACGTCCATATACTTTATTGAAGCCAAGATTCTTACAAAACCCATCTACGGCAGTTTTTGGGGATTGAGACACTGCAAGTAAATAATATCCGTCTTTTTTTAATTCTTTTATCAAGTCACGAGTATATCGGTACACACGCTTACTTTGTCTCTCTGTTACACTTCTCGCTACATCAATAAAAGTCCCGTAATGTACTCCTTTAATATTTTTCATAAACACTCTTACAACAGCATTTATGTATTCTTCGTAACTACCCTCCCTCTCAAACCATTTAAGATACTCTTTCTCATATTCTTCTGAAGCTTTTTTCGAAAAGATTCCTTCCTCCATCATAGTTTCAACAAGTTCAATTACCATACTAGAGCGAAATATAGTTCCATCTACATCAAAAATAGCTACTTTTTTCATACCGACATATTAGCATAATACCTAAGAGAAAGAACGGTGAAATATCACACCACAATTCACTCCAAGTGCACCAGTTAACTAATGTACTTGTGGTGACAGTTAATATAAATATGTACTAACGAACGTTTGTATTACTGCTTCAAGTTCAAATAAGTTTAATTACTTAGACAATGGCCAAATGTCATTTGCTTCAGGATATATTTTAGTTAGTGGATGCTCTAAACAATCATGCTTTCGGGCTGGGCACATATAACGGCCGTACATAACCATTTGATGATTTACATATTTCCAATCTTCTTTAGGAATAATTTCCATTAGATCCTTTTCAATCCTCGCAGGGTCTTTGTAGTCAGTTAGATCAAAACGTATTGCAAGCCTACGCACGTGGGTATCGACAGCTATACCTTCGTATATATCATACGCATTCCCGAGTACCACGTTTGCGGTCTTTCGAGCTACTCCAGGGATGGTAAGCATTTCTTCCGTGGTCTTTGGAAGTTTTCCTTTAAAATCATCTTTTATGACACGAGCAGCGCCAAGTATGTTCTTAGTTTTATTTCTGTAAAAACCAGTTGGCCGTATATCTTGTTCGAACTCTTCTTGTGTAGCTCTCACATAATCATCAAGGGTTTTATATTTTTTAAAAAGAGTTTCTGTAACCTCGTTTACTCGCTTATCGGTACACTGCGCTGAAAGAATCACAGAGACTAAAAGCTCCCAATTGTTTGTACAGTTAAGTTCTGTTTTAGAATCTGGATAGAGTTTTTTCAAAACTTTAAGCATGCTCTTCACTCTCTCCTCCCTTTTTGTTTTTTTGATTTGCTCCATTAAAAACTATCGTAACATAAATATTAATTTGTTGAGTTTTTATCAAAATTTTAGAACTTTGTTTGACAAATGTACTGGCTAATAGTATAAATCACTCAGAACATTCCAGTATATAAAAACAATTTTTTGGAGGATAAAATGGACGTTTCATTTCCATTAGATAAACACCAAGACATTATTGCGAGAAGAATACCAGCCGAATTGTTTGAACTACAGGTAGCTCTTGCTATCGAACAAGGAGTACACATCATCTTTGGTATGGACGCTCAAGGGCTTAGTCAATCACTTGAACCCCTGCTTGAGATAGCCCAAGATATACCAAAAAGTGACCCTGGAAATATCTCGTGCTTACTAGTGTTTCCTTACGAGTGCATACCAAGAAAAACAAAACTTCAAAAACGCAAAGCCCTTGTGCAACAAATTAAATTTGCAGGTGAAAAAATTAAATTTGACGGCAACCCAGCACATAATTATATGAGATGGGTAAAGGATACTCAAGAAGTTCCGCAAACTACATATCTTGCCATTGACGTATCCCTTGGAGGAGACCTAGAAGGAATTAAGGACTGTAAGGAGGTTTTGAAAATACAAAACCGAAAGCCGTCTACTTTTGACGAAGGAATCGCTCTTCACCTCCTTTACGGGTCAGCAGCACCATGGGCAGGCATACGACTGGTCGGAACTAACTACGCTGACTATGGGTGGCCAGACATGTGCATAGAGAACTCGGCTCTTCTGGTAGATAACCACACTCCTGATATGTCTCAAGAATCCTTATGGAACATGTGGGCACCGCACTGTTCTGATCGAATTGGTCTCTGAAGATAACGTCTTATGTGTTGACGACCACAATCTTACAATGGCAGAACTTGAAAGTATACAAAGCTTATACGTCCTCCATTATAAAGACCGAATCAGTTGCTAAGCAATAAAACAATCTCCTCTGCAAGAGCACCTTGCAGAGGAGATTTTATTCGTAGTATAAAAAAAGGCGACCGACGTGTGGCGGTTGCCCCTTAAGCACGTGAAGTTGGTCATTGTTCAAAACAACCACCACGTCTGAAATGCGTCAATTGTTCCAAAATGCCTTCAGGCGGTGTGTGTTCATCGCCCATCGCTTCAGAACTTTATCCGAAACAACACCTGTTTGAGACGGCTTTTTGTCTGAAGAGTTCGACATAGATTCGTATTCATCTACATTTAACATTGCACATCTCCATCCACATTTCACATACCTTTAGTATACTCGTCAATATTGACATTGGTAAAGAAAAGTTATCCACTCCTCTTTTTTAAACTAAGTTGTGGAAAATATGAGGAAACCTTGTGTAAAAGACATGGAAAAGGTGTGTAAATACAGTGTATAACCTATACTACAAACGGCTCGTGAACGAGCCGTTTATTTTCAATCATTTTTAATTATGCTTGTTTATGTGCTCGAAATCCAATTTTCAACCTGTTTAACTGCCTCATCTGCATATTTTCCCATAAGGATTCCTGGATGTGTTGCGCCTTTAATCTCAATCACCTCCTTACCATAGTACTCAGCCATAGCTTTAGCTGTTTTGATACCTATTCCAAACGGAACCGTCTCACCATTCTCACCTCCAACAAAAAGAGTTGCTTTTGGTAATGCATCATTTTCAATTGAGATTCCTGCTTTGCGTTCACTGCGAGCTACTCCCGACTCCATACCAAGTATTTCTTTCATTTTCATTACCATGTCTTGCTCCATGTCTGGAAGAGCCTTCATTATTTGCAATGGGTTGGTTGGCATTCCTGCATCCATTATGGAATATATGTCTGGGTATGTTTTTTCTTCACTACCGGAGATCTCTTTCGTTGGACTTGGATCAATCGCAACAATTGCCTTTGTTTCATGCAGAGCTCCATACATAAGCACCACAAGCCCTCCCATGCTATGCCCTATGACAATAGGGTTTTTGAGATTATTTTCTTCTACTACCTGGTGTACGTCTTCTACATAATTCTGCATGGTTACACCACTAAGCTCTCCCTCGCTCTTACCATGACCGCGCAAATCAAGTGCGTACACATCCCAACCTTTTTTAGATAAATATGGTATGTACATACCCCACATCATTGAACTTCCCCATGAACCATGCACGAGCACAATTTCCTCATCGTGCGTTTTGTTTTCTGCTTTTGTTATATGTGTAAATATTTTCATATGCAGTTATTATACAATACTACATACATTCTGTGACACACTACCTACTGACATATTGACAAATGTATCTCTGTATATTATTATATAGACAAGCTTTTGATTCTCGTGTAGGGCTAAATTTTGCGATATTGATGCATTACAGTCACTCTTAGAATTACTTTCCTGCACCAATAAGCCCTAAAACACAAAAAAATGAATACAGCAACAAAAAACCGACAAAGTCGGAGCTCTTCAAACTCGAGCAAACGACGTACTTTTTCGAATTATAAAACAGGTTCTAAGCCATTTAGAGGTAAATCTAGTGGTGGTTTTAGGCGTAGCCATAGCACATCTAGATTTAGTGGAAGTTCTTCTAGACGCGGTGGTGCACAACGAGGTGGAGGGCGGAAAATGCCTACCTTCAACCCATCACAGTTTATTAATACAAACCCTGCTGAATTAAAAGAAGAGGTTTATACACCAAAAAACTCATTTGAGACATTTGGGCTGGTTGATAAACTTAAACAATCAATCGCAAAACTAGGACTAAAAACCCCTACCCCAATACAAGATCAGATAATTCCAGAAATTCTTAATGGTAATGATGTAATTGGTCTTGCTGAGACAGGTACTGGTAAGACAGCGGCGTTTTTAATACCACTTATTGAAAATACTCTTAAGGATAAGAACAAACAAACTCTGATACTGGCTCCCACACGTGAGCTTGCGCTTCAGATCAGCGAAGAATTATATAGACTCTCACGAGGCTTTGGACTTTACTCCACAGTGTGTGTAGGTGGTATGAATATAACCCCTCAGATACGATCTCTTCGTCGTGATAATAGTTTTATTATTGGCACACCAGGGCGAGTACTCGACCTTATTAAACGAAAATGTATAAAACCAGAAGGTATCACAACGGTTGTTCTCGACGAGGCAGACCGTATGCTCGATATGGGATTTATTAATGATATGCGGTCAATTTTATCTGATACACCTAAAGACAGGGAAACACTTCTATTTTCAGCAACAATGTCTAAAGAAGCAGATAAAATAGTTAATGATTTCCTTCAAAACCCTATAGTGATTTCTGTGAAGAAAAAAGATGTTACAAACAGCATTTCGCAAGATGTTGTTAGATATAAACATAGTGAGAAGTATGAAACTCTTGTTTCTTTACTTCAAAATGTAGAGTTCAAGCGTGTAATAATTTTTGGTGCAATGAAACACAGTGTTGAAAAATTATCAAAACAACTCAACTCGGACAGGGTATCAGCAGAATCAATCCACGGCAATAAAGGACACAGCCAGCGACAGCGTGCATTGAAGAAATTTAAAAATGGAGAAGTGCGAGTATTAGTCGCAACAGACGTTGCTGCTCGTGGTATACATGTAGACAACGTAACTCATGTAATTAATTACGACCTACCTACCACATTTGAAGACTATGTTCACCGGATAGGACGAACTGGGCGTAGCACAAAGAAGGGTAAAGCACTTACCTTTATATCAGCTTAAATTCTAAATATTACTAGTAGAAAATAAATAACCCACTTTAGTGGGTTATTTATTTTCTTATACTTCGACTACATCCAGTTTCGTAATCGAGGACAGTCTCTAAAGATAGATAGCTGTTTCAACCACTCTGAAAGCCCATACACAGAACCCGCATTAATAGATCCTAGATAAAGGAATACTAGGGAAAATATTACATGTAAATTTACTATATACGTGTGCTCATCTGGGCGCGGAAACCCATGCGCAAAATAATACAACATCAACATAATTGCACCGAAATAAGAAGATAGTCTTACACCAACGCCAAATATAAATGAAAGGCCTATCATGATTGCTCCCCATTCGTTTAGGAAATCTATAAAAGGTAAGATTAACGGCGATAAAAACAAATTAAAGAAACCTGAGAATTGTGCGCCACTCAAGAACCCAGCAGAAGTCCATTCTGGATTAAGCACTTTTGTAATTCCAGCCCAGAACATGTACCATCCCAAACCAACCCTTAAGAGAAAAATGAGTACTTCTTGTTTTTTGATCATATATTGTGTGTTAATTAAAAAATCTTACGAAAAACTATCGAGTATTTACTAGTTACAGCTTCTTATTTATCGAGAGTGAATCTCGGGTATTCATCTCGAAGTCCAGTTATATATACAATAACTCGTGTTTGCCACCTTATAACACCAACAACAAACAAGTGAACTTTTGGTGGATATACTCCTGTAAACAACACCATAACTTGTCCAAATATACCAGCTATAACTGCTGCAATTCTTAAAAACCAAAGTACGATCAAGTGCGGGATCAAAAGAATAATCTTAGGAATGAGTAAAAGTAACGTGAGTCCAGCAAGGAGTCTGGATGACTTCTCTGGAATCGAAACAATAACCTGAACTAGGCTATCTTCTACTTCACCGCTATTAATATATTCATTATTATTTTTTACTACATTTTCTTGTGTTTCCATATGTGTTAATTATATCAAAACTTAAGTGTAATTGTTATTTTATCTTCATAGAGTTTATGGTTTCTTGTTTAACGCCTTTGGGCGCGATTCCTTGCGAGGAATCGTCTTCTTTTCGGACATTGGCCTTGATTGGCAACATATAAGTTCCGTCTTTAACTGGAAACACTGACGTTTTCCATTTCGTATTCCCTACCCTCACATTTACTGGTATAGAGCCAAACCCTCTTCGTACTTTTCCATATTTTTCTTTAATTTCTTTTGACTCTTCTTTATCTACAGTTATAAAGTGCCACGGAATAACACCTGAATACACCCACACTTCTGTATTCATTTTATACTGTTTTGATTTCATATTAAATGTGTATATTGTAACCCAAGATTTCATCAAAACCTTCTCGAAGAAAATACAATACACTAGAAACAAAAGACACCGCTTGCGCGGCGTTTCTTGTTTGCCCAGAGTGTCTATAAGTCATTTGCATGACTCGCTGACTTCTCTTTTATTTCTCTCTTGCGAAAGAAACTCAAGATCAATCATCAACTCTCTAGTCTTATGTAAAATGATACTCCAATAAGAAATTTGGGCAAATCTATTTGTGAATAATTCTGTGTATATGATGTGGATAGAGTGTGTATAAACCTCGAGGTTTGGTTACCCTCTCTTCTGCTTTACTCGTTCGTTTTCTTTGAGAAATTGTTTACGTAATCGCACTGATGTTGGTGTTACTTCTAAATATTCGTCCCTCTGCATAAGTTCAAGACCTCCTTCTATAGTAACTGCTATGTGAGGTATTAATACGATTGCTTCTTCTGAACCGGCTGCGCGAATGTTTGTGAGCTGTTTTCCTTTTATTGGGTTTACTGCCATTTCTTCACCTTTTGATGTATTCCCTATAACCATACCTTCATATACCTCTGTAGCGTGTCCGATATACATAACTCCTCGTTCTTGGAGATTCCATAGTGCGAATGCGACAGCCTTACCTGTAACCATAGACACCATAGACCCTACTGCACGCTTCTTCACTTCACCTGCAAAGGGTTTGAAGCCAAGCACCTGAGAGCATAAGATTCCTTCGCCTTTTGTATCAATAGTAAATTGTCCACGATATCCAAGAAGTCCACGAGTTGGTCCTTCAAAAATTAACCTAACTTGATTACCGTCTACAATCATATTCTGCATAACAAATGCTCGATTTGAGAGTTTCTCAATAACAACTCCTTGGAATTGCTCAGGTACATCAATGGTTACTTCTTCAAATGGTTCTTGCTTCTTACCGTTTTCATCCTCACGGATAATAACTTGTGGTTGAGATACCATAACCTCAAACCCTTCACGGCGCATATTCTCAAGCAAGATTGCAATGTGCATCTCACCACGTCCATACACCTTAAACGCTCCACCTTGATTAAAATCTACCTGTAAACCTACGTTTATCTCAAGTTCTTTCTCGAGACGTTCTTTTATTTCACGGCTTGTTACATACTTCCCCTCTCTTCCTGCAAACGGTGATGAATTCGGCATAAATTCAAGACCTATTGTCGGCTCATCGACAGAAATGGCTGGCATGGGTTCTGTGCTTTCGTCTGTTGTAAGTGTTTCTCCTATGTTTATATCACTGAGTCCTGCAATAAGTACAACGTCTCCAGCAAAAGCTTCTTTTACTCCAACCTTCTCTAAACCATTAAATGTTGAGAGTTTAGTTATCTTTCCTTTTCGTGTAGCACCTCCATCCTCTTTTATAAAAATAGTAGAGCCATCTGTGATCTTTCCTTTATAAATACGAGCTACTGCGAGACGTCCTGTGTAGTCGTCATACCCAAGGTTAAATACCTGTGCACTTAGTGCGTCTTCTTTTTTATATGGATCCGCCGCTGGGACTGTTTCAAGTATGATGTCTAATATTGGAGAAAGGTCTTTCATCTCATCTTCTAGTTTTTTCTTTGCTACGCCATCTCGTCCAACTGCATACACTACTTCAAAATCTGACTGCTCATCGTTTGCTCCAAGCTCTAAGAATAATTCGAGCACTTGTTCTTCTGTACGGTCTGGGTCTGCTGCTGGCTTATCTATCTTATTAATAACCACTATTGGTTTAAGTCCAAGCTCTAGTGATTTCTTAAGTACAAAACGAGTTTGAGGCATTGGTCCTTCTTGGGCATCAACTACTAAAAGCACTGAGTCAATTGAACGAAGCACTCGCTCAACCTCTGAACCGAAATCTGCGTGACCAGGAGTATCTACAATATTAATCTTAGTACCTTTGTAAGGCACTGATGTGTTTTTTGAATAAATAGTAATACCTCGCTCTTGCTCTAGAGTGTTTGAGTCCATTGATACGTTTCCTTCCATAACGCCAGTCTGACGCATAAAAGCATCAGTAAGTGTTGTTTTACCGTGATCAACGTGAGCTATTATGGCTATGTTTCTGATTTCTTGTTGTTTTTCTTTGTTTTCCATAAAAAAAAGCGTACCTCTGCGCCGCACGCATTAATAGAATACGCTTTTAATTAGTTTAAGTCAATTGTAAAAAAGGGGGTGTCCTCGAAGTGAACCTGAGCTCCGAAAAACACGACCTGCGTCGTGTCTTTTGAACTCAAATTCAGCTGACTGTCTGGGACAACGTTAGAACTTTTATTAAATTAACTTATCTATCTTCCTAAATATATCTAGAACTTCCTCACTAAGTATACTTGGTATAAATCTAGCCTTATCCTCTTTCGAGATACCCAAAACAGTATCTATAGGCCAAGCTTCAAATCCTAATGATTTACCATTCTCTACAACGAGTTCAGAAATATTTTCATCAAATCTATATGCAAAAATTTCTCTCAATGCATGATTAGTCATACCAGTGACTTCATCAAAATTTTTAGTCTTAGTTGTGGTTATGTGCACAACATCTGACTCCTTAACATTCAAACCTGATTCTTCTTCAAGTTCTTTTACTGCTGTTTCTCTAAATGAATCTCCAATCTCAACATGTCCACCAACAGAAGCGTCTAATAAATCTGGAAATGTATCTTTGTTTTTTGCTCTGTGTTGAAAAACAATCTCTCTGTTTGGAGTGTATAACCAAACATGAACTTCACGATGGAGTAGTCCGCCTTTATGGATTTTCTCACGAGACTCCTCACCAATAATCTATCCTTTTTCATTAACAATATTTAATATCTCTCCATCTTTTTCCATAACAAAATTATACCCTAAAACCCACTAGCTGCCGGACTAGGACTCGAACCTAGATGACAAGCGCCAGAAGCTTGCATCCTACCATTAGATGATCCGGCAATACTAAATACAATACTAATATATCCTAAACTGTAATAATTTCATAGCTTTTGCCACTTCTGCTTTCCTAGATATTTGAACATTATATTTTGTCATATGTGGATGTAAACCAAGTCTCTTAAGAAGATTATAAACGACATTTAGTAAAGACTGATTCATGTTAGTAAATATAAACTTATGTGTATATGTAGGCTCGTGTACGCAGTAACAGCCATCTGATTCGTATAATCCACGTAAATACCGACAAATATACTTCTCTTTCGTTAAAATCCATTTTGGAACAACGATTTTCAAATCTCGTTTCGACCCAGTTGGTATATTCAAGCGCTTACTAATTTTTTTTTGATAAATTGTAATGTTATATGCATTTGCATCTTTCCTTTTTGCTACACTAGGCTTCTTTTTAAATACTAACTCTACTATCTTTGCATAACGATTAACATACCCTGGGTTATTAGAGTTGCCTACAATACGTAAAGCTTCTGTTCTTGGAAATTTACAAATATTTCCATCTCCCAATATCACTCCAAGTAGTTCAGCTAAATTGCCGTCTTTTTTAAAAGAAGGGTAAGTAGATTTTATTTTTCCTTCTTGTTTCATTTCCTCTCTCCACGCAAAGAAATTATCTATACTTCTATTTCGCATAGTTTCAGATATTTTCCGAACAGACACGTCTGTTTCTTTCGTAAGTCCTTTATTCCAAACTTTTTTCATTATACTTATTATATCACACATCCAGATAGAATATGCCTACCGTTAGACTAATCAGTAAAAGAAAAACGACCTGTGAAGTCGATTTTCTGAAACATTACATACTTTTTGAATTACGCTCGGCTTTGTTTAAAACAATCTAAACAAAGTAAGTTGCTTGTGTCGCGTGGTTGAAACGGCAATTCTGTTATTGCTTTACTGCACCCGCTACACTTCCAGTCACCTTCATGCTTCGTTTTTTCTCCACCGCCCGCAGAACTTCCTCCTCTGCTTTTAGAAAAACAGGCTTTACACATAAGTCCTGCTTCTCCACGCGGTTCAAACGGGAGCTCTGTTATTGCTTCACCACAACCTCCACATTTCCAATTTCCTTGATGCATATCTTTTGTTACATTATTTTAAGTGTTAATGATAACACTGTTTTTTATTTTTTCTGTTTTATAACAGCCTTGATAAACCCAGTAAAGAGTGGGTGTGGGTCGAGAGGACGCGCTTGAAACTCTGGGTGAAACTGCGTACCAAGGAAGAACGGGTGCTTCTTTTCAGAGAGCTCTGCAATCTCCATTAGACGTTTATCAGGTGAAACACCAGAAAACACAAGGTCTTTTGATGAAATCTCTTCAACGTATTCAGGATTCACCTCATATCTATGCCTGTGACGCTCTCCAACAATTTCTTTGTTATATAACTTACGTGCTAACGTGCCTTTCTTTAGATACGCAGGGTATGACCCTAGTCGCATTGTCCCTCCATATTCTTTCTTCTCTAACTTCTTTTTTTGCTCTGGCATAATATCGATAACAGGATTCTTGCTCTTAGGATCTATTTCCGTAGTCTGTGCATCCTTAATATTGAGTACATTTCTAGCATACTCAATCACCATAAGTTGCATGCCGTAACACAATCCAAAATACGGTATCTTGTGCTCACGTGCGTATTTAATAACAGCAAGCTTGCCAACTATACCTGTCTCTCCAAACCCACCAGGTACAATAATACCTTGGAATTTTTTAAGTCTTTCTAGTTTTTGTTTATTTTCAAAATCTTTTGAGTTCAACCAATGGATATCTGGCTCGACACCAAGGTAGTATGAAGAAAATTTTATTGCCTCTATAACAGATAAATACGAATCTGAGAGTGTAAAGTCTCCAGTACCAAAATATTTCCCTACTATTGCAATTTTAACTGTCCTCTTTTTCTTACTTACTTGTGTTACAAACCTCT
Source organism: uncultured Candidatus Saccharibacteria bacterium (assembly GCA_964575755.1). Taxonomy (GTDB): domain Bacteria; phylum Patescibacteriota; class Minisyncoccia; order Phycocordibacterales; family JABMNX01; genus JABMNX01. Next base: position 175,552 of record CAZNRH010000002.1, read on the forward strand.
TCCATTTAGAAAGGTCTGTCTTCTTTGCCTTCTTCTGAAGACCGAGTTTTGATATAACAATGCTGCTTAAGTGATCTCTCTCGAAGTTTACTGGTACGTCATAAATGCTTTTTATATCTGGTGCCGAGATAACATCTTCACTCTTTACACTACATTGGTTAGCAATCTTTTCTTTACGTTTTTTATCTAGAGCAACTTCACTTCGTGCAATAATAATGTCCGGCTGTATGCCATACGAATTAAGTTGTCGTATTGCATTTTGCGTTGGTTTTGTCTTCATTTCACCAAGTTTCCCTGGGATTGGTAAGAATGTAACCATTATGAATATTACATTTTTAGGGTGCTCCATTTTCATTACACGTGCCGCTTCCATAAATAATGCATTCTGGAAATCTCCAACAGTACCACCTATTTCAATCACGGAAACATTAGAACCATTTACATCAGCCGCTAACTCTATCCGACGGACTATTTCATCGCGAATATGAGGAATTGCCTCAACACACTTACCTTTATAGCCAAGATTACGCTCCCTTTCTATTACATGCTGGTACACCATGCCACTTGTAATATAATTTTCTTCTCCAATATCTTTACCTAAGAAACGCTCATAGTTACCCATATCTTGATCTGTCTCAAGCCCACCATTAAGCACAAAAGTCTCCCCATGTTCTATGGGATTCATAGTGCCTGCATCTACATTTAGATATGGGTCAACTTTTACCAAGTTAACGTTAAAGCCTTTAGATTGTAGTATTTTACCTATAGAAGATACCGCAATACCTTTACCTACACCTGACATTACGCCACCCATTACAAATATGTATCTGTGGTCTTTTTTTCTCATTATATGCAACTCATTACACGTTTAAATATTTCCTTACTGCAAGATAACTAGATACCGCGCCAAGGACTATCCCTGTGCCTACTATAATAAGGAAGATCTGACCAAAGTTGTCGAGATAATATTGAAAGATATTTATATCATTGAAAAATCCTTCTGTAATAGGTCCAAGCCATAGAGTTAATGGGTAAAACAAAATAAGTGTTGTTATGCTCGATACAACCCCGTACAAAACACCCTCAAATACAAATGGTCCACGAACGTATGAGTTATCTGCGCCAACTAATTTCATAACAGAAATCTCGTCACGTGCTATATAAATTGCAAGTCTGATTGTGTTAAACGTAATCATTATTGATGCGAGTAAGAGAAAGATGATGATCGCAATACCAAATCGTTCTGAAGAATCAATTATCCGCGTGAGTCTTTCTATGGCAACTTTATTTTGAAAAAAGTTTATCTTTTCTACTATAGGGTTATTGTCGGTTGAAACAGCGACATCATTTTCTAGAAAAATTGCGATTCCTTCATATTGTGAAGTCTCTTTTGCTCGTATACTTAAACTCGCCCCTAGCGGGTTTTCATCAAGCTCTTCAAGTGCTTGGAGTGTTAATTGATCGTTTGCATGACGCTCCCTAAAACTTTCTAGCGCTTGTTCTCTGGAAACATACTCAACAGATTTAACTTCTGGTAGAGCTTCGATTGTCTTTTTTAAAGAAAGTATACTTCCCTCCTCTGCAGTTGTTACAAAATATACATTTATATCTACCTTATCACGCACTTGATTTAACGTACCATTTAAAACAGCACCGATAAAAATAAGAGAACCGATAACAAAGAGTGTTACGGTCATTACTAAAATTGTAGATATGGAGACAAAACTATTTCGGAAAAATCCGACTGAACCATATTTTATAATTCGTTTTGCATTAGTCCACCACATGCATCTATTATACCTTACTCACCTTTAGAACCTATCCACAACCTCATCGCTGTAAAACAAAAATAGCTTGTCAACTGAAATTCCGAAATTCTTGCTACAAATTGCGTCTTTTTCCTCAGTGTATCTCGATATACTTCACCAAAATACACAATTTTTCGCTAAAAATTTCGGTAATTTCAACACGATATGAGATTGTAAATAGGCTCTTAGAACTTATATACATTTTTACGTACTTGTGTTTCCGTTGTTAGATTAGAGCGCGTATTTGCCTGATTTATCGTCTCTTACAATACTACCGCCATCCATCGTTATAACGCGATGTCCCAGAGAGTCAATGACACCCTTATTATGGGTGGTTAGAATAATGGTGGTACCTAGGTCATTTATCTTTTTAAGAATTTGTACTATATCAAAAGTGCTTACAGGATCGAGGTTACCAGTAGGCTCATCTGCGATAACAACATCAGGCTGATTTACGATCGCTCTTGCAATTGCTACACGCTGTTTTTCTCCACCAGAAAGTTCCCTAGGAAAACTCCATATTTTGTCACCCAAATCAACTAGGTCAAGCACATACGGCACATCTGTGGCTATCTCTTCTTCTGAACGCCCAGCTGCTTCCATAGCAAACGCAATATTTTCATATGCAGTCTTATTTGGGATTAAACGAAAATCCTGAAACACCATACCGATACGACGTCTGAGTTTATTGAGTTCCTCCCTACTTAAAGTATGAATATTTGTTGACTCAAAAAAGATAGAGCCGCTTGTTGGAGTGTCCTCTGCTAAAAGCATTTTCAATAACGTCGTCTTGCCAGCGCCAGAATGACCGACGATTGACACAAACTCACTCGGCTCAATAGAAAGCGTGACATCTTGCAGAGCTGGCTCGTCGCCATTATAAATTTTAGATACTTTGTCAAAATAAATCATGTTAGGTTTTATTAATTAGTTTAAAAAATCTTACACCCTGTGAAATCTCTGCCGAAGGCGGGGAGGATGCTTTTTCTACATGCATCCATTTTACTGGGGTAGCGTTACCTGCCAACCCCAGTACATTCGCTTCGTTTCTCCTCGCTCACGCGAGAAATGTAACAGGGTTAAGAAATTGTAATTCATTTCATTCATAACATTTTCTAAATTTTACTCTAGATCACGCTCCGCGTCCACAAACACCTGTATATC
>CAZNRH010000003.1:0-70034 GCA_964575755.1 uncultured Candidatus Saccharibacteria bacterium
TCTTGTATGCAGTAGCAAGAGCTGTTTCAATTGCATCAATAATTTTTTCTCTTGGGATACCACGCTCTTCTTCAAGCTGGTCTAGTACTGAATTTATAACTTTTAAGTCAAACATAATGGTGTATTTAGTTGTTCTCTTATAATATTTTTAAAAAAAATCGCCCGTTCATAACGGACATCAATACAAAGAGTGTATCACAGTGTATAGACAGTGTCAACCAAAATCGCTTTAAATAAGGATTAAACAGTGTAAACCGCCAATACGCGGAGCGTATTGGCGGTTTACACTCTATTCACCATATAACTTTCTCCCGAGGTTAAACCTAGGGAGAAAAAATAAAACAAGAAGAAGCCCGACAGCAAAGCTGCCGGGCTATATAATTGTGTCACCAAAACACATCAATCGGCGTTTTGCTCATGGAATGGTTTGAGGGCTTTGTTCACTATGAGCGTTTCGACTGGAGTCATGTCAAACGCCGCGATGAGCCAGAGATCGTTTGGTGTATCTGGGTGGTAGCCAACAATAAGAGGGTCGAGATTCTCTGGTATCACAAATTTACGTCGCTGGATTTTGAGAGTGTCAGAATCAGCAAGCATAAGGAGAAAACCCCCAACTTGCGTAAAATCACACTCCGTGCGATTCATTACTTCCTTAGTCTTGGTAGGCACCATACCGACAAACGAGTATTTGGTTTCATCAAAACGCTCCTGAAATGTGTCCATGTACGGTTTAAAGTGATTCTTGAGTATTTTCAGGAAATTATTCATCACCCAGTTAATGGACACAGGCCATAGAATATTGTAACGATTGAAAGAGCAGGACGGACCCATAATGTTTATCGGCACAATCTGTGGTTTATTGTCCTTTAACCACGGTATTTTTTTAATTTCAATGCGTGGATATTTGGGCAACAATTCAACCATTGCTTCCGATACACGTGTAATTTCCGTGCTTAATCTCGTGACACTACCCCTTTTCCCATTTAATTTCGATGTAAGCTCATTGGTGCGTTTTTTCACCTGAGATTTCAAGCTAGAGGTTTTACGCTTCACTTTTTTCAAAGCCGCTCGTTCAAGTGGAGAATCAAGAGTTTCGGCAATTCCCTCTAAACGCAATATTTCTTGACAACATTCGGCTTCAAGTGCACTGAGCGCTTGTGCTGTTTCTTCTTCAAGAATAGCAAGCTCTTTTTGAAGTCTTGATACTTCTTTTTTTGCACTTTGTTCTGTGGTACTTGCGTCAGGTTGCTGGGCAAGTAATGTAATTTGCTCGATTACTGGCATAGACCTTTCCTTCGTTATGGCGTTCATTGTTAATCTCCTTGTTCATGTTGTTGATTTCAGTTCAAGTTCACTTTCACAGCAGCCGAAGTTGTTACTGCCATCGAGGAATTCGATGACATATCCAGGCTTTCTCAAGACCCCTTTCCAATCTTCACTTTCAGGGTCTTTTAGTTGCATGATTTTACACTTTTTCCCATCGTTACTCGTTACACCTGAGGAACCACAGTTGGTAAAAGTGCACACATCGCCTATATTGAATTTAAACTGTGTCATGTTTACTCTCCTTGTAACGCACTTGAGATTTCACTTGGAGGTCGAACCTCCAAGTAAGTAACGAATCAGTTTTTTGGCTAGTTTTTTGTTTTTGGATTCTTTAGTCGTTTTGCTTTACGTAGTTTTTTTTCATATGATTTTTTGTATTCCAAGATAGCTATTCCAGCCACTTTAAGGCCATAAAGATCTTCTTGATCCTCAAGCCATTGTAGTGCCTCAACCACCTTTTCATCATAAGAGTTAGCAGTTTTAAAGACAATGGTTCTTTCAAAATGTTTTTCACAAAATTCACCCGGCCCGTAATGGCATGCAAAGCAATCGGGATGGACGTTGGGAAATATACCGTAAGCCATGTTAGTTCTCCTTAAATTTATGATTGTCAAAGTACAAGACCACACATGTGGCTTTTCGTCTATCTATATAACACCATACACTCATGTGTACACGTATACAAAAATAAAGTCTTCTTCACGAAATCAAACGTCTGGACTCATATTTCAAGCCATATTACTATAATTACAATTTACAAAAATAGTGTAATTTGATACAGTATGAGTAATGCACAAAGGAAATAAGCTGGGAGATATAGGTATATTAGACTTAACAAAGATTGAGCAAAGAGTGCTCAAAGTGCTTCTTTCTGGTTTTTCATACTCTGTTGCACGGGTGGAGAGAAAATCAAAAGTTGGGTATACGTCGGTAAAGTCAGCTCTTATTCGGCTTCATAAGCGTGGTTTAGTGAGAAAACATATACATGGCAAGCGGTTTTTGTGGAAACTATCTGGGAGGGAGAAAATCAATCGGGAGATATCTGAAGTGTTGTCATATACTCATACTAGGAAGACAGTACCAACTCCAAAGGAGCGGGTAATAGACTTTAGCGACACGCTTCGTATTGAATTGTTTTCTGGGTTAGGCGATATTGCTGGAGTAATTAAAGAGGCATTTCAGCTACATAAAACAGAGAGACTTCTTATTATAGAGAATGCGTCTGCAACTGCGAATATTATAAGAAAGCATTCTTCAGAGTATATTATATCTATTAATAAAATCTCAGAGAAACATCACGTAATTAGTGAAGGGATTATTACAGAAGGAGTACTGAAAGAATTGCAAGCCTTTAATAAGAAAAATCCACTATGGGGGAAGAGTTTTTTAAAGCGTATGTTTGATGTACGTGTCGTTGAAAGTTCGATTCTAGATAACCTAAAAGGGAATCTTTCAATTTATCGTGACGTAGTATTGATTACTGATTGGGATAAAGAAACATTGATACGTATTAAAAATCGTGAGACAGTAGCATTAATTACCACAATGTTTCGTGCACTTCAAGAAACAGGAAAGAAAGTAAACATACAAACTCTTTTTGAAAAATCATAATCACGTTTTCAACTGTGTAACGGTAAATCTATGCTAATAAACTGATATAATGTTTTATAAGTTGAACTATGTATATAAATGAAAAACAATTAAAAGAATTTATTCTTGATTCTGGTTTGGTATCTAAGAAAGCTTTTAAGGAAGCTGAAAAGGAGGCCAAGAAAAAAGACCAATCTGTGGGCGATATTCTTGTAAGTAATGGAGACTTCACAGAAGACGATTTGCGCAGAACACAGGCGTACATCCTCGGCATACCTTTTGTGAATCTTCAGAACAAGCGAATAGATACTGAGGTACTCTCTCTTATTCCTGAACCAATTGCTAGAAATCATAACATTATTGCGTATAAAAAAACCGAAGACAGTCTTGAGGTTGCCATGTTAAACACTGACAACTTAACTGCAATCGATTTTGTTAAAAAGAAAGTGCGTTTAAAGATATTGCCACGACTTACTGACGCAGGTTCTATTAAGTCGGCACTCAAGCAGTACCAGAAAAGTCTTAAAGACGAGTTTGGTGACATTATTATGCGTGAGACTGCGTCACTCAAAGGGTTTTCTGGTGAAGAAGAGAACATGTCTGGCGAGGATCTTAAAAAGCTCGCAGAAGATTTGCCCGTAGTACGTATTGTTGATTCACTTCTTCGCCATGCAGTGAATCAAAATGCATCGGATATTCATATTGAGCCGATGGATGATCAGGTTTTGATTCGCTATCGTATTGATGGCATCTTGCATGACGCAATGACTCTCCCTAAAAGTGCGGCGCCATCTATAACTGCTCGAATTAAAGTTCTCTCAAGTTTAAAACTTGATGAGAAGAGACTGCCACAAGACGGTCGTTTTAAGATGGAGACTGGAAATGAACGAGTATCATTTCGTGTTTCTGTATTACCAACATATTACGGAGAAAAGACAGTGATGAGACTTTTACGTGAAGATATTTCTGGATTCACGCTCGAAGGTTTAGGATTCCACGGTGAAGGACTCGAGAAGATTCATAAAGCAACACGTCGTAAGACAGGAATGATACTGACAACAGGTCCAACAGGCTCTGGTAAGACCACAACCCTATATACAATATTAGATATTTTAAATACAACAGATGTAAATATTTCTACTATCGAAGATCCTATCGAATATCAAATGCCAAGGATAAACCAAACGCAGGTTAAACCAGATATCGGTTTCACTTTTGCGACAGGGCTCCGTGCTCTTGTACGACAAGATCCAGATGTGATTATGGTGGGGGAGATACGAGACAATGAGACAGCATCTCTTGCTATCAATGCAGCCTTGACTGGCCACTTAGTTCTCTCAACGCTCCACACAAACTCTGCAGCTGGAGCTATGCCACGTCTTATGGATATGGATTCGGAACCATTTTTGATTGTTTCTACGATAGAAGTAATTATCGGACAGCGTTTGGTTCGACAACTTTGTGACTCAAAAAAAGAGTACATCTTAACTGATTCAGAAATAAAGAAGCTTGAGAAGGTAGTTGATTTAGACACGGTATTAAAGGCGCTTAAGGAAGAAAAAATAGTAGATAAAAAAGCAACATGGAAAAGTATTCCTTTTTATAAAGAAGTGTCATCACAAGAATGTGAGGACGGGTTTAGTGGAAGACTTGGTATCCATGAGATTTTGTACATGTCAGATACGATTAAAGGTCTGATAATGAAGGGCGCAACTTCAGAGGAGATAGAAGCACAAGCAAAGAGTGATGGCATGATGACTATGATAGAAGATGGAATATTTAAAGCCGCAAGAGGTATTACGACTATTGAAGAGGTGCTGCGTGTTATTTCTGAATAGAACGTGCGTTATTGGCGGATTTCTTTGTCACACTTCACTGAATGTCACTCGCAGTATGTCTATACAGCTTGCTCTACTTAGCTCGTGCTCCTCGAACTACACCAATGACGCACGTTCTAGATGATACACGTACACTGAATATATTGAATGTAGTAAGTTACAAGTAAGAAATGTCAAGTAATGCTATAATTTTTAAATAACTTTCAACTTGATAACTTTTAACTATTTTCCATGCGGTTTATATACAAAATAAAAAATAAAGACGGAGAGATAATAGAAAGCACTGCAACTGCTCGTGATAAGTTTGAATTGTACGATCAAATTAGAAAAGAAGGCTCGGAAGTAATTGAAGTGCGCGAACATGGCAAGAACAAATTCTCAATGGATAGGTTTAATGAGATTTTCGGCACAATTAAAGAGCATGAAAAAGTCATCTTAACTCGTAATCTAGGTGCAATGATAGGTGCAGGACTCTCACTGACAAGAGCTATTACGGTACTCGAGCGTCAAACTAAAAACCAAAAATTAAAAATGGTTCTCGCTGGAATTAACAGTGATATAAAAAAGGGTGGCAATTTCCACACTGCATTAAAAAAGTTCCCCAAAGTATTTACACAACTTTTTGTATCCATGGTTCGCGCTGGTGAAGAGAGCGGTAAGTTATCGGGAGCACTTGATCTCATAGGCGCACAGTTAGAGCGCTCATACACGCTTAAAAAGAAAATAAAAGGAGCGATGATGTACCCGAGTATTATAATGGTTGCGATGATAATAATTGCCGTGTTGATGCTTATCTTTGTGGTACCAACTTTAACTCAAACATTTGGTGAGCTTGGTGCAGATTTACCTAAAAGTACGCAAACTATAATCATGGCAAGTGATTTCTTTATACAGCACACGATACTTGCAATAACAATACCAATCGCATTTGTCACTTTTATAATGTATGTATTAAAGACAACAAGAGGACGAAGAGCATTTCATTTTATACTGTTGCATACTCCAATAATTGGTGGATTAGTAAAAGAGATTCAGTCAGCACGTACAGCCAGGACCCTAGCGTCACTCCTCTCGTCTGGAGTTGAGATAGTTACATCTATTTCTATTACTTCAGAGGTGATGCAAAACTCGTATTATAAAGATGTGCTCTCTCAAGCGCAAAATGACGTGCAAGAAGGCTCGCCTCTGTCGAGAGCATTTACAGAGAATGAACATCTCTATCCAATACTTGTGGGCGAGATGATTTCAGTTGGAGAGGAGACAGGTAAACTGCCAGATATGCTTCTGCGTGTTGCTGAGTTTTATGAATCAGAGGTTGAGCAAAAAACGAAAGACATGTCTACTATTATTGAGCCGTTTCTGATGATTATTATAGGGGCGTTTGTTGGATTCTTTGCTTTGTCTATGATTTCTCCAATATATTCACTTTCAGAAAGTATTTAGAAAATATTATGAACGTAGTGAATTAGATTTTCTTAACCCTGTTAAATCTTTTGCAAAGCAAAAGGAAAAATATGAAAGATTTTTCCTTAACGGGGTACAAGATTTCCTAACTTATTTTTGTTCAGTAGGCAAAACTTATAATGTCACACATTCAAAACAAACAAAAAGGGACGACATTACTGGATGTTGTTTTTGGCACAGCATTACTTCTGATTGTGTTTGTTGGGCTGTATGGAGTATTTCAGCTTACTCTCGAATTAGTGCAGAGTTCTAAATCTAAAACAGGTGCACTTACTCTTGCTAGTGAACGCATGGAGTTTATTCGTAGTCTCAATTATGATGACGTCGGTACGGTTGGCGGTATCCCGCAAGGAGTGCTCACTGCGGAAGAAAACAATACATTGAATGGAATTCCATATACTAAAAAGACGTTTGTTCAATATGTCGACGCTGTAGAAGACGGAGTTGGTGGCTCTGATTCAAATGGAATAACAACAGACTATAAACTCGTAAAAGTTACTATAGAATGGCTATTTCGAGGGGACGCACGTTCATTTTCTCTTGTAACAAATGTTACACCTCAAGGTATAGAATCGGTTGTTGGTGGCGGCACACTGCGCATTAATGTGCTTGATTCTTATGGTTCACCGGTGCCAAGCGCTCAAGTAAATCTTATAAATAACGCACTTAATCCATCTGTTTCTGTTTCGACATTTTCAAATATAAGTGGAGTTGTGGAGTTTCCTGGAGCCCCTTCGTCAAGTAGTTATGAGATTTCCATAAGTAAATCAGGGTTAAATAGCGCACAGACATACTCTGTTGGAGGTCTAAACGTGAACCCAAATCCAGGACACTTAACAGTCGTAGAGGCACAGACAACATCTTCAACTTTTTACATAGACACTACTGGCTCAGCAACAGTGCGCACTTTTGAAGCAGGTACAACAACACCACTTCAAAGTATTGACCTATCAATTGCTGGCAATAAAACGATAGGAACAGATGGAATAGATGATCCTATATATAAGTATAGCTCAGACATTAATACAGGCTCTTTAGGAAGCATTTTGCTAGAGGATCTTGAGTGGGATAATTACACAATCACCATAGATAGTGGCGCAACAGGATACGAAATAGCACAGACGTGCGAACCTCAACCATTTGCACTTGCGCCATCAGAAAATAAGGTTGTAGATATGCATCTTACTGACAGCTCCACGCATTATATTATTGTGGATGTTACCGATAGTATCGGTAACGATCTTGGTGGAGCAAATGTACGTTTGTATAATGGAGGATATAACACTACGTTTTCAACTGATGACTGTGGACTGACTTCATTTAGTAATTCTTCTTCATGGGGTTCGTATTCGATAGATGTATCGCTTTCTGGATATACACCACAAACAGTGAATAGTGTTGACGCAAGTAGAATATCAAACTTGAGTATCGTGCTAAACAGTATCTAAAATGAAACAATTAGTAACTAATAATTATAAACTGAGGACTAAATATGGGTTTACTCTTATAGAGACGCTCGTGGTCATCACCATCACCATCACCATTATTGGTGCACTCGTTTCATCAATTAGCTTTTTTTATAAATCTAATACAAATGCACTTGAGCAATCTTTTGCTATTAACAGTGCTCGTATTGGAATAGAAAGGATAGTTAAAGATATTCGGGAAGCGTCTTTTTCTGATGAGGGAGCATATCCAGTTATTGCCATGGCTACATCATCGTTTAGTTTTTATAGTGATATAGACAGTGATATCTTTGTTGAAAAGGTAAGATATTTTATTGATGGCACTAATTTAAATAAAGGGGTTATAAACTCTTCTGGAGATCCACTTATATATAATAGTAATAATGAAGTTGTTTCTCTTGTCTCAGACAATGTTCGAAATAATGTAGAGCTGATAGACCTCTTTGTGTTTTTTGATGAATCAGGTGTGGTGATGACAGACATGTCAGATGCGACAGCATTAAGGTTCGTGACAGTGAAAGTTTCCGTTGACGTTAATCTAGCACGTTTACCAGAGAGTTTTGTACTTAACTCAAGTGCAACACTACGTAATGTAAGATAGGTATCATTTTTCAGAAAAAATGAAAACAAAAATGAAAACAAAAGAATTATGCTCCCTGTTTGCCCAAGCTTTGCTTGGATACAAACAGCAGTGCAGAGCCTCCCTGTTTGCCCAAGCTTTGCTTGGATACAAACAGCAGTGCAGAGCCTCCCTGTTTGCCCAAGAGCGAAGCGATTGGTTGGCAAACAGCAGTGCAGTGAGGTCTTCAGACCGAGTCGTGAATAAGGAATTAGGAATTAAAAAATATAAAAACAGAGGATACGTAACCATGCTGGTTCTTGTTTTTGCTGGCGTCTTTTTTACAATAGTGTCGGCGCTTTCAGGTTTTGTTTTTTTACAAAATAAAGTGCAGATTGCAAAAGAAAATAGAGAAAAAGCTTTTCAGATAGCTGAAGCAGGGCTAGATTATTACAAATGGTTCTTGGCACATTTTCCTAACGACTTAAAAGACGGGACAGGGACGTCTGGTCCGTATGTGCATTCTTACTCAGACCCAGAAGGTGGTGTGGTGGGGAATTTCTCTCTTGATATTACTGGTAATACACAGTGTGGAATAGTTACCTCAATAAACATAACCTCGACAGGGGTATCCGATAACGACACCACTCTAGAGAGAGAGCTATTCGCGAAATATTCCAGACCATCAGTAGCAGAGTACTCTTTCATCCTAAATACAAATGATTGGAAGAAAGACCAGACTATCCTTGGTAAGTATCACTCGAACAATGGAGTTCGCATGGACGCAGATAATAAATCGTTAGTGAGTAGCTCGGTAGCAAGTTGGACATGTACATCATCTCGCGGATGTGACCCTGACTCAACCGAGGACGGCATCTTTGGAATTGGTGACAGTGCTCTATGGCAGTTTCCTGTACCTCAGATTGACTTTAATGGTATTACTGCTGATTTATCTTCAATGAAGAATTTGGCACAAAATAGTGGTGGGATTTATCTCGGTGATTCAGGTGCAGAGGGATATCATATTTATCTACAAAGCGATGGAACGTTTGATGTATATAGAGTTGATACTGTTGGAGATGGTTATTGGGCATATAGCTCACAGTGGACGTGGGAGATAGAAAACAATAAAGTTCTTTCGGAGACATTTCTTCAAACATACACACCACCAGCAGATTGTAGTTTAGTTTTTGTGGAGGATATGTTGTGGTTGGAGGGTACAGTGAAAGGTAAACTAACAATTGTGTCAGCAGACTTAGTTAATTCAAATATTGAAACAGATATATATTTAGTAAACAATATAGAATACTCAACTTTAGTTGGTACAGATGGGTTAACAGTAATTGCGGAAGAGGATATATTATTATCTCCTGTAGTTCCAGACGATATGTCCATTCGAGGTATTTTTATAGCTCAAACAGGTCATTTTGGAAGAAATTACTACCACCCTGACAATGGATATAGTGTAAGTGAGTCGTATCAGAATTCTTTTACAATAAATGGCTCAATTATTTCAAATGGACGTTCGTCAACTAGGTGGGATTGCCCAGATTATTGTTCAGGGTTTAATACGCGTAATAACTCATATGATCAGACACAGGCAAATAATCCTCCACCCTTAACTCCGTATACTAGTGATGATTTTAGGTTTGTTCAGTGGAGAGAAGAAACTTTATAGTAGTGTGATACAATTCGAGATGTATGAATCCCGAACGAAATCGCGGACACAAACATAATATATAATAAATAAGTCGATAATTAACAAAAGATTTAATCTAGTGACAAGGATTGTTTAAGTCCGTGTCCTATTTTGTACGGGATGAAAAAGATAATCATAGCCAACTGGAAGATGAATCCTGAAAGTGCCACAAAGGCAAAGGAACTCTTTATTGGAGTGAAGCAGGTAGCAAGTAAGCTTTCAAACGTAAAGACTGTTATAGCTACTCCGTTTGTATATTTATCAGAGATTAGCAAATTATATCGTGGACATAGAATCGAGTTTGCAGCACAAGATGTATTTTGGGAGAAAAGAGGCTCATTTACTGGAGAGGTAAGCAGTGCGATGCTTAAAGACAGTGGGGCGACGCATGTCATAGTTGGTCATTCAGAGCGTCGTCTACTTGGCGAAGCAGATGTAGAGGTAAATCAAAAAGTTCTCGCTTCTACTCAAGCAGGTTTGACTGTTATACTTTGTATTGGCGAATCAGATCGCGATCATAGAGACGGCACACATCTTTCTTTTTTAACCTCACAGTTAGAATCAGCACTTAAGGGTATATCTAAAAATAGACTTTCAAAAATTATAATTGCATATGAACCAATTTGGGCAATAGGTAAAAGTGAAGCTGATGCCATGAAGGGAGATGAGCTTCACGAGACAGTACTTTTTATTAGGAAAGTATTAACAGGTATCTTTGGAAAGAATCTTGCATTCAAAGTTCCTATTTTATACGGCGGGTCAGCAGGAAAGAGTAATACAGAAGTGTTACTTACCGAAGGTATGGTGGATGGGTTATTGGTAGGGCATGCAAGTCTGAAAATAGCTGAGTTTAGTGATATGTTGAAGATAGCGCAAAAAATTTAGTAAAAAATAGTATGAATCCCGAACGAAATCGTGGACACAAACATAATATATGATAAATAAGTCGATAATTAACAAAAGATTTAATCTAGTGACAAGGATTGTTTAAGTCCGTGTCCTATTCTGTACGGGATGAAAAGTATTAAAGATGCAGGAGACGTAAAAGGAAAGAGAGTACTTGTTCGAATTGATATTGATGACTCTGGAGTGAGTGCACTCCCCACTAATGCGCTTAAACCAACACTTTCTTATCTTAAAATGGCAGGTGCACGCGTCATCCTTTTAGGGCATGTAGGACGTGACGGCAGTGTGTCTTCACGTAAGATTTTTGAAATACTAAAGAAAGAAATAGAGATTAGTTTTATTCCAGACATCGTTGGAGAAGTAGCCAGAGCAAGCATTAATGAAATGAAAGATGGGGAAGTCGTCTTGTTAGAAAATGTACGTGGCGACACAAGAGAAATGGAAAATGACGAAACTTTTTCAAAAGAACTCGCAAGCCTAGCTGACATATATGTAAATGATGCCTTTGCAGTTTCACACAGAGAGCATGCATCACTTACTGGTATAACAAAACATTTACCCAGTTATGCAGGACTTCGTTTACTAGAAGAAATAGAGGAGCTCTCTAAAGCCATTAACCCAAAGTCTCCATCCATTTTTATTATCAGTGGAGCAAAGATAAAGACTAAATTGCCTCTAATAGAAAAATTTATAGAAGTATATGACTATGTATTTGTAGGAGGAGTTCTTGCAAATAACTTCTTTGAAGCTAAAGGGTTTGAGATTGGCACATCAGTTGTGTCAGATGAGAATATTGATATATCACACCTACTTAATAATGAAAAAGTTCTAATACCAACTGACGTTGTTGTAGAAGTTGATGGAAAGTCATTAATAAAAAAAGCAGACGGGGTATTAAAAGAAGAAAAAATAGTAGATGCCGGTCCAGAGACTGTCTTAATGCTTAAAGAAAAAATTAAAGACATGAACAGTGTTGTATGGAATGGTCCGCTTGGAGAGTATGAGCGTGGTTTTGATACAGCCACCAAAGACTTAGCGCTTGGTATTGCAGAAAGCCACGCCTATTCAATCGCAGGTGGTGGAGACACTCTTAACGCAATCGCAGATCTCAATATAGAGGAGAAGTTCTCATTTGTCTCAACTGGCGGAGGTGCAATGCTTGCGTTTTTACTACATGGAACATTGTCTGCAATTGAAGCCTTAAAATAGCATAAGATTTGTGCTCCAGTCTATATTTGTGTATTCTAAAAATAGGCAACGTCTTTTTGGAGGAGGATTGAAATGGTCATAGGAAGAATGCATACATCTAAACCGTCTAAGAAATTAAATTCGTCGCAGTTCGTAATGATCTTTTTTGGTATTTGTGCAGTGCTTGTTTTTCTATTTATTATAGTTGTTGAATTCAGGGGAACGTAAACACAAACTGATTTACCGAGTTCGACAGTTGAAAGTTTAAAGACGACCTTAAAAAGGTCGTCTTTTTTATGTATAATCTCGAATCTTATCTCCAATTTTTTTCATTTCGCCGTCTTTATACGGAGCCCCTTTCCATGGAAGAAATCCATCTTCGTCGTGGCGAGGAATGATATGCACATGAGTATGGAATACTTCTTGAAACGCCGACGCTTCATTATTCATATATACGTTTACTCCAGTTGCTCCCATGGATTCTTTGATAACAGGAGCAAGTTTGCGTACAGTGTCCATAAGAGCTACCCAATCTTCTTCTTTAATATCGAGAATATTTCGTGAATGCACCTTAGGAATTACGAGCGTATGCCCGGGGTTATTAGGGTTAATCTCAAGAAATGCATATGTTTTGTCATCCTCATATATTTTTTCAGAGGGGATGTCGCCCTTAATAATTTTTAAAAACAAATCATTCATATATATGATTGTATGCTAGAATTCGTGAAAACCCAAGATTTAAAAACATATAGATATAATGAGCCCCTATACAATCAAAGAAACCTATAAAGAGAAAGACAAAAAAGAGTTGGAGATGTACCCAGAGTTACTTCAAGAGCTTTTAATAAATAAAGGAATAACAACGAAAAAAGAAGCTGATATATTTCTAAACCCAGATTATGTTAAACATCTTCACGATCCATTTCTTATAAAAGACATGGACAAGGTTGTGGATAGGATACTACAGGCAATTTCCAAAAAAGAAAAAATAGTAATCTATAGCGATTACGATTGTGATGGAATCCCAGGAGGGGTGTTACTACACGACTTCTTTAAGAAGATAGAATACGAAAACTTTACAAATTATATTCCACACAGACATGATGAAGGGTATGGTCTTAATATCTCTGCAGTAGAAGAGTTTGGAAAAGATAACGCAAAGATTTTAATTACTGTAGATTGTGGTATCACAGACATAGTGCCAGTTGAAAAAGCGAACGAGTTTGGAATAGATGTAATAATCACAGATCACCACGTCCCTGGGGCAGACTTACCAAAAGCTTTTGCAATATTAAACTCAAAACAAAAGGGTGATACATACCCATACGACATGCTTTGCGGTACAAGTGTCGCATTTAAGTTAGTGCAGGCACTTATAGAAAAAGCTGGCAGAGTTAATAGCGGTGTAGGCTTTAATATAAAAGAAGGATGGGAAAAATGGCTCCTTGATATGGTTGGGCTCGCAACAATAGCCGATATGGTTCCGCTCACAGGAGAGAACCGTGTTTTAGCCCACTATGGGTTACGTGTACTTCGTAAATCAAGGCGCCCAGGGCTTATGCAGTTATGCAGAAAGATGTATATACAACAGAGGAATATAACAGAGGACGATGTTGGTTTTATGATAGTCCCGAGGATAAATGCAGCATCTCGCATGGGAATACCAATGGACGCCTTTAACTTACTCTCCACTAAAGATGAAGTAGAGGCTGGAGCGCTTTCAACTCACTTAGATAAAATTAATAACAAGAGAAAGGGTGTGGTTGGAGCAATAACACGAGAAGTCAAAAAGCGGATAGACGAAGATAATCTAAAAGGTGTGATAGTTATGGGTAATCCAGACTGGAAGCCACCTCTACTTGGTATTGTTGCGAACAATGTATCTGAGTTATATAAAAGACCAGTATTTTTATGGGGCAGAGATGGTGGAGAGCACCTTAAAGGGTCATGCAGGTCTGGAAACATAATGGACGTTATGGAATTAATGTTAAAAGTAGAGAAAGGTTTGTTTTTGGAGTTTGGTGGGCATGCCTTTTCAGGAGGGTTCTCAGTTAAACACGAAAAGATTCATGAACTAGAAGAAGGGCTTCTAAAAGCCTATAAGAAGATGGATAAGAACAAAGAGCCAGAACCAATGAGTGTAGACAAGAAGCTCTCGCTAGACGACGTGAGCTGGGATACATACAGTGTGTTAGAGAAGCTAGCACCATTTGGACAAGGTAATAAGAAACCATTATTTCTTTTTGAGAACATAACGATAGAAGACGTCAGAGATTTTGGTAAAGATAAAAACCATTTACAAATCGACTTTAAGAAGAAGTCAGGAGGTAAAGTATCAGCAATAGGTTTTTTCAAAACAATAAACGACTTTGGCGATAAACTAAAAGAAAGGAATAAGATTGATCTTATAGCAACGATAGATAAATCAACCTTTAGAAACATCATAGAGCTCCGTCTACGTATAGTAGAAATACTTTAAAATAATTATCCTCCACATAAACACTTACCACAATAGCGCATCGACAACATGACGAATAGTTCGGTTAACCGAACTATTCGTGGTAGTATAAGAGCATGACTTATGTGTCAAAAGGACCTCTTAAAAGTGATATAAAGAAACGCTTAGATAAACAATTTGTTAATACTATTGTATCGCTACGTACCACTTCTGGTGGTAAGAACTTTATTTCAGAACTTTTAACAGAATCAGAACAAATAATGCTTGCAAAGCGTTTGATGATGATCTTTATGATTGCAGAAGGCGTGTCGCAATATAAAATAAAATATTTATTACAAGTCAGCTCTTCTACTGTCTCGCATATAGCGTCAAGGCTTGATTCAGGGGCATATAAACATATAAAGAAAGATTGTAGAAGTAAAAGAAATCGTCAGACTTTTTGGGATGAGTTAGAGATTATAGTTAGGCTTGGCATGCCTTCTATGGGCAAGAGACGTTGGGATTGGCTTGATGGATTATACGAATAGTTCGGTTAACCGAACTATTGGAGTGTGTGATATACTTTGCAATATTATGCAGAAGATAATCATTTATACAGACGGTGGTGCACGCAACAATCCTGGACCAGCTGGAGCTGGAGCCATTATTTTTGACGAAAGTGGTGAAGTGCTTAAAGAAGCATCGAGATATCTAGGGGAGAGGACGAATAATTGGGCTGAATATGAGGCGGTTATTCTTGGTTTCGAAGAAGCAAAGAAGCTTGGGTTAAATGAAAGAGTAATCGAATTTAAAGTTGATAGTCAGTTGATACAACAACAACTTTTAGGAAATTATAGGGTCAAAGAACCTGCTTTACGTGAACAATTTACCAAAGTAAGAAATTTTCAAGAGAAAGATTTCCCTAACATAACCTTTACTCACATCCCTAGAGAAGAAAACAAAGATGCAGATCGCCTAGCAAACGAAGCAATGGATAGAGGGGAATAGAAGCAAATATATATGGATAATATATGAAGAATATCGTCTACCTTATTGTTGGTGGGTTTGTTACGGGAGTGTTTTGGCGCTCCTTTTTTGATTTCGGGGTGGAATTCTCCGTATTCGTACTTAGTTTAGGTGCTGTGGTTTTATTAATGTCGTTTATTTTAAAAAGTAGACGGAATGTGTTGCTTGTTGTTATTTTTATTATTTCCGCAGCATTTGGATTGTTACGATACGATGTTGCGAACATACATCAAGGTAGTGCGGTGGTAGATAGTTTTGTCAACAAAACTATTCTTGCAGAGGGTATTGTAATAGATGAGCCAGATGTGCGAGAGAGAAGCACAAACTACACGATTAAGTTACAAAGTGTTTCTGGAGTAGAGGTTTCAGAGAAGGTGCGTATTGTAGCCAATTCATATCCTCAGCTTACGTATGGAGATAAAGTTGTGGTGTCAGGTGAACTGCAAAAACCAAAAGGCTTTACAACAGATACTGGGAAATATTTTGACTATGCATCTTTTCTATCTAAAGATGATATTTTTTACCAGGTGTTATTCCCTGAATTAGAGTTTGTGTCAGGAGGTCATGGAAATGTTATAAAACAATATTTATTTAGTTTTAAAAATGCTTTTCTTTCTAAAATTCAGAGATTGATTCCAGATCCGCAAGTAGCTTTGCTTGGAGGATTGGTAGTTGGCGCTAAACAGTCATTAGGGGAAGAACTTCAAGATAATTTCCGTACCACTGGAATTATTCATATCGTTGTGTTGTCTGGATACAATGTGACAATTGTTGCAGAAGCCATCATGAGAACTTTTGCATTTCTTCCAAGACTAGCTGGCATGTCGCTTGGTGTAGTATCGATAGTATTATTTGCTCTTATTACAGGAGCGTCGGCAACTATAGTGCGCGCGAGTATTATGGCACTGTTTGTAATTTTGGCGCGAGCTACTGGCAGAACTTATGGCATGACGCAAGCATTACTTGTTGCTGGCTTTCTAATGGTCTTACATAATCCAAAGATTTTAGTTTATGATGCGTCGTTCCAGCTTTCTTTTCTAGCAACTATTGGTTTGATACATTTTTCTCCTCTTCTTGATAGATATGTATCGTTTGTTCCTTCAAAGTTGCAGTTTCGAGAGTTTGCAACAGCTACAATAGCAACACAGATTTTTGTACTACCTCTTTTGTTATATAAAATAGGCGAGCTGTCTTTGGTTGCGCTCCCTGTAAACTTACTGGTACTTATTACAGTGCCAATAACGATGCTTTTCGGATTTCTTGCTGGAATTATCTCATTCGTAAGTTTTTTTCTCGCAACCCCATTTGCGTTTATTGCTTACGTATTACTTACATACCAACTCAAAGTGGTCGAGTTGTTTGCAAATGTACCTTTTGCTTCAGTTAAAATTAGCACATTCCCACTGTGGCTTATGCTTTTATTTTACGCTGTATATGCAATCATTTTGTGGAAGATTTACAGGAAAACTATTAACTCAATAACATAATACATAGATTGTTTTCCACGCACTACGCAGGTTTTTCTTTAAGAACGCTAGTATACTATGTATACAGGTCGTAATTGTTACTTTTTATGTTAAACAATATGTCAACACAGACGATAGCTATCGGAGGAGTTGTTGCGATTGCACTTGCGGGTACTGGGATGTACATGGCGCAAAATAGAATCGAAATTTGCCATGTGACTAGTGATTCTAGTAAACCTTGGAATATAATTACTGTAAGTGAGCGTGCGTGGGAATCAAAACACGAAGCTCATGGTGATAAATATCCTGTTCCAGCAGGAGGCTGTGATGCAGACACAGGAGTAGGTCCACCACCACCAGGAGGAGAGAGTTAAGATTTCTTACAAAAAAACACCACGGGTTACTGTGGTGTTTTTTTGTATATATTTTTTACTTTGCTTTACTAAACCCCTTTTCAACGACACTCCAATTTAGGTTTGAAAGAAAGACGTCGATGTATTTTCCTTTATCTGCTGGTACGTAGTCCACCATAAATGCGTGTTCCCACATATCCATAGCAATAAGTATAGGAAGTCCTGAAAGCGTGCCAACTTCATGGTTTCCAACCCATGTTACGTGAGGAGTCTTTGCTTTGTTGTCCCAATACAAAACAGTCCACCCGATACCGCGACTCATTCCAACAGCTTTGAAGTGTGAAATAAAATCCTCAAAACTTCCGTACTTTGCACTGAGTACGCTTTTTAAATCTTCGTCCTGGATTTCCTTAGAGCCGTTTTCTAGTCCCTCAAAGTAGTATTCATGCATACGCATGCCGTCAAACTCAAAACTAAATCGTCGGCGTAGCTCTGCAATGATGTACGCGTTTTTTTCTTTGCCTGTTTCTAATTCGTGAATTTTTTCTTGGATAAGATTTACATGTTTCACGTACCCTGAGTAGAGCCCAAGATGCACCTCTATTTGTTTTTCTGATATACCAGAGAGGTTCTCAAGACTAAATTGTTTTTCTTTATACATAATATATTTTGTTAGTTATTTATTTTTAGTATACCAAATTAATATTTTTATGTTTATGATATGATTTTTACATGAAGTTTTTTCGTACATTTATGGGACCGATAATTGTTGGTCTTTTTGTTTTCATAAATATTTTTATTTGGTCTTCTGTATTTGCTAGTGAACACGATAGGCTACTTACTATTGCATTTCTTGATGTGGGACAAGGTGACGCCATCTACATCGAGGCTCCAAATGGCAATCAGATACTTGTAGATGGTGGCTCTAACTCTGCTGTAATAAGAGAGCTTGGTAAGGTTATGTCGTTTTCTGATCGTACTATTGATGTAATTGTGGCGACACACCCTGACAAAGACCATATAGCTGGACTTATAGATGTATTTAAGCGCTTTGAAGTTAGTATGTATTTTGACCCTGGAGTTAATCCTAGTACTGGAGAATATAAAACGCTTCTAGATATGGTTGAAAGAGAGGGAGTCCGAACGACGATTGCGCGTCGTGGCACAAAGATAGTATTAGGCGACGGAGTGTACGCAGAAATATTATTTCCTGATAGAAATGTAAGTAATGTAGAGAGTAACCTAGCTTCGATTGTACTAAAGGTGGTGTATGGAGAGACAGAGGTGATGCTTACAGGTGACTCCCCAAAAAGTATTGAGAAATATTTAGTATCAATCGATGGAAATAATTTAGAGAGCAATTTATTAAAAGCAGGTCATCATGGTTCTAAAACTTCCAGCGCGGAGAGTTTTATTGGCTTTGTAAATCCTAAGTATGTAATTATCTCGGCTGGTAAAGATAATAGGTATGGGCATCCACACAAAGAAGTTTTAGATATATTTAAAAGGTTTGGTATTGAGACGGTAAGTACAGCAGAGCACGGAACTATCATTTTTACATCAAATGGTGATAAATTCACTATAGAATAGGTTTCAAAAAACTCGCATAGAGTGTGCTAAACGCAACTAGAGTCAGCAAGACTAGAACTTACAAAGTTAGATGCAATTCAAGGAGTAAACAAAAAATCCTACGAGTTGAACGTATTGGTTCATCGAGTAGGATTTTTTGTGCAACGACAAAGTAGTGCGCTAACTATGAATGTTCTAGATGAGGCCGGCTTTTTTGAGGGTCTTATAGGCCCCATTTTTGTTAATAGTCCTTATTGCTTTGGTTGAGAGCGTAAGAATCATTTTCTTACCTAACTCTGGTATAAAAATAGTTTTCTTTTGTAGGTTTGCGTAGCGACGGAACTTCTTACCTGGTATGTAAAAGTTAGCACGAAAACGGTTAACTCGTGTCTGAGCCATTTTTGAACTTTTACCTGTTATTGGACATACTTTTACCATATTTATTTGAGTCGTTGCTATGGTATCATTACTGAACTGTCTATGCAAATACTTTTTTTATCTTTCAGTTATTAATGAACAACTTAACAACTAACTCATGTCTATAGAAATTCTTTTTGTTATTTTAATACTTATTATGTCTGTCGTAATCCATGAAGTAGCACATGGGTACACCGCTAATATACTTGGCGACCCTACTGCACGCATGGCAGGGCGTTTAACACTTAATCCCCTAAAGCACATTGATCTTATGGGCTCTATTATAATCCCAGGACTTCTCGTGCTCACAAGTTCACCATTTTTATTTGGATACGCTAAACCTGTTCCATACAATCCATATAATTTACGGAAATATGCATTAGGTCAAAGGTGGGGGGAAGCAATAGTCTCGCTAGCTGGTCCTGCCAGCAACATGTTCATTGCACTTGTTTTTGGGTTAATTATTAGATTTGGCTCAAATCTTAGTTTTGTAAACTCTGCATTTATTGAAATAAGTTCAATAGTTGTATTTATTAATATTCTTTTGGCTGTTATTAATATGATTCCAATCCCACCACTTGATGGTTCAAAGGTTTTGGAGTCACTGCTTCCATTCCCTTTATCACAATCATATGCACGCATTCGTGCCGTTCTAGAACAAAATATATTTATGGCGTTTGGAATTGTGATTCTATTTATTTATTTATTTGGCGGAGTGTTTGCTCGATTCGTGTATTATTTGTCATCTCTTATTATTGGATTCTAAATACAAAAAACGAATCATTTTAAGGTAAGTATTGCTTTTTCTCTAACAAAATAGTAAAGTATTGGCACTGCGAATAGCAGTTTTTTGTTAAAAGACATGTCAACAATTAACCAGTTAGTTAGAAAAGCAAGAAAGCGACCAACCACTAAATCAAAAGCGGTGGCACTTACTCGTGGTTTTAATACATTAAAAAACAGACCTACTAAATACCCTTCACCATTTAAAAGAGGAGTATGTACTAAAGTAACAACAAAGACACCTAGAAAACCAAACTCAGCTATCAGGAAGATTGCTCGAGTTCGGCTTACCAACGGTATTGAAGTAACTGCGTATATTCCAGGAGTAGGACATAATCTTCAAGAGCACGCCGTTGTACTACTGCGGGGTGGACGAGTGAAAGATATTAACGTTAGATATACCATTGTTCGAGGTAAGCTTGATGCTGAAGGAGTACAAGGGCGAAAGAGAAGCCGAAGCCGTTATGGTACTAAGAAAGAGAATTAAAATATGCGACGACCACTTAAGAAAAAAAGAGAACTACAACCAGATCGTGTATACGATTCTGTTAATGTGTCAAAATTTATTAACTACGTAATGGAACGTGGTAAGAAAAATACAGCACGAAAGGTTGTATACAATACATTCTTAGAGCTAAAGAAAAATGGAGACCCTGTTGAGATATTTGAAACAGCTTTGCGTAATGTAGAGCCTTCAATGGAAGTACGTTCAAGGCGAGTTGGTGGTGCAAACTATCAAGTTCCACGAGAGGTTCGTGCAGAAAGACGTTTGTCACTTTCAATGCGTTGGATACTTGCAGCTGCTAAATCACGCAAAGGTTCACCGATGCACAAGAGACTTGCAGAGGAGTTACTACTTGCAAGCAATAAAGAAGGAGAAGCAGTGAAGCGTAAGGTTAATACTCATAAGATGGCTGAGGCTAATAAGGCCTTTGCCCACTTCGCTTGGTAGCAAACTTTCAGATTTGGCGCATTTCGTTGTTGCTCTACTAAAAAAGACGCTCGTCGTATTTTCAATACGTCTCGTGTCTTTTTTCTTGCGCGCCTAGAACTGCACTTAAATCTGAATGCTTGCTCTATGATTACTTCTAGAGATTTTTTATTTTATACATAAAACTCATTGACCCTATTAAAGACTTGACGTGGGTATATTTATTTAGTATAAATTATTTAGATATTTCAACTCTGGGGAGTAAGAACAATGCTTCAGTTCGCAGAAAATTGGTCTTGGGACATTAAGGCTTTGGTTGCTGTTGGGTTGGTATTTTCATTACCCATCCTACTAATCTTCTTTGGAAAACAATACGGAATGAGAAGCGAGGTGTTTCTCTTGGCGTGGATTGTTGGAGTAAGTGTAGCTTTTATTTTTCTAACTGCGATTTCCGAGACAATGGAAATTATAGAACTGGTTAACCCTTTTGTGCCTTTCTTGTGCGTTGTCTTATTTGGAGTAATCCTCGGCGGAGTGAGTAACATCCTTATTGCTCAATCAATTGCACAGGCACCTAATCCAGGATTACCATGGGCAATATTTTCCATCAGTACACCGCTCGCTTATCTTTTGGCTTATGCTCTTGGAAAGGTATCTCCAACAATGTTTCCTGTGTTTGAATTTAACTGGGTTAACTTTGCTGGAGTCATTGTACTTGGCATTGGACTTATAATGGTAATGTACCAAACAAATCCATCTACCAATTAACTCAGGAAATCTTTCAGCTAACTGGGACTCGAACGATTTGTCGTTTGAGCCCCAGTTTTTCTTTTATTATTTACTAAATTTTAATTTAATTTTTCAAAACAGGAGTTCTTTAAATGACTACTTTCTATTTTCATATAAAAGTGATAGAACTAATACTAGATTAAGATGTAATTTATAAGACAAGGAAGGAGAATACTCATGACTAGATTGAGCCTGTTCGCACCACTTTTCTTATTTGTATTCACTGCGTGCGCAGTAGTGACACAATACACTGACCCAAAAAAACAAACAGTAGTTGATACAGATCAAGCTCTCGATCATTTAACATACGAAGATTGTTTACCTGAGGTGCGTAAAGTTAAAGGCCACAAAAGATTCCCCCCAGAGTTTTCTTTTGTGCGCAGTATAAGCACTAGAATAATTCTTTGTGATTTTTCTGGCGGAGAAAAGATAAGATTTTTTGGAAAAGTCATAAAAGTTCGTGGCAAGCCAGTATCCTCTGGAAACGGTCTTATCATTTTTGACAGGCTGTCGAGAAAAATATCTGCTGACGGTTTAGTCAATGCGTACGCCGACTCAAGCAATAGGTTTAAAATTAATGTCAAAAAGAAACTTATTCCTATAGAGAGGTATGGATTACTTCCAGTATTCATTATTTCTGGGAAAATGAAGTTTATTCCAAAGATAGTGATCGGAATGATCGTCGTCATAGACTTTGAGATAGAAGAAGGGGAGTTCACTGCGCTTATATGGGAATACGGAAACAGGATATCGCAAAGTGAAGTATCAAATCCATTTCAAGAGTTATTGTTAGACACCGTGGCACCTTCTCTTGGCGATGGGTCTGCTACATAAAAAGTTAAGTCTTTTTAGATTGTATCCCCCAAAACACTTTAGTGTTTTGGGGGATGGTTGTTTCGCATTGCACTCATTGAATTTATACTGTATTCTACTTGCAACTGTGGCGTTTGAGCCACTTTTTAATTTAAAATATCTATTTATATATGGAACGAGAATATCCACTAGAAAGAGTCCGTAACTTCGGAATTATAGCCCACATCGATGCGGGTAAGACCACTGTGTCTGAGCGCATACTTTTCTATACAGGAGAAAGTCATAAGATAGGTGAAGTTCACGACGGAGAGACTGTAACCGACTGGATGGAACAAGAGCGAGAGCGAGGTATCACTATTACCGCCGCCGCTATTTCCTGCTTGTGGAATAAGACAGATGAAGACCCTGATGATAATTCCAAAAAATACAGTTTTAACATTATTGATACTCCAGGACACATCGACTTCACAGTAGAGGTAAAACGCTCAATGAGCGTGCTCGACGGAGCTATTGTTGTATTCGACGGTGTTTCAGGAGTAGAACCACAGTCAGAAACTAACTGGCGATATGCAGACGAAGCCGGAGTGCCTAGAATATGTTTTATTAACAAGCTTGACCGAACAGGAGCAAGTTTTGAGCGTTCATACGCAAGTATTCTCGATAGACTTTCACCAAATGCAGTACGACTTCAGATTCCAATAGGCGAGGAGACAGACCATAAAGGAGTAATAGACCTGCTTGCCATGAAAGGATATACATTTGACGGAGTAATGGGAAAGGATGTCATAAAAGGAGAGGTTCCAGAAAACCTTAAAGCAGATGCAGAGAAATATCGAGCAGAGCTTATAGAAAAAATAGTTGAACATGATGATGATCTTATGAATCTATACCTTGAAGGTAAAGAGATACCATATGAAGATTTAAAAAGAGTTCTGAGAGTAGCAATTCTTAAGAACGCTATCTTTCCAGTATATGCTGGTTCAGCACTAAAGAACAAAGGAGTTCAGTTGGTGCTCGACGGCGTTGTTGATTACTTACCGTCACCAATGGACCTTCCGCCAGTAAAAGGAACAGACCCAAAAACAGGAGAAGAAATATTACGAAAGCCTTCAGATGATGAACCGTTTGCAGCGCTAGCATTCAAGCTACAAACAGATCCATTTGTTGGTCAGCTTACATTCTTCCGTGTGTATTCAGGTACAGCAGAAGCTGGTTCATACATTTACAATGCATCAACGAAGAGTAAAGAACGACTCGGGCGAATTGTTCGCTTACAGGCTGATAAACGAGAAGAAATAAAGAAAGTATTTGCAGGAGAGATTGCAGCTGCAGTTGGACTTAAAGATACAAAGACATCACACACACTTTGTGACGTAGATAATCCAATTATTCTTGAAGAAATTACATTCCCAGAGCCAGTTATATCTCTGCGTATTGAACCTAAGACAAAAGCAGACCAAGAGAAGATGGGAATCGCACTCAATAAACTTTCTGACGAGGATCCAACATTTAAAGTGAGTTCAGATTCTGAAACCATGGAGACAGTAATATCAGGAATGGGAGAGCTTCACCTTGAGATTCTTGTTGACCGTATGAAGAGAGAGTTTAATGTAGAGGCAGATGTAGGAACACCACAAGTGTCTTACAAAGAAACAATCCAAGGAGCGTCAGAAGCTGAAATAAAATACATAAAACAATCTGGTGGGCGTGGTCAATATGGTCATGTAAAGATTCGAATCAAACCACTTGAAGAGATTGAAGAAGGCGCAAAGATTGCAAAGAACATAAAGAGAAGCGACCACTTCGAGTTTGTAAACTCAATTAAAGGAGGCGTTATTCCCCAGGAGTATATTCCAGCAGTTGAGAAGGGTGTTAAAGAAGCAATGGACAGAGGTATTCTTGCAGGATACAAAGCAGTTGATATTTCAGTAGAGCTTTACGATGGTTCATACCACGATGTTGACTCATCAGAAATTGCTTTCAAGATTGCAGGTTCACAAGCATTTAAAGATGCAGCAAGTAGAGCAAAGCCAGTACTTCTTGAGCCGATTATGAAAGTAGAAGTAGTAACCCCTGAGAAATTCATGGGAGACATCAATGGAAACCTAAGTTCAAAGCGTGGACAGGTTGAAAGCATGGAAGACAGAGGAGGAAACAAGGTAATTAACGCTAAAGTACCTCTTTCAGAAATGTTTGGATACACCACAACACTACGCTCTATGACAGAAGGGCGAGCAAGTTCAACTATGGAGTTTGACCACTACGCAGTCGTACCTCAAAATGTTGCAAAGGATATAATAGATGCAAGGAATTAAGTTTCTATTGAAAACCTATATTATATAAATTAGGAATGCCTGCCCCGTAGCTGGACGACTTAAAGGAGGACGTGGTGACTTAGGTAGCAAAAGACATTATCGACGCAAGGAACTAGAGTTTCTATTGTAAAATATACATAAATAAATGCCCCAGGTACCTGGGGCATTTATTTATGTATATTTTACGCCAGAATACTTGACTTATACATTCATTTCTTGCTATTATAGCGTCATCGCAATGGGCGCCTTTTTGTATGGGGATTCTTTTCTCTTGTATATTTAGATGTCTGTAGCTTATTATCAATAAGTATTTTTAAGAAGTAAATCACTTGTTCTCGCGCGTTTACTTTTCAAAAATACTAAATATTTTAAATAAAATTATTATGGCAGAAGAATTTGATCGTTCAAAACCACACGTAAACGTAGGAACAATTGGTCACGTTGACCACGGAAAGACTACACTTACAGCTAGTATCCTTCACGTCCTTAACTTGATGGGAGGAGAGTATGGCTCAAACCTTAAAAACGTTGACCAAATTGATAGCGCACCAGAAGAAAAAGAGCGAGGTATTACAATCGCGCTTTCTCACAATGAGTACTGGACACCAACACGTCACTATGCTCACATTGATGCTCCTGGCCACGCAGATTACATTAAAAACATGATTACTGGTGCAGCACAGATGGACGGCGCAGTATTAGTTGTAGCAGCTTCAGATGGAGTTATGCCACAGACACAAGAGCACATCCTTCTTGCAAAGCAAGTCGGAGTACCTAAGATCATCGTATTCCTAAACAAGGTAGACCAAGTTGATGACAATGACCTTATTGATCTTGTAGAAGAAGAAGTTCGAGAACTTCTTACAAAATACGAATTCGACGGTGAAAATGCACCAATTATACGAGGTTCAGGACTTAAAGCTCTAGATGCAACATCAGTTGATGATGAATGGGCAAAGAAAATTATTGAGCTTATCAAAGCTATGGACGAATACTTCCCAGTTCCAAAGCGAGATACTGATAAAGATTTCTTAATGCCAATTGAAGATGTCTTCTCAATTGAAGGCCGCGGCACAGTAGTTACAGGACGAATCGAGAGAGGAATAGTTAAGGTTGGAGAGGAAGTTGAAATCGTTGGTATTAAAGACACAGTGAAGACAACAGTTACTGGAGTTGAGATGTTTAACAAACAACTTCAAGAAGGACAAGCTGGAGACAATGCAGGAATTCTTATTCGAGGAATCAAGAAAGAAGATATTCATCGAGGACAAGTACTTGCTAAAGTAGGTTCAGTTACTCCTCATACAGAGTTTGAGGCTGAAGTATTTATCCTTAAAAAAGAAGAAGGTGGACGTCACACTCCATTCTTCACTGGATACAAGCCACAGTTCTACCTTGGAACAACAGACGTTACAGGGGATGTAACACTTGCTGAGGGAACAGAGATGGTTATGCCAGGAGACACAGTAACATTTAAAGTAAAGCTCGTAGGACCTATCGCACTTGAAGAACAGCAACACTTTGCTATTCGAGAAGGAGGTAAGACTGTTGGAGCTGGAGTTGTTACAAAAATAGTCGCATAATAATTTATACGACTGCATAACGTACTCTAATAAAGTAAGCGTGTGTGGTACAGTGTACCCACAAGAAAAACAGAACCATGACAACCAAAGATACAAAGAAAGAAAAAGTAGTAAAGAAATCTACCAAGAAAAAAGTAGCCAAGAAGGTTGCACCTAAGAAGGCAACTAAAAAAGCTGCTGGAGAGGGAATTTCAAG
Source organism: uncultured Candidatus Saccharibacteria bacterium (assembly GCA_964575755.1). Classification (GTDB taxonomy): domain Bacteria; phylum Patescibacteriota; class Minisyncoccia; order Phycocordibacterales; family JABMNX01; genus JABMNX01. The sequence goes on from CAZNRH010000003.1 coordinate 26,715, forward strand.
ATTACGTATTCGTGTGCGAGCATACGAACATAAACTTCTTGATACGTCTGTAAAACAGATTATTGATACTGCACTTCGGTATGATGCTGAAGTTGTCGGACCAACACCTCTTCCTACAGAAAGGAAGTTATACACTGTTAATCGTTCCAGTTTCGTACACAAAGATGCGCGAGAACAATTTGAAATGCGTGTACATAAGAGAATGATTGATATCCTCAACCCAAATCAAAAAGTTGTAGAGTCTTTGACTAATCTTTCTTTGCCGTCTGGTGTGAACATCGACGTAAAAATGCTCTAGTCGCAATCTCAAAAGCACTTCATCTGCGTTATTGTGGTTTAGAAAATCTCTTTCGCCGTATTGATTACGTCTCTAGAGATTTTCCTTCCACACTTCGCATCTAAAGCACTTTTGAAATTGCTTAACAAAACACGCCATGTATGGCGTGTTTTGTGTTTTTTACTGTGAAATGCGGTACTATTAATGTAGAGGTGTTAGACTTGTAATAAGTATGGAGGAGAAAGAAATGGTGAATAATACTTTAGGAATTGACGTTCTGGAGGCTCTCGAACAAGCTGCTGTGGAACAGACACCGAACGATGACGGCAGTTGTAAGACCGAAGGATGTAAAGGGAAAATAACCAAACAAGTTAGAGGAAAATCGAGTTACGGATATTTTTTTGATCCTGCTAAATGCGAAAATTGCTCGAGAGCTTATTTAAATTACGAATACGCTCAACCTATAGGCATAGCAGAATTTGAAGAGTCATTAAATCAACCCATGACGATTTAAGTGGTTCGAATACTTTAATAGGTCATATGTAATCTTTGTATATGGCCTATACTTTTTCTTGCATTATTTAATGACTTCTATATACTCTTCCCTAGAAATGTATTGAATCGTTGACTCGATACATACACAATATTATAAAGAAAGGAATTGAAAGATGTCCGATCTAGATGTTGCCATGAACGCTTTGCTTGATTGGGAAGCAATGTTAGCGAGCTTGGGCATGCAAAGAAATGCTGATGCAATAGGTATTTTGTGGCATGTCCGCAACTTGGGAAAAAGCCATAGAAGAAATTTCTTGCTTGTTCTGAAGGGAACAGGTCACTGCTCTGACGAATTTATCGTCGATTCAAGTATAGGTGAGCAAGCTGCTATAAGTCTTAAAAGACTTTTCAAAGCTGCTGGCGAACCTCAGTTCGACGAAGAATAAAATTGAACCTTTGTTCGATTAACCTGCCCTACGCAATCTGGCGTAGGGTTTTCTTTTTCTTGCAATATTTAGCTACTCCTGTATACTCTCTTTTGTACCTATTTAGTTTAGGTAGCTATGTTCTCTCAAGTGGGAACCTATGGCATATTCCATTGTTTGGATGCGCCATTACGGCGCCTTTTTTGTACATATTTTTAAATGAAATTTATTCTAGGAACAAAGCAATACATGACACAAGTCTTTGATAAAAAAGGCGTGGCTTATCCTGCTACTGTTTTAGCTGCTGGTCCTGTTACTGTTACTCAAGTAAAAAATACTGAAAAAGATGGATATGATTCTGTTCAGGTTGGATACGGAGACAGACACGAGAAAAACATTAACAAAGCACAAAAAGGTCATTTTAAAGATTTAGGGCTATTTAGATATTTAAAAGAGTTCCGAGCAAAAAGCATCGGCAACGATGAATACAAAAGAGGAGATATTATTGATGTTTCAAAGTTTGAAGTGGGAGATATTGTAGAGGTTTCAGCAATTTCAAAAGGTAAAGGATTCCAAGGTGTTGTTAAACGACACGGGTTTGCTGGAGGTCCACGTACTCACGGTAACAAACACCACGAACGTACCCCAGGTTCTATTGGAGCTCAGGGTCCACAGCGTGTACTTAAAGGAGTGAGAATGGCAGGACGAATGGGTTCAGACCGTGTTACGGTGAAAAACCTTAAAGTTCTTCAGGTTGATAAGGAAAACAATCAACTTGTAATCAAGGGAGCTGTACCAGGACACAGAGGGACTTTTGTTGAGGTTAGGGTAATGCAAAAGGCAAAATAATTAAATAATTATGGCCCCGTTAGAAGTTACGAAAATTAATATGACAACAGAAACCAATACAAAAGAATACAAAAAGAAAGATAATCAAACGTCAAATTCGATGAGAAAGACTGGAGGGGTTTCTACTTCTAACGGGGTGGAAACTAACGTATACAACCAAGAAGGAAAAACTGTTGGAAAGGTAAATCTACCAGAAGCTATTTTCGGACTTAAGTGGAATGCTGATCTAGTACATCAGGTTGTTGTTGGTTTGGAAGCTAATAAACGAACTCCAGTAGCCCACACAAAAGACAGAGGCGAGGTTCGCGGTGGAGGTAGAAAGCCATGGCAACAGAAAGGAACTGGTCGCGCTCGTGTTGGCTCTTCACGTTCTCCTATTTGGAGAGGTGGTGGAATAACATTCGGTCCACGAAAAGATAAAGACTATTCAAAGAAGATTAACAAGAAAATGAAGATTAAAGCACTCTACGTAGCGCTCTCACAGAAGATGCGTGACGGAGAAATAATCTTTATAGACTCACTTTCATTCTCAAGCCCAAAGACAGCACAGGCAAAAAAAGTTCTTTCTGCACTTGCGTCAGTCAAAGGTTTTGATACTCTGGCAACAAAGAAGAAAAACAGTGCACTTATCGCTACAAATGAGAAAAATGTTGCTGTAGAAAAAAGTTTTAATAATATGGGCAATATTGAGGTGGACGAAGTGAGGAATATAAACGCTCGAGATCTGCTTCTACATAAATACATCATCATCACTAATCCAGAAGAAGCTGTTACATTTTTTGGTAGTAAGTTGAAGTCTGTTTCAAGGACCATGAAAGATGTGACAGAGAAGACAGCAACAACAAAGAAAGAGTCAGACAAGAAGGAGGTAGTAAAGAAGACGCCTGTGAAAAAAGCTGTAAGTAAAGTAGTGAAAAAATAACATGGCATTATTTCGATTAAAAAAAGAAAATGTTGAGAAAGAGAAAATCTCTGATGAGAAAGTAGTTTCTGATACTAAAGCAACCCAGACTGTAAAAAAGACGGATGTTGTTAAAAAAAGTACTGAAACTAAGGTAGTAAAAAAATCTTCTTCAGATGTCCTTTCTCTTAATTACAGAAAAGACATAGCGTCAGTACTTAAGAATCCTCGAGTGACTGAGAAGGCAACTATTATGTCTGAAAGAGGTGTGTACGTGTTTGATGTATCTACACGAGCAACCAAGGCAGATGTTGCAGAAGCCGTTAAAGAACTTTACAAAGTGACTCCACGAAAGATAAACATGGTAAAGGTTCCTTCAAAACGAACAAGGGTACGTGGACAGCAAAATAAGTTTGGGGTAAAGTCAGGAGGAAAGAAGGCGTATGTATACGTAAAGAAGGGTGACACTATTGATATAGTTTAGTTATATTATTTTGAAGTATGAAAACATATAAACCAACATCACCAGGGCAAAGAGGAATGACACGAGTAAGTTTTAAAAAACTTACGGTTTCTAGCCCGTTCAAAAAACTGACCAAAGGCAAGAAGCGTCATGTGGGGCGAAACAGTCAAGGACGTATTACTACAAGGCATAAAGGTGGTGGTCACAAGAGACTTTATCGTGATATAGACTTCCTTTTTAATAAAAGAGATATACCTGCAAAGATTGAGACAATCGAGTATGATCCAAACAGAACAGCATTTATTGCACTTGTATTATACGCTGACGGAGAGCGTCGTTACATGCTCTTGCCACAATCACTTGAGGTTGGGGATAGTATTATAACTTCAGAAAAGGCTCCACTTAAGGCTGGAAATAGGCTTAGATTGAAGAATATCCCCGTAGGTACGTTTGTATATAGTATTGAATTAAAACCAGAAGGTGGGTCTAAATTAGCTCGCTCTGCAGGAAATTACGCTGAGGTTATTGGACAAGATGCTGGGTATACTCTACTTAAGATGCCTTCAAGTGAAGTTCGAAAAGTTCTTGAGAATTCTTGGGCATCAGTCGGAGAAGTTTCAAATGAGGAACATAAGTTAGTAAATATAGGAAAGGCTGGAAGAAACAGATGGCTCGGTAAACGACCTACTGTACGTGGAGCGGCTATGAACGCCGTTGATCACCCACATGGAGGTGGAGAAGGTAAAGCTGGGCGAGGGCACCGAAGACAGCGTACTAAGTGGGGTAAGCCAGCAGGAAAAGGCCAGAAGACAAGAAAGATAAAGAAATATTCAAACACACTTATTGTACGTAGGCGAAAAGTCGGAAAGAGACGATAAATAAAAAACCAAGGGCAGTCCTTGGTTTTTTATTACCTTGTTTTTTTGTGGATGATGTGTTTTATTTATTATAGTAAAGGCTTTATAGATATAAGGAGGATATGGTAATGGAAGATTCACCTATAGCATGTTTGTGGACTGGTCATTTTACTGACTTACAGAAGAACTCCGGTGGCGGCTTTGATTATGAGGTACGGGAAATTAGCAAGAGGTATATCTCAAAATATGCTAGAAAAGCACTCGTATTTCATTCAAATGACAAGGTGTCAATTAGTTACTCTAACGGCTCTAATGTTGTAGTTAAAGTTCATGAGTCTAATGGTAAAATACTCTTAGATGTTATGGATAAAAAAGGAAATCGAATCAAGAGACTGTTTATTGAGATTAATGGTCGCCGTACATATATTTATAAAAAAAGAAAGGTTTAAAGTGACGTCAGGAATCATCCAAGCGTCATTTTTTTTGGCAATAATTCATCTTTAAAATACATTTAACCGTTGGTATTCGATTGTACTCACTCTCTTCTTTTGTGATTTGACACCGGCCTTCGTTTTAGCTATTATGTACGCCAAGCTCGAGAGAGCTTTTTAATTTGAAATGGCACGATCTATTAAAAAAGGACCATACGTAGACCCAAGACTTCAAAGGAAGATCGAAGGTAAAAAGCCAAATGATACTGGCGTTGTTAAGACGTGGGCACGAAGAAGCCAAATCTCTCCTGATATGGTTGGATTTACTTTCGGTGTTCATAACGGCAGAGACCATATTGAGGTTTTTGTTACTGATGAGATGGTTGGACATCGTCTAGGAGAGTTTTCTCCTACTAAGAAGTTCCATCGCCATGGAGGTAAAATGCAGAAAGAATTAGAGCAACGACAGAAAGAAGCTGAGATTACAGCAGCTAAGGCAGCTAAAGTAGCAGCCGATAAATAAACATAAATATTCATGAAAGCACGACTTAAAAATTATCGACAATCTCCACGCAAGGTTAGACTTGTTGCTAATCTTGTACGCGGTAAGAGTGTTGTTAGAGCACTGACAGCTCTCTCATTTTTAGACAAGAAGTCAGCAGCCCCAATTAAGAAATTAATTGAGTCAGCAGTTTCAAATGCAGAAAACAAAGGGTCGAAAAAGGAAGACTTAGCTGTTTCAGATATTCAAGTAGACGAAGGGGTTTCATTTACACGCTTTCGTCCTCGAGCACGTGGGCGAGCAGCTCCTATAAAACGTCGCTCGAGTCACATAAATATAAATCTAACTAATTCAAAAAACTAAAACCTAGAATCTAACGCTTTAAACATGACACATAACGTACACCCATATTCACATAGACTCGGAATACTTCGCGACTGGAAATCTCGGTGGTTTTCTTCAAACCCACAAGAATATCGTGAGGGTATTAAGCTCGATGTAAGTATTCGGGAGTTTTTAACAAAACAACTACGTGGTAAATACGTTAGTTCTATTGAGATGGAACGAAACCAGAAAACACTTCGAGTTATTATCAAAACCACCCGACCTGGAATTATTATTGGCAGAAGTGGCGAAGGTAGCGCGAAGATAAAAGCTGACGTTGAAAAGATGACCAAGAAGCTCAGGATAGAAGAGCTTCCAGAAATTAAGATTGATATTGAAGAAGTACGATCACCAGAATCAAATGCAGCAATCGTATCTCAAATGATCGCAGAAGGCTTAGAAAAGCGAATGCCGTTTCGTCGAGTGTTAAAACAGACAGTAGACAAAGTAATGGCAAATCGAGACGTTGAAGGAGTCAGGATTTCTGTAGCAGGACGACTTGGAGGAACTGAGATGGCGCGACAAGAGCAAATAAAGAAGGGGCGTATTCCACTTCAGACATTTAGGGCAGATATTGATTTTGCACGAGAAAAGGCGTATCTTCCATACGGTGTAATAGGTATTAAAGTATGGATATATAAGGGTGACGTATTTGATACTAATGAATAAGGCTTATGTTATTTCCAAAGAAAGTAAAATACAGAAAATGGCAGACACGCCGTTCAAATAAAAACAAAGTGCACAATGCAACAAGGGGTGTAACCGTAGCATTTGGTTCACACGGTCTTAAAGCTGTTGCTATGAAGCGGGTTACATCAAACCAAATAGAGGCAGCAAGACGTGTTATTAGCCGAACGTTAGGAAAGACAGGAAAGACGTGGATTCGTATTTTTCCAGACCGACCAATCACAGCTAAGGCAGCTGAGGTAGGTATGGGTAAAGGAAAAGGAGACTTAAAGCACTATGTTGCTGAAGTACTTCCTGGTCGTATTCTATTTGAAATAGACGGAGTTGAAGACGATGTGGCTAAAGAAGCTCTTCGAAAAGCTGGAGCAAAACTTCCTCTTAAGACCAAGATAGTAACTAGGCAGGCATAATAAAAAAATTATGAAAAAAGAACCAGTAATTAAAAGCAAGAGCAGTAAAGATTTAATAAAAACACTTAACGAAAAACGTGAAGAGTTAAGGAAGTTTCGTTTTGGTATCTCAGGAAGTAAGACTCGTAATGTAAAAGAAGGAAGAAACACACGAAAAGAGGTCGCAAAGGTTCTCACTGAGTTAAACTCAAGAGTATAAATAAAAATATGACTGACAAACAAACAACAAATAAAGAAGTTGAAAGCTCTACTCCAAAAGCTAAGAAAGTATTTAGTGGTACGGTGGTATCTAACAAAATGAAAGACACAATAGTTGTCTTGGTATCTAGGTACACAAAGCATCCAAAGTACAAGAAGTTTTTAAAGCGTTCAAAGAAGTTTATGGCGCACGATGCAGGGAACACCAAGGAGATTGGAGACAAAGTAAATATAGAAGAAGCGCGGCCAATGTCGAAAAACAAGAAGTTCAAACTAGTCGACAGTAAGTAACTATTAGTTTATAGTAACCACTCATTACCTTAAAGCTGACACCTGTAACCTAAAACCTAGAACATGATTCAACCACAAACAACAGTAAAAATAACCGACAACTCAGGCGCAAAGATAGGCGTTGTGTTTAAGGTTCTTGGTGGATCTAAGCGTAGGTATGCTCGTATTGGAGACTTGGTAGTTCTTTCCATAAAATCAGTTGAGCCACGAAAGATGATAAAAAAGAAAGAAGTTGTTCGAGGTATTGTAGTACGCCAAAAGCAACCATTCAGACGCAAGGATGGTTCTTATATAAGATTCGACGAGAATGCAGTCGTTTTAGTTGAAAAGGAGAAGAAAGAACCTAGAGCAGGACGAATCTTTGGTCCAATTCCACGAGAGATTGCAGAAGCTGGATACCAGAAGATTGTTTCTCTTGCACCAGAGGTTGTATAAAGATATACATATGAAAATCAAAAAGGATGACAAAGTAATAGTGATTGCAGGGAAAGACCGAGGAAAGAAAGGTAAGGTTCTTCGAGCACTTCCAAGGGAAGACCGTGTGATAGTCGAAGGTGTTAATGTTGTTAAACGACACCAGAAGGCAACTTCACAGCGCCAGAATGGACAGATTATAGACAAGACTCTTCCTATTCATGTTTCAAATGTAATGATTGTTGACCCAAAGACAGGCAAGAGAACACGGATTGGCATCAAAAGAGTAAATGGTAAGTACACACGTATCGCAAAAAAGAGTAATACAAAGATTTCATAACACGTATGTCATTAACAAAAGAAAAACAAAATAGTATTTTTGGCTCTATTAAAGAGAAGTTAAACTACACAAACGTTTCTCAGTCACCAAAGATTGAAAAAGTCTCCGTGTCTGTTGGAGTTGGCTCAATAAAGGATAAAAAGAAAATAGAGACAATTATAGATCGACTTACAAAAATAACAGGACAAAAGCCTTCTGCCTGCCCTGCAAAGAAGTCAATCGCTACATTTAAGCTTCGAGAAGGAGACGTTATTGGATACCAGGTGACACTGCGTGGTTCACGTATGTATGATTTTCTTGATAAGCTCATCCATGTTGCACTTCCAAGAACTCGTGACTTTAGGGGAATTAAACTTTCATCAATAGATGAGATGGGTAATATTTCTATCGGGATTAAAGAGCATACAATATTCCCAGAGACTTCAGATGAAGAGCTAAGGAATGTATTTGGAATGAGTATTACTATTACAACTTCATCTAGTACGAGAGAAGAGACTGAGGCTTTGTTACGCGGCATACAATTCCCACTTCAGAAATAAAACCCCATTTTAAGCGAATTACTTCGTTGTGTTCGCGAAAATATTGTTCACAATACGCTTGTATTGCTCTCAATATTTTCGCTCCACAGCCTCGTACTTCATCTTAAAATGGGGTTTCTGGGATGTTTGATAAAGCGATTCGTGCTCTTTCAAAAGAAGAAAATGATTCAAGTTATATATCAGATGTACACGTTGTATTTTGGGGTGATATAAAAAATGAGGGATATAATCACTTAAGAGAAATATTAGAAAAGGAGTATAAAATAAATAAAAAATTTAAAGAAAAGATTCTTTACTTTGTAAATAAATACGTTGAATTTAGAGAGGCTGAAGTCTCTGAAGGAGACAAAGATAAGCTCGCTGGTTATATCATAAGCGAACTACCGACTCTGTTAGGTGGAGTTTTGTGGAACAACACTTTATATGATCTTGTTCTTTATCCAACATATGTAGATAGTGGAATGAGTCAATTCGTTTTAGATATACGAGGAGGTAAATATTTCGATTCTTCAAAACTTCTCTTGAGACAGCTCAATACTCTTGTGGAAGATTATCTGGAAAAGCCCAAGTTATCCTGAAAAATAAGTCTATATAGACTAGTAAACAACCATTTCAAGCCATTTTAAATGCCCCAGGTGGTTGGGGCATTTAAAATGGCTTGTTTTGTGGCAAAAGTTGCTTAAAACCCTTTTAGAACAAGAGTTTTATTTGACTTTAGGCGCTTCAACTGATAATATGTGCCAAGCGTTTCAAAGCGCTTTTTTAATTAGCTATATATAATTCATGGCAAAGAAATCAGTAATAGCTCGGTCACAAAAGACCCCAAAGTTTAAGTCACGTGTTGTGCGGCGATGTTTTCGTTGTGGGCGTACTCATGGGTATATGAGAGATTTCGACCTTTGTCGTATATGTTTTAGAGAACAAGCAAATGACGGAAATTTACCAGGAATCAAAAAAGCATCATGGTAACAGACACAGTAGGAGATTTCATAATAAGACTTAAAAATGCATCCATAATGAAAAAGGATGTTGTGAGTACTCCGTATTCAAAATTACGATTTGCAGTTGCTCAGTCATTACAGAAAAATGGATATATCAAATCAGTAAACAAAAAAGGTAAAAAAATAGAAAAAACTATTGAGGTTGAATTAGCCTACGATAAAGACAACAAATCAGTCATTACTGATGTTAAGCGTGTGTCTAGTCCAGGACGCCGAACATACTACGGTACTAAAGATATACAGCCAGTAAAGTATGGAAGAGGCTCTCTTATCCTTTCAACACCAAAGGGTATTTTGACAGACAAGGAGGCTAAGAAAGAAAACGTTGGAGGTGAAGCGTTGTTTAAAATTTGGTAAACAGATATGTCACGTATAGGTAAACAAAAAATAAGTATTCCAGAAAAGACAGAAGTAACTGTTTCTGGTAATTCTGTTTCTGTGAAGGGTCCTCTTGGAGAACTTACAAAAGATCTTCATGAAGCTATTACAGTGAGCGTTGATAACAACGAAGTAGTAGTTTCCCCTGTTAGTAATACGATACAAGCAAGAGCTTTGTGGGGAACATATGCTTCTCACATAAAGAGCATGATAGAGGGAGTAAACAAGGTATTCGAAAAAAAGCTTATCGTAGAAGGAATTGGATATAAAGTAAATCTTTCCGGAAAGAATCTAGAGCTTATAGTAGGTTTTTCTCATCCAGTAATTCTTACTCTTCCAGAAGGAATCAATGTTGTTGTTGAAAAAAACAACATATCAATATCAGGTTCTGATAAACAAATAGTTGGACAATTTACTGCAGAGATTCGAGACGTAAAGAGACCAGAGCCTTACAAAGGTAAGGGAATACGATATGAAGATGAAATAGTTCGCCGAAAACAAGGTAAGAAGACTGTAGGATAAGAATAGTAGAATAAAAAATATGTTAAGTAATATAAAAAAAATAAGACGACAAAGGAGACATAATCGCGTACGAGCGAAGATTTCCGGCACAGATACCACTCCACGGTTGTCTGTATTCAAGTCTAATACACGTATTACTGCGCAGGTTATTAATGATGAAAAGGGTGAGACTATCGCATCTTCTTCCACTACAGATTTTAAAAAAGGAACTCTTAAAGACAAAGCAGTAGAGGTGGGAAAGAAGATTGCACAAGACGTAAAAGGTAAAAAAATAGAGAAGGTCGTATTTGATAGAGGAGGATTTCTATACACAGGGAACATTAAAGCACTTGCTGACAGCGCAAGAGAAGGCGGGTTAAAGTTTTAATATAATTTTTAATACATATGACAGAAGAAACACTACAAAAGAAAACGACTGAACCAAAGAGCGATGTAACACCAAAGACACCAGCAACATCTACGAGTACAGATAAGCCTCCTGCAAGTACTCCTGCAAGAAACACAGGCTTCAGGAAAAATACTCGTAGAATAGTTCGTAGACAAGATAGAGCTCGTTCAGAGTTCACTCAAAAGATCATCAGTATCCGCCGAGTTACTCGTGTTATGGCAGGTGGGCGACGTTTTGGTTTTTCAGTAGCAATGGTTCTAGGAGATCAGAAGGGGCGTGTTGGAATAGGTACTGGCAAGGCAACAGACACAGCACTTGCGATTGAGAAGGCTATCCGACAAGCAAAGAAAAACATGATTAAGATAAATACTACGAAAGAAATGAGTATTGCTCATGACGTAAACATGAAGTACGGTGCATCTGTTATTCAGATAATTCCGGCGAAAGGACGAGGTCTTGTTGCAGGTAGTTCAGTAAGGACAATTCTCGAGCTTGCAGGAATCAAAGATGTAACAGCAAAGATTTTCTCACGAAGCAAGAACAAGCTTAATAATGCACAAGCTACCATCAATGCGCTTAAACAATTGAAAGTTGAAAACTAAAAACATGCAATTAAACGATTTAAAACAAAAGACAAAACGAATAACAAAAAAGCGAATTGGTCGCGGTGGTCTTCGAGGTAAAACATCTGGACGTGGACACAAGGGTCAAAAAGCGCGTGCCGGACATTCACTTCGCCCAGAATGGCGAGATATAATCAAAAGGCTTCCAAAGCTACGTGGACACGGCAAGAACAGAGCTCGAACAATTAATAGTTCTGTTGTTAAACCTACACCAGTAAATCTAGCTATTTTAGAGGCGACATTCTCAGACGGTGAGGTAGTTACCCCAACTGTTTTGTTTGATAAGAACATTGTTTCTCGTGTAGATGGTAAGATGCCTAAAGTAAAAATTCTTGGTCTAGGATCTATTTCCAAGAAAGTATCAATTGAAGAGTGTCTTGTCTCAAAGACTGCAAAAGAGGCGATAGAAAAAGCAGGTGGAAGTATAAAATAAAGATATAAAAATCATGTTTTCTTCATTTTTAAATAAAGTAAGACTAGTTATAAAAGACAGCACCCTACGTAAGAGATTACTTTTTGTAATTTTTGCACTTCTAATATTCCGAGCACTTGCTGCAATCCCAATTCCAGGTGTTGATATTCTTCAACTTGAAAACTTTTTTGCAAACAATCAGTTTTTAGGACTTCTTAATATTTTCTCAGGAGGTGGGTTGGCAAACCTTTCTATCGTTATGCTTGGAGTAGGGCCATATATTACAGCGTCCATTATTATGCAATTACTTACTATTATGTCACCTAAGCTTAAGGCGATGTATCAAGAAGACGGTGAGGCAGGGCGGAAGAAATTTTCACAATATTCACGATTACTGACAATACCACTTGCCTTTGTTCAAGGGTTTAGTTTCTACGTATTATTACAACGACAAGGTATTATTATTGACTCTGGTCTTATAAGCACTGTAACCAACGTTATGGTTATCGCAGCTGGTTCTATATTCTTAATGTGGATTGGTGAGCTTATTTCAGAGTTTGGTATAGGCAACGGAGTCTCACTTATTATATTTGCAGGTATTGTAGCAAGTCTACCAACGACCATAAGCCAGTTGGCATTTTCATTTGATATCGTTCAACTTCCTTTGTATATAGGATTTATTCTCGTGGGTATATTGATTACAGCAGGTGTTGTAGTTGTCACAGAAGCAGAGAGGCCGATACCGATTACGTATGCTCGTCGTGTACGAGGAGCAAAAGTATATGGCGGCATCTCAACATACCTTCCTATTCGAGTTAATCAGGCTGGTGTTATTCCAATTATCTTCGCACTATCAATACTCCTATTTCCACAGATGATTTTTACATTCTTAGCTAACCTTAATATAGCAATAGTAAGCTCAGTATCTTCTGCAATAGTCACGGGGCTTTCAAATCAGCTTGTCTACGCGATACTGTATTTCTTACTCGTATTCATGTTTACATATTTTTATACAGCAGTTACGTTTGATCCAGACACAATTTCTAAAAATCTTCAAAAGAGTGGAGCGTTTATTCCAGGTGTTCGTCCAGGTAATATGACCTCAACATATATAGCTAAAATACTCACTCGGTTAACATTAGTAGGCGCTTTATTCTTAGGATGTATCGCAGTATTACCTCTTGGTATGCAAGCAATTACGGGCATAACAGCGCTTGCTATTGGTGGTACAGCGCTTTTGATTGCGGTATCAGTAGTTCTCGACTTGGTTAAAAAGATTGATGCACAGATTGCAATGCGTGAATATTAAGACTCCAAAATTTGCTAAAACTCCTAAAATTGACCCAGAGCTTCGTCAGTTACGAAAAAAGTTTTCTCACCGTATGTTCATACGGCTCAAAAACTTTTTTCTTACTTTCTCGCCCTGAATCAATTTAATGAGTTTATGTCCCTTCGTTTGGCGTTCAATTTTTAAACAGTGGAGATGAATAAGGTATACTAGATATCATGTTAAATACATTTGTCATAACAGGGCGTCCTGGTTCAGGGAAGTCCGCACAAGCAAAATTACTTTCTAAAAAAACAGGTTTTAGATTTTTTTCTCCTGGGAACCGATACCGTGAGATAGCTACACAGGAGAACATATTTGGTAAAAAGATAAAAGAAATCATAGATGGAGGGCACCTAGGTCCCTATTGGCTCTCGGCCTATTTATTTCAAGAAGTAATTTTAAATATAGATGATACAGAGGGGATAATTTTTGAAGGAATTGGGAGAAAAGAAGAGGAAGCAAAAATGTTTGACGAAGTTATGGGATGGCTTGATCGTGACTACAAAGTTCTCGATGTTTCGGTGGATGAAGAAGAAATCACTAAACGGCTGACACTCCGTCGCAATACAGAATCTAGAGAAGATGATGACCCTGAAGATATTCCGGTGCGTATTAAAGAATATGACGCACATACATTACCAGCAATAAATTTTTTCAAATCAGTTGGAAAGTATACTGAAATCAATGGAGAGCAAAGTATAGATGAGGTACACCAAGAAATTTTACAAAGACTAAGCATTTAATTTTTCAATTTTTGCTTAATTCTTAATTCTTAATTCATTATTCCTAATTCATAACAGTATGTTAGCACATGAGGAAGATAAAGAAGCATTACGCACAGCAGGAGAACACTTAGGAACAATACTTAAAACACTTGCGGGTTTAGCAAAACCAGGAGTGTCAGTTGCGTCGTTAGATGAAAAAGCAAAAGAGATGATGGACGAATATGGAGACAAGCCAGCCCTTTTAGGATACAAGCCACAGGGAGCACCTCGAGCATATCCAGCCACATTGTGCATAGCGGTTAACGATATTGTTGTGCACGGTATTCCGACTGAGCAAAACACCGTACTTCAAGAGGGGGATATTATAGGTCTTGATACTACGCTAGTTCATGGCAAATATATAGTAGACAGTGGCATAACCGTACCTGTTGGTAATGTAAGCAAAGAAGCCACAAAGCTCATACAAGTGACCAGAGAGGCCTTATATATAGGTATAGAGCAGGCGAGGATAGGGAATACCGTAGGAGATATAGGGCACGCAATAGAAACATATGTAAAACCATATAAATATGGGATAGTGCGCGAGCTGTGTGGGCACGGAGTGGGTAATAAAGTTCATGAAGAGCCATCTATCCCAAACTACGGCAAGGCTGGAGAGGGGGATGTCTTAAAAGAAGGTATGGTTATCGCGATAGAGCCAATGTTTAACATAGGAAGCGAAGAAGTTATTTTTGAGGATGACGGGTTTACTGTCAGAACAGCAGACGGGTCATTAAGTGCGCACTTTGAACACACTCTTGTTATAACTAAAGACGGACCGGAAATTTTTACGGAAGTTTAAAGCGAGCTAGAAAGTTAGAAGTTTATAAAATAGAAAGAAAAGATTAGGCCATATAATCCCTTCGAGGAATTATATGGCCGTTGTAACTAGTCGCTTTTATATGGATTGATATCAAGCGATCCGCAACCAATGTTGTTTAGTTTCATTAAAATCACCTCCTTTTCCATTTTCATATTAGCTTATATAAAGCGTTTATTCAAGAAGATTGCGCCATAATACTAATAGCGTATAATTGTGCGTACTAATCTTTTAATTATTTAGTAATTTATTAATAGCTTTCGGCTAAAATCTATTTATTATGTCAAAACACAGCAAAGAGAGGACTCTTGTTATTATCAAACCAGATGGAGTGCAACGCTCACTTATTGGAGAAGTAATAGCACGGCACGAGAGAGTTGGATTAAAACTTGTAGGTCTCAAAATACAAGTTCCTGAGGCTGGTCATGTAGAAGAACACTATACACTTGATCCGCAGTGGCGTACTGTGACAGGTGAGAAGTCAATTGAGGCATATAAAAAAAGGGGGCTTACACCTCCATCAACTGACCCCCTTGAAGTTACAGCAAAGATTCTAGAAAATTTAAAGAAATATATGACGTCCGGCCCTGTAATTATTATGGTGTGGCAAGGAGCACATAGTGTTGAGTTAGTGAGAAAACTTGTTGGTGGCACAGAACCGCTTACGTCAGATGTAGGTACTATTAGAGGGGATTATGTTTTAGACTCATATCGTATGGCAGACGAAGATGGGCGAGCTGTACGAAATGTTATCCACGCATCAGGCTCAGTTAGTGAAGCGGAGAATGAAATTAAACATTGGTTTGAAGACAGTGAATTGATTAATTATCGTCTTGTTCAAGAAGAAATTATATACAATGTAGAATTGGATGGGATTCTTGAGTAAAAATTAAACTTAATATAAGCCATAAAAAATGCCCAAGTACCTGTGGTATTTTTTATTAGCGACGTAGAGCGAGAGAAACGGGAAAGCGTAGCTTTTGCATTTCCGAGCCGAGGAGCTAATATGGGTTCAATACTTCGTGCTTTTAGGCTGAGGATCCTTTATATTGCGAACGTCTTATTGCAGGAGTATAATACAAGCAAGGTAACGAAAGTATTGTTCACTTAGTTACTTGTTCAGGGAAGTTTGAATGTATTAAGTATACACACAACACGGTGTATCGCTGAAAACACCCACCTTCATTTACTGAGCGAGTACTTTCGTTCCCTTATCAAAGGATCACTCAATTTGCTTGAGTGGTTTTTTGATTATGTATATTTGATATACTGAGACTGTTATGCACAAGCATCCATTATTCATTTCATGGGCAATACTTCTAGCATGTATCGCGGTACTTCATATTATTGCGTTGGAGTTTTTCTTGTATTGGTTGTATCCGTGGTTTGACATCATGATGCATTTTCTAGGGGGTATCTTCGTTGGACTTATGTCCCTGTGGTTCTTTTTTGAATCAGGATATATAAGAGTAGACAAAAGTATACAAAACATAGTTATTATTGCAGGCGGGGCATTTGTATTTATTGGAGTTGGTTGGGAAGTGTTTGAAGTCCTTGCAGGAATACCAATTGAAGAAAATTATGTTAGCGATACTATAACTGATTTAGGTATGGGTTTCTTAGGAACATCAACAGCAGTATTTATATTTATAAAATTATTTTTATCTAAAGAAAAAGATCATGGAGAATAAAAACACAATTACATTTTACGGTGGGGCGGGTACAGTAACAGGGTCTAACTTCCTTTTAGTATTAGGTGGCACAAAGATACTTATAGACTGCGGACTAACGCAGGGGGAGAAATATAGTAGTGAGTTTAACCATGAACCATTTGTATATGACGCATCGAGTGTAGATTATTTATTTGCAACACATGCACATGCTGACCATATAGGACTTATACCAAAGTTAGTAAAAGAAGGTTTTAATGGAATTATATATTCAACACCTGCCACGAAAGATTTGTCAGAGACTATGTTTGCAGACTCTGTAAGGATTCTTGCTCGTGAGGCTAAAAACAGCGGGACAGAGCCATTATACAGCGCAGATGATGTAGCAAAAGCCCTATCTCTATGGAGAGAGATAGACTATCACAAAGACGAATCGCTTACCTCAGACATCTCAGTTTTTCTTAAGGATGCTGGACATATTCTCGGCTCAGCGATGATTGAGTTTACATATAAAGGGAGAAAAATAGTGTTTACAGGGGACTTGGGTAATTCACCAGCGCCCTTGCTTCGCGATACAGAAGTAGTAGACGATGCAGACTACATTGTTATCGAGAGTGTCTATGGAGACAGAAATCACGAAAACAGAGAACAACGGGAAGAGTTGTTAAAGAAAGCTATCGAAGATGTGTCAGCAAGAGGAGGTACTCTTATGATCCCTGCTTTCTCAATGGAGCGTACACAGCTGTTGTTGTACTTAATAAATAATTTTGTCGAAGACAAGGTACTGCCGAAAATTCCTGTGTTCCTTGATTCACCACTCGCTATTAAAGTGACTGACATTTTCAAGAGATATACTCATTTGTTTAATAAAGA
This sequence comes from uncultured Candidatus Saccharibacteria bacterium, assembly GCA_964575755.1. Classification (GTDB taxonomy): domain Bacteria; phylum Patescibacteriota; class Minisyncoccia; order Phycocordibacterales; family JABMNX01; genus JABMNX01. The sequence goes on from CAZNRH010000003.1 coordinate 43,959, forward strand.
AGTTCGAGCAGAAATTAAAGCAGGGGACGATATTTTTGATTTCCCTCTATTTAAAGACACAAAAAACGTCTCAGAGTCGAAAGCGATATTAAAAGCGCCAGACCCGAAGATAATTATTGCCGGCTCGGGGATGTCTTCTGGTGGCAGAATTCTTCATCATGAGAAACATTATTTAGGTAATGCAAAAAACATGTTACTTCTTGTAGGATATCAAGCTGTCGGTACGTTAGGCAGATTAATCCAAGATGGCGCTAAAGAAGTGATTATTAATGATGAGACGGTAAAGATTAAAGCAGAGGTGAGAATGATATATGGTTTCTCTGCACATAAGGACTCAGACAATTTAATTGAGTTTGTTGAAAGCTCGCAGAGTTCTCTAAAGAAAGTTTTTGTAGCAATGGGTGAACCAAAATCATCTTTATTCTTAGTACAAAGACTCCGCGATTATCTTGAAGTAGATGCCTACGCGCCAGAGCGCGGGGAAGTAGCAGATCTTGATATTTAACCTACTTAGGTGTTGGACACCTAAGTAATATTACGTATATTTAGGTTTGCAAGACATTCAGATTTAAACAAAAACACACGCCGTATGGCGTGTTTTTCAATAATATATTGTTTGTTTCTATTAAAACTTACACACTTGGATGCAATTCAAGGCGCAAGTGGAAAATAGAAGAAATCATATGCACAATATGGTGACTGATATTTTTCACGCAGTAACGAAGAAGTGCGCCTAGTGTGTAAGTTTTACTTAGCTTGTTCAACGATTCGAGAGAAAGTCTCAGGTCGATCCTTTGCAATCTGTGAAAGTACTTTTCGATCAAGTCCGATTTCTTTCTTACCAAGTGCATATATAAACCTACTGTAAGAAGGGAAGTTGAGCGCTCGAACCGCAGCGTTGATACGCACAGTCCAAAGTCGTCTGAAGTCTCCTTTCTTGTCTTTTCTATGACCAAAAGCATTTTCTCCAGCATGCTTGATAGCATCGTATGCCATGCTCTTTTTTGTAGAACGTCCAAAACGATATCCTTTTGTTTGCTCTAAGGTGTACCCTCTGCTTTTTGATTTAGTTGTTCCTCGTTTAACTCGTGCCATGATATTTAGTAATTAAGTATTATGCGTGTGGCATAAATTGACTTTTAATTTTTGCTGAAATCTTAATAAGGTTAGTTCTCTTCTTTTTAAGTCGTCGTTTTGAAGATTCTTTAGCATTAAAATGGTTCTGACCAGGGGTACGCGCAAGAACCTTACCGTTCTTGGTTACCTTTAATCGTTTTGTAAATGATTTGTTTGTCTTCATATTATTTTTTTTCGCCAGTTGTCGGACTCTTTATCTCTTTTTGGTCTACATCTTTACTGCCTCCTTTGTTTCTCTCTAGTACCACAGTAAGACCTTTTGGGCTCTTTCGTATTTTATCGGCTACCTTATAATCTTCTGTTATAAGGTTAAGGAACCTTTCTAGTCTTTCCTTTAGAAAGCTAAACTCCATGTATTTATAGCGTCCCCATAAGAAGAGGTCTATCTTCACACGATGTCCTTCATTGAGCCATCCTGATACTCTACGAGCCTTTAGATTAAGGTCATTTTCTCCAGTTCCAATCTTTACTTGAGCTGACTTAGTCTCAGTAGTGTGAGATTTAGCCTTTATTTCCTTCTGCTTCTTTTTAAGCTCGTACTGAAACTTACCATAGTCCATTATTTTTGCAACTGGTGGCTTTGCCATTGGGGATATTTCGATTAAATCGAGCCCCAACTCATTTGTCTTGGAAAGCGCATCTTCAAGAGATAGAACACCTAAAGCGGCGCCATCGGCGCCTAACACTCTAAGCTCTTTAGCTCTTATATTCTCATTAATACGTATGTACTTATTCAAAACTTATGTTAGTTACAGGGCGCAGTATACCATATTCTACCCCTGTATTTCAAGGTCTTCTCTATAATCTACCTCAAATATCTTCCACATAGAAAGGAAGAATCCAGCGATGATTGGACCTATAATAAATCCAGTTATTCCAAACAAAGTAAGCCCACCAAGCGTGGAAATGAGAACAATAGCGTCAGGAATCTTAGCATCACGACCAACTAGTATTGGACGTAATATGTTGTCTATCAAGCTTATAATAATAAAGCCTCCAGCCAGCACAAGAACTCCTTGCCATACCGCGCCTGTGAGCAAAAGTACAACTCCAGCAGGAAACCAAATAATAGTTGGACCAATGGCAGGTATAATTGAAAACATCATCATAACGACAGTCCAAAGCAGGACTCCTTCTATTCCAGCAATCCAAAACAACACCCCGCCAATGGATCCTTGCAGTACAGCTATCACAAGAGTGCCTTTAAATATTGACCGGATGATAATCTCAAAGTTTTTAAATAGACCTTGTTCTCGTTCATCGCCAAGCGGAAGAATGTGGGAAATCGTACGTCCTATCGACGGACCATCACGAAGTAAGAAAAATAAAATATAAATCATCAAGAAAAAACTAATAAGTACGGAAAATGTTGCCTGTCCAAATACAACAGCCTGCCTAGCGAACCAGCCACTTGTGGATTGAACTAGGGAAGTAAGTTTTTCCTTAACAGTATCCTGCTGTATCCCATAACGCTCAAAGTAGCTAAGGGCTATAACAGTCTTATTTACTAGGTTAGTTTGTGAAGATTCAATAGATTCGTTTGATATGCGGTTGTAGACTTGCAGAGATTCTTGAACTACGAGCCCCCCAACAGTCCAGAGAGGTATAAATAAGACAACGATAATAGTAAGCAGTGAAAGAAGAGAAGAGAGTGTTTTATTTTTAAAAACAGTTAACCACTTCTTTTGTACAGGGTTAAATACAATAGCTAGTATAACAGCCCAGAAAATAGGCATAATAAAATCTTGGATAAGCCAAACGAATACTATCGTGGCAAAAGATAAAAGCCCAAAGAAAAGTACATTTTGTACTGTAAGGAATTTAGCTAAATGTGAGTGTTCCATTAGAATGTATTGTATCACGAAGCTTAAAAATATTAAAAAAAATAAAAAACGCCCTGCATACATGTGTAGGACGTTTTCCTATTTTGTAAAGGAGGGATATAGACACTTTAGATTAGGTGTTTAGATTATAGAAATGTTTACGTCAAATTAGTTTGCTTAAAAACAGAAACAGCTTACAAAAGTGAACCTTTACAGGTTGCTTTTGCAGGCTGATGCGTTCAAGTAAAAAACACATGAATGATTACTAAAAAGACGATCAAAAAAGCACCAATCCGTTGAAAGACTCAGCTTTACATTTATTTTCTATCAGTAGAGCTTTTTAATTTGAGCACAGTTTTAAAGATTTCCCCTGCTTCATCAGACTTAAAAGTAAATATCTTATTTTGATTAATTAAGAGAGTTATCTTATCAGTGATTATTTCTCTTAAATATGTGTTGTTTGCTCCTATCCCACCAGAAAATACTAGAGCATCACAGCCTTGTAGGACACCATAGTAAGCAAAGATTTGTTTAATAATTTGGTGTACAAAGATGTCGAAGGCTAGTCTTTCAGGTCCATCTTCATGTTGAGCTTTTTCAATTATATCTTTTATATCACCACTATCTGTAATACCAAAGAATCCAGACTGCGTATTTAAAATATCTGATATTTCATCAATATTTTTACCTGTAAGTTTAGTTAAAATCTTTGGTAAGTCGGGGTCAACACTACCGCTTCTTGTCTTCATCATTATTCCATCTAGAGGAGTTAGTCCCATTGTGGTGTCTAGACTGACTCCATCTTGTACAGCAGCTATAGTAGATCCACCTCCAAGGTGTGCAAGTATTACCCGTCTAGGTTTAGTAGCACCACTTTTTTCGAATTCATTATCTACTTGCTCTAAGACTGATTTCAATGCGATACCATGAAAACCATATTTACGTATACTATATTTCTTTGTTAGATTATGAGGGATTGGATACGTGCTCGCATATTTTGGTATCTGTGTATGGAAAGCCGTATCAAATACTGTCACCATTGGTACATCTTTTAGGATTTCTCTTATAAGAGATATTACTTCTAAAGCTATTTTGTTATGTATAGGAGCAAATTGTTTAAATGTAGTAATTTGTTTGATAACTTTCTCATCAATCATGGTAGGTTTTGTAAGATTGCCGGCGTGAACAATACGGATACCGATTTTCCCTACGTTTGTTAATTTAGACAGCCATTCCTTCTGTTCATTAAATTGTTCGTCTAAGTTTTCAAACTTTTTTTTATCTAAAACTACTCCTGATTCATCAAATAGTGTGTATTTAACTGCGGTAGATCCGGGATTTATAATTAATATTGACATATTATCTTTATTTACAGATTAAATTTCCCAGTTACGGATTTCATCCGGGTCCACTGAGTGTTCTTTTATATATTCTTTTTCCCATGCAAGCTTAGCATCCATTTTGCCTGTGATGTCATGAAGTTGCTCAGCTGATATTAATTTTTCTGAATGAGCTAGCAAAGACAGGTCTTTTACAAGATGAAAACGTGACAAGCCATTACGAGATTTCATATCAAATGGAGAAGTCGTAGAACCCTCTTCTTCGTAACCATTTATAATAATTCTTTTAGAAACATGATGATTAAACAAAAGCTTTTTAATAGTAGCTGGGTATCCATGAAAATTAAATACAATAGGTTTATCTTTGGTTATGTATTCTTCAAATTTATCTTTCTTATTCAAATTTTCACCAGCTTCAGCTAGCATATCAAGACGAAGTATATTTACGAATCTAATCTTTATATTTGAAATATATTCTCGGAAAAGTTTTACTCCTATTACTGCTTCTTCTGTTACATAATCTCCACACGTAACTACAACTAAATCTGGATTATCATCTGATAAAAAATTCCAAGTCATAATTCCTTCTCGAGTTTGTTTTAGCACTTCTTCTAGTGAAAGCCAATTTCGTTTCATTTTTTTACCACAAACAATTACATTTAAAGAATTCTTTGATTTTAATGTTTCATTAACTGAAGCTAGCATTAAATTTTTATCTGCTGGAAAGTATAAATTTACAATATCTAAGTCACGGTCTAGCATACTTGCGATGAAAGATGGGTTTTGGTGTGAGAACCCATTATGGTCTTGTCTTTCTAGAAGGGAAGACAGTATAACAGTAAGTCCTGGCAGGGGTTTACGAAATTTTACTCGTTTTGCAATCTTTATAAATTTTGCATATTGATCAGCCATTGAAGCGACAATTTGAGCGAACGCTTCATATGTTGCAAAGATTCCATATCTTCCTGTCATAGTGTATCCCCAAAGCATCCCGAATAATGTATGTTCAGAAAGTAATTCTATTACTCTCCCGTCTCGTGACATATCCTTGTCCCATTCTTCTATAGGCCACTGCCATACGCGTGATGTTTCCTTAAAAACTGGATGTAAATGATTAGAGTAAGTTTCATCAGGGCTGAATAGTCTAAAATTCTTTTCATTCTTATTTTTATCAAATACTTGTGCTATATATTCACCAGCGGTTTGCATTGAATCTGTTGTAATACAACTTTTCTTTTCAAAATCACAGAATGACTCTGATATATTAGGTGAATTTAATTCTTTTACACTACTGCCGTTTGCGTGTGTAGATACACCAACAGCACGACCTTCTTTTGGAATAAGTTCAGTTATTTCTTTATCCAGTACGATACTGCCGTCTTTTTTAAAAGAAATTAATTCATCTATATTATACGATTTCATCCAATCTTCGAGCATCTTCATTTGTTCTAGATTATTATGTAAATCATTAAATACTATTTGATGTGAAAGATGATTTCCTACTATTTTTTCACCATCAATTTCTTTAGGAGCACCGATTCCTTTTTGAGTCTTTAATATTATTATAGGCCACATAGGAGGAGCTGAATCGTTGGTCTTTTTTATTGATTGTATATGTTTGTAAGCTTCGTCAAATACTCTTATACCTTGTTTGTAAATATCCTCATCTATTGTGTAATCAATAAAGTATGGATGATAGCCAAGCCCTTCAAAAAACTTTCGTATTTCCGTGTCTTTCATTCTGCCAAACACTGTTGGGCCAGAGATTTTATAACCATTTAGATGTAATACTGGGAGCACTACTCCATCACCATTATTTGACGGGTTTATAAACCGATTCGCATTCCAGCTTGCTGCGAGTGGTCCTGTTTCAGCTTCTCCGTCCCCTATAATACATACAGTTATCAAGTTTGGATTATCTAACACTGTGCCGTACGAAACGGATAGAGAGTAGCCTAATTCTCCACCTTCTAGCACTATACCTGGAGCTTGTGGGTTTAGGTGTGATGGGTAACCATACGGTATTGAAAAATCTCTACACATATCCTCAATTCCTTCAAGCGTGTATGGGTTTTTGTCAGGATATACTTTAGTGAGTGATCTCTCAACAAATAAGTTTGCTTGAAATGCTGGAAATCCATGTCCAGGACCTACAACAAAAAGGAAATCATTTTCTGTTTTGTTTATTAATCGGTTAATGTTTGCATACACAAAATTAATACCAGGACATGTACCCCAATGTCCCAAAAGTCTGTGTTTTATATGTTCTTTAGTCAGTTCTTCATTAAGGAAGAAATTATTGCGTAAAAAAATTTGTGCCACCGAAAGATAGTCGGTTAAACGTACATATTTAGTCAGCGCTGATGCTTCTTTTTTAAGGACAGTTTCGGTCATTGATATGAGTATACCATTACATCAACCACAATATGACCTATAACTTATTTAAGTAAATTGAAAAAAAAGAAGCCCCGAGAGAAGAAGGACTCCTTCGGGACTTGTGATTATTAGTCGTTACGTGCAAGCTCGCAGAGCTTTGCGATACCAGCAATAAGCGTTATTTGTTGTGCTGCGGAATCTAGATTATGACAAGCAAACCGCACTGACTTTGTTCCGAGTGCATCACCATAAATTTGGTCAGGATAAATAGAAACATCACATGCATCTCCAGGGCACATGAGGCAAAACCGTCCATCGGGACCATTGGAAAACCCTAGTTTCTAAGTGGTTCGGATTGGTATGTATCGGTGTAAATATTAAAAAAAAGAAGCACGTGCTGTGCAGAGGTACGACTAAGTTCGATATATTGTGACTTCACGATCAAAATATACCAAGAGATACAACTTGGGCTTCAAGGAGTATCAAGATTTCATCCACGAGGAATTTAATAGTTGTTTCAATGTCACCACAGGACTCTTTTGGTGAGTCGACGCCCATTTTAACCCAACCCAATGCTTGCCCTGTCTTTTTATGCAGACAGAGTCTGGCGTCAACCATGACAGAATACTTTTTTCCTGTCCAATCAGTAATCTTAACCGAAATAAGTAAGGGGTAAAAGTGCTCCCAAAATATTTAAACTACTATAATACTGAGAGAACTCACATGGGTATTAACTACAAGACTCCTCTGGAAGTGTTTCAAAGGTGTTGATTCTTTTGCGGTGTAGTGTCCAAGATTGGACTTTGAACAGGGGAGCGTTCTCGGGTTACGTATTTGATTTAGATGCACGTGCTCCTATGTCTGAACCGGCGACGAATCCAGTTGTCCAACACAGCTGTAAAGAGAAGCCTCCAGAGGGTCGGTTTATATTTAAAACATCCCCAAGCAGGTATAGGTTTGGGTGTAATTTAGAGCTCATGTTTTTAAAGTTCACTTCATTAAGATCAACTCCACCGTCGGTTAATACAGCTTTATCGAAACCAAGTGCTCCACTTATCTCAAAGGTTAAATCCTTCATTCTTTTAACGAGCCTTTTTCGTTCTTCCTTAGTAATCGAATTAACACTTGTTTCAAGAAGCCTTATTTTCCTAAAAGAGAGAACAATTTCAGCAACGTTTGCAGGAATAAGCTCTGGTAGGATGTTTTTTGCTTTCTTATTTTTATTCTTTTCGAATAGATCTAAGAGTGTTTTATCGAGCTCTCCTTCGTTTGTGTCAGGGAAGAGGTCAATAGACGCAATCACGGACCCTCCGAGTAACAGGTCTTTCACTTCATGAGAAGAGTTTAAAATGAGTGGCCCCGAGACTCCAAAGTGAGTGAATAGGACGGTGCCGATCTTTTTAATTTTTACTTTATCATCTTGAGAAAAGCTAATTTTCATGTGAGGTAGCGAGGTTCCAGATAGAGAGTGTACCCATTTTTCTTTTGTTTTTAGTGGTACCACATTTGAACTCGGCTTGCTCACATTATGTCCAAGTTCTTTAAGGAACCTAAACCCGTCACCAGTAGAGCCTGTCTTAGGTGAAGCAAGTCCGCCAGTGGCTATAACGACATTTTCTGCTTCAAATGTCCCGTTGTTTGTTTCGATAGAAAAAAATACGTCATTTTTAACTCTTTTCTTATTTACAGATTCAACCTCTGTATTTGTCTTTATTTTTACTCCACCGCTCTTCACATATTCTTTCATCACGTTCATTACATCAGTTGCTTTCTGACTTTTAGGGAAGACTTTGTTTTTTTCTTCAATAACCAAAGGAAGACCTCTTTCTTCAAAGAAGGTAAAAGTGTCTTTTGCAGAGAACTCTGAGAAAGGGGAGTGAAGATATTTCTGTGATTCAGGGAAATTACTTAGAAATTTTCTAACATCAAGTTCAGCATTGGTGATATTGCACCTACCGCCACCAGTAATACTTAGTTTTTTACCAAGTTCTTTGTTTTTTTCAAGCAATATAACCCTAGCTCCTAGTTCACCAGCTCTTCCTGCAGCCATCATACCACTCGGCCCTCCTCCTATTACAATAAGGTCGTATGTATATCGAGTTTTCATGTTAGTGAGCATACCATACATATAAATAGTGTCAGTTTTTTGTAAAAAAGTTTCATTAAGTTTAAGAATACAGCTCTCTGTGGAAGTTACGAAGAAATAGGGTTAAGTATCCACTTTTGATTTTATAGATGGCTTGAATAAGCTAAAATAAATGCCCCAGGTGGGTGGGGTGAGAGGCGAATACATGGAGCTTCGCAAGAGGTTGTCGATATTCTGACGGAGGAAGGATATAGTACAACCTGAACAGTTCCTGTAAGGAATCGGCGCAGGTTTCTAATCTCCTGCCTCGCTAAGCACCTCCTGTCCTAGTTCAGCACTCTTTCGTGCTTTTGCACACGTGCTATAAAATAAAAGAATGGTGGGGAAAAAATCAAATGTTACAAAATGACCGTAACTACATCGTTTTTAATATAGCACTCTCCATTTATATTTTGTATAATTTCACTTTCTTTGTTTGATTGTCGCAAGGAAATATTCCCTTTTTGCAATAAAATAAAAGATTCAGCATGACCGGGTAATATTTGCATCTGGCCAGAAAGTGCCGGTAGCGTGATGCTCTGCACATTTTTATAAACTGTTGTTTTTTGAGGTGATGTAATCGTGCAACTAATCATATTATTTTACTTCATCAATTAATCCTATCATGTAAAATTTTTCAAGTTCTGTGTCATCAAAATCACCGTTTAAGATTTTTTCACACCCTTCAAGTGTTTTCTCAAGTGGCACATATGTTCCTTTTTTATTATTAAACGCCTCGGTGACAAAAAGAGGTTGGGTCAGAAAACGCTGCAGCCGTTCCGCTCTCTTAGCAATAATTCTGTCCATTCGCGACAATTCGTCAATCCCAAGAATGGCAATAATATGGGAAAGCTCCTGATATTTCTGAAACATTGCTTTTACTTCGGAAGCTATCTTAAAATGACGCCCGCTTATTATTTCTTTATCAAGTCCTAAAGAATGCGATCGTAGAACATCAACCGCTGGGTAGATACCTTTTTCTGCCACATCGCGAGAAAGCACTAAAGAAGCGTCAAGGTGAGAGAATATAGATACCACAGCGGGGTCAGTAAGGTCATCAGCCGGCACATAAACCGCTTGTAAGGAAGTAATTGTGTTATTTACGTCTGCCCGTATTCTTTCTTGAAGCAAGGCAAGATCATGTTCAAGTGTAGCTTGATAACCCAATTCTGAAGGAGCCTTTCCCAATATCGCGCCAAGCTCCATTCCCGCCATTGTATAACGAAAGATATTATCAACAAATAAGAAAATGTCTTTGCCCATTTTGTCGCGAAGAAATCCTGCGGCGACAACAGAGGAGAGTCCAACTCTCGCACGTACACCTGGAGACTTATCCATCTCGCCAAAATAAAGCGCCGTATTATCCAGTACTTTTAATTTTTTTAGAGTAAGATACAGATCGTTGCCTTCGCGAATACGCTCGCCAACACCGGCAAAAACGGAGTATCCTATTTTTTTAAGGGCAATATTGTGAATAAGTTCTGTAATAAGAATCGTTTTACCAACTCCAGCTCCACCAAAAAGACCTATTTTGTCTCCTAGACGAAATGGGGTTAAAAGATCAATAACTTTTATTCCTGTTTCCAATATTTTATCGTCATGTTTTAAGTTATTCGTCCGCGTTTTTTTATTTTCGTAAAGCGGAAACGGTCTGCCATTTTTAAACGGCTTGCCGTCTATTGGATGACCGAACAGATCAAACATTCTCCCTAATATATTTTTATTAAGAGATACAGAAATTTCCTCGCTGACCCCAAAGACTTCCTCTCCTCGTTCTACACCCTCCAAAGAAGAGAGTGCAATCGCCCGTACAGTTTTGAAATCTTTTCTTTCAACCACTTCGAAAAGAGCCTTCTGTTTTTCACTTTCAAGCAGACTATGAATAGAAGGCATATCTTTTTCAAATATAACCTCAGCCGCGCCCCCTTTTATCGCTGTAATTGTTCCTTGAATTTTTTTCATATTATTTTATGAGCAGCAAAACCTTCCAGCTGCCTTTGAGTTACAATTCGGCGTCGCTCTTTCGTATAATCAAGTGCCAATTTTTGAATAAGCTCTTCTGTTTTTGTTGCAGCGTGTTCCATCGCCACGGTTCTTGCGGAAAATTCTGACAATTTTGTTTCCATAATAATTTTATAGAAAAATATTTCAATATATTTCTGTAAAAGTTTATCAAAGAATTTTTGTTTTGATGGTTCAAAAATTGGAAATCCTTCATCACTCTTTTTTTCTTTCGTTAGTTTAAATTCAAAAGGAAGAAATGGAATGAAACTTGGCGTTTGCTCCGCCAAAGAAACAAATTGAGGATATAAAATATCTACCTGTGAAAATATCCCCCTTTTAAATTTATCAAAAATATAATCAGTAACATGTTCAGCCTCTTCTTTTTTGGGAATATCAAAAAAATTGGTAAATAATTTTATAATTGGTATTTTTTCTTCCTTAATATAATTTTCGCCTTTTACGCCAATCATAATAATAGCCTGATATTGCTTAGCATTTTCTAAAAATGTGTTAATGACCCCGTGCCACAAACCTCCAGCTAGTCCTTTATCTCCAGTAAGAATAACAAGCGTTTTTTTTCTTGCATATTTTTTTTGTAAAAAGAGGTGATCTTTCTTTTGGTAAAACAGGGACAGTCGAATCAGTACTTTCTCAACTTCAATGGCATAGGCATTAAGATTAGACACCTCTTGTTTTAAAAAATGTACGGAGGAAGCGGCGATTTTCTCCACCGTCTTTACAGTTTCTGAGACATCTTTAACTCCTTGAATTTGGTTTTTATACGTTATGTAGGATTTCATGGTTGTTGCTTTTCTTTGGTTAACAAAAATTCTTGTTTAAAATCCTTTACGATTTCTTGAATCTTTATTTGTATTTTTTCATCAAATACTCCACTTTTAATCTTTTGCAGCACATCGGGATAGCGATTTCTTACTAATTCCATCAAAAGTATTTCAAAATAGCTCCATTTCTTTTTCTCAATGTCATCAAAGAAACCTTCCTCAACCGTGTAAAACAAAATTGTCTGTTCCGGCCATTCAATGTTTGTATGTTTTTCTTGCTTTAAAAGTTCCAGCATTAAATCTCCTCTATGAATCTTTTTTTGGGCCTCATTACTTACAACCGTTTCCAGCTGGGATAATTTTTGGAGCTCCTTGTGTTGGGCAAGAGCTAGGCGAATACCGCCCACTACTTCTTTAAGAATACTCGGTTGCGCTTGCGATCCTACGCGAGAAACGGAAAGTCCCACATTCACCGCCGGCAAAAATCCTTTCTGGAAAAGTCCATTTTCCAAGTAAATTTGCCCATCAGTAATTGAGATAAGATTAGTGGGAATAAAAGATGTGATGTCGCTTTCTTGCGTTTCAATAATCGGCAACGCGGTAAGCGTTCCGCCACCTTTTTCTTTTGAAAGTTTAGCGGCTCGTTCCAAAAGTCCAGCATGTAATGAAAAAATATCGCCCGGATATGCTTCTCTTCCCGGTGCTCGTTCAAACAAAAGTGAAATGTCCCGGTATGCCTTGGCGTGTTTTGAGAGGTCGTCATAGACAACTAAAGCATCTTTGCCATTATCGCGAAAATACTCCCCTATAGCGCATCCGACAAAAGGAGCGAGATACTGTTCCGCAAATGAAGCGCCCGCGGAAGCGGCGACAATTGCTGTGTATAAAAATGCATTATGTTCTTCAAAAAGAGAGATGAGTTCGCGAACTTTTTGTTCTTTTTGTCCGCAAATTACATATACGCACTGTACGGGCGATTTGGCATATTTTTGATTTAATACCGTATCTATGGCAATCGTGCTTTTGCCAAGTTTTCGGTCGCCAATTATAAGTTCCCGCTGGCCTCTGCCTAATGGAAGATTGGTATCAATAATTTTTATTCCCGTAGAGAGTGGCGTTGAAACGGGTTCCCGATCAATAATTGGAGGCGCTTGCCGAAAAACAGACGTCATTTTTCCCTGAAGGCTTCCAAGTTCATCCATAGGCACACCTAAACCATCAACAACTCTACCTATAAGACTTTCTGAAATTGGTATTGAAAAAGGATGAAAACTGCGAAAGATTGGTTTTTTCAGATTAAATTTTTCATCAAAAAACAGCGCTTCAACAAAATTCTCATCAAAACCGATGACAATAGCTACCGGCATACCAACTTCATCTAAAAGTACCTCATGTAAAAATATATGGGGCAACCCTTGAATTCGGGCAACTCCAGAAAAAAAAGAAACTATATACCCGGCTTCATTATTTTTTTTAGTGATTAGATTTTTCCGCATATTTTATTTCAGATAAACGAGATTTAATTTGTTTTATAACTGCTCGTTTTTCTTGTTCCGTCTCTTGTTGGACTTGTTTTTTTATCTCTTTAGCCATATTCTTTGCCTCTTTTATAATTTCTCGCGCTCGTTTCTTTGCTTCGGCTATTTCTTTCTTTTTTTGCTCCGCAAAAGTATTTCTTTGTCGCTCCAATTTTCCATTTTGTATTTGAGCTTGTTTTAATTCATTCTCGTCTTTTTCAATCCGCTTAATAATAGGTTTATACAAAAACTTTGAAAGTAGCCATAAAAGCAACCCGAAGTTAATTATTTGAGCGATTAAAAGTTTAATATCTATACCAAGATTGCCTAAAAATTCCATAATTTAAAACCCACTAAGGGTTGAAGTATACACGCTTAGAAACTTTGGTATAACAAAAAGCATCCCTATAAGGGGTAAAACAAACACAACCAGCGAGATAATAAGCGTCCAGAGAAAGTACTTTCGCGTCTTTTCAACCGATTTATAAATTTTCACAAGCAACTCGTCCTGTGCGTCAAACCGCTTTTTTGTTTCTTCTTCCATAATTTCTTGTATTATTTAAACAAACTTTAAGATAAGCGCGACTACCAATGCGTAAATGGCAATGGCTTCGGCAAATGCAATGGCAATAATCATTGCGAGCATAATCTTTTCAGAATTTTCTGGGTTGCGCGCCATACCTATTACTGCCGCCGCGCCAATCATACCAATGGCCAACGCAGGACCGATAGTCCCTATAGCCATCGTAAATGCTGATGAATCTTGAATCATATTTTTATTTTAATTAGTTACTAATTTTGCGCCACCGACCCTATATGGCGCATTGTGCTTGTTTTAATAAATGTTAATGTAAGTATAGCAAAAATAAATGCCTGAATGATACCAACAAATACCTCTAAAATCATAAAAGGCAAAGGAATAATATAAGGAACTAAAAAAGCAATAACCAAGAGCAATACTTCTCCTGCAAAAATATTTCCAAATAATCGGAAAGAAAAAGAAAGAATTTTAACACTTTCAGAAATCAGTTCAAAAAAACCAATGATAAATTTAATTGGGTTTGTGAAATTGAGGAATCGTCCTATATACTTTTTTGTTCCCAACACTTGCAAGGAAAAAAATTGAATAGCAAGAACTGAAAATAACGCCAGTGCCACTGTTATTGTCAAATCGCTATTAGGGGATCGTAAAACAGAAAATTCTCCTGCTGGGGTGTTTATAAAGAATGAACCTAAGAAACCGGGAATAAGAGCCAAGAGATTAGCAGTAACGATAAACATAAAGAAAGTAGCTATCAATGGAAGAATTTTTTTAGACAGTTTTCTATCCTGTGTCACCATATCAGCAAGTTTTAACAATTCAAAAACCAAAACCCTCATTCCATTGATAAAAATGTTTTTGTGATTCTGTTTTTTTAGATAGAAAACTATTCCTAAAATACCAAGAAGTACCGTAACTAAAATAGAGGTTAAAAAAGTATTAGTTAGAGACATGCCAGAAACAGACAAAATATATTCTGGTTGTAAGCCAATGTTAATCATTTTTTTCTTTATCTTTAATTAAAGGAATAAGCAAGTGATACACTTCATAAATCGTAATAACAATACCGACAACAAGACCGAGAAGCAAAAAAAATGGCTGGGTTTTAAAAAATTTATCACCCAAAACTCCTAGAAAAAGAAAACCGCCGATGGGGATAGAAATTAGAAACCCTAATTGCCACGCAATGGATAACGCGTAAAATGTTTTAAAATTATTTTTTTGGGACATAGCTTTTGTCTTTTTTATAGGAAAAAACCATAATGGCAAGTATTACCACAAGAGCGAGTAAATACAAATACGCCGTTTGTGATTGCGCTTTTACGGCATCATCTAGAAATTTAATAATAAAAAGAGGTAAAGCAAGAATGATACTGATTGTTAAATGCGAGCGGATAAGTGAAAATTGCCTGAGTTCTTCAATGGTATCTTCTTGCTTCTTCCTTTTTGTTTCATACTGAATAAATTCCCACAGCGTTTTTATTGCTCCGCTTACAATAATGAGAACGCCTATAACGACGAGCACATTAACAAGTATGAAATCGACAGAAGATAGAAAATTAATCATATGTTTATATTTTAACGCAGAAGATCATCAATGGAAACATCAAGCGTTATTGAAATCTTCTGCAAAGTTTCTAATGTCGGGTTTTTGTTTTCCCCGGATTCGATTTTAATAATTGTATTATTAGCAACATCGGCCATTCTTGCCAATTTTTCTTGGGAAAAGTTATTTCTTTTCCTTAATTTTTTTATATTCTTTGATAATTTTGAACTATTTGACATACTTATAACAGAGTAGTAATACTAAAGTAGAGGTATACATAATTATCTTCTACCAATTTAATAGTACACCATTATTATATCACAGTCAAATTTAAATAGGGAGCTGTCGCCCGCGCACGGGAAGGGTTGGGCAAGGGCGACTGTAAATATAAATAGCTCGTCCGAAAAAAATCGGTCGAAGCCCGAAAAGCAAGCGGACAAAAAGGAAGTGGGTCTGGGGGAAGGAATTTTTGCCCGCTTGCGCTTTCCGCGCCGAAGGCGCGGTTGGGGTGGAAACGCTGGGCGGGAATTGACCACTAGTCACTAAATGAAATCATCGTCCTATGGATTCAATTTCACTAAGTGCTCCTGATCTGGACTCGCGCCCCTGCCTACGCTTCGCTACGTCAGGGAACCCGCGTTCCGTCTTTCAATTTCTGACATCGCTCACAAAATGCACAACCCCCAGACGAAGTCTGAGGGTTGTGCATTTTGTGGAGATGGGGGGTATCGAACCCCCGTTCAATGAAGGGCTTATGAATGAATCTACAAAGGTGTAGTCTATTTTTTTCTGCACAAAGTGAACAGATTTAAACTTTATATGTATAAAACAAACAAAATCATATAAAGTCGAGTTTCTTGAGTTCGGTTGTAAGTCGAAACATTCTTACTTCCTAGACCGATGTTTATGACATCAAGCAAATCGTATCGGACGTCTGATTTGTTGATGGTCGCTTAGGCCTGAGCGTAAGCGAACTGGAAGTCTTTCATCTGAAAAGGTGAAAGCATTCCGAGTGCAGATTTTTTTGCATCTACATGTTCCAGCTTTTTAAGAAGTTCTGGTCTTCTACCTTGCACATACATATGCTAACGACACTGTCGAAGCCGATCATCCCCCGCCTTTAATCTCGCCGGAGCCAGATTAAAGGCGGGGAAGGACCCACATATACCAGTACCGAAAAGTGTGGGCAAAGCAAGCTTTGCCCAGTTAGTGGTTTAGAAAGTCCAACCTAGTTGAACGTCTTTAAAATTCTAGTTGATGAATTTCCTCATCCTCATCAAATATTTTCCCAGAGGGATCTTCGTCGGTATCTTTTCCGAACTTAACACCAGAGGAAACTTCATCCTCATCGTCATCGGTTCTTAATACAAGAAGTTCTTTGTCAGGATCTTCAGCTTCCAATTGTGCTTCTCTGTTCCTAGCAAGGAAATCTTCCCGTACTTCTTCAATCGGTATTTCTATCATCCCAACCGGTATTTTTTTTGTAGCACTCATCGCTCATCCCCTTTTTCTAATTCAACATATACTCAAACCACTTTTCGATACTTGTATATTATTTAATTCTCAACGTGCTTGCTTCATTTGTCGTTCGATATCTTTCTTTGAATCACGGTCTTTGATTGTTTGTCGTTTATCACTTTTTTTCTTTCCACGAGCTATTGCAATTTCGAGCTTCAAATTTCGACCTTTATTATACACTGAAATAGGCACTATTGTCAATCCTTTTTGCAACTCTGCGCTTGAGAGCTCACTAAGCTCCTTTTTATTTAACAGCAGTTTACGCGTGCGTTCAGGGTCATAGTTTTTTGGTGTATTTGATGGTTGGTATGGTGGTATGGTTGCACCAACAAGGAAAGCCTCATTTCCACGTACAACAACATGGGACCCCTCCAAAGAGCCTTGTTTATTCCGAATGGATTTCACTTCATACCCTAAAAGCTCAAGCCCTGCTTCAAAGGTCTCTAAGATTTCGAAATCGAAATGAACTTTTTTGTTTTTTATTAATGTCATAATTTTATAGATATATTTACAGGAACAACGACTTCAATTTTTCACTTGATACCATGTCACTGTAACCCATTTGATATTTTTTCTTGAGCCTCTTCCTGCTGTTGTTAAACATATTCGCATACAGTTCGCGTTTAGGTCTTATATATATTATGTCTTCATCCTCTACGACAACATTGTTCTTTATATCATTATATAGATAGTTTCTTAAAATATCTCTCATGTGACCTGGAGTGAGTAGTGCGTATATTCGTACGAATAAGAATTCTGTTTTTGATTTAATTTTCGAAGAATTATCTATCAATATTATTACGTCCGCACCTTCGTCTCTAGCTTTTTTTATACTATTATTAGTATCCATAAAACCATCCACGTATCTGTTTCCATTTATATGTACTGTTCGATTAGATATCAAAGGCATGGTCTTTGACGCTCTTAATATTTTATAGGGGTACTTTTTAACAAATTTATATCGAGCTTAGCTTTATCCTTAAAGATAGTATTAATTAAATAGTACAGGTCCATAATGTTACAAATACGCCATGGTGATATAAATCCTTTTGTTAATAGTAAGTTAAGCCAAGCGTTTTTTATATGCTCGTATTGTTTTGATACAAAATAAGCAACTGTTCCCGCACTTCCTGAACTACCTATTACAACATGTGGTTCAGTTAGGTCATACTTATCGACAAGCGCCATGAGGGCTCCTGCACTATAAGCACATTTCATACCACCACCAGAACATATGATTGCTATTTTCGTATCTTTTTTTGCTCCCATCTTCAGCACTATAACACAATAAAGCTTTTGTTTAAGCTGTATTCGTGTATAATGACTCAATATTACAGACTTATATAGCAAGCAGATATAGAAAAAACACTAAAAAATTAAAAAGAATATGAAAAACAAAAAAAGTCCTAGAAATACTTATTTTAAAGGGAAAATAGGTATCAAGAAGAAAACAACTAAAGGTGCACCTAAGTTACCAGAAGGTCAGCAATTTTTTGCAAATATAATCAGTACAGTAATTATTTTCTTTATTCTTGTTACCGCATACTCTTTTATTGTTGGTAGTAATCAAAAACCAGAAGAAATTCCAATTTCTCAACTAGCACTAGATATAGAAGCGGGGATAGTCTCTTCTATATCTGTAAGCGGTGAGGAAATAGAGATTACATATGTAGTTGTTGAAGACGATTTTGATGTCTCGCAAGACATCATGTCCACAGACCAAGCAAAAATCGCGTCCGAAGACGTTGTGCAAGAAAGCACAGGCTCGGAGACTCCCGAAGATGCCTCCAAAGAAGAGGGTATTGCTACATCGACTACTCAATCCGAATCAGAAGAAAAAGAGGTTATCGGAGTAGTCAAAAAATCAAAGAAAGAAATCGACACTGCTCTTTCGGAGACACTCGTTAACTATGGTGTTACGAGAGAACAATTGAGTTCAGTAAGTATTGAAATAAAAAGTCCAAGTGGATTTCGTTTCTGGTTCTTAGCTCTTGTACCGTTCTTGCTACCACTTCTGCTTATTGTATTTTTAATTTGGTTCCTTTCACGACAAGTTAAAGGCTCTGGGATGCAAGCATTTTCTTTTGGTAAATCTAAAGCACGTATCATTGATCCAAATGATAAAAGTCAAAAGATAACTTTCAAGGATGTTGCTGGAGCAAAGGAGGCAAAAGAAGAACTTATTGAAATAGTAGATTTTTTAAAGAACCCTAAGAAGTTTCTAAGTATTGGAGCGCAAATTCCTAAAGGAATAATGCTTATGGGCGCACCTGGCACAGGCAAGACTTTACTTGCTCGCGCCGTTGCAGGTGAGGCACAGGTTCCATTTTTTTCAATCTCAGGTTCAGAGTTTGTTGAGATGTTTGTTGGAGTTGGTGCGTCACGTGTACGTGATTTATTTGAACTTGCAAAGAAAGCTGCACCAGCAATTATTTTTGTTGATGAGATAGATGCAGTTGGACGCGTGCGTGGCACAGGAGTTGGTGGAGGAAATGATGAACGAGAGCAAACTCTCAACCAAATCCTCGTTGAGATGGATGGCTTTGAGCCAAATGAAAAAGTTATTGTTATGGCAGCAACCAACAGGCCAGACGTACTTGACCCTGCGCTACTTCGTCCGGGGCGATTCGACAGGCGTGTAACTATTGACCTACCAGACAGGAAAGATAGAGAAGACATTCTTGATATTCACGCTCGTAAAAAACCACTTCACGATGACGTTAGTCTTGAAGTAATAGCAGAGCGTACTCCAGGGTTCTCTGGAGCGGACCTGTATTCACTTATGAATGAGGGGGCTATTTTAGCGGCACGAGAAGATCGTAAAAAGGTGACGCAGTACGACCTAATTCGTTCAATCGAAAAAGTGATGCTCGGTCCAGAGAGAAAGAGTCATGTTCTTAACAAAAAAGAAAAGAAAATTACAGCGTATCATGAAGCAGGTCATGCGCTTGTTTCAAGTGTACTTCCTTATGCTGACCCAGTTCACAAGATATCAATAATTTCACGTGGTAGTGCTGCAGGGTATACGCTAAAATTACCGTTTGAAGACAAGAGAATGCAAACAAAAAAAGAATTTCTTGATGATATTGCGATGACGCTCGGTGGGTACATAGCAGAAAAGATGGTATTTGGTGATATAACTACAGGTGCTTCGAGCGACCTTCAGGTTCTGACTGCATTAGCAAGAAATATGGTAACGAAATATGGTATGTCAGATGATATTGGCCCAGTTGCTTTAGAAGGAGAAAGTGGGCGTGCTCTTATGGGGTCAGGGTTAGACGGAAAAGGGTATTCAGAGAAGGTATCATCTGAAATCGACAAAGAAGTGCATGCGATTATTGACGGAGCGTATAAAAAAGCTGAAGATATTCTTATTAAACATCGTGTTGTTCTTGATGCGATAGCTAATAGACTAATCGAGGTTGAGACTATTGAAAGGGAAGAGTTTGAGCTACTTCTAATAGCTAATGGTATTACCCCAAAGAAAAAAGAAGATATAGAGCATAGTGAGTAGGTTCAATAGTTGGCGATATTTTATTTTCACTTGAGTCATGAAGAATACACAAAACTCCAATGCATTACACTGGGGTTTTGTGTTGTAAATGTGTGTCCGCCCTCCAGGACTTGAACCTGGAACCTCCAAGATATAAGCTTGGTGCTCTAACCAATTGAGCTAAGAGCGGTAATGTACAAAACTATACCGCAATTAAGCTTCTTATTCAAAGTGTAGTAGCTTTCGCATATAGAGCATGATAGTCTTTTTTATAGATAAAGTATTTTGGAGATAATTATGCAAATATACCTTGGACGACCAATCCCTCTATCTCTTCCTATTCATCACATTTTACTTGCGTTGAAGTTTGCAACAATCTTGTTGATACAGTGGGTGCTCTGGTTTATACCTGCTGTCTCAGATGCTTTTGATGAGTATTCTGGAGATGAATATCGAGGCATCATAGTACTCATCCTTTCGTCTGCCTGTTTATTTTCGTTTGCCATGCCATGGTTGCTATACTCCGACCAAGTAGTCACAGTTAGTATAAGTGTTAATATAGGCATTACGATGTATCTTTTCTTTGGTATACTCTATTTTTTACATGAACGTAAGTGGAGTTAAATAAGGCGAGTAAGTGCCCGACAGATTTTATCTGCGGGCACTTTTTCTATTCAAAAGTGTACGGTTTTTTTGTTTTTTTATCAAATCATTAAACCCGTGCGCACACGCACGGGTTTTTTAAGGTCCTCCATTCTTTTTTTCATATTTCTTTACAAGGACACGTGCCCTTTGCTTTTCTGAATTAAATGTTTCTGATAACACTTCGAACCCTATCAATGAGAAGAAGCGCTCAGTACATCTTAGAGAACAAAATTTAAATTCATCTCCGTTTAAATATACTACCCATTCCCACTTATTTGAAATAAAAGGTTCGACAACACATTCTTCAGGTGATGAATTGTACTGACAGAACCCTTGGTTTAATCCAGTCTCTGCTAAGTGACATAGAAACTTTTTTTCGCTCGCATCATTCACCTACTTTCCTTTCTTGATAGTATAGAAAAATCATCTACTCGAAATGTAGCACATTTTGCTTATGTTTAACAACACTTGCTAATTCTGGGTGCTTTTTGAGTGTCGCGTCTTTTTTAATCAGGTTTTCTGCTTCATTTCGTGCAGCTTCTACCATTTTTACATTTTTAATAGCTTCCATGCCGAGGTCTGTTAAGCCCCATTGCTTCTTTCCATACAATTCTCCAGACCCACGTAGTGTTAGGTCAAACTCTGCGAGTTCGAAACCATTCTTTGCTGTTTTTATAGCTTTGAGTCTCTCGGTTGTTTGTTTGCTCTTGCTGTCAGAGAATATAAAACAATATGCTTGGTGATTGCTTCGTATAACACGACCACGGAGTTGGTGAAGTTGGGCTAGTCCAAAGCGTTCAGCACCTTCGATAACAATCATTGTTGCATTAGGTACATTTACTCCCACTTCAACTACTGAAGTAGCGACAAGTATGTCAGTTTCTCCTTTTTCAAATCTCTCCATAGCATCTCCCTTGTCTTTCGGTGTCATTTTGCTGTGCAGAATATCAATTTCAAACTCTGAAAATATTTCTTCCTTAAGACGTTTAGCTTCTGCTGTGACAGAAGTCACATTAAGAGCAAGAGCTTTCTTAGGATCTGGTTCGTTAATACGTGGACATATTACATAAGACTGCCGTCCGCCTTTAATCTCTTTTCGTATATGTTCATACGTTTTCTTTCGTTCTATTGGTAAAACAATCTCTGTGATGATAGGTTTTCGCCCGTGTGGCATCTGGTCAAGAAGCGTTAAGTCGAGGTCTCCGTATATAGTGAGTGCGAGTGTACGAGGTATTGGGGTAGCTGTCATAGAGAGAAGGTGAGGAGCAAACTCGTCTTTACGTGCAAGCTTTTGTCGTTGAAGCGTACCAAAACGATGTTGTTCGTCGATAATTATATACGCAAGATTTTGAAACTCAACAGATTTTTGAATAAGAGAGTGTGTACCGATAACTATGGAAATCTCACCACTTTTAACCCACTTTAAGAGCTGTGCTCTTGAAATATTTGTAGACTCACCTTTGTTTACTTTAGAAGGGAATTTATTACAACCACTTGAGGTGATAAGAGCAATATTTATAGGCAGGTGGGCGAAGAGTTTAATAAATGATTCAAAGTGTTGCTTTGCAAGTATTTCAGTTGGCACCATATATGCAGTTTGAAGTGCGCCAAAGTCTTGGTTCGGAGGGCGAGAAGTCGTAACAGAATATATTGTGCTTGCAGCGACAGCTGTCTTTCCACTACCGACGTCCCCCTCAAGTAGACGGGACATAGGGCGATCTTTTTTAAAGTCTGAGACAATGTCGGCGATAGCTTTCTTTTGAGCATCTGTTGCTTCAAAAGGGAAGCGTTCCATAAACTCTTTTATCTTTTCTTCGTCAACGGTCACTTTTAAAGAGTGTTTTTCATTATTTTCATATCTGTCTTGTTGTTTAAGTAGTTGGATATAGAAAACTTCGTTAAATGCGAAACGTTTTCGTGCTGATATATTATCTTCCTTAGTTTTTGGGGTGTGTATCCAAACAAGAGCGCTTGTAAGTGCAGGTAGGCTATATTTTTTTAGAATCTTTTCTGATACAGGGTCTGTTAGGGTGTCGATGATACCACTTTCGAATATTTTACGGATTGCATGGAAGAACCACTTTGAAGTTATACCTCTGCTTTCAGGGTAAAAAGGATAAAAGAAAGAATCTTTTTTATTATTACCACTTTCTTTAGTAAACAAGGTTTTATAAATATCGCTTGGTATTTCATCAACTTTTTCGATTTCTGGATTTGCAATAAAAAGGCTTTTACTGTCTCCACCAACTTTTCCAGTGATCATAACAAGAGAACCTGCAGAAAACATTTTTGCAATATATGGCTGGTGGAACCAGATTATTTTAATAGAGCCAGTGCCGTCTTGGAATTGTGCCTCTGAAATTGGTACGCGGGATCTGAAAGACTTTTTTGTTTTAAGTGCAGAAAGTTTCCCGTATAAAATAACTGAGTCATCTTTTTTTAGACTCGAGACCTGTTTTATATCTGAGATATTTTCATAGCGCGTAGGGAAGTGATAAAGAAGGTCTTCAATAGTCTCAATTCGCAGGCGTTTGAGCGCTTTTTTTTGCGTTTCAAGGAGTCGAAAGTGATCCACAAGCTGGTCAGATAGTTTCATTACGTAAGTATAACAACAGAATAGAGGGTAATATTACAACAAGCATTGACACGTGCAGGGATGTATGATATACTGTGTACAGTTATAAGCAAGTTTGGAGTGGGCGGTGGCGAGCTAGGTGCCGCAGGATGATAGCCCTTTGGTTCAAACCCAGCACCGTCACCAAATCCCGCGTCGTAATGACCGGGGTTTTTTGTTTTTAACTTAAAGTAGGGTTAATAATATGGTATTGTAGTGAGACTTGGAGAGTTGGCTGAGTGCTCCCTGTTTACTCAAGAGGTGATAGCCGATTGATTTGTAAACAGCAGTGATTTATACTCGGAACACCTCTACGTGAGCAAAGATAAAATTGAATTTGAAGTTATTGGAGAGTTGGCTGAGTGGTCGAAAGCGCACCCCTGCTAAGGGTGTAGGCGGGTAACCGTCTCGAGGGTTCGAATCCCTCACTCTCCGCCAAGTCGTGCTAGCACGAGGAAGCTATGTTCCTCGAGCGCTCGAGGCACTTTGTAGGTAAATTGCTATACAAATTTATTGGTTGCGATAGGATGAATATATGAAAAAAATTATAGGAGTAATGGGCCCAGGTAAAGAACAAGCAACTCAAGAAGATATTGATTGTGCTTTTGAGATTGGAAAATTGGTTGCTAAAACTGATTCAGTGCTACTTTGTGGTGGTATGAGTGGGACTATGGAAGCTAGTGCAAAGGGGGCACAAAAAGTGGGAGGTTTAACTGTTGGTATTGGACCAACAAAAGACAAACAAGATATGAACAAGCATCTTGATATACCCCTACTAACTAGCATGCACGCTGGTCGTAATTTTATGAACGTTATTTCTTCCGATGTATTAGTGTTTGTTAGTGTTGGTTCTCCTGGAACTCTTTCTGAGCTAGCCTTTGCTATTCAAACAGGAAAGCCGAGTATTGTGATTAGAGGGTCAGAAAAACTAAAATCATATATTGTTGAGCTCTCTAGTGAATCTGTTACTTTTGTTGATTCATTAGATGAACTTGATAAAAAGTTAAAGAAATTACTAAGATAACAAAGCGCACAAGGAACCTCCGATTTGATACACTTAAATGGCTTAAAATAGCTATACAGGGCAAGGAACCCCACGGTTCCAGCCCGAGGTAGCCCGTCATGAATACTTATTATCGGAAGACCCTGAGGCCTTGGTAGATGAGTATATTTTAGAATCGTTCAAATCCCGCAAGGCATGACCTCTACGGGATTCGAACTACTTGTGGTATTACTGGTATCTTATATAACAAATACTTAATTTCTTATATAATAAATCTATATGTCCAACGAAAACAAACAAAACATCTGCACATACTGCAATGTAAACCAAGTGGGTCTACACATCCATCCAACACGTTTTGATTGGAAGAAAATTGCAACAATTATTTCCGGAGCAAGCCTTATTCTTGCCCTGTTTTTCAGCTGGGTCTTAGACGTAGACGAAGCGGCTAAACTGCTTTACTTTGTAGCTATTTTCTCTGGTGGATACTTCGTTTTTATCGGAGCGATTAGAGGGCTGACAAAACAACGATTTCTTAACATAGACTTTTTAGTAATTGTAGCGGCGATTGGAGCAGTCTATATCAATCAACTCCCTGAAGCAGCCGCGGTTGTATTCTTCTTTTCTCTGGCAGAAGCGTTTGAGAGATACGGTATTGAGCGGTCTCATAAAGCGCTGGAGGCGCTAATTAACAAATCTCCCCAAACTGCAATTTTGAAAGACGGGAAAGAAGTCCTCGTAGACAAAGTAACAATTGGGGAAATTGTTATTGTCCGCCCGGGAGATCTTGTTCCTCTTGATGGAGTTGTTGTAGAGGGAAGCTCTTCTGTTGATGAAGCAACAATCACAGGAGAGTCTATACCAAAAGACAAGCGAGAGAACTGCACTGTTTTTGCGGGAACGTTAAACAAACAGGGATATTTAGAAATTAAGGTAACAAAGGAAAGTAAAGATTCTACTTTCTCCAAAATAATAGAGCTAGTTGATAAGGCCCAAAAATCACGAGCACCAGCTCAAGAATTTATTGATACATTTGCAAAATACTACACACCTATTGTTGTCGGAGGCGCTATTTTAATTACGGTAATCCCAACCCTCTTTTTTGGAGGTATCTTTAGTGATTGGCTATATCGCGCGCTTGTACTTTTGGTAATTGCTTGTCCTTGTGCACTTGTTATTTCAACTCCAGTGTCTATTGCCTCTGCAATTGGAGGCGCTTCTAGGCGTGGTGTTTTGGTGAAAGGTGGAAAATATCTTGAAGCACTTGGTAAAATCAAGGTAGTTGCTTTTGATAAAACGAGAACACTAACATTGGGCGAACCGTACATATCAGATGTCGTTACATTTAATGGTTTCAACGAGGAAGAAGTATTGGCAGATGCCGCAGGAATTGAGAAGTTTTCATCACACCCACTAGCAAAAAGTATTCTGGATTTCGCTCAGAAAAGGGGCATTACTCCTCACGTCATGGAAAAATATGAAGATATTGTAGGCAAGGGTGGGAAAGCAACTTGCTTGGTGTGTGATGACATTGAGCACTGTGTGGGTAATTTGAAGCTTATTGATGCCAACAGTGTTTCTACTAAAGAAGTACTTGAAAAAACAGAGCAAT
>CAZNRH010000004.1:0-67888 GCA_964575755.1 uncultured Candidatus Saccharibacteria bacterium
ATCTCAGACAGTGTGAAGGTGAGACTTGTTCCTGTGTTTCAGGAGTTTTAAATAAAGGAAGCAGTAGTTAGGAATAAAGAGTTAGGGAAAACAAAGATGTGTACGTTATATTAAGGAATAGGTAAATAATTATTGGATTTTATGAGATATTTACAAAAAACCATAATTAAAACACTAGTGTTTGTTATGGTTTTTACGTATGCGTTTCCAATTGTTTCTGTAAGTGAAAGCTTTAACATTGATTATGTTTACGCTGGCTTCAGTGCGGGTGATTATGGAGAAGGAAAGGCTGATAAAGGATCGCATTCATCAACTGGTGGAAGAGGTATAGGAGGAAATGGTCCAGGAGGTGGAGGTTATTACGATGAAGGGGAACAAGCTGCTATAGATAATATAAGTTCGGGGAGATATAATCCTCAGACTGGTGAATGGAGTGGTGGAAACGATGGCGGCGGTGAGACACAAAGGGAACAAGTTGCTAAAGCAGCAGCAAAAAAAGCAGCAGAAGATAAAGCTTTTTTTAGTAAAATTAATAAAGCCATAGAAGAGGTAAAAGAGTATAGAAAAGAATTATTCAGAAATCTAAGAGCTTTTGAAGAAGAAGACGCGAGACGAAATAAATCTTTTTTAGAAAAAGCTGTTGATTTTGCTGTACCTAGTACCTCATTTGGTTGGGCACGTGCAGCCTTCGGTTTTGTTGTAGGATACACGAATGAAATTGTCGGTTTGGCCGTTACAGCAATTAACGCAGGAATTACGGTTGTTGAAAAAGGATATGTTGATATATCTAGCAAAACCACTACAAATCAAAATGAAGTAACAACAGGTGTTGTGTCTGGTACTCAGGAAGATGATGGTAGTAATGTTTTAGGTGGTAGTGATGGAGACACTTTGGTTGGTGATACCAAAGTTGACACATTAGCGCCACAAGACGTGAATTTAGGCTACGAAGGGTTAACGGATGAAGAGAAGGAACGTGGAACCTTCTACACTATAGAAGAGTTTCAAAAACTTGATCTTAATAAAATATTTAATATAGTTGTGCCGCCTGCTGTTGACCGTCCAGCTGGCCCTACACCAATACTTGACTTCAATGCTTTTGAAGCCATTTACGGTCAGACATATACAACTTTGTCGTGGTCAAGTAGAAACACAACGCAATGCTCTGGAACGAATTTTGATACTTTTGACAAGACTTCAGGCTCTGTCGATGCTTCACCAAATACCACAACAACCTATTACGTTACCTGCACTGGTTTCGGCGGTTCAATAACAAAAGGTGTAACAGTTGAAGTTATAGAACTTCCTCTACCCCCGACTCCACCATCTCTCTTTTTTTATGCGACAACAACAGCTGGAGATTCTTCGGTGCTGTCATGGGAGAGTGTCGATGCAACAATTTGTAATGGCGTGAACTTCAATACAAGAGGAGAGACATCAGGCTCGGTTGAAGTGTCGCAGGGCACAACGACGACTTATTCTATTGTTTGCACAGGAGAAGGTGGTTCTGTAAGTGAAGAGGTTATAGTGAAGGTATATAGTCCAGAGACGAGCATTGAGGTCGTTTCGCTTGGTGGAGGTACGGTCATTACTTGGGCTACCACTGACGTAGAGAATTGTCTGGTATCAGGAACTGATGGATACTCCTATCAAGTACCAGCAGAGTCAGTTGCTTCGGGCTCTGTGGAAGCTGGTTTCACTAATCAAGGGGTAACTTATACCATCTCGTGTGATATTTTAGATGGTAGTTAAAATACTCGCAATTTTACATCGATCTGTTGTTTATAAGAAAAGTGTATGGGGAGTCAAATAAGATATAAATATCGACACAGAGTGTTGATATTTTTGTTTTTATATTGGTTGTTATGACTTAAAAGCCGAAGAACTCTAAAGCTTTGTGGAAAATTGGTTCATGTAGCTCTTCTTCATCAAGTTTTGTTAATAACGTATCCCTTATATCCTCTGGGGCTATTGATTCTGTAAGTGGAATAATAATATATGGAGTCATGAGACGTTCTGACTTAAGTATAAGAGAATGGTGTCCGTGTTCGTCTTCATCTATCCAAAACGCTTCAAGTGTTTTAAAAGGATATAGAGTATCGTCAATAGAGACTCCGT
Organism: uncultured Candidatus Saccharibacteria bacterium; assembly: GCA_964575755.1. Classification (GTDB taxonomy): domain Bacteria; phylum Patescibacteriota; class Minisyncoccia; order Phycocordibacterales; family JABMNX01; genus JABMNX01. Next base: position 2,119 of record CAZNRH010000004.1, read on the forward strand.
GTCTGTTTATCTCAAAATGTGTTAGGTGAGGTTTTTTTGCCGCAAATAGGGCGACTGTAAATGCTGCAATGATAATAAGTAATGCGAACAGGATATTTTTAAATATGATTGCAGTAACAGCGCTTGAGAGTGCGATTATACCTAGCGCCCAAAACCAGTCGCTACTCTTTTCATTGTGGTCATACTCGTAACCTTGCCAGCTAATTTTTTCTGTTATTGTGTCCATGTGAAGAATGGTTTATTTATATAAAATCCGTAATGTATGCATTTATAATATCACGTGTGAGTGCGCGCAAGTACTGCTGTTTTTCAATGTCGGTCTCTGGACACGATTCCTTGAGAGGAATCGTCTTTTTTCTTTGAAAAATAGTATATGTAAAATATTTCAAGAATACCTACGGTGTTTACTATAAGAAGCGCAATAAACCACCACTTGTCTCTGAGTTGTGCTGACTTCCAAAGGGCAAACCCTTTCCACATTGTTGTCCATATAATGATTAATAAGACGGCAAAGAGTAATATAATACCGTGTTCGTTTGCAAATAATTCTAATTTGTTCATCCCGTTAGAGTTAGGACACTGATATAGACAATCTTTGTCCTAAAATTAAACTTTTTGTTAAAAATCGACTTTATTCCCCATATATTGTTTCAGTGTCCGACAGTCGTCCATGAACGACTTATCTCTAACGGGATTCATATACACAGTATACTACTTCTAAACAAAACTGTGGGCTACCTCGTGCTGGAACTGTGGGATTCCTTGCCCTGTAAGATTATTTCACTCTTTTTTTGAATATAAATCGAAGGTTCCTCGTGCAAGAATATAAAATCATAAATCTTTTCTCATCTCTATTCTATAATTATAAAAACCAAATTTTCTCCAAGCCTTAATCCCTATCTTATTTCTTGCGTCTACGCTAAGCTCAATATGTTTGATTTTTTTCTCTTTAAACCATTCTAGTAGCTCATTGAGTAATTTTTCTCCAATTTTCTTATACCTATAATCTTCTTTAATAAAGGTATCATCAATATTCCCAATCTTTTCAGGCATAATATATGAAGAGGCCTCTAATACTACACCAACAATACGCCCAATGACCTTTCCGTCACCCTCAGCTACAAGCATTCTTACATTCTTATCTTTTAACTGATCTTTCGTGTATTTATCTAATCCTTTGTATTTAGAAAAGGGTTTGTAATATTTATCTATCTTGTAATGATAATCTGTTACATCTTCAATTAATTCCATTATTTCGTTTAGATCTTTATTTGTAGCTTTTCTTATGGTGATTTTCATATCCTAATTCTAACGCAGTTAGCAAATTCGCATAGCAAAGTTGTTTACAAGTTACTTCAAGCACACTAAGAAACTATTTTCCTCGTGCTAGCATGATGTGGCAGGCTACCTCGGGGTTGGAACCATAGTCGGTCAACCTCTGTAAGGTTATTTTACTATTTTTTCTAATATAAATTTAAGGTTTTAACAGCTCTTTATTCTTCTTTGAATTTAAGCCTTGGCCACTTCTCAAACCACTCTTTCTTTTTTGCTCTTTCTTTAACTAAATCTAATCCTCCTGGAAATTTAGGGCTTGGTCTTACAACTAAATTAGTTAAATCATCTATTCCGTGTGGAGCTACAAGAGTTAATTTGCCATTTCTTAACCTGACTCCTATACCAGTGGCTGTCTCTGGCCATCGAGAAATAGCATCCCTCATTGATTTATAAGGAGGTAAATTATTCCATTTGTGAGCATATACTTCATTGACTATTTCCCAATCGAAACCCGTCTGGTTACTAAGTTTTTGTGATAATTTTTTGTCGGTTTTCTGATTGGTTTCTTTGGGGTCATAATAAACCAAATCGATATCATTTGTGTCAACTTTTAAATTTGAATATCCGTGTAAATAATCCCACACTTTATTTCTTATAAATCCACCGCCTATAACCCAATTAGGAAAATTTAGATCTTCTGCAATTTGCAAGACTTTCATCATCCACTCATCTTTTTTTATTAAATTTAAAATGTCTTGTTCATTCATGTTTTTATACGTTGCGGGCTACCTCGTGTGTTCAGACCGTGGTCGTTAAGGTCAGCAAGGTTCGTTTCAAGCTTTTTAGAATATCATTTCAACGTACCTTGGGCGCCTTATATTTTTTTAAAAAGTTACAAAAGTGAAATTTGGGTTATTAGATTACAATTTCTCAATTCTAACTGCATTAAAGGCTCTTAGGATATCTTCTTTTAAGGTTGGAGTATAATCTTTGGTTTCGTTTCCTTTATCGTCCGAAAGTGCAGTTCCGTTCCCATATAGAACAACATACGTGTTTTTTCCAAGACTAACAACTGCTATGTATCCTCGTAATGTGATAGTTTCATATTCTGTATGTATATCAGTTGGTATAAGGTTGGTATATTTAATATTAAGAGTTGGATTGGATATGTTTAACAGAATAGCAGCACCTTTCATAAGTCGTCTACATAGAGAGTTATTGCTTTTGCTACCAACATCACTATGAGATAGGCCACCAGAGAAATCATAAAGTGTGCCTTGGTATCCGTTGATTTGTATCTGTTTGGAGGACATAATATTTCCTGTAGGCATTTCTATACATGGATTCGGATCGCCAAAATCATACAACCAATTTTTCTGGTCAGCTACAGCTAGACTGAAATGATCTTGGAGCGTAAATTCTCTATTCTCTTTAAATTTTACAAGATACGCTCCTAGCCAAGATTGATATTGTTTTGCATTACGATCGTAACGGGAGGAAACACCGTTTTTGTCTCTTGCCCCCATAGTCCAATGGTTGACTCCCCAAGTCCTAATGCCATGTTTAGCCCAAGAAGGTCCCATATTGAATCTAACTAACCCATTGATCCAAGTGTTAGGGATGTTTGTAAATTCAACACGATATCCAATCTTTCTCTCGAGTAGTCGAATATACCAAGAATACATATAACCAATGAATTGTAGAATGTTTTTCATACTTTCTAACGCAACCACTAAATTTGTATAGCAAATTACCTGCAAGCTACTTCAAGCGCCTGAGACCTCATGCCAGCTCTAAGATGCGGAGGAGGTGGGACTCGAACCCACAAGCGGTTTCCCGCGCCTGTTTTCAAGACAGGTCCGTTACCAATTCCGGGCACTCCTCCTTGTCTAGACATGTATCCTACCATTAAATCAGCTATTTTTTAAGTGATGTTCCTCTGAGTGACAATTTGGACAAAGTAGTTTTAGGTTTTTCAATTCGTTATTTTCTTTGTTTCTATCTATATGATGTACCTCTAATATTTTAGATATATCATAAGTGCACACCTCACATGTTCCACCTCTTTGGTGTAGTAGCCTTATTTTTAAACTCCTTATGTTTTTGACCTTATCTCTAGGTCTATTGATTTTGTATTTGATGCCTGTTCTGTGTATGTTTGCACATTTCCTACTACATGTTTTTTTATTTGCGCTAGCAAGAATTAATGTTCTGCAAACGGTACAAGGTTTTTCTTTCCTACAAGAAATTCCATAACAAACTTGTCCACAGAATACTCTACCCCCATTCCTTTCGATCTCAGCAGGTCTTTTGTATACGGGTTTACTGCAAATTAAGCATTTTGTATTGGGATTTCTTTTATACTCAGTCACTAACCCAGTATACCACAAAAACGTTTCGTGTAAGTATGTGTTAGGATATAAAAATATGAAAATTTTAGGAATTGATTATGGAACAAAAAGAGTTGGTATCGCTATTTCTGACGACACGGCTTCTCTTGCGTTCCCTAAAGCGATATTGAGCAACTCACATACTCTTTTAGATGAAATAAAGTCTATTATTGATAGTAATAAAGTAGAAGAAATTGTTATTGGGCAGTCACTTAATACAGAAGGAGAAGAAAATCTGCTAATGGAAGATATTAAAAGGTTTATGACTCACTTAGATGGAAAAGTTAATCTTCCTATGCATCTTGAACCAGAATTCTTTACTTCAACTGAAGCACATAAGGGTGTAAAGGGTGGGGAGGTAAATCCTCACATGATAGATGCTGCAGCGGCAGCGCTTATACTTCAAAGGTATCTTGACAGAAGAAATAATAGTAAAAAGCAGGAAGAAAAATAATAAGTAAAAGGTATAATACATACATATGATTTCATTTGATGAGTTTAAAAATGTTGAGGTTAAGATAGGAGAGGTAAAGTCTGCAGAGCGTGTCGAGAATACTGATAAACTAATACGGCTCATGGTTGACGTGGGCGAGGAGGAGGATAGACAGATAGTCTCTGGTATAGCGCTTTACACTGAAGCAGATGCTCTTGTAGGAAGGAAGTTTCCATTTGTTGTAAATCTTGAGCCACGTGTTATTTGTGGTCTAGAAAGTAATGGCATGATTCTAGCCGTCTCATCTAGTGACGGAGAGTTTTCTTTTTTAGAGCCTACATCAGATATTTCTGCTGGAAGTAGTATTGGATAATATATAATCGATATATGTTGGTAAGTATTATAGAAAAAATAACAACACTACAAACACGTAGTACAGAGTGGTTTAAGGAAAGGGCACATGGTGCCTATGCTAAAGCATGGTTATTTTTCTTGTCATTTACTGAGTCTTCATTCTTGTTTATTCCGCCAGACATATTACTCGTCGCCATTTTACTGGCTGGTTCTCGTCAGTGGTTTCACTATGCAACACTTACTACGATAGCGTCTGTACTCGGTGCTGTATTTGGTTATGCTGTGGCAGTGTTTTTCTTTGATACCGTGGGTATTAAGATAATACACTTCTATAACCTCGAAGTAGTCATGGATTCAGTACGGCTATTGTTTAACAACAATGCATTTTTAGTTATCTTCACAGCTGCATTTACTCCAATTCCATACAAAGTGTTTGTTCTCGCCGCTGGATTCCTTAAGGTTAACTTCTTTGCATTCCTTGTGGCTTCTATTATTGGCAGAGGGATGCGTTATTTTGTGATTTCATACACAGTCCATATGTTTGGTAAGCGTGCAGTGACACTTCTTTCTAGATACTCGGTTGCGGTTACATTAAGTGTTGTCATTCTCATTTCTATTTTTATAATAAAGGGTATATTTTTCTAAAAAACGTAAATTCATAATAGTTTATCCGTTCTTAAGATACATCATTACTACATCTGGCAGTAATGTCAGCGTACAGTTATACTAGTAGTACATACAATGAAAAAACAAATGTCAGAGGAGACAATAATGGAAAGATTTTCTAATTTCTTTCCGCCACCTGAGTTTATAAATCTTAAGGCTACTGGTGTTGATATATCAGACAATTCTGTAAAAGTTTTAGGATTTAAAAATACACAAAAAGGAAGTATTCCTGTTTTTTTTGAGGAAAACAAAATATCTGACGGAATAGTAAGCCAAGGAGGTATTGAAGATCAAGAATCTTTAATTAAAATTCTGAATGGTTTACGTATAAAGTACAATATGGAATTTGTTAGGGTGTCTTTGCCAGAAGAAAAAGCTTATTTATTTCAGACCACTGTTCCAAACCCTAATGATAAGAAGCAAATCTTAAATAGTGTAGAGTTTCAACTAGAGGAACATGTACCTATTCCAACAGAAGAATCTGTATTTGATTTTGATATTATCAAGAAAAAACATGACGTTATCGATGTCAGTGTGACAGTTTTTCCTATAACAGTGATTGCTAATTACCAAAAAGTATTTAAATCGGCGGGACTTATTCCAGCGTCGTTTGTTATAGAGGGGCAAGCGATAGCTAATGCTGTTATCGCAAGCGGTGATACACAGACATATATGATAGTTGATTTTGGTAGGGCTAGAAGCGGAATATCGATTGTTAAAAATGGTATTGTAAGTTACACATCAACGGTAGAAGTTGGAGGAAATAAATTAACAGAGGCTATTATGAAACATTTTAAGGTCGACGATGTTGAGGCACAAAAAATAAAGAATAAAAAAGAATTTATCAACAACAAAGAAAACAAAGAACTTTACAGCTCACTCACAACCACAATCTCTGCTCTTAAAGATGAAATAAATCGCCACTTTACATTCTGGAACTCTAAAGATGCAAATCAAAAGAAAGAAGATAAAATAAGTAAAATAATTTTATGTGGCGGTAATGCTTCGTTGTCTGGGTTGTCAGAATTTTTGTCTGTGAATATTAAGGTGCCTGTTGAAAGAGCACGTGTGTGGCAAAATGCTTTTTCTTATAATGATTATATACCTGGGTTGAGTTACGAGGAGTCGTTGTCATACGCGACAGTTATCGGTCTTGCTTTAGCATAATTATGGCTAATTTATTACCTCAAAAAGAAAGAAAGTCATTCGAATGGGAATATAGATCCAGGTTAGTTGTCATAATACTATTATTCTTTATAGTCACATTTGTGATTGGTGTAGTATTTTTACTGCCTTCGTATTTTATCTCTCAATCAAAAAATGAGTCTATTGCACGACAGTTTGAATTATTAGAAAAAGCAATAGAATTACGAGAGGAAGACGTTTCAGTTAAATCCTTACTAGCTGTAAAACAAAAAATTAATGAGTTGACTATTGTTAATGGACAGGTTCCTCAGACTAAAATATTGCAGGTGATTATAGACAGTATGGATAGTCATGTCACAGTAAACGCGTTTTTTTATATACAAAGTAAAGACAAAAACAGTGAGATGAGAATCACAGGCACGGCAGAATCTCGCACAGCCCTCCTTTCATTTTCTGATAGATTAAAAAAAGAGGAATTGTTTGAGCTGGTCGATTTCCCAGTATCAAGCTTGGCTCGAGATTCGGATATTGTATTCTCTATAATCTTGAGTGGAAATTTTTAATGATATGGTTACTATGAAATTATCAAAAACACAGATAAAAATTATTACAGCGGCTTTTATAGCTGCAATGTTTTTGGGTGTTTACGGTTCTTTTTTTATAACTATCAAAAATAAAAATAACCACATATCAGAACTTAAAAACCAGGTTGACATAGAGGTAAGAAAAGACCATCGCCTGTATTCGGTTAAATCATTGTTAACTGACTTAAATAAAGAAATTAAGCAAATTGATACATATCTTGTGGCTGATGATGGTGTGGTGGATTTCTTAGAAGATCTAGAAAATTTAGGTTCAATAGCTGATGTTTCTGTTAGCGTTAATTCAGTGAGTGTAGACAAAAAAACAACAGAAATGCTTCCGTTTGAACTTTTGAAAGTTGAGTTTGTAACTCGCGGAAAATGGCGTTCTGTGGTTCAGCTTATGTCTTTATTAGAAACATCTTCGCTCGGAATAATTATCAATAGAGTACATCTTGAGAAACTTTCGAGTTCGGAATCTTGGCAAAGTAATATTAGTTTTACTGTTTTAAAATCAAAAGTAATAGAGTAATTGGATATGGACATAGAAATGACAAAACAAAAAGTAAAGAGTCGGTTATTTTCAATAGCATTTGGAGATAAACATTTACGTTCAAAAATATATTATCATTGGAATATCATACTCGCTGTGTTTATTGGACTGAATCTTTTGTTGTTAGTATTCAGTTGGTATCTCTTCTTACAAATAAATGAGGGAGGTATCTTTCTTGTAGAAAAAGAAAACACTGTTCAAATTGATACTATCGATAGGAATATGCTCAATGAGCTTATAAAATCTTTTGATGAAAAGAAGGTTATCTTTGAAGGGAGGACGGTATCTGCACCAAGGTTGTCAGACCCTTCTTTATAGGTGAAGTAATTGTTTTTTAAGTGTTTGTTCCGTATAGTATTAAAGCGTATAGGTTAATTGGGGGTATTATAAGAATCTCTCCGTAGCTTAATGGATAGAGCAACGGGTTTCTACCCCGTCGATGCGGGTTCGATTCCTGCCGGAGAGACATTGGTAAATCAAAAACACCCCAAATAGGGGTGTTTTTGATTTACCAACCTCTCCGGCGGGAATCGAAAGACGGAGGCTGCGAAGCCAGTTTCGAGGTGCGAGAAACTGTAGCCGAGTCCAGACGAAAAGCACTTAGTAAAATTGAGTCTTAAAGACGAAGAATTTTACTTAGTGACTGGTCGTCGATTCCTGAGATAAGTTTAAAGAGACATTGGTAAACAAAAATACCCTGAACGGGGTATTTTTGATTTTTGTGGGCGATACAGGACTCGAACCTGTGACCTACCCGGTGTAAACGGGTTGCTCTAGCCAACTGAGCTAATCGCCCCTATTAATATTCTACGGCAATATTATACTCTTCGGATATAGACTAACCCGTTTACACAAAGGTGTAAACGGAGAAACTATGCTTTGGCATACTTTCTCCTCCATCCAACTGAGCTAATCGCCCTTAATGTAAGATTATAGTACGTTATTTCTTTAAAATGTTCAAATACTTTTCTTTAATCACTTAAGACTATACACTATATATCTATGTATGAAATCAAAGCTAATATAACTGGTAATGTTCAGATGGTTATGTTTCGTGACTATGTGAAGCGTAGTGCGATAAAATTTGACCTTAGTGGTACAGTTAAGAATCTAGGAGATGGCTCTGTGGAGGTGATTGCTCAAGGTAATAAAGATGACTTAAAAAAGTTAGTAAAGCTTCTCCATAAAGGCCCTATGCTAGCTAGTGTTATACGTGTTCATGTAGAGTGGAGGAAACCTGTCGAGGACTTTGATAGTTTTATCATTGTGTATTAATATTTCTACACAACACGTAATTTATTCTATGGAAGAAAACACACAGACACCAAAATGCATTAGCATGATTATGGATGGAAATAGACGATGGGCAAAAGAAAGAGGACTTTTCCCTGTTGAGGGTCATGCCAAAGGATATGAGAAACTAAAAGAAGTTATTGAGTGGACGTACGAAGCTGGTGTACCTAACCTTATTGTGTACGCATTTTCAACTGAAAATTGGAATAGGGCAAAAGAAGAAGTTTCATATCTCATGACCTTAATCCGTAAAGTGCTTGTTGAGCAATCTGAAGAATTTAATAAAAAAGGTAACAGAATTGTTTTTGCTGGCGACATAGAACGTTTTCCAAAAGATATACAAAAACTTATACATGAGTCAGAAGAAAAAACCAAAAATAATACTGGAAATACTTTAGTGCTTTGTATTTCCTATAGTGGACGAACAGAGATACTGCACGCTGTAAATAATTTATTGAAAGGAGAAAAAACTTCTGTAAATGAAGAGGAATTCTCACAAGCGCTTTGGATAAAGGATGTACCAGATCCGGACATTATTATTAGGACTGGTGGGGAAAAAAGACTTTCAGGCTTTTTAACATGGCAATCTGTATATAGTGAACTCTTTTTTCCAAAGACATTTTGGCCTGCATTTTCAAAAGAAGAATTTTTGGAGATTCTTAGAGAGTTTTCTTTTAGAGATAGACGTCGAGGAAAGTAAAATTTGTAATATGAATATTTCAATAATTTACGAAGATGATTCTGTGACTGTGGTTAATAAGCCTGCTGGTCTTATTGTGCATGGTGATGGAAAGACAAAAGAGGACACCCTGGTTGATTGGATTCTTGATAAATATCCAGACATGAAAGGAGTAGGAGAGCCACTCGTGCTCACTTCAGGAGAAATAATTGATCGACCTGGAATTGTTCATCGTATAGACAGAGACACTTCAGGAGTGCTTGTGTTGGCCAAAACACAAGAAAGTTTTTATTTCCTTAAGGAACAGTTTAAAAATCGTTCGGTAAAAAAAGAGTACAGAGCTTTTGTATACGGATGTGTTAAAAAAGATAAAGACATTATAGATAGAGAAATTGGCAGAAGTACTAAAGATTTTAGATTGTGGTCGGCACAAAGAGGGGCTCGGGGTAAACTGCGTGAAGCTGTAACCGAGTATAGTGTTTTAGAGAGGAGTAAGGAGTTCAGCTACCTCTCGGTCTTCCTTAAGACAGGAAGGACGCACCAGATTCGCGTGCACTTTAAAGCTATTAATCATCCTGTGATTAGTGATAGGCTCTATGCCCCTAAGCGGGAACAGGCACTGGGTTTTAATAGACTGGCACTCCATGCGTTTCGTATTGAGCTAGAAATACCGAATATTGGAAGGAAATCCTTCGAGGCTCCGTTACCTAAAGATTTTAATACTGCCGTAGAGTCTTTGTCAAAGATGGTGGTATAATATTGCAGATAGGTACCCCTTGTGGTACAGTACTCCTTACTATAAAGCGGTTATGAATCAATTAGTAAATCAAAAAGGGATAGAAATTTCTCCAGTAAACATGGAAAGTCGAAGGGACGTAGGAATACGTGCTGGAGACACTGTTCGTGTATGGCAGAAGATTACTGAAAAGGGTAAAACGCGACTTCAGGCTTTTGAGGGTCTAGTTATTGCGCGTAAACATGGAAATGAAGCTGGAGCCACATTTACCGTACGTAGAGTATCAGGAGGAGTTGGTGTTGAAAAGATTTATCCACTTTATTCTCCAATGATAGATAAAATTGAGATTATAAAACGATCAAAAGTTCGACGATCAAAGCTATATCATATTCGCGAAAAGGTTGCTCGAGAGATCAAACGTCAAATGCGAAAGATGAAGATGGTAGATATTGCAACAAACTCAGGTATTCAAGATGAGGCAAAAGCCGAGGCGGATACTAAAGCTGTTGAAGAGGCGGACGTAAAGAAGCAAGAAGAAGCCAATGTGGAGGAAGAAGCAAAGAAACAGGAAACCGAAGACTCGGAAACATCTACAAAAGACAAAAAGGAAGAAACAGAAGACGATTCTGGTGTTTCACAAGACTTCATGTCCACAAACCAAGCAAAAATCGCGTCCGGAGACGTTGCACAAGAAACTGTAAAATTGGATACTTCTGAAGAAACTCCAAGAGAAGATAGTGCTGAAGTAGTGTCTGAAAAAACAGAAGAGGTTCCAGAAAAAAAGGGCGAGGAGGAAGATAAAAAATAGTAAGTACTAAAACCTAACAACGTTAGGTTTTAACTCTGGGTTAATTGGTAGACATGGTATAATAGAGGAGTGAATAAACGAGGTCCAAAACCTAAAGAGATAGTTGATACTACATGGTCTCCAAATCTTTCGTATGCTGTTGGATTGCTTGCGAGTGATGGGTGTTTGTCATGTGATGGACGACACATTGACTTTACCTCAAAGGACAAAGAACAAATTCTAAATTTCCGAAACATACTTAAGTTACATCATATTAAGATTGGTAAGAAAAGAAACAAGATGGGGAATGAGGCGTATCGCATTCAGTTTGGTAGTATTTTATTTTATCGATGGTTAAATGATATTGGTTTGACTTCAAATAAATCAAAAACAATTGGTAAATTAAATATTCCGGAAGAGCTCTTTTTTGATTTTTTCCGTGGTGTTTGGGATGGGGACGGTACAATATATGCATATTGGGATCCAAGATGGAAAAGTAGTTACATGTTTTACATTGGAATAGCATCCGCGAGTAAACCTTTTTTACAATGGTTACAAGATATAATTAGCAAACAGTCGGATGTGTGTGGGAAAATAACTCTTCATAAGACTTCTGGTACATTTCAATTACGTTTTGCAAAAAAAGAATCAAGAGTGGTTTTTAAAAGGATGTTCTATAAAAATAATCTCCCATGTCTTCCTCGGAAGTTTGCAAAAGCACAAAAAATCTTTAAAATAGATGAGGATCATACATAAATGCCCAGGTGGTGGAAGTGGTATACACGCACGGTTGAGGGCCGTGGCTCCTAGAGCATGCTGGTTCGAGTCCAGTCCTGGGCACAACACGTCAAAAATCGAGAACTGCTTCTCGGTTTTTCTCGTGTTGTGAAGCGGAGCGATGTAACGATTTTTCTTTTTCCTTAAAAATTGTTACCGCGAGCTAGGGCAGGAGGTTCTTAGTGAACGCAGTGAACTTAGAAACCTGCGCCAAAAACGTAAAAAACGAGATAAGTTTCTCGTTTTTTACGTTTTTGTGAGACGGAGCGATAAAAGATTATCAACTCGACTTTATAACTATAAATCTGGTATAGTCTTGGTGTTCCTGAGTTATAAATAAACACAATATCATATTGGTAGTTTGTTTATAACTCGGGACGTGGTGGTCGTAGCTCAGCTGGTAGAGCACTCGGTTGTGGTCCGAGATGTCACGGGTTCAAATCCCGTCGATCACCCCAAAATAACAAAAAAAATGGTAGCCATAGTGTAACAGTTAGCACTTGGGTTTGTGTCTATACCACAAGCCTAGTTCTTTACCAGATATGTGTAAAGTGAGATAATATACATATGCCTCTTATTAAACGATGTAAAATTTGTGATAAGGTTTTTCAAACAAAACCTTTTTTTGTAAACAATGGTGGTGGGAAATATTGTTCAGTAGTATGTCATCACAGGGGTTTACGAAAAGGAAAAGTTGTCAAATGCAATTCTTGTGATAAAGAAGTTTATAAGTCATTAAAAGCGCTTAAAAATTCAAAAAGTAAAAAATACTTTTGTAGCAAATCTTGTCAAACTAAATGGCGTAATTCTGAATTCATTGGTTCCAAGCATGCTAATTGGCAACACGGAAAATACTCATACAGGAGTGTATTAGCGAGAAATGGAATTACAAAGATTTGTAATTCATGCAAAATAAAAGATAGGAGAGTTCTTGCTGTTCATCATATAGACAAAAATAAGTTAAATAATGATGTAGAAAACCTCATGTGGCTATGTCATAATTGTCATTTCTTAGTACATCATTACAAAGATAAAAAATAAATAATGACTGTGACAGATTCCTTGCAGTCGCTGTACACCGTGCCAGATATTTTCTATAAAAATATCTGGCACGGTCTTGCGAAAGCCCCATGTATTCGCTTTCTCACTCTCTATGTATCCAGATTTCTATACATATTCTATAAGGGTCTCTCAAGTATTTTTATGAATATCAGAACTCTTTGGTATACTTACCTTTATGAAGAGACCTATACTTTTAGGCACATTTGGACATCCAGGTTCTGGTAAGACTTATTTTTCTGAGAGACTAGCAAAGAAAGAAAAGCTCTTTCATCTATCTGCTGATAGAATTAGATTGAAGATGTTTAAAAATCCAAAGTATACGCTCGAAGAACACAAAATAGTTTTTGCATTTATGAATTATCTTGCAGAAGAATTTTTAAAGCATGGCGTTAGTGTTATCTATGATGCAAACTTTAATCTACGAAAACATCGTCAGAAATTAAACAGTTTGGCTAAAAAAGCTAATGCAGAATATAAATTAGTCTGGGTGAAAACAAGTGACGAAAAAGCGATGTCTCGAATAAAGAAGAGAAGTAAACTTAAAAATACAAAAAAGAAAGAGCTGTATCGCCCTATTGATCTAAAGGTTTTTAAATTATTAAAAGAAGAAATGCAGAATCCAACTGTAAAAGAGAAAGTTATTGAAATTAATGGTGGTATTTCGTTTTCTAAGCAGTTTGAAAGTTACAAGAAGCAGTTGAGGTTCTAATGACTTTCCAATAAAGGACCCAAGAATAATAGAATTTATTAATGGATATAACAGTCTTTTGTTATAATTTATCTATATCTTAAATAATTAAAAAATGGAAAACAAAAAAATTAAAGGATTTACTTGTGGGGCATTTGATTTATGTCATGTAGGCCACGTATTGATGCTTAAGGAATGTAAACTACATTGCAACTATTTGATTGTAGGATTACAAACAGATCCAAATATAGATAGACAAGAAAAAAATAAACCAGTTCAAAGTATAGAAGAGCGTCACATAATGCTTGAAGGGATTAAATACATAGATCAAGTGTTTGTGTATACGACCGAAGCCGAGCTGTATAGTTTTCTGAAGGAAAATTCTATGAATATAGAGGTTCGTATTATAGGTGCAGACTGGGAAGGAAAGAAGTACACAGGTTGTGATTTACCCATACAAGTGGTGTTTAATAGTCGTGACCATGGTTATTCAACAAGTGTATTAAGAGAAAAGGTGTGTAAACAAGAGAGATTAAAAGATATTAAATAAAAAAATAGACGCAGGGTGTTACCTGCGCCGTTGTTTTTTTGATGACATGAAAATTAGATTAATTTCCATGCACCAGATGGTTGTCGACACGCTCTGCCGTAAGCTCTTTCGGTATGCCCATCGACAATGATGTCCTGCTGAAACTCACGACAATCTGTATCCCCAGATTTATAAGTCCGCGTTGGTGTGTATGAACCCGAATTGCCAGAATCGGGATTTTTCCAAGAAGACATTTGTCCTATTTGGTTGTACTCAAGAGTACTCTGCGCTGTTTGCTGAGCTTTCTTGCGGTCGTCTTCGTCCATTAACTTACCGATCTCACCACCAAGCCATCCACCACCGAGTGTGCCAATTCCGACAGCAATAAGTTTACCAGTACCCTTGCCAAATTGTGACCCAACAACTCCTCCAGCGACGGCACCAAGAAGTGTGCCATAGTCCTGTTTGTTGGCACATCCAGACACGATGACTGAGATGATTACTGCAAACGTGGTCATGAGTAATTTATGTAATCTCATGATTACCTCCATAGTTAAAGTGATAGGAATCGAGCAAATCAAAGTCTTGCGGTACGTATTCTAATTCTTATATTGCCATATATTTAGTCTGTGTCAAGAGTTCTGCATATATCTATATTTTTACCATTCAGTTAATAAAAAGTTAATGTGGTTCTTGTATAATGTGTATATGGTAAAAAAACTTCAAGAAAAAAACGAGGTGTTATATCAATGTGAGGAGTGTGACTTTAAATACAGAGATAAAGACACTGCTCAAAAATGTGAGGCATGGTGTCACGAATATCAAAGCTGTAATCTAGATATAACTAAGGACGCGGTATCATAGGTGGAATAAATTCGAGTACATATCAAACTAGTGTAAGTGCAAACATTAGCCCTACTCCAATAAATATTGCAAACAACTGAATGGTTGATTTTCTAATGTCTAAAGTCTTATGTAATTCTGGCACAAGATCTGATCCAGCAATGTATAAGAACGAACCTGCAGCTATTGCAACAAGTGCTGGAGTTATATCACCACTTAAGTCTCCGAGGAAAAGTGCAAATAGAGCGCCAAGTACTGATACTAAAGCTGACAAGAAATTAACAAATAGCGCACGAGCGCGTGTGTATCCTGAGTGTATAAGTATTGCGAAGTCACCTATTTCTTGTGGGATTTCGTGCAATATAATTGCAAATGTTGTTGCTATGCCCACTTCGACACTTACAAGGTATGCGGCTCCAATAATTGCTCCGTCGAGAAAATTGTGAACTGCGTCAGAAAAAAGAATAATACTACCAAGTGAGCGCGCTTTATCGCAACCTTGGTCATGAGTGCCGTGGCAGTGGTGCCAGTGTAAAAGTTTTTCTAGTATAAAGAAAATAAAGATACCAACGATTATAAAGAGCGCTGCCGTGGTTGTATTTTCAAATAATTCAAAGGCTTCTGGTATAAGGTGGATTATTGCGTCCCCGAAAAGTGCTCCAACAGCGAGACTTACAAGAAAAAAGATTGAGCGATTGAGGACCTTTTTATTAATTGAAAGTGTAAAAACGCCAATGAGTGAGATAGCACTTACGACGAGTACGCTTATTAATGTGTATGCAAGTATAGACATGGAAACATTGTATCATTTACGCATGAACTCCGTGGTGATTATGCAGTGGTACTGGTGGTAATCGGATACGCTTTTTGGTATAAATAAAGTAGCAAGAGTCTATTTTTTCTAATCCTCCCTGGGAAACTTGGCAGGTGGGGCGCAATTTTCATTGCCCCACCTGCTTTTTTTTGTATAATTATCACTATATTAAGTAATATCAAGAACACTATGGAACACGAACATAATCACAAAGAAGGTCATCACAAAGAGTGTGGTGGACATTGTGGACACCGCCACGGGCACATGCCTCACTTACACCACAAAAAGATGCGCGTTCTTGCGCCTGTTGTGCTTGCACTACTCTCACTCTTTTTAGTATCTATTACTATCACTGAAGTAAAAAACTGGAAATATATGGGTTCAGGGATTGCGCCGACAAACACAATCACCGTGCAAGGTGAGGGTGAGGTATTTGCTATACCAGACACAGCGACATTTTCTTTCTCAGTTATAAAAAAAGGTGAGACAGCAGAGGTTGTGCAGAACGGTGCTGCTGAAATATCTAATAAGGTCATTGAGTACTTAAAAGAAAAGGGAATTGAGGAAAAAGATATCAAGACTACCTCGTATAATGTGTATCCGCGATACGAATACGAACAGCGTGTTTGTATTACATATCCGTGCGACAGGGGTGACAGGATATTGATAGGCTTTGAAATAAATCAAAGTGTGCGGGTTAAGGTTCGGGATATTAGTAAAGCTGGCGAACTACTCTCAGGCATCGGAAGTTTTGGTGTAGAGAGAATTAGTGGTTTGTCGTTTATTATTGATGATGAAGATGGGTTGAAGCGTGAAGCAAGGCAGATAGCAGTTGCCGACGCTAAAGAAAAAGCAGAAGCTTTGGCCGCTGATTTGGATGTGCAATTAGTTCGCATTGTTAACTTTAATGAATTTGGTTCACCAAGATTTGCTAAGTTTGAAAGTATGGCACTTGGGGTTAATGATGGAGGTGGATCAGTGGTACCTGACATTCAAGTAGGGGAAAATAGTATAACATCTAGCGTGAATATCACGTACGAAATAAAATAAAGAATACTTACTCTGTCGAAAGGCCATAAGAAATGCCCCAGGTACTTGGGGCATTTCTTATGGCTTGAAATAAGGGTTTGGTAGCTTGACGTACGTGTGTAATAGTGAGCCTAGGAGGGCATCATGAATAGCTTTAAAGCTTTAGCACAACAACTGGTTCTTTGGGAAAAAGCTCCCAAGGATGCGACAATGAAAGAATGTCGTGCTTTCGCAAAGAAGTACGGCCTCGAAATCCCAGTAGGGCTTCCGCAAAGCAAGGAAGCGTTTGTGGCGATGTTCGTCGTTTGCCACGTAATTGTAGACGGATGGAGGGATGAAAAGTTTATCCTTAAAGATTTTCCGTCGCTTAGTCACGAACATCGAATTTCACTCTTTGCGTATCGCAACGAGCTCGACGACAAACGGCATGCGAAAAAGGTCAGTAAGAAGAAGCCTGATCTCAAACTTGTTTCTTCCGCCAGCGCACCGCCGGATGACTCGGAGGAACTTCCGCTTCCAACAAACCCAAAGACAAGTAAACCGTTCAAGGATGAAGGGGAGTGGTGTGCACATAACGCTGCTGCCGAGAAGAAATTCGGTTGTGAGAAAGCCTGGGGAAAACACTCTAGCTCAAAGCCGAAGACGAAAAAACCTGCGACGCCACAAACGTGGTCAAAGCAGTTTGCTTCAACGGAAGCTTGGCACGCTCATAACCAAAAACTCTTCGAGGAGTTCAAGGTGAAGAAGGAAGCAGTGGCAAAGAAGCCCTGCAAACCTCAAAGACCGAAAGTTTCTTTCGAAGAAGATCTTCAGGCATCCTTGGAGGCAAGGAACATGCCGAGAGTTACTTCAGAAGCGCATGTTGGTGCTTCGTAAGCTTTTCAATTTGGCGGGTTCTGCGTATGCAGAACCCGCTTTTTCTTTTTTGACTTTTTGTGTGTATGTGCTAGTATATTGGAATCACCCCGAGAGGGGTTTTTTGATAAAAATTAAATTATTAAACTTTATGAAAAGACTTTTTCAATACATACGAGACACAAAAGGAGAACTAAAGCATGTGTCGTGGCCAACTACTAAGCAGACAATAATTTTCACAATATTGGTGATTATAATCTCACTGTTTATTGCTGCTTTACTTGGATTCTTTGACTTTATTTTTACTGGTCTTCTTAATAAGTTCTTTATTTAATTATGGAAAAACAAACAGGGAGCAAAGAGCGTCACTGGTATGCTATTCATACATACGCAGGATATGAAAATGCAGTGTTGAGGAACCTTAGACAACGTATTGATTCTCTTGGTATGGAAGAAAAGATATTTGATGTAGTCGTACCAACTGAAAAGAAAGTGAAAATAAAAGGAGGAAAGAGGGTTGAAGAGGATGAAAAGATTTACCCAGGATATATTCTTGTCGACATGATTGTGACTGATGACTCTTGGTATGTTGTTCGTAACACACCGCGAGTGACTGGGTTCGTCGGCTCTGGAACACAGCCAGTACCCTTGACTCAAAAGGAAATTGACGAACTCTTCTCACGAATGAACTCAGAGACAGTGAAGCACAAGATTGACCTTACTATTGATGAGGTTGTTTCAATCGTTGACGGTCCGTTTAAAGAGCTCGAGGGAAAGATAGGGGAGATTGACGAAGAGAGAGGAAAGGTTAAGGTATTGGTACCTATGTTTGGTCGCGAAACACCGGTAGAGCTCGACTTCTTGCAGGTTAAGAAAATATAAGTAGAATAAACAACTATTATGGCAAAGAAAATAATGAGAAAATTAAAGTTGCAAATTCCGGGAGGAAAAGCTACACCAGCACCTCCAGTAGGAACTGCGCTTGGTCCAGTGGGAATTAACATTGGAGAGTTTGTGAATCAATTTAATAGTCAGACTAAAGAGCGGGCGGGGGATATAGTACCAGTAGAGCTTACTGTATACGAAGACAGAACCTTTGATTTTATTCTGAAGACATCTCCAGCATCACGTCTACTCCTTAAGAAGCTTGGAAAGCCAAAAGGCTCAGGAAAGAACCTTGTCAGTAAGACAGGAACTCTTACCATGACTCAAGTTAAAGAAGTAGCAGAAGAAAAGATGCCAGACTTAAACACTAACGATGTTGAACAGGCTGCAAAGATAATTGCAGGTACAGCGAGGTCTATGGGGATAGATGTGAACTAGTGAACATTTATCGACCTTGCGTGGCATTTTGTGAGTGAAACGAGACAAAATACCCGCAAGGTGTACAGTCCCTGTAAGGGATAGAAGTAGAAGGAAAGTAATTGGCTGTATAATATTGAAGCAAATCCCTCTGATTTCTATGAAATCAGAGGGATTTGCTTTCAAGTGTCTATATGTGGTAGTTTTTCCTTAGATTAACTTAGTTCACAATTATTTAGAGGAAAATAAAATGAAGCAGTATCTTGACTTACTGGGCCATATTATGACAACTGGAGTCACTAAAACGGATCGCACAGGTACAGGCACGCGTAGTGTGTTTGGATATCAGATGCGGTTTGATTTAAGTGAAGGGTTTCCAGTACTTACCACAAAGAAATTACACCTAAAATCAATAATTCATGAGTTACTTTGGTTTCTTTCCGGCGATACGAATACCAAATACCTCAAAGATAATGGGGTAAAAATCTGGGACGATTGGGCTGATGAAAATGGTAACTTGGGACCGGTGTACGGTTCACAGTGGCGTTCATGGCCTGTTGCAGGCGGAGAGCCTATCGATCAGATTACTAATGTTATCAATCAAATTCATAAAACCCCAGATTCGAGAAGGCTTATTGTTTCCGCATGGAACCCGGCAGAGATTGATAACATGGCGTTACCGCCATGTCATCTGTTATTTCAATTTGGGGTCGCAGATGATCGCCTAAGTTGCCACCTTTACCAACGTTCATGTGACACATTCTTAGGGGTGCCGTTCAATATTGCGAGTTATGCGCTTCTGACTATGATGGTCGCACAGGTAACTGGGTATAAACTCGGTGACTTTGTGTGGACTGGTTGTGATGTGCATCTCTATTCGAATCATTTCGAGCAAGTGAAAGAACAGCTTTCTCGTACTCCGCTACCACTTCCTTCGATGTCCATTAATCCTGACGTCGATGACATTTTCGGATTTGTGTATCAGGATTTCGAGTTGTTGAACTACGAGGCACTTCCGCACATCCAAGCGCCTATTTCGGTGTAAGATGGGTAAAAAAGGGGTTTGGCGAAAGCCAAACCCCTTTCTTTTTTAAGCCAAACCTGAACAACGTTGCAATAATAGATTTTTTTGAAGTAAAATGCAGGAGTTTTTATAGTATATTTACGCACTTGTCCAGTCTTTTAAATGTTTCTTACATTAGGTATACTCTCTTAATGGCATTATGTGAAATTGAAATAAAGAGCCTTTTAGGTTCTACAGAACGTGCGCAAGAGGTAAAGGATAGGTTGTGTGAACTTAATCCAGGGACGAAACTAAGCACTAAAAACAAACAACTTAATCATTATTTTCTCGGTGGAGACGTATCTAAGTTCGATGATGCGCTTTTACCATTATTTACAGAAGAGAAACAGAAGGATTTTAAAGAAATAATCGAAAAAGGTTCTGACTTCTCAATACGTACACGTTTAATTGATGATGAAGAACTTATTTTTGTAATTAAAGCATCTTTGGACGAAGGAAGTAGTCACAATACAGTTTCACGAATGGAATTTGAGTCAGTTATTACAGGTATGTCACTTGATGAGTTAGATAGGTTGATTTTAGATACAGGGTTTGAATATCAGGCAAAATGGTCACGAGAAAGAGAAGAATATAAAAGTGGGGAGATTACTGTGTGTTTTGATAAAAATGCAGGATATGGGTACTTAGCGGAATTCGAAAAAGTCATAAGTGACGAATCTTTAATTGAATCTACCCGTAAAGAATTATATGATTTTATGCAACTACTTGGTGTAGAAGAGCTTTCTCAGGAAAGACTAGAGCGTATGTTTGCACATTATAATAAGAATTGGCCGAATTATTATGGAACCGATAAGGTTTTTAATATAGAATAGTATGTTTTTATCTGACGTAGACATCAAAAAAGCAATTAAAGAAGAAAAGATCGTTATTAGTCCGTTTAATGAAAATCAGCTGCAGATGGTTAGTTATGACGTTCGATTGAGTAATGAATTTCAAGTCACCGATCGTCACAACATTGATTTCGTCGATCCTGCAAAAAAGAAATACCCTAAAACGCGAACCATTTCTATTTCTGATGGAGATGAATTTATTCTTCACCCTGGAGAAAATGTACTTGGAAAGCAAATAGAGTACATTGGTTGTGATTTAGACCATCTTATTTTACTTTCTGGTAAAAGCAGTCTTGCTAGAGCTGGACTTGTTGTACACAATACAGCAATGCTTTTTAATCCTGGACACTATTTCTACCCTACATTTGAATTAGTAAACACAAGCAATGTGCCTATTGTACTTAGGCCAGGGATGGAAATTGCCCAAATTCTTTTTGCCCGCTTAACAAGCTCTGCTGGAAAGGGATATAAAGATGTTGGTCGTTACAACAAGGAGAATTCAGACCATTTTGCTGAAAAGAAACAGAGCCCTAAACACAAATAAAAATATGGTTGATGATGTATACATTAAATCACTCACTGATGCCGGTTGGCCACAGGAATTTAATGAGAAATTACACACCAGTAATCTAAAGAGCAGTGTTGGTATTGCGACACTTTGGACTTATAAAGATGTTGTATGTAAGGATCTGGATCCTGATAGTTATGTCGTAGTTGGACAATTCTACGATAGGCGTAACGCATTAGACCCGTTTTTACGTAACTGTCTCGCGAATCCAAACATTCGTCACATTATTTTACTTGGTAATGATAAAGCTAATAGTCGTGAAGTTCTCGTTAATTTTTTTGACAAAGGTATCAATGAAGGGAAAGTGATAGGGACTGACTGCACTGTATCAGAACTTATTCCACTTGAAGATATAGAAATTTTACGTAAAAATATAACTTTACATGACCTGACTGATGAGATAAAAGACCTTGATGACTCAAAGGAGTATGCAAGGGTTATTAATGCTATTGTAAAAACTGTTACAGACTCAAAGCCATACGCTGAGCCGAAGTTATATGAAAAGCCAGAGATTGCTACTGACAGTTTCCCGTCAGAGAAAATCGGTTTCGTAGTTCGCGGAGAAAGGGTTGGGGAAACTTGGCTCAAAA
This sequence comes from uncultured Candidatus Saccharibacteria bacterium, assembly GCA_964575755.1. Classification (GTDB taxonomy): domain Bacteria; phylum Patescibacteriota; class Minisyncoccia; order Phycocordibacterales; family JABMNX01; genus JABMNX01. The sequence continues at coordinate 23,983 of CAZNRH010000004.1, forward strand.
TACTCCGTACGGTATACGATTATGGAACCATGGTCAAAATGAAATCAAAGGATTCTACAAAAGTACGCATGAGTCAAAATCTTATGGTTGTTATAGATGGAGAGGATCCAGATGACCCTCAGATGGAGGAATATTTTCGTTTTGATAAGCCATATCTTAAGAGTTATTACGATGAAATTTGTACTGATAAAATTCCAGAAGGAACGCTTTATACTTACGGCTCTCGTTTGCGTGGATGGGAAGGTAAGGGAGGCGAAAAGATCGATCAAATTGCTGACATTATTTCATACCTTAAAGAAGATCAATATCGTGCCTCTACAATAGCACAGACATGGATAGTTGAAGATGAACTTACAAGACGTATTTTAAATAAAGATAAAAGCAGTCCTTGCATAGTTCTCGTACAAGCGTATGCACCAGAGGATAAACTTACACTTACTGTATATTTCCGAAGTAACGACATGTTTCGTGCATGGCCACTAAATGCATTTGGTCTATTAAAACTCCAGAAAGTTATTGCTGAAGGGCTTGGTTTAAAGATGGGAGCACTTACGATTATTTCATGTAGCGCTCATATATATCAAGACAACTTTGGAGATACTAAAGATGTTTTAGACAAATATCACAAAAACACGAATTGTTTCTTTGATCCACGTGGTTACTATGCAGTTAGTCTTAATTGTAATGAAATTAAAGTACAACATTTTTCGCCAAATAGTCAGTTACTTAAAGAATATTCAGGGACTAAAGCTCGTGAAATTAATGACGAGATTAATAGTAGTCAACACCCATTTGACTCATACCACTCTTCTTATCTTGGTGAAGAGCTGATGAAGGCAGAGACAGCGCTTAATCTTAGTATTTCGTATACTCAAGATGGAGACCTTGATTTATCGTCATTTATAAAGTAATTAAAAGATAATATTGATTAATGATTTCATACGTTGTTGATTTTGTGAAAAAATATAAACAGCATTTGCCTGCGGTGGCGCTTGTCGCTGGTCTTGTGTGGGATTCGATTACGCTTGGGCGTCCTGATCAGCTTTATGGAAATATTGTACTTTTGACGTATTTACTTATCGCGGGATTCTGTATTGCACTGATGGCACACAGGGAAGTGCTTAAGAAAAAGTCAAAGATTTGGCTCTCTCTTATTGTGCAATTTGCTTTTGGTAACCTTACAGGTGGACTTCTGGTGTTGTATATTGGAAGTGCAACTCTTGCTCAAAATTGGCCGTTTCTTTTAATACTCGCAGGGCTACTTGTTGGAAATGAAATATTTAAGTCTAGATACAGGAGGGTGCAGTTTAATATTTTAGTTTATTACTTACTCGTCTTTTTGTACTCGATTTTAATCGTACCTGTTGTTTTCCGCTCTATTGAATCATGGACATTTTTGGTAAGTGCTCTCCTTAGTATTGTTGTCATAAGTTTGTTCTTATACATAATTCGACTTGTGGCGAAAAAAGTATTTAAGCAGAGCAAGAAGATGTTTAAAATAGGTATTTTCTCAACACTTTTTATTTTTTCAATCTTTTATTATTTAAACATTATTCCACCTGTCCCACTCGCTGTCCGCGACGTTGGCATCTTTCATTCAGTTGTACGCTCTGGCGGTGACTATTTTGTTACTTACGAAGAAGGTGCTTGGTATAAATTCTGGTGGAAGTCTGACTCTACTATATATCTTAAAAATACTAATACGGCTTCTTGCTTCAGTTCTGTTTTTGCTCCTACGGAATTAGAGACCCCAATATTTCATGTGTGGGAGATGTACGATAAAAATTCCGGTATGTGGGAAGAGCGTGGCAGGTTTAACTTTCCTATTGTTGGTGGCCGTGTAGATGGATATCGTGGATACAGCGAGAAGACTATTACAGAAGGCATGTGGCGCTGTTCAGTAGAAACAGAGCGTGGAGCACTCTTAGGGCGGGTAAGTATCGAGGCTATTTTGGACACTCCACCAGAATTCGTTACTGACTTGCGCTAGACAATGTTAGCGGTATTTTACTAATTTCGCTATACTCAACTCTATGATTCGAGAGACTATTACAGATGTTATACAAAAAGCTCTTAAAGAGGTTGGTGTAACTACGGAAAGTACTGACTATAGTATTAATTTGGAATACCCTGCTGATTTGAGTCATGGGGATTTTTCTTGTAATGTTGCCATGATTCTCGCGAAGAAGGAAGGTAGGAATCCAAAAGAACTAGCAGAGGAGATAGTGAAGAATATAGAAAAAATTTTGGAAATAGAGAAGGTTGAGGTGGCTGGGGCTGGGTTTATTAACTTCTATCTCTCTAAGAGTTTTTATGTTGGAAATATTAAAGATATTTTAAAGACTGAAGAAAAATGGGGAAGAAATAATTCTTTAAAAGGTAAGAAAATAATGGTGGAGTACACTGACCCGAATCCGTTTAAGGTTTTTCATATTGGACATTTGATGAGTAATACTATTGGTGAATCTATTTCAAGACTTATTGAATTTTCTGGAGCTGATGTAAAGCGAGCAAATTATCAAGGGGACATTGGTCTACATGTTGCCAAGGTACTGTGGGCTGTGGGCAAAGAAGGATTTGATGTGCGAAGTGTTAGTGATTTGGGTAAAGCATATGCATATGGACATGATAAGTATAAGGGAAGTGAAGATGTGAAGCTTGAAATAAATGAACTTAATAAGCGTATTGTAGCCAAAGATTCTGATTTAATGGATACGTATGAAATTGGACTTAAGACATCACTTGCTCATTTTGATGAAATATATAAAACACTTGGTACGGATTTTGACTATTCTTTTTTTGAGAGTGAGTCTTTGGAAATTGGACTACCGATGGTTGATAAAGGTCTTCTAGATGGAATTTTCGAAGAAAGTGAAGGAGCTGTTGTATTTAAAGGCGAAGAGTATGGACTTCATACTCGTGTATTTAAGACTAAGCACGGCACTACGACATATGAGACACGCGACCTTGGCTTGCCAATACTGAAACAGAAGCAGTTTAATTTCGATATAAGCATTACTGTGACTGCGGTTGAGCAGAAGACATATTTCGATGTTGTGTTTAAAGCTTTTTCATTACTGAGGCCTGACTTTAAAGGTGAGTTAGTTCATGTGCCTCATGGACTGATGCAATTAAGTGAAGGTAAGATGTCATCAAGAAAAGGTAACGTGATTACTGGAGAGTCACTTATTGAGCTAGTTGAAGAAGGTGCCAATGAGAGGATGAGCTCTTTTGAGGTGGATAATAAAGAAGAGGTGACAGAGCAGGTTGCCATAGCTGCAATTAAGTACGGTATTTTAAAACAGTCTTCGGGGAAAAATATTATCTTTAATAAAGACCAGGCACTTTCCTTTGAGGGTGACTCTGGTCCGTATCTACAATATACAAATGCTAGGATTCTTTCTGTATTAGGGAAAGCAAAAGCCGAAGGTGTTGTAGAGAAAGCTACTGAAAGTAATGAGGTGACTGATATTGAGAGACTACTTCCGCGTTTCAAGGATGTTATAGAAAGGGCGGTGAGTGAGTATGAGCCACACTACGTTACTACGTACTTGACTGAATTAGCTGGAACGTTTAATAGTTGGTATGGACAGACTAAAATTCTAGATGGTACTGATGACGCTCAAGCAAAACTTGCTATAGCTCACGCTGTTTCTGTAACTCTACAAAATGGTCTGTATCTCCTCGGCATCAAAGCCCCTGAAAGGATGTAATTTAGTAGTAGTGGACTTTAAATATAATACGTTTTGTATGTTTACTTGAGTATGGTAGTTTTAATCTAGAAAAATTTATAGTAGAAACACTTGAGAAAGGAGAAAAAACAGTGTCCAACAGTGAAAATTCATATATATGCTTAGTGTATAACCTTCACGGTGCGATAGCTAAGTCGCGTGAAATCGGGTATCCAGTCTGCCTTACATCAAAACGAGCTAAATCTTACAAGGAAGATGACGAGGTAGCAACTTTTATTATTACTTCAAAAAAGAATCTCGAAAAGCATTTTGCCGATGCCCTTAAAAGAAGTGACTGTAAAACAGTTGGCATTAAAAAGTTCAAAAAAAATTTTGATAGAAAAGAAGCTATGGCTTTGATGAACAAAGCTTTTAAGTAAAAAGTTAACACCACCTCAATCCGATGGAATTGAGGTGGCTTCTTTTATACAGGCTATAAATCTGATACTATCTATTGATATATGACTGATAGTAAAGATATTTCTAACACTTCTAATAATGTGCAAAACAAGAGTGATATAGCGCTACACGAAGAGGCTATTTTAGAGTTTTGGAATAAAAATAATATTTTTAAAAAGTCTGAAGAAAAGGATGCTCCGAAAGGGGAGTTTGTTTTTTACGATGGTCCTCCATTCGCTAGTGGACCCCCTCACTATGGACATTTCCTAGCAAGCACAATAAAGGATGCTATACCGCGATATAAGACTATGCGAGGGTATCGTGTGAATCGTAGATGGGGGTGGGATTGCCACGGTCTTCCTGTTGAGAATCTAATTGAAAAAGAACTTGACCTTAAAACAAAAAAAGATATAGAACTGTACGGTATAGAAAAATTTAACGAAGCCGCTAGAAGTTCGATAATGAGGGATGCTGATATTTGGAAAAAAATTATTCCTCGTTTGGGACGTTTTGTTGATATGGAACGTGACTACAAAACGATGGATACCTCATACACAGAGAGTGTGTGGTGGATATTTAATGAACTGAATAAAAAGAAATTTATCTATAAAGGTTTTAAATCGATGCACCTTTGTCCTAGGTGTGGGACAACTCTTTCTAATTTTGAAGTGAATCAGGGGTACAAAGATATAACTGATATTTCTGTATATGTAAAACTAGAACTTGAAGACGAACCGGGTACATATTTGCTGGTATGGACTACAACTCCGTGGACACTTCCAGGGAATATGGCGGCAGCTATTCATAAGGATGTCACATACATAAAAGTAAAAACAGATGCAGGTAATCTTATCCTTGCTAAAAACCGACTATCTGTATTAGATGGTGAGTATTCTGTCATTGAAGAATTTAAGGGTGAGAAACTTCTAGGTAAATCGTACACACCTTTGTTTAGTTATTTTCAAGATTCTGAAATAAAAGGTAGGGAAAACGCTTGGAAGATTTATCATGCTGATTATGTTTCTACGGAAGATGGGACTGGGGCGGTGCACATAGCGCCTGCGTTTGGTGAAGAAGATTTACAGCTAGCACAAAAGGAAGGAATTCCCATAGTACATCACATAAGCCCCGATGGAGAGTTTATAAAAGAAGTAAAAGATTTTGCTGGGCTACAAGCAAAACCAAAAGACGATCCTCAGAGGACTGATATTGAGATTATTAAACATCTTGCGCATGATGAAAGAAATCTTTTGTATAAGAAAGAGAAGGTTACTCATTCATACCCGCATTGTTGGAGGTGTGATACTCCTTTGCTTAACTATGCTTCATCTTCATGGTTTGTAAAAGTAAAAAGATTTAAAGATAAACTTGTTTCTGAAAATAAGAAAATTAAATGGGTTCCAAAAGAAATGGGGGAAAATAGGTTTGGTAATTGGCTTGAAGGAGCTCGCGACTGGGCAATTTCAAGAAGTAGATACTGGGGTGCTCCGCTTCCAGTATGGGAGGATAAGAAAAAAAGCACATACATAACATTTGGCTCAATAGCAGATCTTAAAAAGAGTATAAAAAGGTCTGGGAATAAATATCTAATAATGCGTCATGGTGAAGCGGTGTTTAATACTAAAAACACTCTTAATTCTAACGTATCCGTCGACAATCCTCTAACAGAAAAAGGTAAAGAAAATATAAAGATTGCCGTTAAAGGATTAAGTGGAAAGATAGATGTCGTTATACATTCACCACTGCAAAGGACTCGCGAGACAGCAAAGCTTTTAGTGAAAGAACTTGGTTTGTCTGAAGAGATATTAAAAGAGGATGCGCGGCTTAAAGAGGTTACATTTGGTGAGTTTGAAGGAAAGTCAGTTGATAAATATCACTCTTTTTATAAATTTACTAAAGAACAAATGCTTAAGAAGCCTCATGGTGGGGAATCATGGAGTGAGGTTAAGAACAGAATTACAGAAGCTCTATATAAATTTGAAAATGAATATAAAGACAAGACTATTTTAATTGTTTCTCACAATGGACCGCTTCAAATGATACAAGCTGGAAGTGAGGGGTTTGATATGGATACATGTGGAGAGTGTATAACTGACGATAGATTTGATTTAAAGACTGGTGAAGTGCGAGAGCTTTCATTTATTCCACTTCCGCATAATAAAAATTTTGAGCTTGATTTACATAGACCATATATTGATGATGTTGAGGTTGTAAATAAAGAGGGTGAAGTGCTAAAGCGAGTTCCTGAAGTGTTTGACTGCTGGTTTGAATCTGGCTCTATGCCGTATGCACAACAACATTATCCGTTTAAGAATACTGATACATTTGAACCAAAAAGTGGATTGTTTTCTAAGTCTAAAGGCTACCCAGCCGATTTTATTGCAGAAGGAACGGATCAGACACGTGGGTGGTTTTACTCCCTGATTGTCCTAGGTGTTGGACTCTTTAACAAAGCGCCGTATAAAAATGTAATAGTAAACGGAATGATTTTGGCTGAGGATGGTCAGAAGATGAGTAAGCGTCTTAGAAATTACCCTGACCCTGTAGGGGTTATGGATAAATATGGTGCCGATGCCCTTAGGTACTACTTACTTTCCTCGCCTATTGTACGTGGTGAAGATTTAAGCTTCTCTGAAAGTGGGGTTGATGAAGTAATGAAGAAGCTTGTTGGACGACTTTCTAATGTGAGTTCGTTTTATGAATTGTATAAGGGTGATGTCGAAGATAAAACAAAATCAAACAGTACACATATGCTCGACAGGTGGATTCTTGAGCGAACTAAAGAATTAACAAAAGCAGTGACTGATGCGATGGAGAAGTATGAGCTCGATAAGGCAACGCGACCAATAGGTAAGTTTATTGATGATCTTTCTACGTGGTATATCAGGCGTTCTAGAGATAGGTTTAAAGGTGATGATACGGAGGATAAACTGTACGCACTTAATACTACGAGAGAGGTGTTGTTTGAGATGAGTAAAATAATTGCACCGTTTATGCCGTTTTATGCAGAGACGTTGTATCAAACAGTTAAGAGTGAGTCAGACCCTGAGAGTGTGCACTTGTGTGAATGGCCTGAGGTTATGTCGGTAGACAATAATATACTAAATGAGATGGAAGAGGTTAGAAATATTGTGTCTCTCGCCCTTGAAGCGCGTTCTTCCGATGGCATAAAAGTTCGACAGCCGTTAGCTCAATTAAAAGTTAAGAGTAAAAAACTAAAAGGTAAAGACGGACTACTTGAACTTATACAAGATGAAGTGAATGTTAAAGAGGTGGTCGTAGACTCTTCAATAGAACCTGATGTTTTACTGGATATTAAACTAACTCCAGAGTTGAAGAGTGAAGGTGTTGCGCGAGATATTGTACGGCAGATACAGCAGTTCCGTAAAGATAGTAATCTATCACCTCAAGATACTATTACTCTTGTTGTTGACGTGGATAGCGACCTTAAGAAGATTATTGAAGATAATATGGAAGATATAAAACAAACTGCACTCATTAGAGAGATCTTGTTCGAGTCAGTTGATGGAGAAGGTGCTTCTATTTCAGGGAAACGAATCGCGTTTAAGCTTAAGTAACAAGATTGTTATGTCACATCATAGATACCAGACAGAGGCGATTATACTAGGGAGCTCTGATATGGGTGAGGCTAACCGGTTTATTGATATGTATACTGCAGAGCTTGGAAGGATTCGTGCTGTTGCAAGGAGTGTGAGGGAAGAGCGCTCTAAACTCAGGTTTTCTTTACAGGATTTCTCTATGGCAGAGGTTTCTTTAGTTCGAGGGAGGGAGGTATGGCGTATTGTTGGGGCAGAGAGCGGATACAATTTTCATAATGAATTTAAGGAAAATAATGGCGAGACAAAAACAGCACTTAGAATGGTCTCACTTTTAAAGAGATTACTTAATGGCGAGGAAGAAAACAGGGAGCTATTTACCGTTGTGTCAGACGCTTTTTCATTTCTTAAAACAAGCTCTCTTTCTGATGAGGAATTAAGTAGCTTTGAATGTTTAGTCGTGCTTCGTATACTTTATAATCTTGGATATGTTGCAAAAGATAGTACAAACGCGCGATTTCTTGATACTGCAGATATTCATGTTGACTTGATGTCACACATCTCTCCGATGCGAGAAGATGTTATAAAACAAATTAACACTTCACTTCAAGAAAGTCAGCTTTGATAATTTTATGACAAAAGAGAAACCACGACCAAACTTAAATAGTGATAAGGAATATATAAATAAGATACACAATCTTATTATTAAAAAAAATAACATTGAAGAGATTCACTTTGAATATTTAAACGAAGCTTTGTTTGACCTCGGCATCACGTCAGATATTTACAAGGATTTCTCTTTGGGATCTGTACCAGAAGAAATAAGACTATCCATTGAAAGAGCTTTTGAATATATAGAAAATAATGAATTGTCAGATGAGGTGTTAGTTAAGATTTACAGGCTTTGGGACTATTTAACAGAGAGCGATCCCTTAGAAAAAGCAGATATAATTTATGTGTTCGGAGGAATTAGTGAATTAGGAGTGAAAGAATCTATACGAATAAAAAACAAAGGCTATGCCTCTAAGATTTTGTTTAGTGGGAAACACGCTTCATATATGAAAGATGTTGAACTTTCTGAAGCTGAAAAATATACAGAATTGGCAATTAAGAGTGGTGTGTCCAAAGAAGATATAATTTTAGAGAAAGAGTCTATAAATACTCCAGAGAATATTGTGAATTCTGCAAAAATTTTACATGAAATGAATTTTCTTCCTAAGAAGATAATTGCCGTAAGTCTTCCATATCACATGAAAAGAGCTTCGTTAACAATGAAAGGAGGATTTGATTGGGAGTTTCAATTAATTCGTCACCCAGGTCTTTCCGCAAAATATACAAGAGAAAGCTATTTTAGAGACAAGAACGGATGGACGTACATTTGCTATGAATTCATTAAAATATATATGGCACGGAAGATGGGGCATTTTTAAATGTAAATTCTTCCACTATCCACTTTTTACTATCTACTCTATACTTATCTAGTATATGAACGAGAAGGATAGAATAAAGAGTTTACGGAGGAGGCTCTACTCACGCCGTGGTATAAAGTCTGACGGGAGACATGGACTGCGTTCTGAAGATAGCTCGGTAAAAAGATCGTGGACTCAACCAAGTGTTAAAAAGAAAGACTCTCCAGTAAAAGAGAAGAGGTCTCTACTGGGATTGTTTTTCACCATTTCGGTACTGTTTTTCATTGGTTCTGTGATGTTTGGTTCTTTTTATTTTTTTGAAGAGAAAAATGTCGTTTCGTCAGATAATGTTGACATACAAATTCAGGGTCCAACTGCAATAGGTGGTGGGGAAGAGTTAGAACTACAAGTGACTATTGTAAACAAGAATGCGACTACGCTTCAGTTAGTAGATTTACTTGTTGAATACCCCGAAGGGACTCGTTCTCCAGGAGACTTACAAAATGAATTACTTAGGTTTAGGAGCTCGATCGGTAACATTGTGCCTGGCGAGCGTGTGAACAAAAGTATAGGCGCCGTCTTGTTCGGTGAAGAAAATACCCAGAAAAGTATTACTGTTACTGTGGAATACAGAGTGGCTGGATCTAATGCAATATTTTTCGCTGAAAAGGAGTACCAAGTTACTTTATCTTCGTCACCTGTGAACGTCTCAGTACGTTCGTTTAATGAAGTCGTGTCTGGGCAAGAGATTGATTTCACTGTTGTGGTCAACTCTAACTCAAGTGCACTTGTCGAGAACCTAATACTAAGAGCAGAATATCCTTTCGGATTTTCGTTTACTAAATCTGAGCCAGAAGCTAAGTTCTCAAACTCTATATGGGACATTGGCGACTTAGACCCAGAACAGGAAAAGACAATACGTATATTTGGCGTAATGACAGGGCAGGACAATGAAGAAAGAGTGTTTCGTTTTGAGGTTGGTGTACGAGATGACTTAGATGTAAAGAAGCTTGCGACTACATTTGTCTCTACAACTCGCGGAATAACTATAAAGCGTCCATTTATAAGTGCGGATATTACACTTAATGACAAAAGAGAGGATTTGTATGTTTTTTCAAGTGGCGAACAGATTAGTGGCGAGATAGCGTGGAAGAATAATTTAACAGATACTATTTCTGATGCACAGTTTGAGATTAATCTCTCTGGGAATTCTGTCGACGAGTCATCTATATTGGCTGAACAAGGTTTTTATAATTCTGTAACCAATACCCTCCGTTGGGGTAGGGATACTAAGCAGGGGCTTGCGGAGCTAAGTCCGTCACAAGCTGGAATTATTAAGTTTAATTTTAAAACTAAAAATATTGCAGTGTTTGGGATTAGGAATCCAGAAATCATACTTAGTTTAACTGTTCGTGGGAGGAGAGAGAGTGAAAGTAACGTGCCTGAGCAGATAGAATCTATAATTACGAGAAAGATACGTATCTCGTCTGACTTAAATCTTACTTCACGTCTACTTTATAACACTGGAGGTATAGTAAACAGTGGGCCACTTCCACCTGTTGCGGAAAGAGAAACGCTATATACTGTTGTCTGGACTATTACGAATACTGCCAACCATGTGTCTGGTGTAAAAGTTGTTGCGGAACTGCCTTCTTATGTAAGGTGGGCAGGTAGATTTATACCAGGCGATGCGAGCATAAGCTTCAACCCTAATAATAATCAGGTTACTTGGAATGTTGGGGAGGTGAAGCAGGGTGTGGGAGTTAGTGTAACTCCAAAAGAGGTGTCGTTTCAAATAGGACTCATCCCTAGCTTGAGTCAGGTTGGTGGAACACCAGCTTTAGTGCATAATCAGTCTATTGTTGGGTTTGACCAGTTTACTGAAGTACAAATAAGTGGCGTTAGTGCACCGCTCACTACACGAATTACTTCAGAGGTTGGACTACCTAGTGAACATGGGCGTGTATTGGCTCCATAAATAATATAAACAAAAGCAATAGATATGGGAAAAGAGAAAGACAGCGAATTGATGGAGAAAATTGTTTCACTCACAAAGCGACGCGGTTTTGTGTTTCAAGGATCTGAAATCTATGGAGGTATAGCAGGAATGTTCGACTATGGACCACTTGGTGTTGCGCTTTCTCATAATATTACTGACTTGTGGTGGGATAAATTTGTTGATGCTCGAGATGATGTATATGGACTCGACGCAGCTATTATAATGAACCCTAAAGTGTGGGAAGCGAGCGGACACGTGGACGGTTTTTCTGACCCAATGGTTGAATGTAAGAAGTGTAAAAAGCGTTTTAGAGAGGATCAGGTAGAAGGCGAATGCCTAGAGTGTGGTGGTGAGTTTGCGGATGCAAAACAGTTTAATATGATGTTTAAGACAAATGTTGGAGCTACTGAAGATGAGTCGTCTGTAACATACCTTAGACCAGAGACTGCTGGGGGTATTTTTACAAATTTTAAAAATGTAATGGATTCGATGCATCCAAAACTTCCGTTTGGTATCGCGCAAATAGGTAAAGCTTTTCGTAATGAGATTGCTCCGCGAGACTTTATTTTCCGACTGCGTGAGATGAAGCAAATGGAAGTAGAATATTTTGTTAAAGAAGTTGACTGGGAGGGTGCATTCTCACAGTGGCAGAAAAGTATGAATGAATACGCACAAGAGATAGGAATTGATAAAGATTCGCTACATGAACTTGAAGTTGGAGACGGCGATAGAGCGCACTACTCAAAACGTACTATAGATTTTGAATTTGATTTTCCGTTCGGAAGAAAAGAGTTGTGGGGGTTGGCGTATCGCTCTGACCACGATTTAACTTGTCATGCTAAAGCGTCTGGAGTTGATTTAACATACCTTGATACAGAAACTAATGAAAGATTTGTACCTCATGTTGTGGAACCATCGCTTGGTGTTGATAGGACGGTATTAGCTGTTCTTGTGTCTGCATATCGTGAGGATGAAGTAGGAGACAGTAAAAGGGTGTACCTTGCGTTTAAGCCATCTGTGGCGCCTATTAAAGCTGCTGTGTTTCCACTTATGAAGAATAAGCCAGAGCTTCAGGAGAAGGCTCGTGAGGTGTATAAAAACCTTAAGAAAGAGATTCCTCAAATAATGTTTGATGATAATGGAAATGTAGGCAAGAGGTATCGTAGGCAAGATGAAATAGGCACGCCGTACTGTATTACTATTGATTTCGATACTTTAGAAGATAATACTGTGACTGTGCGTAATAGAGATACAGCAGAACAAGAAAGGGTTTCAATTGAAAATCTTGTTGAGGTGTTGAAAAAAGATTTGTAATCTGGGTTAGCGTCTACTTACTGGCTACTACTATCTATTAATTATATAATTAATGGTATGTCTGATAACACTAAACAGCTAATTGTAAATATTACGACCGGAACGGTTATTAAATCTATATTACTTGTAATATTGTTCGTGGCACTCTTTTATTTACAGGACCTCGTTCTGGTCATTTTGACTTCTGTGGTTATAGCCTCTGCTATCGAACCTGCTACAAAATGGTTTGTGCGGTATAGGTTCCCACGCGTTGTAGCTGTTATGGTGGTTTACTTGTTATTTTTTGCTTTCTTGCTTGGATTCTTTTACTTTTTCTTGCCACCAGTTTTAACTGAGATGATTAATTTCTTGGGAGTTTTGCCTAGCTATTTAGATACATTTGATTCATCGAGACCATTTCAAGAGTCTGTATTTTTGGGAACACAGAGTGTCGTTGATACATTTTCAATAACCAATGTAGTGACGGAGTTGAGGGCTCTCTTTTCTAATGTTTCGGAAAGTTTCTTAGCAACTGTTACGTTTGTATTTGGTGGTGTATTTAGCTTCGTCTTGATTATAGTTTTCTCCTTTTATTTCGCTATGCAAGAGACTGGAATAGACGATTTCCTTAGAATTATATCTCCTGTAAAATATCAAAAAGAGATAATTAGCCTCTGGAAGCGTTCTCAGATTAAGATTGGTTTATGGATGCAGGGACAGATTATTTTGGCCGTGATTGTGGGTATGCTCGTGTACCTTGGTCTTACTATACTGGGAGTTAAGTACGCACTCCTTCTTGCTGTAATTGCTGCAATGTTTGAGTTGATACCTGTATTTGGACCTATTCTTTCATCAATTCCGGCTATTATTATTGGTTTTGTTGACGGTGGTGCTACAACTGGACTTATGGTCATGGGTCTTTATGTAATTATTCAGCAGTTTGAAAATCACCTTATCTATCCGCTTGTGGTGACTAAAGTGGTTGGTGTTCCGCCTCTTTTGGTTATTATTGCGCTTCTTGTGGGGGCTCAACTAGCTGGGTTCTTGGGGGTTATCTTGGCTGTACCTATTGCAGCTGTGATTCAAGAGTTTGTGAGTGATATGCAGAAGAAGAAGGAAGGGGCACTTCAAAACTGACACAATCAGCGGCCACAGGCACTGCTGTTTGTATCTAATCGCTGTGACTCTTAGACAAACAGGGAGCATTTCTTCGTCGCTACTTCACTAAATATCATTCACTGTATGCTCGATACAGTTCATTCCATTTAGTTCGTGCTTCTCGAACTGTACCCAATTGTGTTAGTTCTGGACTTGATAAAAAATAATCTCTGGCGTAATATCGTAGTGATAATACAAAAACTATGTCCAAACCTTTTTATATAACAACTACACTTCCGTATGTGAATGCGGACCCGCATATTGGTTTTGCGGTTGAAATTTTGCAAGCGGACGCACTTGCACGTTTCGCGCGTCTTATGGGGCGAGATGTATTTTTCAATACTGGTACTGACGAACACGGTCAGAAGATTTGGGATAAGGCAGAAGAGAACAAAGAAGATATTCAAAAGTATGTAGATCGATATGCGCAAGAGGTAATGAAATTAAAAGAAGCACTCAACCTTTCAGTAGATGCTTTTGTGCGAACTACTGACGAGGCGCACATAAAAGCAGCGCAGGAGTTATGGAAGATATGTGATGCAAACGGCGACATTGAGAAAAAGAAATACAAAGGACTTTATTGTGTTGGGTGTGAAAAGTATTTGACAGAGAAAGATCTTGAAGACGGGAAGTGTCCACTACATCCAACTCAAGAACCACAGATAATAGAAGAAGAGAATTATTTCTTTAAACTATCTCGATATCAAAAACAATTAGAAGACTATTTAAGTAAAGAGGGTGTGGTAGTGCCAGAGCATAGACGACTTGAAGCACTTGAGTTTGTGCGAGGAGGTCTCGAAGATTTTAGTATTTCAAGAGAGAAAGAAAGACTGTCTTGGGGAGTGCCAGTGCCAGGGGATGATGAGCAGGTTCTTTATGTTTGGTTTGATGCTCTTACTAATTATATTTCAACTCTTGGCTGGAAAGATGATGAGAATGGAAACTTTAAAAAGTATTGGGAAGAGGGCGAGACGCTTCAAATAGCAGGGAAGGATCAAGTGCGTTTTCAATCTATTATGTGGCAGGCAATGCTCATGTCTGCGGGGATTAAAAATACGGACAAGATTTTCTATCATGGTTTTATTAACTCAGGTGGGCAGAAGATATCTAAATCTCTTGGTAATGTGATTAGCCCATTTGAGTTGGTAGAGCGATATGGGACTGAAGCTACGCGGTTTCTGCTACTTAAGCACGTACACCCAGTTGAAGATACTGATGTTACTTGGGAACGACTCGATGAATGGTATACGGCTGATTTGGTGAATGGATTAGGTAACCTTGTGTCGCGTGTAATGAAAATGGCTGAAGAACATCTTCCCGAAGCTATTGACCGCACGTGTGTAGAAGAGAAAGGGTTTAATGATGAAAGAAGTAAGCCTTATAAAGATGGTTATAGTAATTTTGAGTTTCAAAAAACATTAGATCTTATATGGGAGGATATCGCGATAGCAGATAAGCTTATTCAAGAAACGCAACCATTTAAATTAATTAAATCTGAGAGTGAGGAGGATAAAAATAAAGCTATTGAAGTAATAGAATTGCTTGTACGAAAATTGGTCGTGATATCTTTTCACTTACGTCCAATTATTCCAGAGACGAGTAAAAAGATTGAGGAAGCTATTGAAACCAATAAAAAACCTGAGAACTTATTTCCACGGTTAGAAAAATAATGCTTGAATATTTTGATTTTCATTCACATATACACTTTGGAAAATTCGATGATGATATCGACGAGGTGTTGGCGCGTATGAGAGAAAAGAAAGTTGGAACTATTGTGGTGGGTACTGATATAGAACAATCAAAAAAAGCACTTGCGTTTGCTCAAAAACACGAAGGAGTATTTGCGACTGTTGGACTTCATCCAGCAGATAACAAAAAAGAGTCATTTGATGAAGGGATTTATGAAAAACTTCTCTCAGATGAAAATGTGGTCATGGTGGGTGAGTGTGGACTGGACTACTTTCATATTAAAGACGATACTGAAAGAGCGCGACAGAGAAAGGAGTTTGAAAAGCAGATTGATTTTGCTGTGAAGTATGATAAACCGATGATGTTACATATTCGAGATGCTCACAAGGAAGGACTCGACATGTTGAAATCAAAGAAAAAAGAATATGGAGATAAATTACGTGGAAACTCACATTTTTTCACTACTTCACCTGAGATTGCGAAGCGATATTATGAACTTGATTTTACGACATCATTTCCTGGTGTTATTACTTTTACACACGACTACGACGATACGGTGAAATATGCACCAAAAGACATGATACTTGCAGAGACCGATTCGCCTTATGCTGCCCCCGTGCCATATAGAGGGAAGAGGGATGAGCCTGTATATGTTATTGAGGTTGTAGAAAAAATGGCGGAGATTAGGGGTGAGGATGTTGAGGAACTTAAAGTACAACTTATAAAAAATACTTTTCGTATAATACAGAAATAATAATTTTTTATGAAAGAAGAACTTGCACATTCGTTTAATATTCATTTAGATACTGAGGTGATTGGTAGATTAAAAAGTGAGCAAGAAAAACTTACTAAACAATTTAAAGAGCGACGGTTTTACGATTCTTCTCCACATTTAGCTATTGCTACAAAGTTTATGGATAAAGAAACTGCACAAGATTTTGTTCGGGTTTTGGTGGATGAGTTTAAAGATGATGTCCAGTGGACTTTGGAGTTTAGCGATTTTAGTCTTTCCGATACAAAAGATTATATTTTCTTACATTTAAGTAAAAAGTCACGAAGGCTACTTTTTAAACTTCACGAACGAGTATTTAGAGTTACTAAGGATATAGGACT
The DNA here is from genome assembly GCA_964575755.1 of uncultured Candidatus Saccharibacteria bacterium. Taxonomy (GTDB): domain Bacteria; phylum Patescibacteriota; class Minisyncoccia; order Phycocordibacterales; family JABMNX01; genus JABMNX01. The sequence goes on from CAZNRH010000004.1 coordinate 40,331, forward strand.
TGAAGAACAAAGTAATAATAAGTTTCGACACTTTGAGTATGACCCACATATATCCATTTTAAAAGTAGAACCGACCGAAGCTGAAAAAGCACTTAGTCTTATAGAGAAAGATTTTTCTGGAGTAAAAACTCAAGCATTGCAATATGAAATTACTCAACAGACAGACAATAAAGAAGGTTTTAGTACATTTCCAGTGATTTATGAGATTAATTTAAAATAGCATATGAGCACTGAACTAAAAGAGAAACTCAATGTAATATCTAGTATTTTTGATATCAAGAAAGTTCTCTCTATAAATCCAAATAAAGAATATATACAAAAGTATTACAAAATAAACAAGATTCCATATTCTCTTTTTCATACAAAGACAGATTTTATACACATGGGTATTAGTCGGAACGGTATCTACAAGGAAGAGGATTTATTAGAATCAGTTCGAATAATCGACACATGTATACATAAAGTTAAAGCCCAAAATGTTTTAGAGCTTGCTACTGGCAGGGGAGCAAATTCTTTATGGTTAGCTCAAAAAAATAGTTCAGTATCTTTTTATGGGATAGATATATCAAAATGGCAGTTAGACTTCGCCTTCAAGAAAGCAAAGAAAGTCGCTAATTACCATCCTAGTTTTGGCGATTATCATAATTTAAAACAGTACGGAGATAGTTTTTTTGATGTTGTATTTGTAGTGGAAGCATTGTGTCATAGTGTCGAGAAGAATAAAGTTATTAATGAAGTACGTAGGGTTTTAAAGCCAGAAGGCTTGTTTATAATTCTTGATGGGTATTCAGGTCAACGAAGAATGGGTCTAACTGATGATGAAGAGGTTATAGCAAAATTACTCGAACGCGGGATGGCGGTTGAAGAATTTGAACAATATTCTACTGTAAAAGAAAAAATATTAGAAGCAGGATTTAAGATAGATTATGAAGAAAATCTTTCTGAACTCATTATCCCTACACTCGTGCGGTTCGAAAAGAAGGCTGAGAAGCTGTTTAATCATCCAAGATTCGGAAAGATAGTATCGAACATCTTTCCTAAAGAGTTTATGTTTAATACCATTTCAGCGTACTTGTTTCCTATTCTTATGAAAGATAGGGTGTTTGAATACTGGATAACAGTATCTACCAAGGCAAAATCTTAGATTTCTTGCGGTGGTACTTCGCTTATGGTAAAGTAGAGCACATTGTAAAGATATATGACAGAAGTGGAAAAGACAGAAAACATAATAAATGAAGTAGATATTGATATGGACGGGGATATTGATCCGCGTGTATATGAATTGGGGTACAGTATTATTCCAGCTGTTTCAGAAGAAGAAGCACCAAAAGAGGCTTTGGCTATTAAGGATTTTATTAAGGAGCACGGCGGTACTGTTATATCAGAAGAAGTTCCAAAACATATCGACCTTGCATATGACATGTTCAGAACTGAAAAGGGAAAGAAAGAAAAGTTTGAGACAGCATACTTTGGTGGGATTAAGTTTGAGATGGCGCCATCTGGAGTTATTGAGGTTAAAAACGTTCTTGATATAAACAAAAATATCCTTCGACACATTATCTTTAATACAGTGAAAGAAAGTACTCGTTCGGAAATGAGGCTTCCTCAAGTGAGAACTGAACGAAAACATAATGTTGCGCCAAAAACAACTCCTAAAAAAGAAGAATTAGGCGTTAAGGTATCTGAAAAGGCTCTTGATGAAAGTATTAAAGAGATTGTGGTAGAATAAATCTATATGTATCCCGTTAGAGACCGCGGTCACGTAGGATATAATCAAAAATATGAAAATGAGTCGAAAACAAATTTATAAGACAATAATCAGACAAGTTCGCACGACCGCGACCTGTCTCTAATGGGATGTATTTAAACAAAGCTCTTATTATTGGAAATCTGACACGTGACCCTGAGTTGCGTTCACTCCCGTCTGGAATACAGGTAACTAGCTTTAGTGTTGCTACCAACCGTGTTTGGAAAGATAAAGACGGACAGAAGCAAGAAGCTGTTGAGTATCATAATATTGTGGTATTTGGACGACAAGCAGAGACAAGTGCACAGTACCTAAAGAAAGGAAGCTCTGTTTTAATTGAAGGGCGACTTCAGACACGAAGCTGGGATGCAGACGGAGTTAAGAAATATCGAACAGAGATAGTTGCTGATAGAGTACAGTTTGGCTCACGAAACAGTGGTGACACTGGAGGTGGTAATACTACTCCAAAGGCAGATGAAGGTGCTAAACCAACAGAGACAAAAGTGGATGCAATAGAATATCCAGAAGAAGATATTAACCCAGACGATATACCATTTTAATTTAATTACTATGAACACAGACTTTTTTTCAACACATAATATAAAACATATCGACTATCGAGATATTGATATCTTAAAGCAGTTTTTGAATCCACACGGACGTATTCTTGCACGTAAGAAGACTAACCTAACCGCGAAGCATCAACGCAGAATGGAAGAGGCTGTAAAGCGCGCTCGTTTTATGGGATTACTTCCTTTTGTATCTAAATAAGATAACGAGCGTAGCGACTATATCGAATTTATGTCCCGATTTCTCCTTTTTTCCTAGGAGAAATTGCTGGACCCGATAAGTTCTAAGTTTTCTATGAATATAAAAAACAGCTCAGGTGACTTAGTTGTTTTTTATTTGGATTTTGAAAAAGGAAAAACCGCCACGGGTGGCGGTTTTTAAATCGAAAAACATTTTTAATGTACTGTGATGTTTGTCGGAATAAGCGAATGTTGCTGTATCTCCTGGTGTGTTGGCAAATCACATAGTGCGAACATCTGCACACGCTGTCGCACTGGACAATATTCATCGCCGCTAAATTTAACAATGGCATCATATTTTGCCTGCAGTGATTCTGATGGAACGAAGCGACCGTCGTCACTTCTTTCGGCGTCTTCTGGTGGGTTTTCATAATAAGCGCTAGATTCCATAAGGAAAGCACTTAGTAGGCTGCTTTGATACGCTGACAAGTGCGCTGTTGTGGAATCATTTAACGGAATACCAATTTGTGACATGACTTGTATCCTCCTGCTGAGTAATTTCTGTACTCAATATAGCAGATTATTATTTCTTTTCAACTCGCTCGACATATTCGCCTGTTTCGGTGTTGATGCGGATTATGTCGCCTTCGTTTATAAAAAAGGGAGTTGATACAGTTGTGCCTGTCTCAAGCACAATTACTTTAGAGCCTCCTTGTGCTGTGTTGCCTCTAATTCCTGGTGGTGCTTCTGCGACCTCTAGCTCTATTTTGATAGGGAGTGAAATGCCTATGATATCATCGTTGAAGGTGAGTCCTGTCACTTCACTGTTTTCTTTTATATATTCTGAACTACTCCCAACGGTTTCTTTGGAAAGTTGAAATCTGTCTTTAGGGTTTTGAGGATCAGAGAACCATAACTCGCCTTTGTTTTCGTATAGGTATTTTATGGTTTTCTTGCTGATGTCTGCTTCTTGTACTTTGTCGGATTGATGAAAAGCTTGTTCTACTACACGTCCATTTATTAGGTTCTTGAGTTTTGTTTGGTTTACTGGTTTTTGGCGGTTTTTCTTTGCGGTATTAGAAGACATGACCTCATACGGCTCATTTTCTAGAGCTATATATTTCCTTGGGAGTATTTCATTATAGCTAAGCATGGTGGAGGTTAGTATATCCCATAGAGTGCATTCTGTAAAAACATACGATATATTACAAGAAATAAACTACCCAAATCTGAGTTTTGGACTTTGATATATTGACAATGTGATATATTTGATGTATTCTTTTTGTAGTTAAGTTCATGAATTTTAATAAAAAAAGGATGGATTATGAGTGAAGTTACAAAGAAAGAGATTTGCCCTAATTGTCACGGACAGCGGAAAGTGTGCGGTTTTTGCAGAGGTAAAGGAGAGGTATCAAAACAGGACAGTCTCACAGGTGTTGTAGCTCGTGAAATTGTCACCTCGTGTTACGTAGATGAAAATCTCAATGGAGATGATCAGGTTATTGCCGAAACTGTGGAAGACGAATCAGTCAGCATTGGGTGGGAACACAAATCAGGCTTGTATGTATTTGAAGGCGGAAAATCTGACAGAAAATAAATAAGTCACTGTGGAGGTCACTTCTTCAGTGGCTTTTGCATTTGTGTATGTTTTAATGTAAGTTATGTTTAGTTAGTTTAGACATATACTGAAAGGGTGTTAAAAATGTTAAACATTTTTAAATTATTCAATCTTTTTACGGATGTTACAACAGGTACTATGAGGTACTTCAAGCCGCTTGGAAGCGGTCGATTGGTCTCTGTCCAGGTTTCGGATAAAGACTTGGAAAAGATTTCATTAAATTTCCAAAGGAAGATTGAACCAGCTGATGTTTGTGACGGCAAGCTTGTAAGCTTAGTCACTGAAGAAGTAAAGCATCGCGGTGGCAAACGTGTTACTTCTCTGGAACTGACTTACGATAGTGCTGAGGCGTTACATAAAGTGCTTGGATTAGCACTTAAAGACATGAGGAGACGTCGTTCACGCAGGATAATCGAAAACTTTTTATTGTTTACAGTGTTTGAGACTATGCGATCTAAACGAACTCTGTTTTAAATTAGCTTGCTCTAATATATAGAGTGCCGTCATCAACCAGTGTGTTGATGAAGGTTTTTCATTTTTTATATAATTTGATTTGTAACTTTGTGATGGAGGTGGTGGTTACAATAAGTACAGAGGTCGAAAGTGGTATCAGGATAAGATGATGAGTGGGTCGCAGAGGGGTTTTGAGACTTCTACTGTTCTACTCTGTCTGTCTACTACCATGTATACTGTAATTATGGGATTACTTGATGAACAACAGATATATACAGATACTGGTGATAAAACTGATGAAGAGATTCTAGCTCTATCTGTGCGAAAGCCTGAGCACTTTAAGATTCTTCTAGAGCGGTATCAGGATGCCTTTTTAAGGAAAGCTATCTCGATTTTAAAAAACAAAGAGGATGCTGAAGAGGTTGTCCAAGAGACATTTAGTAAGATTTATATATACGCCGATAGGTTTACTGTGCAAGAAGGGGCTTCGTTTAGCTCGTGGGGGTACAGGATACTTATGAACACCTCGTTTACAAAGTATCAGAAGCTAAAGAAGGATTGGAATAATTTACAAAAACTTGAGCCTGAGATATATGAGACTCTTCCTGATACGAAGAGCGAACAGTTTGAGAAATTTGAGATGAGTGATTACGTCGTTTCGATACTGTCAGAATTGCCGGAAAAGTTTGCGCAGATTTTACATAAACATTTTATAGAAGGTAAACCACAGAAGAATATAGCAGAAGAAGAGGGGATTACGGTTGGTGCGGTAAAGACTCGGGTGCATAGGGCAAAAGTTGCATTTCGTAAAGAATTGGATAAACAAGCGAAGGATCAAGAAGAGACATTATCAACATAGATACAAGATTATGACCAAAGAATTAGAACAAAAAATAATGAGGCAGGTAAGGATGGTGTACTACCTTAAAAAGGTATTTAACCCACTTATGTTTAAGGTGTATGCACTGGCTCTTGCTACTGCAGTAATATCTTCACTTGTTTCTGTTGCAAATGTGTTTAACAATATGCCGTCACTTCTTGAGTTTAATAGTATGTATCGTTTCACTAATAGTGCTATCTCAAATACAGAGCTTTCTGTACAACTTGTACTCGGTGTGGTGGTAGTGGTTATGGTGTTGCTTGTGAAGGATACTATTAAGAACTTTTCTTATTCTGGGAAATTGGTTAGGGGTTAGATTTTTTAGGGTTGCTTTTGAAATGAAGGACGTCCCTCATTTGGGGTTGGGATAGTGGGTTTGGAGGTCGGGACTCCAAATTGCTGGAGTTAATATTGAAATTGAAAGGCCGTATAATAGGGGATTGCATATGTAGCTACATTTTGATAGAATGTAGCTATTAATAATTAATATATAACTAGTATGACGAAGATAGTTAAAAAGGTCGAAAAGTTCTTAAAGAATCCAACTTCTACTAAGTATTCAGATTTAGAGAATATATTATTTCATTTTGGATTTGAAAAAATTAATGCGAAAGGGAGTCACGTAAAATTTAAACACTCTAAACTCAGACAGGATTTGATAATTCCTATGCATAAGAGAGAGTGTAAAGATTTCTATAAAGAAAAAGCAAAAAAGATAATCAATAAGATAAAATAAAAGATAAGATAGAGAAAATTATGAAAAGGATAACATCAAATATAACAGTAAATAATAAGAAATATAATTACAGTCTTGAAGAAAAAAAGAAAGGTGTGGTTTTTGTTGAATGTAAAGATGCGAATATAGCGCAGGAATTTCTAGCAGAAGACGTTGCTCGTCTTATTATCGACTTGCCAAATTTAATAATTGCCGAGAAAGAACATAATAAAAAACAGTCTGAAGTGATACGCTTTAGGGTTTCTTCTACAGACAAAAATAAAATAGAGAAAAAGGCTATTAAGGAAGGATATAGTTCTGTTTCTGACTATATGCGTAATGTTGTGTTGAGTTAAGTATAGGGTTAATTTTTTATGGCAAAATTTGGCGGTTGAGTAGCCGAATTTAATTCAATGGGGTTGTTTTTGAAATGAGGGACGTCGGTCTCCGGTCTGTGGACATGATATTTTGCGAGATATCAGAATCAGACATGATTTCTTGAGAGAAATTAGACGTCCTTCATTACTAGGAAGATGCTAAAGATTATGGGTGGTAGAAGAGTGCCAGCTGTAACAATATCTGGCAAACGAGCGATTAGTTTGGGTATAAAACCACCGATTGCTGATATCTCGCAAGATATCATGTCCACAGACTAGCTAATCGTGGGCTTTCGGGTTTTTATAAGCTTACAGAACTGAATGCAGTTTGGTGGAAAAAATAGGTAACAAAAGAGTCGCCTTTGTGTGGCGACTCTGATTTTGTAGTTATTCTTGTGCAAAGATAATTTTTTGATCCAAGGGAAGTTTTGCTTTCATTCCCGGACCTTGACCCAACCAGTCGTTAGGGAAGGCAAGGTAGAATGGTTCAGGATTTGGATTACGACTATGTAATGGATTCATGGCGACATAGTACATTCCGTCGGCTAACCCTCCTTGGAGCCACAGTCGTGGACCGACTTCTGGGTGACAAATTTGATACCCTAGTTCTATTCCACGGACTAAAACTTCATTGAAGTCTGGGCTCTCGGTAAACCCAAGATTCTCGATGGTTACAATGAGTAGGTTCACGGTTGTGGTAACAGGTGCAACTCGAAAAGCTTGACCTTCCACCATCGCCTTTGCCCATACCTTAACCTTCACACGTGAAAGTTTTTTAAGAAGGTCTTCCTTAGTGTCACCGCCGATTCTCACATCGACGGAGATACCAGGAAGTTGCGTAAATTCTCGAAGAACCTTCCTTATTCTCCGAACAACTTTCCCTTTCTGGCAGTATTCTATTCTTCTTCTTGCACAAAGATAGGGAATAGTCTATCAGGGCGATCTCTTGTGGGCTGTATCACCTCACCGTGTTCATCGAGTGCATAGTTACCGCGTCTTTTCGTCTCCCACGGACATTCGATAAATTCATGGATTGTCATGTTATTCAGGAACTTTTCGCCGTTTCGTCGCTCAGTATGGTTTGGTTGGTCTTGCATAATTTCAGACAAATCACTACTCCTTTTACTGATTTCCTATTGGCATAATACTATATATATTAAATTTGTCTAAGGTTGGGCTTTTGGTTTTTAAATAGCGAAATATATGTTTTGTGATATAGTGACTTTTGAATTGAACATTTAGAAGAGGTGCCTGCTATGTTTGAGAAAATCGCAAAAATCGCTGCTAAGCTTTACTCGGGTAGGGATTGGCACAAGCTTTCGCAAGAGGAGAGAGGCTTGGTGAAGTCACTGGAAGAATCAGGACTTATCACCCTTAATAGTCCGGCAAATGGCTTTGTGGGTAGAGTGGCCTAAATTCCCCGACAGAAGTCTCGACTTCTGTCGGGCTTTTGTTTTGATTTTCTTTGATTTGTACAAGGGAGGTTCTTGGACAATATACTAAAAACTATTAACTACAATCTAGACTAAAAACTTTTTGATATCTTTTAGGATTCTGTTGGTGAGCTTTTTGTTTTCTTTGAGCATTACTCGGGTGGCATCGTAGCCTCTACCGAGCTTCTCTATTTCCTTTTCGTCTCCTCCTGGTAGGTAAGAGTATGAAGCGCCTGCTTTTCTTATGATTCCGAATTTTTCTCCGAGGGCTAATAACTCGCCCTCTTTGGATATGCCTTCATTGTACATAAGGTCGAACTCTGTGACTTTAAACGGTGCGGCTATTTTGTTTTTGACTATCTTTACTCTGTGACGTCCTCCCATAACTTCATCGTTTTTCTTAATCTGTGCGATACGGCGGATGTCTATACGTACTGAGGTATAGAACTTCAACGCTTTTCCTCCTGTTGTTGTCTCTGGATTACCAAACATGACACCTATTTGCATACGGATTTGGTTTATAAATATTACTATAGTCTTTGATTTGGCGGTTATTGCAGTGAGCTTCCTGAGTGCTTGTGACATTAGGCGCGCTTGCTTGCCGACGTGATGCGCCCCCATGTCGCCCTCTATCTCGTCTTTTGGTGTAAGGGCTGCAACTGAGTCTATGACTATGACATCAAGCTTACCTGAACGAATTAGGCTCTCGGTGATCTCAAGTGCTTGCTCTCCTGTGTCTGGCTGAGAGATAAGGAGTTCTTCGTTTTTAACGCCGAGTTTTTCTGCATATACTGGATCCATGGCATGCTCTGCATCTATGAAGGCACACACACCGCCATTTTTCTGTGCTTCCGCTATTACGTGTAGAGAAAGGGTGGTTTTACCTGAACTTTCTGGACCGAATATTTCTATAATTCGCCCACGTGGGAGCCCTCCTATACCGAGAGCCCAATCAATACCAATTGACCCTGTATGAATTACGTCGACATCTACTCTTGGTTTGTCTCCGAGGCGCATGATTGCTTCGTCGCCGAATTTTGTTTTGATTTCGTTAATTGCGTCTTCAACTCCAGTATTGGTAGCTTTCGGCGCTTTCTTTGCTTTTTTTGTTGCCATATTTTTAGATTTAATTATGCTCCCAGTTTATTTAAGAGCGAAGCGATTAATTTATAAACTGCAGTGCAGGGAGGTCGTTAGACCGAGTCGTGAATTAGGAATTATGAATAAGGAATTATGTTAAATATTTATAGGATAAGTATACACTAGGTTTTGGGCGTTTTTGGCAAGTATTGATATTCGGCGAAAATATAGAAAACCACGTGCAGGTGCAGCCTGCACGTGGTTTTCTGTTCTCCTAAAAGCTACTCTAGTTGTATACAAGCTCAAGAACCTCTTTTGTTTCTATACCAAACCGATCTTCTGCTCGTATAGTGACTATATTGTATCCTTTGGATAGTAATATCTTTTCTTTAAACGCCCCGCTTTCATCTATGTAGATTTGTCTATCATTTAAGCTGATACTCGATATGTTTTTCGCTGCGCCAGATATCTCTACTAGGGAAGATGTGAACACATCACCGCTTTGTGGTTCTGATATTGTTAGTACTGGTCCAGTTACCAAGTTTTGCATCTGGAAGTACGTGTACCCAAGTATGCCGAGTAAAAGGAGGATAAATATTACAGTTTTTATGTTTGCTCGTTTGATCAGGGTCATTAGGAGTGGTTATAAAGTTCAAATTAATTGGTAAGTTGGTAAAGAAGTTTATGGGTTACTTAACAACGCCTTTGGGCGCGATTTCTTCTGAGGAATCGTCGTCATCTTCATATAATTCTTCCTCTTCAGATGGGAGTTCGTCACCTGTCCCGTTAGAAGTAGACTCGTCAGAGTCGTCAGTTCTAACGGGATCGGTTTCGTCAACGTCGTCTCCGGACGTGATTTCTTCTGAGAAATCATCGTGGTCGTCAAGAACCTCACGTGGTTTTGAGCCGTTTGCTGGGCCTATTACTCCTCTGTCTTCAAGCATATCCATTAAGCGTGCTGCACGAGCATAACCTACACGCAACTTTCGTTGTAGGTATGATGTTGAGGCTTTTCCTGCTTCGATAATTACGCGATATGCGTCGTCGTACAGAGCATCTTCTTGCTCATCTTGATCATCGAGAGTTGCGGAGAACATGGCAGGGTCTCCACTGGTTTCAGTGAAATCTATTTCACTTGGTAATTCATTTTCGTAACTCTTAATCAAGAACGAAGACACTTTCTTTAATTCTGTTTCTGTTATAAATGGAGATTGTATTCGTAGTGGTTTAGACATTTCTCCTGAAAGGAAGAGCATATCTCCTGCACCAAGAAGCTTCTCTGCACCTCCTGTGTCGAGAATGGTTCGTGAGTCTATCTGCGAAGATACTTGTAAGGCGATGCGTGTTGGTATGTTGGCTTTAATAAGTCCTGTAATAACCTGCACTGAAGGCCTTTGTGTTGAAAGTATTAAATGAATTCCTACTGCACGACTCATTTGTGCAAGACGTACTATGGCACTCTCGAGCTCTCGTGGATATGCTTGCATTATGTCTGCAAGCTCGTCGATAATAAGTACAATATACGGCATTGGTTCTGGTACCTCGTCTTCTGGCAAGTCTTTGTCGACTGATGGCGCGACTATGTTCTTGTGATAAGAAGATATGTCTCGCACTGAGGCTTCTTCTAATATGTCGTAGCGCCTATCCATCTCATTTGCGAGCCATTTGAGGGCTAAGATAGTCTTCTTAGCATTAGTTATTACAGGAGTGAGTAGGTGTGGAATGTTTTTGTATAGAGTTAATTCGACACGTTTTGGATCAACTAAGATAAGTCGCATGTCTTGTGGTGACTTGCGGTAGATAAGTGACATAACTACATTGTGAATCATGACTGATTTACCTGATCCAGTTGCTCCGGCAATAAGAAGGTGAGGCATCTTCGCTAAATCATAGAAATGTGAGTTACCGACAATGTCGCGGCCGAGACCTATGAGCAGTGACTTATCTGAGTTCTGGTACTCATCATTTGCTAATAGGGAAGCGAGTCCTACCATAGCTTTAGACTTGTTTGGTATTTCAATGCCAACGAGTGACTTGCCTGGTATTGGTGCTTCTATGCGTACTGGATATGCTGCGAGTGCGAGCTCTAGATTGTTTTGAAGTGTGAGAATTTTAGAAAGTCTAACTCCTTCGGCTGGTTTGAGTGTGTAGCGAGTTACTGTCGGACCGATAGAAACTTCATCCATCTCTACTTGTATGCCAAAGTTTTGTAGCGTGCGTTTTATGATGTTGGCATTTGCTTTTACGTCTCCCACGTCTGGCTTTCCTTTATCCTTTTCAAGTAGTGACAGGGGAGGGGGAGTGTACTCTCCAAACGATGCATATGTATTTATTTTAGGATCTTTTTTGCCGAAACCGAGTAGACCTTTTAATCCACCAGCGCCTTCTTCTTCGTCTTCAGTTTCTTCTTCGTCGTATTCCTCCTCCTCTGCATCTTCATCGCCTCCGGGCGCGATTTCTTGCGAGAAATCGTCATCTTCTTCGTACGCTTCTTCCTCGGCGTCATCCTCGTAGTATTTCTCCTCTTCAGTATCTTTTCGTTTGAAGACATTCAAGAATGAAAAACTTGGCAGGAAGTCGAACATAATAACAAGAGACAATATAATAAGCACAACGAGCATAAGTACAGATGCATATACATCGAGTAATGCAACAATAGGGGACGATACGAAACCTCCTATTATTCCAGCACTTCCTTTAAATGCTATATCTATAATTCCTAAACTTGAGAGTATAAATACTCCTGCGCTCACGTTCTTTAGTGTGCCGTATGCATGTTCGTATGAACGAAAGAATGAAATTGCTATGAAAAATAGAACGATAGGTAATAAGAAGTATCCAACACCAAAGAGAGTGGAGAGACTGTTGAATGTAGCTCGCCCTGCTATACCTGCGATATTAAATGCGGACAGTATAAAAAAGAGTGTGATAAATAGGAATACGATACCCCAAATACCACGTACAGTTTCTTCTTTCAGGTCTTCAAATATGTTACTAATTGCAAGATCTTTTTTATTTCCTTTTTTCTTTTTTTTAGCCATGTCTTAGATTTTATTGTGAATGTAGTGAATTAGAAAATCTTAGACCCACCTAAAGTTTTTGCTTTTTTACTCGCAAAAAATTTGGAGGGTACGCTGATTTCTATCAATAATAACATAACTAGGCAGTATAAAGCTGTGGGAAAGCCCCTGATTGCGTGGCTACCGATTTGTTCAAGAGTGAAGCGAGTCGTAAATCAGGGGCTTTGGGTTATGTAGAAGCTTATATTCAATACATAACCAAGGACAACCCTTGGTTATGTATTTGGCGGTCGGACCGCCAAATGGATGACATTTTTGTGTATGTGTTTTGTAATGATTTTGCCTATTGTACTTTTGGATGTCCTATATATAATGGACATAAGTTAATATGTCTTTAAAAAAGATAAAAGACATGATAAGAGACAAGACGAAAGACACTTCTAAGACATGTCTTTAAGACATAAATAATGTCCTTATGGTTAATAAAAAGAACAAGCAGCTACAATCGCCAACATATTCATACGGAAAGACTGGGTTTGACGTCAGTGTGCACAGCCCTTTTGGAGATAATTATGCAGGTGCTCATGCGTACGAAAAAACAGAGAAAATTATTATCGCACTCCACCTTGTTACAAACTCTGTCCCTGAGAAAGAGTCCGTTAGAAATACTGTAAGAGACAAATCAATTTGTATTCTATCAGACATACTTCAACTTCGATCTGGTTTTAAATCTGCTGGGTCTTATAGGGTTGATAATGTTGTCGCATCTATATATGAAGTCATGTCTCTGCTCGACATTCTACATGTTGCGGGATTTGTATCGGATATGAATCTGGAGGTACTTAAAAGGGAATTAAGTGGCCTTATTATATTTATTAGGGAATCTTCCGACACAGAACTCTCAGAGAAGGTGGTAGTTGGTAACGGACATTTTAATATAGAAAATATTAAGGACAGAAGTACGTCCTTTAATATAAAAGACTCCGAAAGGACGTTTAGTAATATAAAAGACACTAAAAAGTATACACACAGCAATTCAACAACTTCTGCTTCTGCAAAGCATAATGAACGAAGCGAAGCTATACTTAAACTCATAGGAGACAAGGAACGTGTAAATGTAAAGGACGTTTCCGCGGTGATTACTGATTGTAGTGAGAAAACTATCCAGCGTGAACTTATAGCTCTTATACATAAAGGTGTCCTTAAGAAAGAAGGGGAGAGAAGGTGGAGTATGTATTCGTTAGTATAAAACTGTAGCTATTTCGTGGCTTAAAATGGTTAAAGCCCCTGATTGCTTCGCAATCGGGGGCTTTACTGTTTACATGGCGTAGTTTAGGTGTATTTTATTGAAAGCTATAAGCTAGAACGGATAAGCTGTTTTAGGGTTGACTTTATATGCCTAAAACAGTAATATATGCCCCAATGGATGTTAGCGGACAACTGTTAATTAGTGCTTAAAAGCACTTTCCCTGTGTGCCTTATATAAAGGTATTTACGGGGCTTTGTTCGTTGCAATATAAGGAGTAAAAACATGTAGATTTAGCGTCTTTTAGCAATAATCTAGACGATAAAAAATCTTCATGATTGTACCCTTATATAAGGTCATGTACCTTTATCCACATGTACCGTTTTGATTGCTCATTATAGGAAGATATAATTTACCTTAAGCAATCCCGTTGTAGCGGGATGTGAATTGGGTGAATGATTTGACTACTGGCAGTAAAACGGTGAAGGGAAGATCGTTGACAAAATAATAATAAATTAAAGTTGTTCATAAAAAACATATTCTTTTTATATTGTTTTTGAACAATTATTTTACTGGATTACTTTATACATAAATGGAAGTTATTCTTGAAACTCAGTCTAAAACCCTTACCTGCTAAACTCGTTGCTTATGTCGATAACTAGGTAGCGATTAATTAGTGAAGGAAAATATCGGACGTGAACAACCTCGTAATGCTTGGTCGCTAACAAAGCATTTGGTTGAACACATAATAAAGGACAGAAATATATTTTGGTCGAACAAAATTATTCTGTACCTATATGAGGTTTGTGTGTCTATGAAGACACATGGACACACAAAAAGTTTATAGGAAAATTAAATTAATTATGACTAACACATTACAAACAAGAAAAATCGTAACAGCACTTATTGTTGTTGCAATGATCTTCGGCGCAATGTTTGCATTCACATCAGTGAAAGCATACGCACTTACCGAAGCTCAAATACAGTCAATCCTTTCTTTGCTCTCATCCTTTGGATCAGATCAAGGAGTGATTGACAATGTTAACGCCTCACTTCGAGGACAGGCAACAAGTGGAACTGGTTCAACTGGTACCACAGCATGTTCTTTCTCAGCTTCTCTTACAATGGGAAGTAAAGGTGCAGACGTAACATGTCTACAAGATTACTTAACAGGAACAGGTCACTTCACATTCTCAGGAGGCTCAACCGGATACTTCGGTTCAGTTACTAAGAGTGCAGTGGCAGCATGGCAAGCAGCTAACGGTGTTGCTCCAGCAGTTGGATACTTTGGCCCAATTTCAATGGCTAAGTACACAGCAGTTGCAGGAACAACAACAGGTGGTGACACATCAGGTGGAACAACAACTCCAGCTCCAACAGGAACAGGACTTAGCGTTTCAGCAGGTGTACAACCAGCAGCTTCACTAGCGCCAGAAAGCGCAGCACGCGTACCATTTACAAACTTCACAGTAACCGCAGGTTCAGATGGAGCAGTAACAATGAACAGTGTTGTAGTTGAAAGGACAGGACTTGCAGCAAATGCAGCATTTGCAGGTGTTGTACTTCTTGACTCAAACGGAGTAATGCTTGGAACAGCAAAGACTCTTAACTCAAACGATCAGGCAACTGTTGGAGAGGCAGTAACTATCCCAGCAGGAACATCACAAACATTTACCGTTGCAGGTAACATGGCAGCTGTTAACACATTGCGAGCAGGACAAGTGGCTTCACTTTCAATCGTGTCAGTTAATACGACAGCAACAGTAAGTGGATCACTTCCAATTACTGGTGCTTCACACACAATTAACTCAACACTTACAATTGGTGCAGCTACAATGGCCGTATCTTCATTTGATCCAAACTCAGCACAAAGCAAAGAGATTGGAACAACAGGGGTACGAGTAGCTGGTGTCCAAGTTACTGCAGGTTCAGCAGAGGACATTCGAATTCGAAACATTCGATGGAATCAAACTGGTTCAGCAGGAACAACTGACATTACTAATATTGTGACTGTAGTTGACGGTACTTCATACCCAACAACTATTTCATCAGATGGTAATTACTACACATCGAACTTCGGTTCAGGGATTGTAGTAACTAAAGGAAACAATGTAGATGTCTACGTAAAGGTAGACATAGCTTCAGGTTCATCACGAACAGTAATTATGGATATTGCTAAGGCAACAGACATCTACGTTACAGGTGAAACCTTCGGATATGGAATTACAGCTACTCAGTCTCAAGACGGTACAGTAGGATTAACTACTGCTTCTGAGTTTACAACTGGGTCTCCATTCTTTGACAACGCAACAATGACTATCTCAGCTGGATCAGTAACTACTATCCAGAAGTCAGCGTCAGTTGCAGCTCAAAACATTGCTGTTAACGTTTCTAATCAACCACTTGGTGGATTCGAGACAGACATCAAGGGAGAAGCTATCAACATCGCAGGAATGACATTCACTGTTGCTACTTCATCGGTTAGCACTGGTGGTCTTTTGACAAATGTAACTATTGTTGACCAGAACGGTTCAGTAGTTGCAGGTCCAATTGATTCAACAGGATACGCTCCACAGACACTTGCATTTACTGATTCAATAACCATTCCAACAGGAAAGATGGTTTACACACTGAAAGGTAAGATTGGAGCAAATGCTACAAATGGTGGTACTTACATAGCGACAACAGATCCTTCTTCAACATGGACTACTCCAGTTGGAGATGTAACAGGTGATGCAATTACAATTGCAACAGGTTCATTCTCTCTTAACACTATGACAGTTAAGGCAGCTGCACTTGATATTGCAATTTCATCAACACCAGTTGCACAGAACATCACTGCAGGAGCACAAGACTTTACATTTGCTAATGTACAGCTTGACGCAACTCAGTCAGGTGAGGACGTAAGATTCTCTTCACTTAAGCTTGCAATGACATTTAGTGGAATGGCAGTTACAGATGTAACAGCTTGTCAGCTGTTTGATGGCTCAACTGCTTTGAACACAGGTTCAAATGTAGTAACACCTTCAGGATCTTCTGACGCTGACCAAACTTTCACACTTGACCAGACATTAACTATTTCAAAAGGAACAGTTAAGTCACTTGCAGTTAAATGTGACCTTGCAAGTGGTCTTAGTGACGGAGATTACGTTGCTTGGGGTATTAACTTAGCATCTTCTAACCCAACAGTTACAGGTGTAACTTCATCTAGTTCAGTATCAGAAAATATTTCTGACGCAACAGGACCTCAGATGACAGTTGCAACAGTAGGTGTTGTAGCTTCAAAGGACTCAGCGAGCCCTTCATACGTGATTGGAGCAGCTGGCTCAACTGGAGTTAACGCAGGAGTTATTAAATTCCGAGCTTCAAACGAAGCGGTTACACTTCAAAGAGTAGGATTGGTACTTACAAGCGGTGCAGCAGCAGACCTTGTACAGGTTTCTCTATGGGATGGCTCAACTAAGGTTGGTACAGCTATCTTTGTAGGATCAAACACAAACGCAACTTCAACTCTAACAACTCCTGTCACACTTCCTAAGGATGTTGACAAGACGTTGACAGTTAAAGTTGACCTTGCAAGTATTGGTTCTTCACAACCAGGAACACAAGGTAAATTGATTAAGGTTGACATCAACACAGACGGAACTAACACCCAAGGAGTCGGACAAGAATCAGGAACAACAGTTACTGTTTCAGGTTCAACTTTGGTGGATGGAGTACGTATGATGAAGTCATACCCAACATTCGCAAAATTGTCAGTACCTTCAACCACACTTGTTACTTCAACAATGGATCTTTACCGATTCAGCGTGACAGCTAATAGTGCAGGTTCAGTCGGTATCTACAGGTTCACTGTGAACATTGCGACATCATCAACACCTTCTGGAACATCATCAACAACTGTAAAACAGCTTAAGGTTTATGCTTACACTGATTCAGGATTCTCCTCAACAGTGTCAGGATTCTCTACTGCTGGTCAGTTGAACAGTACAGCCGCTGGATTAGTAGATGGAGACAATATTATCCTTATGGGTGGTACGTCTGGATCACAGGCATATCTCCAGATTCCAGCAGGAGCAACGTACTACTTTAAGGTTGTAGGAGATGTAGCTCTAACTGGTGGACCAACTGCAGGTTCAATTACGACCAGTCTTCTAGGGGATGCGAATTACCCACTTAACGGTACTAGCTTCCTTATGGCTGATGCAGCAAGCTCGACGGCGTTTACTGATGGAAATGGAGATAACTTCATTTGGTCACCAAACGCAACAACAACGTCTAATGTTGAACATGAAGATTGGACAAATGGTTACTTCGTATCAGGATTACCTTCAGGTAACATGGATAACCAAGTTATCGTTAAGTAATCTCGTTACTTAGACCTAATCTAGAAGCAAAGTTCGCTAACACTTACTCCTAGATAAAATAAAAACCCTCGCTTTTGCGAGGGTTTTTATTTTATCAGTTTGTAGGTTTACAGTTGTTAGCTTACAGGCTCCCTGTTTGCCCAAGCTTTGCTTGGATACAAACAGCAGTGCAGAGCCTCCCTGTTTGTCTAAAAGCCACAACGATTAGATACAAACAACAGAGCAGGAAGGTCTTTTCAGACCGAGTCGTGGAAAACACGACCGCCGAAGGCGGTCGTGTTTTTTGCTAAAAGCCGTAACCCGTAAGCTGATAGCTAACGCAGTCACAAGCAACCTTTAGGTTGCTTGTGACTGCGTTTTAAAATACAATAGTGGACATGTTTACAGATAAAATCAACAGTGAAAAGACTCAAAAAATTATTGGAATAACAGTAACTGTGCTCCTTGTCGGCCTTATTGGCTGGTATGTTATGCGTGATATTTCTCCTGTAAATCCTACTGGAGAGCTAGATAAAGTAGGGGGTGGGAGTATAGAAGCTCTAGTTGAAAGCGGTGATGCTGAAATAAAAGAAATACCAACAGGTTTAGACCTTGATGTTGATACAGTAGCGCGACCAAAACTAGGTAGAGCAATTACGTTTCCAGATAGGTTTTCTTCTGAAGCGATTGAAATTTTAGTAAATAATATTGCGACACTTACAACTCAATTAAAAGAAGACCCTAACTCATTTCAAGCTTGGTCTGACTTGGCAATACAATATAAAATAATTGATGACTTTGAAGGAGCTGCTGAAATATGGGGATTCTTAATAATTTCCACAGAAGACAATGTAAATACTCGCATTAACCTTGGTAACCTATATCACTATCAACTAAGAGAGTACGAGAAATCAGAGGCAGTATTTAAAGAAATAATAGACATCGATAGTAGTGTGTCGGGAGCATACACAGGACTTCATGAGTTGTATAGATATTCATATAAGACAGATACAGCACAGGCAATAGATATACTTAAGGAGGGTGTGGTAGCTGTACCAGACGATATTGATATCAGGATGTTACTTGCTTCGTATTACACAAAGATTGATATGAAAGATGAGGCGCTTCTAGTGTATGAAGAAGTATTAGTGATGGCAAACACAGCAGGGAATACAAACTTAGTTACCATAATAGAGTCAGCAATTCAAAATCTTAAATAGAGCTAAAATAACAAATTTGGAGACCTGGTCTCCAAATTTGTATAAAAGATTAAATAATATGCAACGAATAGTAAATCATTCATTTTTCAAATTCTTCGTTGGTTTTATAGCGATGTTACTTCTTAGTTTTGCGATTATAACCATAACTTCACAGATTTCAGAAAAGGAAGTCGACTCCAAAAACCAAACAGCCTGCCAAGATTCAGAAGACTGCTAAACAACAAATGGAGGACGTCGGATGTCCTCCATTTGTAGAAAAGTTATTAACAGAATGACGTGGTTTGAGGTGGTTAGGTTTTTTGGTTGTTGAAGTCAGACTTCAACAAACTTCAACAAAAAATGAGGGACGTCGGAGGTCCAACATTTAAGGAGGGGTATAGTTCTGTTTCAGACTATATGCGTAAGTTAAAACCCAGAATAATAAATTTGGAGACCTGGTCTCCAAATTTAGACTGCTGGTCTAGTTACTTATGTGTTTTGTTGTAAACCACAATCCGGCAATAAAAACGGATATAAGAGATATAAAAACAGGGGGAAAAAGTAACATATACCCTAAAATAATTAAAATAAATTTAGAGTCCTCTCCAAATATTTCAATATATATCCCAAAACTGATAGGGAAAGTTAAAAGAATTAATGTCAGAATGACGGTGATTATATATACTAGTATAGATACAATTCTTGCGAAAACATGTTTTCCTTTATTGAAAATCTTTCTTCTTGGCCATATCGCTAATTTATATCCCAAAAAGCAAGAGAGCGCTAATGGTACAAGGAGCAACATGATGTACTATGAGGTCATATCTGCCATAACTATAGTGTATCATCACAAAAAATGACTCTAGTGCTGGCTCTAGAGTTAATTTTTTTGTGATGGTATAGTTACTTATACATGAAAACTTTCTTTTTAAATGTGTGGAGATATGGGCGGTGGGTTCTATTGGCTGTGATTGTGTTGTATGTGGCTCTCGTCATCTATCGAATTCCATTTGTGGCAGAACAGGAAAGGTCTGACGAAGCTGTTGCATTTATTAATGCGCAAGCTATTACAATGGCAGATGTGACAGGAGAGAATTTGCCACCAGTGCCCGACAAAGAAATAAATGATTCGACTATTGAGGGAATCGACGTAAACAGTAATGGTATTCGAGATGATGCTGAACTCTCTATCTTTGAGATCTATCCATATGATATTAAGATTCGCGCAGCTTTGTTGCAGTATGCAATGGCATTGCAGTTGTATATTACAAAAGTGTTTGATTCGGAGACGTGGAAAGAAGCTGATATTCAAACGTCACGAGGGTACTTTTGTTTATTAAAATCTCTTCCCCAATTAGATAAGAATATTGCAACTAGTAAAGATATCGAAATTTTTTCTGATAAACACGATTTTCTTGTAGATCAAGTTAGAGATCTTGTGATGAATACTGAAATTAGAAAAGAAAAGTATGAAGACATGTTTGTTAAATTTATCACTTCAACTAGCGGAAATGAAAAAGAAGACTGTGATCTAGACCAAGAAGTATTTAGGAATTAATATTCTATGTTTAAAAAAACTTGTGTAATTCTGACTCTCGTAGTAATAGGATTGTCTAACGCTAATATTGCACTTGCTGAAAGTTGTAAAACTGATGGTTATACTGTGGTGTTTGTAAATGGGGTTTTTACAAGTGAAGAAGAAGCTAGGGCTGGAATGGATGAATTTAAAAAGGACTATTTTTTATTAGCAAGTGGTCGTAATAATGTCACATTTAAGTTAGGCTATAACCCATCACATCTAGCGGGGGTCGGGGATATTGCGCAGGCAGTGTCGCAGGTGATGGGGTCGTCGATGAGTGACTTTGATCTACAGACCATATTGATGCAGGTTCATTCGGAGATAACGACTCAGAAGATTCTATTAGTTGGACATTCTCAGGGTACTTTATATACGAATGAGATGTATAAGTATTTGACTACGCATGGTGTGCCTGTGGAGGCTATCGCTGTATATAATCTTGCGACACCAGCGAGTTCTGTTTCTGGAGGCGGTAAGTACCTCACATCTGGTAATGATAATCTTATAAACACAGTTCGAGAGTGGACGGCTAGTGTAGGTGCTCCACAACCTCTCCCTGCAAATGTTCTTTTACCGCCTTCGTCTGCTGACATAGAAGAACTTTTTCGTGGGCATGCATTTTCTCGTGAGTATCTTGCACAGGGTGCAGGAACTATTGTGTCTGATATCGATAATTTGTTAAGTGGATTAAAGACAGGAGGCACGGTTTCTGGAAGCGAGTCTGGTTGTTTCGATTCGCCTGTTGGCACGTTCTCTTATAGAATGCAAAAGTTTGGTTTCGCCATTGCTGACCCGTCTGTTACAGCTATACGCATTGCGGTAGTAAATACAGGAAAGACGATGGCGGCGGTTGGGTCTTCTGTAAAATATCGAGTGCTGACTGTGATTGAAAATGCTCATTTTGGTTTGTTTTCTGGGCAAGATAAGGTCACGCAGAATACAGCGTCAGTGGGGAGTATAGAATATTCTCAAAAGACTATATTTGAGTTGGAGCTTCCGCCTGTTCCTGATGACTTGTTACAAGAAGAAGTTGAGACAGAAGAAGAGGTTGTGCTAGGGGAGGAAGGACCTAAGCTTCGATTGGCAGAAGAAGTGGTGATAGGGGCAACTCGATTAAAAGGCATGTCGCCGCCTTTGGGTACACCTGATTTGGGAGGCGCAACAATTGATAGTTCACCACCAAATGGTCCACCACCACCTGGGGGAGAGTATTAAGTTTATAAACACTTGGGTGTCGGTCTGTGGTCTCCGGACATAATATTTTGCGAAATATCAGACACCCAAGTGTTTTGGTTAGTATTGACTTTTAATTTATATAGTGATATTTTATTTGTGCAACGTGGAAATTCCCCCCCAGTACATGTTGCGTGCGCGAAGTCCATTGCGACTTCGACAACCTAGTGTGGCATCTTTGGGATCTCCCCCCTCCCTGTGTGCCACACGGGGTTTCTTTTTTATATAAATGTGATATATTATTTTTATCTTTTGGACAAGTGGAATGCTGTTCTCTGCCCATGGTTCGTATTCTTCCCCAAGAGTTCTTGGAACCATGGCCTGGTTCCTCCTAGTCCTGCACTGTATTGATGAATTCCCAGGTCCATCAATCTGTGCAGGGCTTTTTCTTTTTCTTATTATTTTATGGCTGTGGATAATAGTTGAGGGGGGTGTATTGGTGTGTTATAGTGAGTGTGGGAGCAGTTCTTTTGTATTTTAAGCACTTAAGTCAGTGTGGGACTGTGATCCTGTATTTGAAACCTTCAATAGGGAGATTCTTTCATGAGAATTTTGTTATATGTCCGAATATCCATGGCCACCGCCACCATCGCCTTGCTTTCCATAGGCCTGAGCAGCAACGCCATGTCAGCGCAGCAATCGCTGTTTGATATCAATCCGCCGACCCAACAGGCCTATACGCCTGACATTGTGGCTGGCTACACCGACATGGCCGACGTGACCATCATGACTCCCGCACGCATCGACACTGACGCTTTGCCGATTGGTCTGACATTTGGACTTTCTCGTGGTGAAGTTGATTCGATTTTGGCGAGCGGCTCTACGCCACCCGACCTCGGCTTCAAACCTGATCCTGGTGACATCACGTTGAAGCCAGTGGCTCTGAGTCTTCCGTTTAAAGATGGTAACATCACGACCGACGTTGGCTCAGCAATCATTACGACGATAAAATCGTCCAAAGTCATCAATCTTGGCCAATATGGATACACTCCATATGCCAGTGTGTCCAGTCTTGTTGCATATATGGCCAATGGCACGTCACTCGGCATCAGAAGCGACGACTTCCTCACATCGGAAACCTTCGGCGGTCATCTTCGCCTCTAGCCGACCAAATCTGGAAAGGGAGTCTCAAGAATGGGACTCCCAATCCTACCACCTCTATATTCTCTATGAGAAGTAGGGGTTTTTGTTTTTTATAATTACAGACTGAACTATGTCCAGTTAACCGGACATAGCAACTGGCAGACTTTTCAACCTGCAAGTTGAAACCTATAAGCTATAAGCTAAACAACATTAAATCAACAAAGCGCGAAGCGCTTTGTTGATTTAATGTTGTTTATATGATTAAGTGTCTTTAGAATATTGTTTTTTAACGCTTTTAACTTCTGAGGAGGGGAGTGAGATGAAGATTCTTAATATTGAAGTAAGGCATACTATTCCAAACGACCTATCATTGTACAGAATGGTCGCTGGACTTATCATTGCTGTGCTTTTCTTGACGATGTCACAAGGAATTGTGTTTGAAGTGACGTGGGTCGCCATATATGTCATCGCGTGTCTTACTGATTGGGCTGATGGACATATTGCAAAAAGATGGCTGTCAGAAGCGTCTGACTTTGGCAAAATAATCGACCCTCTCGCTGACAAGGTGTTGGTAATCTCAATGGTTACCCTTGTATTGTTTGTTGGGAAGGTTGAGCTTTTGAGTTTTGAATCGTTTCTCATGGCGCTCATCGTTGCAAGAGAGGTATTAATTTCTATTGCACGAAAACCATTGATTGGGGATGTAAACATTCTTTCTGTGAGTAAAATTGGGAGGTGGAAAGCTGCTGTTCAAATGATTGCCGTCGGAGTGCTTCTAGGTAGAGACGGTATTATTGCTGGACTCTTTGGCCGAATGGTGCCACACTTATCATTTGAATATTTCGGTTCTTTACTTTTACTCACCGCGACAATTCTTACATTGTATTCAGGGTATGGATACTTTGTTCGCTGGATTAATACGTCTGGTGCAACGACAACTTAAGAAGTATTAACTCTAAGTATGTATACCCGGGCTCTCTTTTGAGAGAGCCCGGGTATTGTTTTTTTATATATATTTTGACTTTTCTATATTTGTTGTATATACTCGCTGTATTGGACTGAAGACAACAGGCGCGATTAGCTGACAGCCAAAAGCTAACTTTAAGACCTGTCGAGGAACTACATGCATTCATATATTATATGTTGGCGTGTCTAACTACTTCATTCAGACCAATTTAATGGTCGGTTTTTTATTGCATAGCCAAAAATTACAATGGCAAAAACAAGAGAACAAAAAACAAAGATATTAGAGAAATTAACCAGTGCTGTGAAAGACGCTGGCTCTGTTGTGTTTGTGAACTTTCATGGGCTTGGTGTTACTGACACTAACAAAATGCGAAGTGCGCTAAAAGAACAAGATGTGAAATATTTTGTTGCAAAGAAAACATTAGCAAAGCGTGCTTTAGACGAGTCTGGCATTGAGGGTGATGTCCCTGCGTTTGATGGGGAACTCGCTATTGTTTGGGGTAATGACCAAATTGCTCCAGCATGCGGTGTTAAAGAGTTTACTGACAAGCACAAAAAAGAACTTTCGATTCTTGGAGGAGTCTTTGAGAATCGATTTCTTGGAAAAGAAGAGATGACAGTTATTGCATCTATTCCACCACTAAAGACTCTTTACGGACAATTTGCAAATGTTATCAACTCTCCTATACAAGGGTTTGTTGTTG
Organism: uncultured Candidatus Saccharibacteria bacterium; assembly: GCA_964575755.1. GTDB lineage: Bacteria > Patescibacteriota > Minisyncoccia > Phycocordibacterales > JABMNX01 > JABMNX01. Next base: position 64,759 of record CAZNRH010000004.1, read on the forward strand.
CATTAAACGCTATTGCGGAGAAACGAGCGTAGATCGTTTCGGAGTCCGATACCATTTTGGGCGAAGTGCGCGCCGAATAGGCAGATGTAGCACAAGCTCGTAACAAAAAATGGCATTGGGCGGAAAAGAAAGAAGTATAATTTATTATTTTTTAATTTAAAACATTATGTCAGAGGAAGTAAAAAAAGACGATACTACTACTGAGGAAGCGCCTAAAGAAGAAGCTCCCAAGGAAGTAGCTGAAGAAAAGAAAGAAGAGACAGAAGAAGTAGAAATGACAGCTGATCAGAAAAAAATAATTGATCAGGTTGAAAAGATGACTGTTCTTGAACTTCACGAACTTGTTAAGGTTCTTGAAAAGAAATTCGGTGTCTCTGCAGCGGCTGTTGCTGTAGCAGGAGGAGGTGGAGGAAGTGAGGGAGACGGTGAAGAGCAAAGTGAATTCACTGTTGAACTTACTTCAATGGGGGAATCAAAGATACAGGTTATTAAAGCTGTTAAAGAGATTCTTGCTCTTGGACTTAAAGAAGCCAAAGATCTTGTTGAGAGCGCACCAACTCCACTTAAGGAAGGTGTAAAGAAAGAAGACGCAGAAGAGATGAAAGAAAAGATCGAAGCAGTTGGTGGTAAAGTTACGTTTAAGTAACCCACAGGTTTCGATTTACAGGAAAAACATAAAGCCACGGATTGCTAGTCTTTGGACATGATATCTTTCGAGATATCAGCAATCCGTGGCTTTATGTTTTGACGTAATCGTATTTCGTATGGTATTGTGACTAGTAGATACAGTTTGATTGTTAAGTTCGGTGAAATTCTTAGGAGTATTGGCTATGTTGAAATTAATAATTTCGTTTATTTACAGGCTGCTTCCAGCGCCTTTTTATAAGATTCCAAGTGAATCTGAACTCATTCAACGACGTGATAAAAGGGTGCGTCAAATTGTCGGACCTATTTTCACTGCACGTGACAGGGAAAAAGCTTACAATTCAATTAAAGGCGCTGTTTTCTAGACAGCACCTACTCTAAGTTGGATTAGTGCCTGAACTAGCTAGTTCAGGCACTTTCTTGTTGTACATAGTTGACTAAAAACACCTGAATAGTGAGCACTCAGGTGCTTTTTGGTCAACCATTGCACTCTTTTGCTAGGAGAGTACAATACGAACAATATGGATATTCTTGAAAAACTGTTTGGGAGCACTGCTAGAGTCAAGATTTTAAAACTTTTCTTGTTTAATGAGGGAGAGAATTTTGAAAACTCTGACATAGCTAAACGTGTACGCACGTCACCTCAAAATGTGCGAAAGGAAACTCTTATGTTAGAAAAGATTAACCTTATTAAGCGTCGTATATTCTATACAGAAATAATGAAAGGTAAGGGGATTAACAAGAAAGTTGTAAAAAAGAAAGTGCAAGGGTGGACGCTTAATGCAAAATTTGAACACCTGTCGGCACTACGCAACTTCTTGCTCACAGCTACACCCTTAAAAGAAAATAATATTATAAAAAGTATAAGTACTGCTGGAAGACCAAAGCTAATAGTAATTGCTGGTGCGTTTATTCAAGATTGGGATAGTAACATTGACTTACTTGTTGTTGGTGACAACATGAACGAAACTAAGCTTGAGCGTGCCGTGAGACATATTGAGTCAGAGATTGGGAGAGAGCTTCAATTTGCTTTTTTCTCAACTAAAGACTTTAGTTACAGAATGAACATTTACGATAGGCTTCTTAGAGATATTTTTGATTGCAAGCACCAAACGGTACTCAATCGTCTCGGTAGTCAGTATGACGGAGACTTGTTGTCTTTGTAGGGGTCGCTAGGATGTTTATTTTTTAAGACAAATGCTTCGGTAGTTGAAAATTAAGTAGTCTTCACAATAAAAAGTCCAAGACTCACTGCAAAAAGCAGTTCAGACAAGTGGACTTTTCTGTTAAGGTTATCGTGGTTAAGCGATTACGCCTCTGGGCGCGATTCTTTGCGAAGAATCGCCTCGCTCTAACGTAAGGTGTAAAAAATGGAACCCCGCCGGAGGCGGGGTTTTCTTATGGTTTTTTAAAAGCTAGGACTTGAATAAAAAAAGTCACCCGACGACTCACATCGTCGGGTGATGTTTGTTTTGCACGCGGTGTTTAGATAAAGTCGTCGCCGAATTCTTGTCCAGTAGGACCATCTGGTGACAGATGTTGATTATAATATTTCTCAGATAATATTCTGATATTGTTATAATCTGCCTCGTCGGCGATTTCTTTCATTTTTTCACACATTCCGGGGTAAGCTAATAAGATAGCAACCATATCCTTACTTATTCTAATGCCGGCGATTATATTATTGACACCTAAAACGAACACTGGAATGCCCACAGTGTCTTCGTTGTAAATTGTAACGTCGAGATGTTTGGCGATTTCGTGACTTGACATGTTACTGTCGCGTAAGCTGAAGAAGGTTGTTGAACTCAGAAGTGTTCTGACTTCGTCACTTTCTTTTTTCTTGAAAGGTGTAGACATTGTTGCTCTCCTTTATGTAAAACCAACTATGATTAAATTGTGCTTTTATCTGTTGGTGACTGTATCACTGCGGAGGTGATATGTCGAGAGTTGTGGTTTTCTTGAAACGTGAAAATCTTATTAAAAAGACCTAAACCGCCAAAACAACGCTCCGCGTTTTGGCGGTTTAGGTCTTTTTGGGCTCTTTTTCTTGTCCACAGAGGTATATATGACGATAGTTTACTCTAAATGGTATTATGTATATACGCAGATATGCGTAATTTATAAGGTCGATGGTTCTTGGATTTTCTTTGAACCACTTAAATAATTTATAGTATGTGTAAGTTTATTTTGAACTTAAGCATACTAGCCTAGGCTCTGTCGTTAATGTTAGCGATTGCGACGGAAATATATACTATTATGTTATTACAAACATGGACTCAGGTTCTTCAACAATCCGCCCAGGATCTCTGGCTCGGTATTGCTGCGATTGTTCCAAGTCTTGTCGTTGCGTTGATTATCTTCGTGATTGGCTGGATCGTAGGAGCAGTTCTCGGGCGTGTAGTAGCGCAAATTGTTGGATCTCTAAAGATTGATAACGCACTTCGTAGTGCTGGATTTGAAGAAACCTTCAATCGAGCAGGAT
>CAZNRH010000005.1:0-41701 GCA_964575755.1 uncultured Candidatus Saccharibacteria bacterium
TCTCTGGTGTTGGCGGAAGTGGTGGTAGGACGAAGACTTGTGTGCTGCCTCCACCTCCGTTTCCGCTGTTGCCTCCTCCGCCAGAACTCTTTTTCTCAAAATTACTCGTGGAAGAATTATATTTGCTCCCATTAGAATATGTTTTACCACAACATGGATTTTGGACATCCTTTGGGTTGCTGTACGAACCAGAAGAAGTTGGATTAGTGCCACTAAAGTAACCCTGTTGCGTTGCGGTAACACCTTTACTATTACTATCGCCGCCACCGCCACCGCCACCGCCACCGCCAGCTATAACCTCAGTAGCAGTCAATAACGACAAAGACATTGTGGCTAAAAAAACAATTAATGGGATTCTTTTCATATTATCTAATTTCATCTTCATTTAAAATAGTAATGCGTTTCAAAACGTCTTCCACTGTATAAAACACATCATCGGCGAATATGTTCTCGTCAATATGATTAATCTCGAGTATCACATTCGTCTGCGAAGTTGTGATTGGCACAAAGGTGGACGTCCACATATACCATGCACCGAACTCTTTGTGCTCCACATAATCATCTGTTTGTACACCATTCCATTTACCATAAGAAACAGGGTTTATGGTTTCATCAAAAGTGACAGAAATACTGGGGTCACGAGCCACCTCCCCTGCCCAACCATACTCCTGTCTTTCTCGCACAAATGCATCTATGTCTTCAGGGGAAAGTTCGATATTCTTATCAGTTGCAAAAAGATACACAGATGTCCTTTCACCACTTTCTGGGTGTGGCAGGGAAGACCATTTGCATATATATCGAAATTCTTTTGGATAACGTTTGGACTCTGGTGAACAATCTTCAACAACCCATCCGTCAGGTAAGTTAAGTTCAATTCCATATTTGTCTTCGATTGATAACGTATCAATGTTGTTTTTTAGTGGAGAATAGTCAGTGAGGAATATAATGGATAGAATAAAAAGGATACCTAACACAAGGATAGTTAAGGTTGTAGTCTTTTTAGTGTGGCTACTTTGCATTTAGTTATTATACATAAAATCAATCGGGATGTTAAAAGATAGAGTGCGAATATGTAGGGTAAAAGAAAACGGCGCGCCATACCAGATGACGCGCCACTGAAAGTCTACGAACAAAATTTCTTACTCCGCAATTGTGATGGAGTCAAAGACGGATAGTCCGAGGGAATAAGGTTCAGTCATTTTTATATCGGCAGATACTGACACAAAGTAAAGAAGCCAGATTATCCGATTGCCACTTAATGGAACGAATACATTTATGGCATTTTGAATAAATAGTCCTCCAGAAATGGAGTTGATACCATGAAGTTCACTCACGTACTGGAAGCCGCCCCACTCTCTTCCCGAGCTGTCTGTATGGGAGAAAGATTCATTACTTCCATGCCTCATTTCTGTTACGTTGGAAGCATATTCATAGTCCGACTGTACTCCTTTCGCAAAAGCCTCAATGTTCAGCACAGAATCTTTAGTCATTGGCGTGCATACCCTTAAGTATGTACGCGAACTACGTTCAGACGGATATGGCGATTTGAGGTTCACATCACACCTAAATGGCTGCGTATCGCCTACCTGAAGGACGTATTCCAATTTTCTGGCCTCCCACGTATTTGGTAAATCAATCTTGATTCCTTGCACCTCCTTAAGCATCTCCAAGATTAGCCCAGTTTGTTCATATCTTTGAGCACATCCTGCGAGTACCAGAATGATAAGCATAGGAAAGAGTCGAATCCATATTTTCATGACAAATCCTCTAGGTCCATGTTCGCGACACTGTGTAGCAAACTCCTAATATTCTGACACGGATTATATCACATCTATTTAGAAACCGCAAGCTCTATAAAAGCGCATAAATTCTAATTTTTAGATTGAAATATCCGAATAAATAACTGGAGTACCGCTCCATCCTGATTCAACTACCATCCCCCCTATACTATTAAGCACAAAAGCTGGAGACATATTCCCAGATTGCACAAATGCGCGACGATTCTGTACCGCATGAATTTTTGCCATTGACTGTGTCTGATTATAGAGGACTTTTGAGCCATGAAACCACGACTGAGAAGAAAGATTTATCAAAATATCTACATCGTATTCATCAGTAAACTTTTTATACAAGCTAGGAGACAATATCTCAGAACAAAAGAGTGCACCTATTTTAATATTTGCATATTCTCCAACCTCTCTCTCTTGATCACCTTTTGTGTATCCTCTAACATGGTCTAATTTGTCTACTGTTTCACTTTGACCTAAAATGGTCAAAAGAAATTTGTATAAATATGGTGTATATTCTCCGTACGGCATAAGAAATTGTTTTTCGTCTGTTACTGACTCTCTTGTTTTAGTGTTGTAGTAATACACTCGAGATTTTACGTTACCAAATTCATCATACATACGACTAGAATCGATAATAAGTACTTCTGTATCTACAAAAATACCATCCATAAAAGAATTGAGTTCTCCATTTCTTTTAAGTGTAGTTAGAAATCGAATATCTTCCGGGAGGACTATAATTTTTGGGTTTTCCTCGCTATCGCGAATATTTTTAAATAGCTCCTTGACTACTTCAATTTTATTATTCGCAACTCCAGTAACTGAAGGAAAGTTTGTATGCACTGCAGCGACCTTTACAACTCGACTATTATCTTCATAAACAATGGGTGCGTGCAATAATACCGATGATATAACAATCAATATGAAAACCAATGTCAAGCCTGTGTCAATCTTCTTTCGTGTGGAGTACCCACTCTGGAAAAGTAACCAAAATAAAATACCGTTTATAGCCACTACTATTACACTGAGTGAGTATACTCCACCAACTCCTGACAACTTTAAGAGAAATTGATTTCCTGCAAGAGCATATCCAACAAATCCAATTGAAAAATGTGGTCCAAATAATGATTCACTTCCAAGGGTCAATAGTGCATATCCCCACATCCTAAGGTATTCAAATAATACCCATATAAAAGTAATCAAAAAAACATCATATAAATTTCTTTGCCTGTACTTAAAAAATAAGAGAAATGTTAAACCAAAAAATAAAGCAAGTACAACGGAAAGTGATACCCAACTAAAAAGAACAACACTGAACTCAATTAAAATATTATTAACACCTAACCAGTCGAGCGGTAACGTATACCAAAACCATATTAAAACCGTACCAAGAAATACTGAACCAAAAAGCCAACCAAACAAAAAGGCTTGTTTTAGATTCGCTACAAACCTATCGAGTACATACAAAAACGGGATAATTGAAATAAGACTTAAAAACCATAGCGAGTTAGGATAATTAATGCTTACGCCAAGCAATAAGCCACTTGCAACAGATATGGTTACTGCAATTTTCGTGTTCATTTCGTAAGTATACTATTTTATAGTGATAAAATATTTAAGTGGAAAAAAACGAGAAAGACTGTTACAGTACTAGCATATTATTGCTCCCGTAGTTCAACGGATAGAATACATCTTTGCGGAAGATGCGATGCAGGTTCGATTCCTGCCGGGAGCACAATAGAAATCAATAATCCCATTCTTTGTGGGATTATTGATTTTTATATGTTTTCAGAGTCAGGAATCGAAAGACGGAGACGCGCGTGCCAAAGCACGAGAGAGCGACGAGTCCAGACGAAAAGCACTTAGTAGATTTCGAGTGAAGCAAAGAAATATACTTAGTGACTAGTCGTCGATTCCTGCCTGGAGCACAGAGGTACAAGAAAAAACACGCCCTATGATAAGACGCATTTTTCTTGTAGAACGCAAACTGCCTTGCTTTCGTACCTTTCTTTAAAAAACTACCCAATCCTCTTAATCGCTGCAACTAGACGAGACTTCTTTCTACTAGCATTGTTTTTCTTAATAATTCCACGCTTTGTTGCTTTATCTATTGCTTTATACGCTTTTGGCAAGAGTGCCTGAGCTTCCTTACTCTTTTTGTCGGTAATAAACGTTTTTATTTCCTTTAGCACATCTTTCATTGTTCGCATTCTGCGTACGTTAAAAACTCGCTTATTTAAAGAAGCTTTGTGTGCCTTTTTCGCTGATGATGTAATTGCCATAATGAAGACTACTATACCAAAAAACCCTTAAAATGCAACACATTGGTCATAAATCGCACAGGTTCTTTGTAACCAACTATTGACTGATGTATGATTAGAGCTAATGATTGCACAACTTAAAGGTTCTATAATTTCTTCTGGAGTAAACTCCGTTATCTTAGGCGTTAATGGTGTTGGGTACAGGGTACACACCACACTTGAGGTTATAAGAGGATTAAAGACAAATAAGCCAGAAACCGTGTTCTTCACCCATCTTGCAGTACGAGAAACTTCTGTGGATCTATACGGTTTTTTAATTGAATACGAAGTTACGTTCTTTGAGCTCCTCATATCTGTCTCTGGTATAGGTCCCAAGTCTGCGCTCGCCATTATGAACCTAGAAACAGTACTAACTCTATCTTCTGCAATATCACAGGGAGATACTTCATACCTCACTAAAGTTTCAGGTATCGGTAAGAAAAGCGCCGAGAAAATCATTATGGAATTACGAGACAAGATACCAGCTCTTGGAGAAAAAGGTTCTGTGCTTCATAGTGAAGATGCCGAAGCGCTCGAGGGCCTCCAGTCTCTTGGTTATTCAGCAAGAGAAGCGCGTGATGCATTAAAAAAGCTCCCCGAAGATATAACTGGTACAGGAGAACGTATTACAGCGGCTCTTAAACGGCTTGGAAAGTAAGTAAGCTACCATGAACAGATTAAAGATACTTATAAAATCGATACTACCGAAACAAGTTTTTACTTTTTTTCAACCAATGTATCATTACTTACTTTCAATAGCAGGCGCAATACTCTACAGGTTCCCTTCCAAAAAACTTATTGTTATTGGAATCACAGGCACTAAAGGTAAATCAAGCACAGCAGAAATTGTGAATAGTATTCTTGAAGAAGCTGGATTCACCACTGCCCTACTAAGTACTATACGATTTAAAATAGGAGCAGATTCAAAAAAGAATATGGAAAAAATGACCATGCCTGGGTTATTCTTCGTACAAAAGTTCTTAAGAAGTTCTGTATCACAAAAGTGCACACATGCAATAATAGAAATGACATCAGAAGGAGTGAAGCAATTCCGACACAAGTATATCGACCTCGATGCTCTTGTTTTTACTAACATCACACCAGAACATATCGAGTCGCACGGCTCATTTGAAAAATACCTGGAAGCAAAACTAAAACTACGAGACGTGCTTGAGCACTCACCAAAGAAAGATAAAATTATTGTTTCAAATATTGACGATGAACACGGAGAAGATTTCCTAAAAGTTAAATCTGCACAAAAAGTACCATTTTCTATAAGTGACGTAGAATATACGGAAACACAAAACGGCCTGTCTATTACCTACAAAGACATGCGCATAGAGTCAAGTCTCGAGGGAGTATTTAATGTCATGAACATACTCTCAGCTACTAAACTGACAGAAAGCCTTGGGGTGTCTATGGAAAATATAAAAAATGGTGTAGAGAGAATCTCTATTATACGAGGTAGAGTCGAGCACATAGATGAAGGGCAACTTTTTGATATAGTCGTGGATTACGCTCACACTACGGACTCACTCGAGAAACTATACAAAACATTTGAAAACAAAAAGAAAATATGTGTACTTGGTAACGCTGGCGGAGGTCGTGATACACAGAAGAGACCAGAGATGGGTCGTACTGCAGAGATATACTGCGAGAAAGTTATCCTAACCAATGAAGATCCTTATGATGAAGATCCATGGGAGATACTCCTCGATATGAAAGCAGGTATGCAAGAAGTCACAGAAGAAAGACCTCTTATGATTATGGACAGACGCGAAGCAATCAATAAAGCTCTTAGATACGCAAAAGATGTTTTAGATGCGATAGTGCTTATCTCGGGGAAAGGCACCGACCCGTATATTATGGAAGCTAATGGGAAGAAAACTCCATGGGACGACGCCACAGTCGTACGGGAAGAATTAGAAAAGCTTAACAAATAGGATGAGTAGTCGTACTATTACTATAATTATGAAAACCAACAATAAAAAACTATTACACAATAGAGGCAGTGCTTCTGGGGACCTCTTCTTAGTAGCAGCGGTAGTTATCATATTAGGTATCATATGGTCACTTTCAGGTGGAGCAGAGCGATCAGGAGAAGGGGGTCTAAATGGCTTATCATCCGGTAAAAGTGGATTCTTTAGTACCCAAAATTTCTTTATACCAATTATTGCTCGAGATGGCGACAGTACAAGATCGGAAGCGGACAAAGAATATGAACAAATTGTAGAAGAATATGGACGTACTCGTGATTTCGGCGAAACGTCTCCGTACTGGGGACTTATCTCTATAGAGAAATATTCAAGCGGTCCAAAACAAACATCAGCAAAACTAGAGTACTTAACACTTACTGTCTCTTACAACTTGGATGAGCCAATCAATATAACTGACTGGAAATTACAAAGTATGATTTCTAACACAACCATATCGATTCCAGAAGCAACAAAAATCTCAACATCTGGAAATGTGAATATCGAACAACCAATCGTCGTCTCACCAAAAGACAAAGTGTACTTACTCTCTGGGCACTCACCTATCGGTAACTCATTTCAAATAAATAAATGCTCTGGATATTTTGAACAATTCCAAGATTTTATACCAACACTTTCAAGAGAGTGTCCACTTGCAGAAGATGAATTCAAGTTTGCAGAGAGTGATCCGTTTCGTTTCGGAGATGAATGCCTTTCATACATAGAAAACATAGATCGTTGTATTATGCCACTTGATGCGCTCCCAATCGGTTTCTCAGATTCGTGTACATTATTTATAACAGAGAAGATAAACTATTCATCTTGCATTAAAAATCATAGAGACGATGAAGACTTCTTTAAGCCACAGTGGCGTGTCTACCTAAAACACGACCAAGAAATATGGAACACTCGTGACATAATCCGCCTCCTCGATAGTAATGGAAAAACTGTTGACGTGTTTAGTTATTAAAAACTCATAACTATTCTCCAACTGTACCAATATGCACTGCAAAAATGTTCGAAGCTTAGCTTCGAACATTAGTATCATTCTGGTGACGCGGTTTTTATTTTTTTAAATGAAATAAAATAATTCCTGCAGTGACTCCTACATTGAGAGATTCTTTCTTACCATGCATTGGAATTTCAATAACGTCGTCGCAAAGTTCTAGCACTTCACTTAAGATACCTTCTATTTCATTACCAAATATAAATACCGTCTTATCTTTTGGTTTAAAACTTTTATAATCCTTTGAATTAGAAACTTGCTCTATGCTAACAATACTGTATCCGTCATTTTTTAAATGCCTTATTGTTTCAGAAATATCTCCCTGCTTCCACAGGATACTCTTTTCAGCACCAAGCGCAGTCTTCGCTATCTTTTTCTCCTCCCTACCAAACCTATCTATTGGTAAAGGAGTGTAGCCAGTAAGATACACTTCACTAACTCCAGCGCCATCCGCAGTGCGGAATATAGACCCAACATTAAGCGAGCTTCGTATATTGTGAAGAATAATTACTGTTTCTATCATGGAGGTAGTATACTATCAGTATTATGTTAAGTATATTTCCATCACTTTTGACGTTTGGTATTCTTGCACCTTTTATTCTGCGTGTGACTGTTGGTATATATTTCTTTCACACTGGATATAACCGCCTACAATCAGGCGAATTAGATAGTGTCGCGAACACTGTGTCACAAAGGTTGGGAACACTTGCAAGACCTATTATTGTATTTTCAACCCTTATTGAAATATCTGTTGGGCTTTTACTTATCGCTGGACTCTTTACTCAGATAGCCGCTCTTATAGGTATAGTGTGTGTCCTAAGGACACTATGGTTCACAAGCAAATACCCTGCATTTAAAAAACACGAGAAGGTATTCTACTTTATGGTACTCGCTATTTTATTCTCTCTTCTTCTCATAGGAGCAGGAGCGTTTGCTGTTGATTTACCTCTGTAATAGTTCGTCTAGAACAAAACAAAAAAACAGCACGCAGGTGCTGTTTTTTTACCTGTCACTATAAATAGGACTCGGCGCAAGTTTCTAAGCTCGCTCCACCCACTAAGAACTTCCTGCCTTGACTCGGCTACAAGCACTCCTCGTACCTCGTCATCTTGTATACTGCCTCCGTCTTTCGAGCCCTACTGAATCGGAGAATATATTAAACCCCAATGCTTATCGCATTGGGGTTTAATATATTCTAGTCCGCCCACCAGGGCTCGAACCTGGGACCTTATCCTTAAAAGGGATCTGCTCTACCAACTGAGCTATGGGCGGTAATAAAAAATACTTTCCAATACTTAAATACAAGGAAAGTACAACAAAACTATACCATAAAATTGGTTAATTACTATGAAACTCATTAAAAACAAGTATCTTTTAATAATGCTCACTATCATACGATATATCGTATGATAGTGATGTTGAATATGTTTAATTTAAATGTTTAATAAGCCTGTAAAATAACTAAAAATTAAACAGCCAGACTACTCTGGCTGTTTATATGGCTCTACAAAGCCAAAATAAACCTTTCAAGAGCAACGTCAAACTCATGTATTCCTCTGCGGGCGTCATGTGAAAGTGAGATTAATTTTTTAGAAAGCTTGCCAACTTCACCTTCAGAATAGTTTTTTAAAAAACCTTTTGATTTGTTAAATACAAAAGGATTAAGTCCAGCCTCTTTTGCATTACCACTCACAGAAGCAAGTAGCATACTCTTCACCTGCCAAAACAAGATTCCATGTATCTCCTCATCTGCTATATGTTCGACTTTTGCTTTTTGATATAGCGTCCACAATTGTTTCTTGTCACGTCTACCGAGTGCGTCTGTTAGTGAAAATGTGTTGAAACGCTCTTTTTTTATTTCTTCTACACTGCACTCCTGTACTTTTTCTGAATATTTTTCAAACTTAATAAGTGTCTTTTTATCAAGCTTGTCTTCAAGGAAAATAAATATATGCTCTGCTCCTTGCATCTCTTTTAAAAATTTCAATAACTCATCTTTCAAATCTTTATCTTTTCCTTCAAAAAGATTATCTAATACCACAATATATTTTTGCTCGAAAAGCCCTTGCGAAGATACGAGCTCTTCAATACTAAACTCAGAGAAGTTTAAAGGTGTTATATGAAAGTATTCTGCATCAGGGCGCTTCTTAAACAAACCATCAAGAAGTGTGTGGAGCTTCTTGCGTGATGTCTGTATATCGTTTCCGTGTAAAAGATAAATCATAAAATAGCTGTCAGCTTTTAGTTTATAGCTTTTAGCATAAAAAAGAAACAGACGCCAAGGGCGTCTGTAGTGAAGTTGTCTAATTTCTTAAGTGGTCATCTTTAGTTTTTTCGTAAAAAGCCGACGGAAAAAATTAAACACGTTTGATGCTGTCATCAGGAGGATGAAATAAAGAAATGCCTTAAGACTTATTCCATTACCTTTACGCCATCTGCCACCGCCCCATCCCTTATCTGTCGGGAAAGCACACTGTGCAGGTAATCCCTCTTGAATTGGAGCTATGCTCGTCATCGTTTTTCTCCCTCTTCTATTAAATACTTCTATACAATATTAAACAGAAAAAACAACTAAAAGTCAAACTTTTTCATCTCGCCCCAATTATCTCCGATAGATGCCTCAACAGTGAAGATTATTCCGTTGGTATCTTTTATAGACAGTACGGACTCCATAATATGTTTTATTTCAGGTGTGACTCTATCTATTACGTCTTTCTTTACTTCAAAAATTAATTCGTCGTGAATATTAAGAAGAAGTCGCACATCCCCTTCTAGCTTATTTTTCTTAATATAATCGTCTATATCAACTGTTGCACGTTTAATAATATCTGCGGATGTACCTTGTATTGGTGCATTAATAGCCATTCGCTCCGTTGCAGCGCGTATAAATGGTACTTTTGATTTTATCCCTTCAAAATACCGCTTCCTACCGAAATATGTCTCTGTGTATCCTGTCCTAGCTGCGTCTGCTTTAACTTTATCGAGATACTCTGCGAGTGTACTAAATTGTTTGAAATAGTTATTGTAAAATTGCTGTGCTTCTGCGCGAGTCGTCGTGTCCTTTCCTAGAGACTTCCTTAGTGAATTTACTCCCATACCATAAATAATTCCAAAGTTTATGACCTTTGCCTTCCTCCTCATTTCTTTATCTACATCCTCTGGAGCAACACCAAACACCTCGGACGCAACAGCGGTGTGAATATCTCCACCACTTCTAAATACCTCTGTAAGTTTTTCGTCCCCTGAAAGAAGTGCGGCGGAACGTAAATCAATCTGGGAATAATCGAGTGCTAATAATTGATACTCTTTCTCGGCAATAAATGCATTCCTGATGCGCCTACCTAACTCTGTCTTTATTGGGATGTTTTGAAGATTTGGATTCTGTGACGCCATCCTTCCTGTTGTTGTCCCTGTTTGTAAAAACTCTGCATGTATGCGCCCATCGCTATCCACCATCTTAGGTAAGTTATCTATATAAGTAGAAAGTAGTTTCCTCAACTCTCGAAACGAAAGTATGTCGGAAATTATCGGGTGAAGTTCTTTCATCTTCTCAAGCTCAGACTCTTTCGTAGATTTCTGCCCTGTACTTGTTTTCTTTTGATTTTTAACAGACAAGCCCATCCTATCGAAAAGCACTTCACCGAGCTGTTTGGGAGAGCTGATATTGAACTCTTCCCCAGCATGTTTATAGATCTTTTTTTCTAACTTTGAAAGTTCTTTATGATATTCTTTCGAAAGTTTTTTTAGATACTCGATGTCAATGCGCACACCGTCCTCTTGCATCTGCTGCGTAATTGGTATCAGTGGCTTTTCTATCTCTTTATATACTTTCTCAATCTTGTCTTTTTTAAGTTGCTCATTAATCTTCTTGCTAGCATCTTTTAGATTATCCGATTGTGTAAATTGTAAGATATCTTCAAGTGTTGGGTTGGTTTTATCCGAGCGAAGTACCCACAGTGCTACTGCAGTTTCTTTAAGTAGTTCTTGGTCTACATCTTCTTCTTTGACTGGTTCCTTTACAGCTTCTTCAGGAGTATCTTCACTAATACCATTTACGTTAAATAAAATCCTGAAACGGTTTGCAAGAGTACGGAAAGAAAGCTCCTCAAAAAGGGTTGTCGCCTTTTTTATATCAATACTCTCTCTCCATCTTTCTTCTGCAAGAGAAAACGTTATTGGCACGTCACGTCGAATTAGTGCAAGCATCTTTGAAAAGAGGGCTTCTTCTTCGTTATCCTCCAGTAACCCTATGATGCGCGGTTTTATGCCGACTTTTTCAAATTGCGCATGGTCTCCTTTAAGTTCTTTATATATATTTTCAATAGAACCAAATGTCTGTATGAGTATCCCTGCGGTTTTTTCTCCAATACCTTTGATACCAATAATGTTATCAGATGGGTCACCTCGAAGTCCTTTATAGTCTGGCAACAAGTCTGGCACAAATCCAAAACGCTCTATAACAGATCTTTCATCATATAAAATAGTGTCGTTAATTCCTTTCTTGAGTGTATACACTTGGACTTTTTTCTTATCTACCAACTGCAAAGTATCCATATCTCCTGAAGCAATTATAATTTCAATATCTTTTTGTTTTTTTGTTTGTTCTACTATGGTTCCTAAAATATCATCCGCTTCGAAACCAACTTTCTCGAATATAGGGATGTTAAACGCCTCGAATATATCACGTGACCTATCCATCTGAGCGATTAGTTCATCGTCTGTCTTAGCTCTACCTGCTTTATATTCATCATATACATCATGTCTAAATGTTGGTTCTGGCAAGTCATAACATGCAACCATATAATCGGGT
This sequence comes from uncultured Candidatus Saccharibacteria bacterium, assembly GCA_964575755.1. Lineage (GTDB taxonomy): Bacteria > Patescibacteriota > Minisyncoccia > Phycocordibacterales > JABMNX01 > JABMNX01. The sequence continues at coordinate 11,877 of CAZNRH010000005.1, forward strand.
TCTAGTACTTCTACAATCTTCATGAGCATTGCAGTCAATCCATAGAGTGCCCCAGTTGGCTCGCCCTTGTTTGATGTAAAGTCAGGAAGTGCGTGATAAGCACGGTGTAGAATTGCGTGTGCATCCAAAAGCACCACACGTTTCTTTTTTGAAGACTTTTCTTTACTCATAATTTCAAAAATATAAACTAATTACTATCTACTATTAACTCTCTAGTATTCTCGCCCGTAACTTTAAAATAAATCCTCTTTGTATCTTCTGGGAGCATGTCTTCGATTTTATCTGCCCACTCAATCACAACAAGGTCACTTCCGTACGACATAATTATATCCCACCCGATGTGTTTAAGTTCTGCACTACTCTCTAGGCGATATGCATCAATATGGATTAAGTGTGAAAACTTCTGTTCGTTAAGTTTATATATTTTTTCTAGTACAAATGTTGGACTCGTCACTGTTTCATTAACTCCAAAGACTTCTGCAAGTGCTTTAGTGAATGCTGTTTTACCTGCACCAAGATCACCATAAAGACCAACGACAGTGGCTGTACCCCTCGGCGTTAGTGTATTTAAAAAGTTTTCTGCCTCTCTTTTAAGACCTTGTTCAGTAACTTCAGACATATGTATATACTACCACCACACAGCTTAACCACCATATATTCAACTAAAACTACTTTACACACAGGGTTTTTGTACTTCATTAAAACTAACTATACAGGTACACCCCCCACTAAGTCATACATACAACAAAAACACTATGCAAAAACAGGTGTGGGGGTATAATTAAGCCATATATGGCAACATTTGATGAAACAGAACAAGACGCACGAGTTGATAAACTACTCCAACAAGAAGAGGAGGACCTTGCCCATGTTTTATCTAGTAAGTATGGCGTCAAATACATAGATCTATCTCAGACCTCTATAAACACCGACGCCCTTCGACTTATAAAAGAAGAGGATGCACGTAATTACGAAGTCGCTTTATTTCATAAAGTAGCTAGGAAACTCTCGTTAGCAGTCCGCGCACCACAAAAAAAGGAAGCAGAAATTGTAACCAAGAATTTAGAGAAACTCGGGTACGAGGTAGATGTGTTTATGGTGTCACGTGCGAGTTTGGAGCGGGCGTGGGAAAGGTATAAAGACCTTTCATTCTCAGTAGAATCGAAGGCTGGTGTTCTTGATATATCTGGTGAAGAAATTATTTCTTTAATTAAAAAACTTAAAACAATTCCTGATGTAAAAAAACACATCGATACTGTAATGAAAATGAAAAAAGCCTACCGTATATCACGAATACTTGAGGCTGTACTTGCTGGCTCTATGGGGCTCTTGGCGTCCGATATACACATAGAGCCAGAAGAAACCTACGTGCGCCTTAGATACAGACTCGACGGAGTCCTTACTGATATTCTTTCCTTCGATATTGAGACATATGAACTTATACTTTCTAGGATCAAACTTATCTCGGGGTTAAAGTTAAATATCCATAATTCCGCGCAAGATGGTCGCTTTAGTGTATCGGTACATGAAAAAGATACCGAAATACGTACATCGGTACTCCCTGGGGCATACGGAGAATCTATCGTTATGCGTATCCTTGATCCAAATGCAATTGCAGTCCCTATGGAGGAGCTTGGTATACCGCAGAACCTTCAGGAAATATTAAACCACGAGATCTCGAGACCTAACGGTATGATTTTAAACACTGGGCCAACAGGTTCTGGTAAAACGACCACCCTTTACGCATTCCTAAGAAAGGTCCACAGCGCAGAAGTAAAAATAATTACTATTGAAAACCCAATCGAATACCACCTACCAGGTATAGTGCAGACACAAACAGATGGTGATAAATATACATTCGCGAGCGGACTGCGTTCTTCACTTAGGCAAGACCCTGACGTGATTATGGTCGGCGAGATACGAGACAAAGAAGTTGCATCAACTGCAATAAATGCAGCCCTCACGGGACACTTAGTATTTTCCACACTACATACAAACACCGCCGCTGGCACATTCCCAAGGTTGATCGACCTTGGTGTTAATCCAAAAATAATTGGCTCAGCAATAAATATCACCATGGCACAGCGTCTGGTACGTAAACTTAAAGATGATTATAAAAAAGAAGTTGTGCTCAGTGGTAAGGATAAAAAAATAGTAGATATAGTACTCGACTCTATCCACGACAAAAGTCTTATACCAAAAGACACTTCTAAAATATTCGAGGCAACAGAAGAGTCTCCGATAGCATATAGTGGGCGTATAGGTATATTCGAAGCAATTCTGGTAACTGAAGAAATAGAAAAACTCATAGCAGAAAACCCAAGCGAACGTGAAGTTGCTCGGATGGCTAAAAACCAAGGTATACTAACCATGGTACAAGATGGAATTATTAAAGCTTTACAAGGTACAACTTCCCTTTCAGAACTACGAAGAGTTGTTGATTTAGAATCGATTAATGATACTGTAAACTCTAGTGGGGATATTCCACGAAAGTAACAGAATCACAAGCATAAACCCCTAAGCAATACTTTAGGAGACCTAAAGTCAACCAAGCATCTAAGGATTGTTACAGCTACTTACCCTAAAGCAAGACCATTACGTCCTTGAATATGGTTCAAAGCGTGGAGCTGAATTGTTTAGAGGTTTATGCTAATGATTTCAAGAGATATTTTAAAGAATTTTAAAAAAGATGCTGGGCAGCTTTTTTATGATTACTAACACTATGTTAACATAAAAAAGACATATGTCAACCCCTCAACCTGAAACTAACCCAGAGCAAGAAAATGTCGACAAGGCAGACCGTTCGTTCTTAGATCAAACTCTGCGCCCACATAAATGGGGCGAGTACATCGGACAAGTAAATCTAAAAGAAAATCTTAGGATATTACTCACCGCAGCAAAAGAAAGAGAGCACCCACCGGAACATATTTTATTTTATGGCCCCCCTGGTCTTGGTAAGACAACACTAGCCCACCTTATCGCAGAAGAAACTGGCGCCCAAATTAAAATTACGTCTGGCCCCGCGATAGAACGTGTTGGTGACCTTGCATCTATACTTACCAACCTAAGTCCAGGGGACATTCTTTTTATTGATGAGATTCACAGATTAAACAAAACTATCGAGGAGGTACTCTATCCAGCGATGGAATCAGGTGCACTCGACATCATAATAGGCAAGGGCCCTTCTGCACGAACAATCCAGCTAGAACTTCCTCCGTTCACACTTATCGCAGCCACAACTCGAATATCTCTACTTTCTTCCCCACTTAGGTCAAGATTCTCTGGTGGGACATTTAGATTAAACTACTACACAAACGAAGAGATTGGGCAAATACTAAATCGCTCAGCCAATATACTTAAAACTAATGTGGACGATGAAAGTGTTGCAGAAATAGCGAAGCGGAGTCGTTTTACACCAAGAACAGCGAACTTCTTATTAAAACGTTGTAGGGATTTTGCTCAAGTAAAGAAAGAGCCCCTTAAAAAAGAGATGGTGGATCAGGCACTCTCTCTACTGCAGATAGATGACCTCGGGCTAAACAAAGCCGATAGGGATTTACTTGAAATCATTATTGATAAATTTAATGGAGGACCTGTTGGACTCAGCACCATAGCTGCTGCAGCTTCAGAGGAGCAAGGCACCATAGAAGAAGTACACGAACCGTATTTCCTACAACTTGGACTTATTGAAAGGACCCCACGCGGTAGAATAGTAACGAGACGCGCGTATAAACATTTAAACAAAGAACTTAGAAGCAACACTCTTTTATAGTATTATTCCCTTTTCTTAATTTATAATTCCTAAAACATGTCAGGACATAATAAATGGTCAAAGATCAAACATAAAAAAGCAGCAACAGATGCGCAAAGAAGTAAAATCTTTGGTAAGCTCGGCAAACTTATTACAGTCGAATCAAAAAAAGTCAGCGGTGACGTAAACTCACCAGGACTTCGTGCTGTAATAGAGAAAGCAAAGCAGTCGAATATGCCAACCGACAATATAAAGCGTGCCGTGCAAAAGGGCACCTCAGACAACTCAGCGCCTATGGAAGCAGTGCTGTACGAGACATATGGCCCAGGAGGAATTGCTGTTATTATCTCAGGCTTAACAGACAACAAAAACCGCACAGCGGCGGAAATAAAGCATTTACTAAGCAAACAAGGCCTTACTCTCGCAGAACCAGGTGCGGCATCGTGGGCATTTGAAAAAGTTGGTGAAGAATATAATGCGAAAACCACAACTAAAATATCTAAGGAAGAAAATACAAAACTAGAACAGCTTATAGAAAATTTACTAGACCATGAGGACGTACAAGATGTGTACTCAAACGAAGAGTCCCAAGAATAACTATGCTAGTACTTGCCATTGATCCAGGATACGAGCGAATAGGCATTGCTGTTATAGAAAAAGATGCCAAATGGAAAGATATTCTTATATATTCTGATTGTTTCAAAACAGACTCTAAAGACAAATTTGAGAATCGATTATTACAAGTTGGTGAGGAGATAGCTAGATTGATAGAAGAGTATTCGCCAGACGCACTCGCAATCGAAAAATTATTTTTTAATACAAACCAAAAAACAGCCATGAACGTAGCAGAAGTTCGTGGTGCTCTTATTTACATAGGTAAAGCTAGTAAACTTACTCTGTTTGAATATACTCCACTTCAAATAAAAAATGCTGTGACAGGCTACGGTAGAAGTACAAAGGAGCAAATAGCTAAAATGGTTCCAAATCTTATTAAAATCAATAAAGAAATCGAGTATGACGATGAATATGATGCCATCGCTATAGGACTAACGTGTCTCGCTTCAGAGAGGTAATCGTATCTACAAAAATAGACAAGATCATCAATCAGAATAAGTCTGATTCCTGCCACTGTTATGCTGTGTTACTATGGTCTTTATTAGCGACGTAGAGCGAGGGAAATGAAAAAGTAAGACTTTTTCATTTTAGAGCTGAGGAGTTAATATTGATTAAATATAATGGCATCAAAACGAAAAAACAGCTTATTATATAAAGCTATTCTCTTTTTTACAGCGGTTGGAATGTTCGCGTTTGGCGGTATTATATTGTGGACAGCGACTCTTGAGATACCTGACCTAGAATCATTTGTAAACCGTAAAATTGCACAGTCCACTAAAATATATGACCGTACTGGTGAAATACTTCTTTTTGATTTACATGAAAATGTGCAACGTACAATAATACCCTTCGACGAAATATCTAGAAATATAAAAAACGCGACAATAGCAATCGAAGATGCAGACTTTTATGACCATTTTGGTATACGACCGATTGCAACTTTCAGGGCGGTGTTTATACAACCACTGCGAGGTAAAGGAGTGCAAGGTGGTTCAACTATTACACAGCAAGTAATTAAAAACGCTCTCCTTACAAACGAAAGAAAGATATCAAGAAAGTTAAAAGAGTGGGTACTGTCCGTAAAACTTGAAAAGAAATTAACTAAAGAGGAAATACTTGCACTCTATCTTAACGAATCCCCATATGGTGGAAGCTTATATGGTATAGAGGAGGCCAGCCAAGCATTTTTGGGTAAATCAGCTGTCGATTTATCTATAGCTGAGTCAGCCTATCTGGCAGCGCTACCACAAGCTCCAACTTACTACTCACCGTATGGGAATAACAAAGACAAGCTTGAAAACAGAAAGAATTTAGTTCTGTTAAAAATGTATGAAAACAATTTTATATCAAAGGAAGAATACAATTCAGCGAAAAAAGATCTTGTTGAGTTTAAACCTCAACAAGATACAGGAATCAAGGCTCCACATTTTGTATTTTTTATAAGAGAATATTTAGAAAATAAATATGGTAAGCGTGCAATCGAAGAACGTGGACTTAAAGTCATAACCACAATAAATTACCCACTACAAAATAAAGCAGAGGAAATAGTTAATAGATATGCACTTGAAAATGAAGAAAAGTTTAATGCTGAGAACGCATCTCTTGTTGCGATTGATCCAAAAACTGGACAAATACTCGTTATGGTTGGCTCGCGTGATTATTTTGATAAAAAAATTGATGGAAACTTCAATGTGTCGCTTGCAAAGCGACAACCTGGTTCCGCATTTAAGCCATTTATATACGCAACCGCCTTTGCAAAGGGTTACACTCCTAAGACTGTTGTTTTTAATCTAAGGACACAATTCTCAACCAATTGTGCACCAGAAAATCTCACTAGTGAAAATGGTTGTTACGCACCAAGGAACTACGACCATACATACGGAGGTCCAATAACGTTTAGAAATGCCCTTGCACAATCAGTAAATATCCCTGCAGTAAAAGCGCTCTATTTATCTGGATTAACACCATCATTCAATACAGCGCGCGATATGGGACTTACAACACTAACTGATGTTAATAGGTATGGATTAACTCTAGTGCTTGGTGGTGGTGAAGTTACATTATTAGACATAACCAGCGCGTATAGTGTTTTTGCAAACGATGGAGTAAAAAACCCCTATACTGGTATCCTAAAAATCGAAGACAGTGAAGGTAACATACTAGAAGAGTTCACCCAGAGACCAGCCAAGATCCTAGAGCCACAAATAGCACGACAAATTTCAGACATTCTATCAGACAACGAGGCACGTGCACCAGCATTTGGATTTCGATCTCCTCTTTATTTTGAAAACTATGACGTGGCATCTAAGACCGGAACAACAAACGATTTCAAAGATGCTTGGATTATTGGATATTCACCAAACATCGCAGTAGGCGCTTGGGCAGGAAACAATGACAATACCCCTATGGAGAAGAAGGTCGCTGGTTTTACTATTGCACCACTTTGGAATGAATTTATGAACGTGGCTCTTAAAGATATGCCTAAAGAATATTTTAAAGAACCAATAGGACAAAAAACAGAGTCTATGAAGCCAGTATTAAAAGGTGAGTGGAGAGGAAGTGAGCAATATATTATTGATTCAATATCAGGAAACCTCGCAACAGAATTCACTCCAACAGAAACAAGAAAAGAAAAGGTTATTACAAATATACATTCAATATTGAAATGGGTTGATAAAAGTGACCCACAAGGAGAGATACCAGAAAACCCCGAAAAAGACTCTCAGTTTGATCTATGGGAATACCCTGTACGAGAATGGGTTACTGAAAATGAGATAGCAGAGGGAGGAAAAATACCAACAACACTAGACACCATACACACACCAAAAAACAAACCTACAATACACTTCACATCTATAGACCCTAATATAAAATATTTTATAAACTCGTCTATAATAACAACAATATCCTATACGAGCACATTTCCTATAAAAAAAGTCGATTATTTTGTTAATGGAGTATTCTTAAGCTCTATTGGAAACTCTCCTTATACTTTTATTTTTTCTCCACACACAATCCTAAACATAGGAGAAAAGAATACTATAAAAGCTGTAATATACGACTCTTTTTTTAATAAAAACAGTGTAGAGTCTGAGTTACAAATACGATTCTAACGCATATCTTTTACGACCACCTTATCTAGTTGTTTTTCAAGTTTTTTTAAAACATCTTCTTTAATAAAAAAAATTTCATTTTTTATTATTTGGTTACTTTTTATGTGTATAACATTGTTATGGTAAACAATTTCATCCATAGAAATAGGTATTTTTCTTTCTTTTAAAATATCTAAGACAACCTTCCTAACAATACGATTAGTTGGTTTTAGTTTTGAAAACTTTTTAAAAAAAGAGGTTATGTTTTTCATACAAATAACAAAACTTAAAAATCTATCCCGAAATAGACTTATAACCAATATACTTGAGTGTAGTTCTAGACGCTAGTGGAAAATACAAGGAAGTATATTGGTTATAAATTATTTGTTCATAGGCATTACTAAGTACAAAAACGACTCATCTGAAACACCTTTAATAATAAGTGGCTTACCTATTCCTGTGAAGAACATAGTTATACTATCTGACTGTATTAAGTTTAAACAATCATATATATACCTATAATTAAAACTACACTTAAGGTCTTCTCCTTTTATCACAGCATCTATATTATCACTCGTTTCACCAACGGTATTATTGTTTGTATGTATTGTAAATTTTTTCTTTTTAGGTTGTATTTCAATAGATATTTGTCCAAATTTATCTGAAAATATATTTATTTTTTTAAATATATTTATTAAATCTTGTTTTAATACAATAACTTCAGAAATATGTTCTTTTGGAATAATTTGTTTGTAATCAGGGAAAACACCATCAATAATTCTTGATGTTATAAATATATTTTCACATTCAAAAGAAATCTGATTATCATCAACTTTAATAATAATATCAGTATCTTTTATTTGATTTAATATACGTATTATTTCTACTGCATTCCTTATAGGTAATAAAAATGATTGACTTAATGTGTTTTTATCTTTAATTTGTATTTTCTTCTCAGCTAACCTAAAAGAGTCTGTCGCAACAAAATATATTTTTTTATCGTGTTCATAAATATAAACACTTGATAACTCAGGTTTAATTGTTGAATATGAAGCACTATATACAACAGACTCTATACCTTTTATAATGTTTTCTGATTTTAAATTATAAATTACATCACTTTTAATAATCGGTAATGATGGAAAATCATCATAAAGTTGTGTATTTAAAATAGTTTTACTATGTTTTGTAGTAATAACAAGTGTTTCTTTTTGTGTTTCTATATTAATTTCAGAATCATATGTATTTTGTATCGTATTGTAAAAAATACTAGCAGGTACGGCAACAATTCCATCTTCTTGTGATTTTATATTAACAAAAACTTCAATACCTAATTCTATATTTGTGGAACGGATTATAAGAGTATTATTTTTAACAATCAACAGAACACAACTAAGTACAGGTAGTGTTGGGTTTGTGTTGGTTATTTTTTCTGTTATAGATAATGCTTTTATTAAGTTATCCTTTTCACAAGTTATTTTCATGTTTTTTATTATTTCTTTATTATTACTATTAGTGGTGTTGATATGTTGAAAAGTTGGTTTTAATCATATTTTTATTATTATTTTTATGTTTATAATAATGATAATATGTGAATAAGTTGTTTAATTTATTTTATAAATAATTATTTTTATGGTTATTTATAAAATATTTACTTTGTATACACACTTATTCAACAACTAATACATATCTTTTCCATTACAATAATGCGCGGATTTGGTCTATTTCTTGTTCGAGTGTTGAGTTATCTTTTAGGTCCCTTTTTATTTTTTCACATGAATGGATTACTGTTGTGTGGTCCCTACCACCAAGTTTTTCACCTATACTTGGGTAAGATACACCAAAATCTTCACGTAGGATGTACATAATTAGTTGACGTGGTTTAACTATTTCTTTTTTGCGTGTTTTTTCGTAGATACTACTTTCATTAACTTCATAGAAATCTGCTATTTTTTTGACAACTTCTTTTGCAGATATTGATTTCTTTGGTTTTGAGCCATTTTTAATAATAGCTTTAATTTCAATTTGGTTTGGTATACGGCCTTTTACTTGAGATTGGAATATGATGGAGTTTAAAACCCCCTCCAACTCTCTAATATTCCCCTGAACCTCACGAGAGATGTATTCAATAATTTCGTCCGGTAGCATGAAATTACTTTGTGCTGTTTTTGATTTAAGTATAGCTATACGTGATTCATGGTCTGGTGCTGGTATATCAGCTATCATACCCGCATTAAAGCGTGATTTAAGCCGTTCCTCGAGCCCTGGTATGTAGTTGGGGTGCCTGTCTGACGAAAAGATTATTTGCTTATTATTATCATACAAAGCGTTGAATAAGTGGAACAATTCTTCCTGAGTTTTTTCTTTGTCAGATAAAAATTGAATATCATCCATTATTAATACGTCATATTGGCGATACTTCTCTTTAAAAGTGTTTGCTTTACCCTCTTGAACGGAATTGAGGTAATCGACGGCAAATCTTTCAGATGTGACATAGAAGACCTTTCTGTTTGGATTTGTTTTTTTAATATAATTACCGACAGCTTGTATAAGGTGGGTTTTCCCATGGCCAGTTGAACCATAGATAAATAGTGGATTATATACTATCCCAGGTTTTTGTGTGATCACCTGGGCCGCTGCGTGTGCTAGTTGGTTAAATGGACCAACGACGAATGTATCGAAAGTGTATCGCGGATTTAGGTTGTCGTTTTTATTGATATAGAAATCTCCAAGAGGAAGTTCTCCAACAGAGTTTTGGTTGAATGGTTTTGATAGTGTTTGATTTCTGTAGGAGTTCTTTTTTTGATCTTTAGATATTATATATTCAAGACCGCGTACTTCTGAAGAAAAGTTGCGTAAAGTTTTTAAAATATCTCTATGATATTTATTAGCAAGCCAATCTTTAACAAACTGGTTGGGAACTCCGAGATATACAACACCCACATCTATTCTCTGTATGGATGTATTTTTAAACCAGGTACTAAAATTTGCTTTTGAGATACCTAGCTCAATATCTACAAGTGTATTTTCCCAAAGTTGTTTTATGTCCACGGTTTTGTAAGTTTAATGTATGTAAAGATAGTAAAGTATCTACTAATATATTCAAATTAGGTTAATGGCTGACGGTAATAAGATATTATTTGTATACAAGTGGGATCACTACATTATCCACATATACACAATTCCCTACAAAAACATAAGAACCTAATTCAATTTTCAATGCAATCCGTATAGGATCTGCTCTAAAGAACTTATATATTATATAGAAGTGTACATGATGATATAACTTGTGCGCACTGAATGATTGTGTTGATAAACTGTTTACAAAGTGTTGATTATTCGTATTGCAATTAAATTTTCTGTTATCTCACTCTCCTACTATAGAGACGTTCAAGTATATAATGTTTTGTGAGTAAATATCGATTTACTTGAAAATAACAAAGTTTTATCGTATACTCATATTCTTATGTCACAAACATATAACCCAAAAAACAAGAAACGCAAGAGGACACACGGCTTTTTGAGTCGTACACATACGTCCGGAGGTAGGAATGTGCTTAAAAGACGTCGTCAAAAAGGGCGTGCTAGTTTATCTGTGTAGATAATCTATTCTAAGCATAAAAAACATGCTTAAATCACAAACAAAAACATTTTTTAAGACCGTCGTAGAATCTGGCGGTTTGTTTAATTCAAAACATTTATCACTTAAGGCTGTGAGTAAAGAAACCTTAATGCCTGAAGTAAAAATCATAATATCAAAAAAAGTAGTTTCGTCGGCTGTAGATAGGAATCACTTGAGGCGCAGGGTTCGTGGTATTTTCAATAATGCAGGAGGCAACCATATGTGGGCCATTTTTTATGCAAAAAAAGGGTCTGGAGGGCTGTCATTTAAAGATCTTCAAAGTGAGGTGAAATATCTTATAAAGAAGCTAAATAGCAAAAACGATAAACGGTTGTAGAAGTTGCGAGAGTACGCTAAGATTGTCTAATGATTTCATCTTTATTTTCATCATTTATATACAACCCGCTCTACAATGGTCTTATTTTCCTCGTTGGGCATATACCATTTGCAGATGTTGGTATTGCAGTGATTATACTTACAATAGCTGTAAAAGTAATATTACTTCCACTTGCGCACGTGGCTATACGCTCTCAGATTGTAATGAATGCTATTAAGCCTGAGCTCGAGGCTATTAAAGATAAATATAAAGAAGATAAACAAGAGCAGGCTAAGCAGACAATGAGTCTATATAGAGAAAAGAAGATAAATCCATTTGCCATGATCGTTCCTCTTTTTATACAAATACCTATAATCCTTGGTTTATATTGGGTGTTTTTACGTGGAGGGTTACCTGAGGTAAATACAGAACTTCTATACTCATTTGTTAGAATACCAGAAATGGTTAATATGCAGTTTATGGGAATTGTTGATGTTGGTGGTAAGAGTATAGTTATAGCCTTGCTTGCTGGTATTTCACAATATATTCACACAAAAATATCTTTCCCTAAATTAGATACAAAGAACAAAGAGAAGTCATTTAAAAACGACATAGCAAGAAGTATGCATATACAAATGAGGTACGTCTTACCTATTATTGTGGGTGTTATTTCATACTCTATCTCAGCAGCAATAGCTATATATTGGACTACCAGTAATATATTTGCGATACTGCAAGAGGTGTTTATACGTAAACGTATGCTGAAGAAGGCGGACGTTAAACAAGAGGCTACAAACGCCTCAGGGGCTCAAGAGGGTAAGATGACCAGTAGATAATTTGAGATAACAACCTAAAGATAATTTAAAGGACAATGAATAATCACGAAAAAATTACAAGTGAAATAAAGATTTTTTTAGAGAAATTAAACATTGTCCCAGATTCAATAGATGTTAAAGAACATAAACTGCATCCAATATTCTCCATACAGACAAAAGACTCAGCACTCCTTATAGGAAATCATGGTGAGACACTACGTGCGTTTAATTACCTTATTAAGAGGGTAATTAACCAAAACGATTCAGATGAAATTAGGTTCCTTGTAGATATAAACGGGTATCAAGAACGTCGATTGAAAGATCTTGAAAAACAGGCAGAATTGTTGGCGGATAGAGTGCGAGCATTTAAACATGAGGTCGAGTTAGACCCAATGAGTGCATACGAAAGGATGATAGTGCATTCGTTTTTTACAAATGACCCGCATATAGAGACCGCCTCAACTGGTGACGGCAGGTTTAGAAGAGTAGTACTAAGTTATTCTGGGCAGTAATTTAACAAAAGACCAAGATAAATTTCCATAAAAACACCGCGCCTATGGCGCGGTGTTTTTATGGAGGTTAAGTAGACAGTGGCTTTACAACGTTAGTCCCCAGAGTACCAAAGTCCTTTTGTCAGTGAACAGAAGCATTTTTTGTTCACTATCAATTTTTAAGTATGTCGCATCAAAAGACTTCCCTTCTGCCTCAGCATCGTATACTAATCGGGATATGTTTGTTTCTATGTTGTAAGACCAAATATCGTCAGAGAACGACATAGACCCTTTATACCAGTCATCAGGAATTGTTCCTTGTACAGCATTGTACGGAGATGCGCATAGTATAATAGAGCTGTCAGCCCACGTGCATTTATCTGGCAGAGTTGTAAATGGTACGCTAATTATTTCATCTGTATTAATGTCGGCTATAAATAAATCTGTTCCACTGTCTCGGCTTACAGATAGGAGTATTTTTTCACCGTCTGGACTTATATTTGTAATTAACCCCAGTGTGGAAAATAATTTAGTACGTTCTCCGTCCTTTAATTTATACAGAAAACCACGCACATTATTGGAAGACTTTGTGGTTACTCCTACAGAATCCCCTAGCCATGTTGGGACCCAGTCGTATATTGTGGACGAAAATACAGGCTTACCATTAGTGCCGTCAAAATTAGATATGATTCCCCTAGAGCTGTCTCCAATCTTTTTTATATAAAAGATTTCATTATCCTCGTGGACAGCTATGTCGGTGATATTGTTACTTAAAAACCATCCATCAAGCACGATAGCATCTTTCGATACCTTACCGTAAAAACTTTTCAGTATTTCGTTATCGTCTAAATACTGAAGTATGACCATGTCACCATTTGGAGACCATGTGCTTTTTTGTATCCTTGGTATTGTTGTGTTTGATATACGGTTTTGCTCTAGAGAATCCGCTGTTGTTTCATATATATGTCCAGTAGCCCTTTCCACGTATCTGATGATTGTATTTTCTTCATCGGTGAATATTACAGCTCCAGAAGATGGTCCACTAGAGATTTGGCGCAGTACAGGGACTAGCGTGTCACTTTTAGTTACGTCACCTTTATCTCCACCAAGTGATTCAGAGCCAGGGAAGAGTATATTCCGGGCGTCTCTATCTGCCCTAAACTCGTTTACGTCAATATTTCTATCATCTACAACAAAGAATTGATAAGCAAAAAATAATCCGACAATCGCGACAATTGATAATATAATTACAAGTATTAAAATTTTCCTTTGGGTGGTCATAGGCTTTTTATGGGTTACTAACTACTTGTAGGTGTCTGATTTGAAATTGTGTCTTGCTCTTCTTTTGTGAAGGTTTTTCCTCCTTTATAATCGGACACTTGTTCTTTTGGTATCAGTTTTTCTATATTTAGTTTATTTACCTTTATGTCAAATTCCAGCAATTTCGGATTTATAGTAAAGAGGATTAACCATATTAAGAGGGCTATAAGCAAACCAACAACCGCATTTTGGATACGCTCTCTTCCAGCACTTTTCGAAAACACAGACTCACTCGCCATATATTGAAAACCTCCAATAGTTATCATAACAACAGCAAGTGTCGCTGAAATGGCTAGCCCAAGCTTGAACGCCCCATTTAAGAAACCACTAAAACTTCCAGCATTTGTTACTCCTGGTATCTCTGTAAGCGGAACGAAGGCTTCTTGTGCAAAAGTGAGTGCTGGTATGCACAATAAAATAGTTAAAAATATTATATAAATAGCAGTATTCCTTTTTATGGGTGATATAGTCATATTAAAATCCAAAACTCGATGAAGATTCGCTTCCAAATATTACCTTAAACTTTACACCACCTTCTTGAAAGAAGTCCACAGTGTTTTTTATAGACACTGAAATTTCAGCCTCTCCCTCTTCAGAGCCTGTGTGACTCACGGTAATACTCCCTTTGTCTTCCCCTAATGTAATAGGTTTGTTATTAAGTCTCCAAGAATAATTAATATGTGTATCGTTTCTTTTATTTAAAGACATCGCAAATGGATATGCTGTGAACTTTGTCTCTTGTCCTACAAGTGAGAATATGTTTTTTATGGTTTTGTTAAAGAGCGTCCCAAGCAATGGATTGTTTTCATATACTAGTACGTGGCTATTTTTGATAGGTATTAATAGTGTACGTTTTCCAAATAAAGCCTTGTCTATCGACTCTATTTCCACTGATACTGATAGAGATTTTAATGGTTTTGTTTGAGACACGGATATTGTGTTTTGTCCTTTTCCCGATACACGCTGAATCACTTTCCCATCAACTCTCCATGAATATACAAGTTCACTAACTTTTATTTTATTACCACGGCTGTTTACAAAATGAGGCACAGTCTCAATAGCGATAATACTACCCACAGACGCTTCACTTTTCCCTCTATATAGAGGGTACGTAGAAGTGTGTGCTTGCCAAAGTATATCTATGTCTATTGGCCGTATAATTACCTGCTCAGATCCTGATAGAATACCCTCTGTGGTAGCTACGATATCTATCTTGGAACTACTTCCAAGAGCGTCAGTGTCAAACCTAAAGATTTTACCCCCAATAGATTGTTGTTTTAAAATATCGTTAACAAACCACGATATTGTTGCTCTATCTAAGTCTATGGAGAAACTCTCAGCAGATACTGTGACAGATTCTCTTGGCCCTGGATTAGTTGGGCTTATTTTAAATACAATAGTATTTTCAATACCAGGTACTATTTGTGCGGAAGTGTAAAGTGGTGTGAATAAAAGTATAGAAAGTAAAAAAATAGCTAGAAAAAACAAAGATATAAGGGTGTTTTGTACTGTAATATGCCAATTCATTGTATATATTGTACCCCCACACCAACTTTACTGCTACTGTTTGTGCCTAGAGAGCTAACAAGCTTTTTAGTTTCCTTTTTGAATATACTCTAAGATTTAATATTTTCGTAAAACTCCTTTATTTTCTTTTTATCCTCTCTTTGTACCAGTAAAACTGTTACAAATATAGTTAAAGTCCATACAGGTAGTATATTAAGTATAGGCACGAGTTCCACTAGAAAACCGCCAAACAGTATTGCCATACGCTCGACACTTTCTACAACACTCACACCATGAAGCTTTAACCATATCCAAAATGTTAGCCAAATAATAAGCCCGATCATTGGTGAGAGCACCCATCCTACAAATGGAGTAAGACCCACAACACCTTGGAAAAGATCAAAACCAAAAGCTACTGCTACCATGAGTTTACCTGTTCCAGAGTCGATTCTTTCTTGTGGGGGTTCTATGCTTTCTGGGGATATATTTCTTGCCATAACTTAGTTGCTTAGTTTGCTTTGTTTATATTTTGCTGCAAAGCTTCTTTGTTCTTTCGTATGGCAAGTATTTGTGACGGGTCAGATGTAATTATTTGGTCCTCTGTGTAAGATGCAATCACCTTAATAGCTACATGTTTTAGTCCAGCAAAAAAGATACCCTCCCCTACGTCAGACTCAAGTAGCAGATATTTTTCCTCGTCGCTTAGTTTAAATGTCTTTTGTATAAGATCTACAGAAGTTGGGGACTGTTTCATTAGCATCTGTATAGATGAGTTGCTGATCATAGGCATTCCATACGGAGAGCTTAAGAAGTCACTCACGTCTTGAGTTATTGTTGCAAGCCCTAAGAAATATTTTCGTCCGCGCTTTGCAATACTAAAGAGAAAAGATGCCGTATCTTCAGACTTCATCATCCACCATGCCTCATCGATAATAAGTAGTCGTTTTTTTAGGTTTTTACGAACCATGTTCCAGATAAAGTGTGTAACGATGTACATTGCGACGGGTTTTAGGTCGTCCTCCATATCTCGCACCGAGAAAACCACAAATTTCTTGTTGATGTCGACATTTGTTGGTCGGTTAATAAACCCAGACCAGGTACCGTGAGTGTATTTAGAAAGTCGTTGCACTAAGGAGTCACTCCCTTCCATACCCGCAAGTACCATCTCAAAGTCAGAAAGCAATGGTGGCTCAATTTGAGAAAAGTCAGATTGTGCGGTGATATCTTTAAGTGCGTATGTCTCTGTTATAGCCCTATCGACGATAGCATCTTCTTCAGGGCTTAATCCGCCAAGCATAATACGGAAAAGACCGACAAGTGAAATGATATTTGAGCGCAGTATATCAGCTGGATTTTCGTCCTCTCTGGGCATGGGTAGGTCAAATGGATTGATGTGGTGTTCTGAGCTCAGAGATATATTAAAGTGTCGCCCACCTGTTGCCTCTGCCATATATTCATATTCACGTTCTGGATCAATCACAATAACTTCTGTATCAAACATGAGGGTTCTTAGTATTTCTAGCTTCGTCGCATATGATTTACCAGAACCAGACTTCGCAAAGGTCACTGAATTGTAGTTTTCTAGAGAGAAGCGGTCAAAGAGTACGAGGCTTGAATTATGTCGGTTAATTCCATATAAAATTCCTTTGTCTGAAGTAAGGTCAAAAGAAACAAATGGGAATATACTCGAAAGTGGAGAGGAGTTAAGCTTAGAGTGGACCATAAGCTTATCAGTACCAACTGGAAGTACGCTGAGGAACCCCTGTACTTGCTGAAATAATGCAGGTTTTATATATATAAGCTTAGATTCAAGCATTGATTTAATTTCTGATTCAGCTTTATCAAGGTCATCAACAGAGTCTCCATATATGGTGATATAAAGTCCAACATCAAATATTTTTTCTTGTGCTTGTTGTAGCTGGTCTCGTAATTGTTCTAGGTCTTGATACGCAGTGTCTAGCTTTGGGTCACGCACTAACCCCTTACCTTCCCTAGTTGTTATTTGGCTTTGTATCTCGGCTACCTTTTTTTGGAATTTTCTTAAAATCGCTGCTGTATCAGTAGGATGAATTGAAATTGAAATATCAAAGACCTTATCAAGGTTAATAATTGGAGAAAACCAACTACTGTTAAGAAATCGAGGATATGAAATCACAAAAAAAGTACGTGCAATCTTGTCACCAAGGTGAAGTTCTTTAGGTGTAACTTTAAGCGCTGACGGAGCAATAATATCTTTTAGTTCAAGTGCACCAGCACGATATATCTCTTCTGGTAATATGGGAATAATTTCATTACTCTCAACTTTTTTATTTTTTCTGAAAAAATCTAAAAATGTCATAGTGATATATTAATTTAATTTCTGGGTTACTTGGTCTTGTCCTAATTTGATTGGTTTCTCTTGTTCGCCAGGGTTAAAAATCTTGTAATACATCTCGATTACCTCTTCGGTATCAAGTTTTATTACACGGACTCCGGAGCGAATTAGACCCTGTTCTACAACAGCCATACGTTGCTCGAGTTGGGAGAGTGCTTCCTCAAAGTTTATTTGATCTTGATTGTCGTTCTGTTTTTTACCAAAAAACTTAGAGATTAGGTTGTTTTTAGATTGAATTGCAGGTTTTGTATATGGAACAACGATAAAAAAGTTTTTAGTCATAATATTTGATGCCTCAACGAAGTTCTTCACAAACTCAATGTATTCTTGTATCTGGATTCGCATCAAGTCATTCGTAGTGTTTTCTAATTGCCCTTCTAGGAGTGCAACATACGGCCTTATATCTAGTTCTCGTGATTGTATAGAGATTTGTATGGAGAACTCAAGTGAGTTAAGAAAGTTTTGAAATTGAGAAATAATAGCATTTTGTTCGTCTGCTGACTTGAGTGCAAAGTTAAGCGACGAAGCCATTAAAATACCACGCAATGAGCCATCTTTTAATACAACGATACCGTCACGTATTTTTTCTATTGGTACAAAATTTTGTGATGCTTGTGATTTTTCTTGAGCCATATTTATAAACTATTTAATATTTTCTTTTATATCAAGACTCCACGCTAGGTCTTTGAGTTTGTTTTCAGACAGTTTTGGTACAGAAATGACGGAATCTTTAGTTGATTTAATGTTTTTGGCTTTCTTAGGTACTCGCTTACTCGCTTCCCATAGGTATAGTTTTTTACCGAAAAAATAACTAATACCATACTCTATTGTAGTTAAAAGCGGTCTATTATTTACCTTGTAGAAAGCCAATCCTATCGATAGACTTATGACTGGAATTATAAAAATAAAAGCAATAAACAACGGCAGAAATCTCCATAAAGTGAAAGATAGGCCGGCACCACCAGTAAGATAAATAAATTGTTTAAGAGTTAATGGGCCGAAAATTCTATCTTCAACCTCAATAAACTGCGGTACTTGATATCGCATAACTTTATTATACTGTATTTAACACACCTTTTCCCTTTTAATTTGATAACTTTTACCGAAAACTAATCAATAAGCTCTCTATAGGGGTCGACAGTGTAGCCTTTAGTTGTCACTACGTTAACCTCTTTAGGTTTATTTCTTACAATAGAGTCTAGTTTGTTGGTACTTTTAGTTTCTGTACCACTAACGCTGGTAATTGTTGTTGCAGTTGGCATTACTTTTGTTTCTTCCATTTCTGTACGTACTGGTTGTATATTTGGGATATTTCTCTCAGGAATAGCTGGTTTTGGTATCCTACTAGGCATTATATCTTCCGGTAGAGAGGTATTTCCAGCTTTAGTTTGTGCCTTATAAGTAGAAGTAGGTAGGTTTTTGGGTGCTATAACAAACTCTGGCTCTTTGCTTTTCACTTTTGTGACCCCATCGTCTGGTTGGGTTTTTGTTGCGACCTCTGTTTGTTTGGCGGCTAAGTTTTTATCTATGGGTATAATGCCTTGCGAGTCATTATGCACGATTCCTTGTGAGGAATCGCCTCTGGGCATGATATTTTGCGAAATATCAGACATGATTCCTTGTGAGGAATCGCCTGCTGTAGGAGTTTTTTCTTCTAGTGTTGTCTTTTTGTCTAGCTTAACACTTGGTGTTGTTGTGGTAGTTGTTTTGATATCTCGAATTTCTTTTCTCTGTGGGATGGTTGTTGTCTTTTTTAGTGTATTTCTTACAGAAAGGAATATTTCTTTTGCAACGTCATTTGATATTTCTATTGCTTTCGCTTCAGGTACCCTGAGTTCTTTCTTTAGGTTTTCTTTATAGTTTTCTGATTGCTCAATACCAAGCAGTACCATGTAAGTTTCGTTTTCTAAAACCTGACCTTGATCTATATGCAGGTGATGTTCTTGAGATATCTCTCGAAGTTTTAGAGCTACTTCGGTAGAAGTAATAGCCTCCTGAAGTTTTGGTGGAAGTTTCTCGAACCTCTCTTTTATCATTTCATGTATATTTGTATCTTTCATGTTATTTCTTCACAATCCCTATTTTATTTCAGCGATAAGATTTTTAATACTCACAGAGCCTTTATTATCTCGTATAGTTTGCTTTATGATGCTTAAATCTTCTGTAGATTGATCCTCTTTCACGTCACCACTTTCAAGTACATCCATTTTCGAGAATATAGATGTAGTCAATTCTTCAGCAATAATCTTTGCATCTATGTGTTCCATATCAAATACCTCTTCTATATCCTTCGCAAAGGTAGTTTGATCTTCCACACCAAGTAACACAAGGCCGACTTCGTTTAGAAGCATATTTATATCTACTACATCCATATTATGCTTTTTACCAATACGTTCTACTTCTTTCGCAGTTTCTGCGGATGAGAGCACATTTTGTATGTGTTTGGACAGTTTATCGTATAATTCTTTTAATTCTTTTTCTGTTGGCATATTTTTATATATTACTCGTCTTTTTTGTCTTCATCATTTTTTTTACCACCACCTTTGCTTTCAAAGGCGTCATCTATTTTCTTAGCACCCTTGTCTTTTTGTTGCAATTCTCGTTCTCTGTCTTCAGACATCCCCTTTGTTGTTGCTTTTTTGTCACTATACCTATTTTTAATTTCCCGAATATCGTTTTTTTGGTTTATTTGATTGGTTTCGGCTAAGTTTAATCTTCTTTCTAGGTTGACCCTCTCTTTCGCGTCAGTCAGAGAAGGGTCTTGTAATTTTCTTTTAAAGCTACCCATGTCTCTATTGTTTTCGTCGACCATATTGTTAACAATATCTAATTCGTCACGCATAGACTCTTCAAGTTTTTGCACAGCGTCCCTCAGGGTCTTTTTTATTGTTTTGAGTTCTGTTTTTATCTCAATAGTATCTCTTTTCTTGCTCATATTTTCAGCAGCTTTTAGGTTAGCGTCATATGCTGTGGGGAAGACTGTGTTACTAGCTATAAAACCAGGAGTACCTTTCAGTGCTCTCCATGCTGCACGAACGGCTCGTTTGGATGTTTTTCCTGCACCGTCTTTTCTTACTGTTTCAACTGTATTTTTAATGCCAGTAATGGCTGCCTTACCTACTTCCACCACATCTTTTGCGTCTGCGACAGCACCTTGTCTAAGCTTATTTTCAAAGTCCTTTCGTATAGCAAGTTTTTCTTTGTCAGACTTATCTTTACCAAGTACTTCCATAACATGATCCCCAGTTTTCTTTCTATTCTCAGATATTTTTCGAAGAGTCTCTTCATAGCCACCTTTCTGTGACTTCCCTACATATCCGGCAACATCTTTATTGATTTTACCAAGCGGTTGACGCACATCGAAGCTTGATTTAGCGGTTTTTTCAAACCCTGTTCGTACAACACCGCCGAGCTTAGGTGAGAGGGCTTCTAATTTCGCTACAAATTTACTATCTTTATATTTTGATGCAGCTCTTCCTATTGTTCCACGTCCAACTGCACCAGCGAGTCCGAGAGGGGCTTTTAGTGCTGTACGACTTGCAAATTTACCAAGACTCTTACCCATTTCCGTCATACCTTTGGAGCCGGCAAGCGAAAGTTTGTTTGAAATAATAATAGACGCGAGCATGAGTGTTATCAAGATTAAGAAGTTCATTATAAGTCCAATAGCTCCTGATCTATCATTGGAATCGTTTGAAAAAACACTAAGGAAGCCATTTTGTAGACTAACCGAATCTGCAATGTCTGGCATAACGGTTACAGTCACCCAAAACAACATAAATAATATAGGCGCAAAAAGCGCATATTTAAATAGATTACTCCACCAATCTTTAGCTAGATTCTCTGTTTTTGGTAGTGCCATTGCTGCAAATGCAAGAGGAGAAAGTATCGCAAGTAGAATGAATCCAACAGCGCGTGTTACGAGCATTATTGCAGCAAACATAAACACAAATGCAGTAATCATAAAGAATATTGATGTGAGTACAGCGTATGTGAATACCAGACTTATTCCTCCTTCTATACTCGCCAAGGACTTTAATGACTCTAGTACAGGTATGGTGTCATAAAGTGATGTGACGCCAAGTTGATCCATAAATACAGATGAAATAGTTCCATCACTGCCAAGTCCTATAATACCGTCATAGAATTGCAGAGCGAATAGATTTGAAATATCTATTATAAATTTTGTGAAAAATAAACTAAAGTTTATGAAAAGAGCCATGATAATTATCATGGGTAGATGTTTTATAGACCCATATTTATCTAAACCTAAGATAGTTGATATAGCTATGGTTAATAGTCCAAATATAAAGAAGATATTTGCTAGGTCTCGTAGAGTGCTCCATGTCCCTATTATGCCTGCGTTCGCTGCATCAAACTTATCTGGGAAATTTACGACCAACTCAAGGACAACAGAGTCTAAAACATTGCCAGATACATATACAAAGAAGCTTGTAATACCAATCGGTATAACTGCGATTAAGGCCAAAGCCCATTCGCCAAAAGCAACTAGTGCACAGTAGATTGGAATCAAGGAGTCGCAAGTTGCTTTTTCAGCCTGTAATTTTGTTGCATTTGCTTCTGCACGCTGTTTATTTTCAGCATTTACTTTTTCTTTTAGTCGCGCTAATTCTTTTTTTGCAACGGCTATTTTTTCTGGATCAGTTTCTGTTTTAATAATTTCTTCTTGTGCTTTTATTCGTTTTTGATCGAATTTTTGATTTGCAGTTAATTCTGTTTTAGTCTCCTGTGCCACCACACGAGGTACCTGCTGCATTAATGGGAAAACACCAGAGAAGAGAATGGTTATTATTAGAATCGTTAGTAGTATCTTTTTCATATTAATTTCCAAAAGATATAAAAGGTCGTTGCGTTAATACAAGACTTTGGCAGATTTCTAGACTTGCGCTCGTTTGATTATTGAGTGTCGCCATATCACGTACAATACCCTTAGCTAATCCATGCTGTTCTCCTGGGTATCCGTCTCGCTCGAGTTCTGCATCGTAGATTCCTTTTATTGTTTTAAGCTTTCCGCCCTGCTGTAGTGTCTGATACTCGTCGATATTTTTTGTTAGGTCTTCTGGTGAGGTGGTATTTTTTATTGCTACCTTTAAGATGATTAATTTACTTGTAATGTCATCTACGTCTAATATGTCTTTATATAATTTGTCACGAAGTGGTACTAGCGTACTGGATATCGTAGATGATGCACTATTTGCATTAGATATAAGTTCTGCAGAGGTGAATGATACAACACTTCTTTTGTCTCCTTCCCCTACTATTCCCCACAGCGTTCGCTTTTGCGCTGCTTTTCCTATATAGCATTGGTAAAGCTCCTCAACATTTTCTGCTGCAGATTTTACAGCATCAAGTGATGTTTGTTTCGCGCTTCTGTATTTGTTGTTATCTGCTAGATTATTGTCGATAACTTCAAGTGATTTCCCGGTTATTCCGGAGGTATTTATATTCTCTTGTAAAATTTGGTCTATATACGACGGTCGTCCGTAACTACTTTTACTAACTCCAGAAAGTCCACCTTCAGAGCCACCAAAGATTTGTGTTGTCAGTTGTCCAAGGAGAGCTCCAAGTATTTCATTAATCTCATCGGCAAGCTCTAGTCTGGTTTGTCCAGCTTTGAGGGCATTATTAAGTTGGTTATTGATGACAGTTCCTGGTGTGGAAATACGACAATTAAACTTTGTATTATTGATGGTCCCTGAGAGGACAGGAGCAGTAGGATCCGACTCACTTGTACCTGCATCGTCACAAATTTCATATGATTGAAAGCCGTCACCCCAGCCTAGTACTCGGTCGAGAACATCTTGTTTATTTGCCTGTTCTAGTCGTACAGAATTACGTGAACTTAAGAATGAGCCGGCTGCGTTATTGTGTGGATTTATTGAGAGTTCATACCATTGATCCCACGCACTTCTTGAAGAAAGATTTCCAAACGCGTCATCTATATTTCCAAGCATATCGGTTAATGTACAAACTTCCTTATCGCTAGCATAATAATCAAGAGCAATAGCTATACGCACGTCAACACTAAATGCACTACATAACTTTTTGGCAAGACTGCCACCCTCTTTTAAAATAAATTCACCCAATACTTCGTCACCTACGTTAGTCATAAACCCTCCAAGGTTTGTAATAAAGGCGGGTTCCCCTTCGAATCCACCATTAATCCAGTTAACTATACTAGTGGTCATTTTTCTTATAAGTATCTCCCCAGCCATTGATGTAAGGGCGTCAAGTACAAACTCCTTAAATGTTAAACTTCCAGTAGATACAGCAATTACACTGTCGGCAGTAGCACTTATTGCTGCTGAGCCAGCTGCAATAACATTTGCAAAACCACCTATAAGGTCAAGTGCTTGTGCTTTTTGTGGCGTTGCTAGGAACGCCACAGGAACAATAAACGATAATACGAGTATGAGTGTTACTATTTTTTTATATAAAAAATTTTTCCGCATATTATTTATCAGAATTTCTGTGTGTGTTTAGGTAGGAACCGATTGTAGATAGATTTTGTATAAAAATACGTTCATTGTCTATATATTCTTTTACTCCAACGAGTGCACTTAGTGGGTCAACAAACACAGCTTTCATACTTTCTATATTTTCTGTTACTCGCGAGAGGGCATTCACAGCTTTTATATGTTCTGTGGAAATAGGCTTTGGTACAGAGAGTAAAAGCATTTCCGCCACAATTTCTCTATAATATTTCATTGATGTATCAAATGTTGTTAGTTCATCAGCGTTTTTTGTCTCAAGTATTTGTTTAAGTATTATTAAGTCGTTTTTCATACTTGGATCTGGTCTTAAAATCCTAGTAAGCCCTGCGTCGTACAGGCTAACAACTTCTTCATTAGGATTTTCAACAACATCTACATCTCTAATATTATAAGATATTGCGTTGGTCCTCCTTACTGTCCTGCTAATCACTTCTGATACAAGCTCATCGCTATTTATTGTGTTTAAACCGTCACCCGGTTTAAGTTTCATGTAGCTAGTAAATAGTTTGATAGCAAGATCTTCCGTAACTGTACGGTCTTTGGTTATTGAGTCGGTCTCGTTTATTAACGATGCGCTACTTAACAGAATAGAATCATCAGGTCCGACTACAAGAGGGTCTCTATTCTGGTCTACTTCGTCTTTATCTGTCGTGCCATCACCATCGGTATCTTGGTTTTTTACATCGGTTCCTAATAACACTTCTTCCCAGTCCTTTAGGCCATCGCCATCGGTATCCAAAGAGACTGTATCATTAACGATTCTTTGGATTTCTTCAGAATTTACAGTTATTGTGGGTTTTATGGTGTTGCCTTGTTGGAGTTGAGTATAAGATATAAAGGCTAAAACAATACCGACTAAGACAACGGTAATAAGCACTACGTTTTTCTTTAAGAAACGCCCATTCACACTAATAGTATAGCAATATTTAACCATTGTTCTATATAAGAAGTGTGAATAGATAACTCCAATAATCTACAACAAAATGAAGGACGTCTGATGTCTTGTGAGACATCAGACGTCCTTCATTTTTATATATTAAGCTTCTGTATGTAATTTGTCTACAACACCTCTCCACACCTCAAGCGATATGTCCTCTGCGCGTATTTTGGGGTCTAGGTTTAGTTCATCAAAAACTTTAACAATTACCTCTTTGTCTGCGACTTTCTCTAGATTATTGCGGACTTGCTTACGTTTACTAGAAAAACCAGCTTTCAAAGCCTTAAAAAAAGATTCTTCACTAATGTCAGTGAAGAAATCTCGCGATATATCTTCAATAAGCAGTATTGCAGAGTCTACTTTAGGCGCAGGATTGAATGCACCACGTTTGATAGTGCCTATGTATTTTGGAGTTCCATACGCTTTCACACTAAGCGACAACAAGCTTTCTTTTTTCTCTCTTGCTATACGCTCAGCTATTTCTTTTTGCACGATAAGCACGACTGTGTTTGGCTGGACTGCACTCGTTAACATAGTTCTGATAAGTATTCCTGTTATGTAGTATGGAATATTTGCAACGACTTTATATTGACCATCAATTAATCCAAGAGTACCAAAGTTACATTTGAGAATATCATCATGAACAACCTCCAATATTCCATCTTTAATTTCTTTTTCAAATACCTTGTGTAGTTTTTCCACAAGCTCTCCATCTTTCTCGACAGCAATAATTTTTCCAGCGTGTAAAAGTAGTTCACGAGTGAGGGCTCCATTACCTGGGCCAATTTCAAGAACAGTGTCGTCTTTTGATATCTGTGCAGAGTTCACAGTCTTTGTAATAATTTGTGGAGCAATAAGGAAATGCTGTCCTAATGATTTTTTGGCAAACATATTTGTATAATTATTCTATAACAAGTAACTCCTCTCTTTTTCTAGTAGGTTCTTCATCTCCCTCTAAAAATTCATCAGGGATGTCTGTAATAAAATCAGACGATAGACGAGCCTCCTTAGAACCAAAAATAGTTCTCATTGATGCAAAAGTCAAGAACACTTTCTTGCGAGCTCGTGTGAGTGCAACATAAAAAAGCCTACGCTCTTCCTCATTGTCTCTTCCGTCGGAAGAATGCTGAGGGAACATGCCGTCCTCAAGTCCAGACACAAACACATAATCAAATTCTAGACCTTTTGAAGCGTGCACGGTCATAAGTTTTACTGCATCCATTTTTTTATCTAGAGAATCTTGGTCAGTTGCAAGCGCAGCGTTTTCAAGGAGTTCCTCAACACCAGCTTCTGGAGATAAGTGGTCGTACTTTGTCGATAGTGTAACTAATTCGTAGATGTTTTGTAGCCGTTCTAGGTTTTCATCTTTTTGACTTTCCTTTCCTTGTTTCAAATGTTTTTCAATACCACTTTCTTTTAAAATATATTTGATAGTTAGAGAAAGTTTATTTTCCATTGCATAGTTTTCGATATTTCTAAGTAAAGATCTAAACTCTTCAACACGTCGCCTCATAGCGGGAGATAGTTCATGGTCAAGGTTCTCAATCATTTTAAGTAGTGTCACTTTACCAATACCGCGAGGTGGTGCGTCGATAATACGCTTAATATCCGCTGTATTTTCATGGTTAATGGCTGCCCGTAGATACGAGAGGATATCTTTAACTTCTTTTCTTTCAAAGAATCTTGTGCCGAGAACTTGATAAGGAATGTCATAATATATAAATACTTCCTCGAGTACTCTCGATTGAAAGTTGGTTCGATAGAGTACAGCAATTTCTTCTTTTTGAACACCTATTTTTATAATTTCCTCTGTTTTTTGTGCTATGTAATGAGCTTCTGCTTCTTCATCGTATGCCGAAGATACTGTAATTTTCTCACCTTCTTTTTGTTTAGTGAAAAGCTTTTTTTCTATTCTATTTTTATTCTTTTCGATGATTGCATTTGATGCCGCAAGAATATTTTGAGTCGATCGGTAGTTTTCTTCAAGCAAAACAGTGGTCGTGTTTGCATATGTATTTTCAAAATCAAGCAGGTTTTGTATGTCGGCACCTCTCCAACTATAAATATTTTGATCGATGTCACCGACTACACAGATATTTTGCGTAGTACCTGCAAGAAGCTCAGATATTCTGTACTGTACCTTATTTGTATCTTGGTATTCATCGATAAGAATATATTTCCACACATTGTTGTATTTATTTCGAACAGTCTCATTGTTTTCAAGTAAAATCATTGTCTTTAGAAGCAGGTCATCAAAGTCGAGGGCATGTTCTTTCCTGAGAATACTTTCATATTTTTCCCATACAACAGAAGCTGTGCGTTTCATATAATCATTACCAGCGCTCTCTTGAAACATTGCCAAAGTAATACCGTCTCCCTTTGCTCTTGAGATTATTCCAAGAATCTTTTTGGGTTCAAATTGTTTTTGGTCGATATCACTGCGCTTCATTGCCTCTTTGATAGCACGGATAGAATCAGAGCGATCGAAAATACTAAAGTGCCGTTTAAGCTCGAGGAATGATGCGTTCTCTTTTATAATATGCACACCAAGTGAATGAAAAGTAGAAACAAATGGAGATGGTCCTTGTAGAGCAGATTGTGAGATAGGCAGATTTAAATCTCGGTCGTTTTTAATATATTCATGCACACGCTCCCTCATTTCTTTTGCAGATTTGTTTGTAAAAGTGACTGCCAGTATTTCTTCAGGAAGAATTCCGCGCTTTAATAGGTGAAGTATCCTGCATGCGAGCACCCGCGTCTTTCCAGCACCAGCACCAGCAATAATAAGTAGCGGACCGTTTTTATGGACGACCGCAGTGCGTTGTTTTTCATTGAGATTATCTAAGTAGCTCACCAAAAAACTATAACATATAATCAAGATAAAATACCATTAAACGGCTCTAAAGAAGGCTGTAAGGTGCAGTATAATAACATGTGTATAGCCCGTTGACTTTTAATTAATAGAGGATATAGTGGATGCATACAGAGGCATAAATTGTCTTACGTGGCTTAAGTAAGCCGTTTCAGATTTGGCGTGAAGATATTTTGTTTTAACATTTAGCTTATCAACTCAAATACACAAGACTCCGACCCCTCAAATAGTAAGGGAAATGGGCGGATGACATATACATCTCATATTCGGTTCAATTCCGTTGTTTTACTTGTTGCCATACTATTCACTGTATCTCCAATGTCAGCGCATGCGGGGTTTATTTCATTCATTGGTAGTCTTCTACCGGACTTTTTATATTCAATAGAAGAAAACCTAGAGCAAATAGACAGCTCACAAAGCGCGCTCGTATTAAGGGCGGCGCTCAATGTAGATCCAAACCCGTCAAAGGGGGGTGGAGATATTACCATTGTGGATGACTCAGCTCTTCTTTCTGAGACAGGACCTCAAGGGACGCTTGCTGATATAGAAGAACATACTCAAAACGGAGGAAGTATAAGTATATATGTAGTAAGAGAAGGAGATTCTATTTCTCAAATCGCTAAAATGTTTAATGTTTCAACCGGAACAATAATTTGGGCAAATGATATTAAAAGAGGTTCTATTATTCACGAAGGACAGACACTTGTTATCCTACCTATTTCTGGAGTACAACACACAGTGAAAGAAGGCGACACGCTTAGAAGCATCGCTAAGAAATACAAAGGTAATGTTGATGAGATAATCCAATACAATGAAATATCAGAAGACGTAGTGCTTGCTGTTGGAGATATTGTAACAGTTCCAGGTGGAGAAATAGCAACACCGGTTTATAGTAGTTCAGGAACAATAGTACGTGGGTCTGGAGGTCCAACATATTCAGGATATTATCTTCGCCCAATTGTTGGTGGACGAAAGTCACAAGGACTTCATGGATATAACGGAATTGATATAGCCGCTCCTGTTGGTACCCCAATACTTGCATCAGCATCGGGTAGCGTCATAATTTCTCGTGGTTCAGGATGGAATGGTGGTTACGGAACATATATTGTTATTCGACATGAAAATGGAACACAAACATTATATGCTCACAACTCACAAAATATAGTTTATATAGGTCAGTATGTCGTTAGGGGACAGGTTATAGGATATGTGGGGAGTACGGGAAGGAGTACGGGACCGCATGTCCACTTTGAAGTTCGAGGCGCTCGTAATCCGTTTTAGACGAACTACTTCGTCGTGTTCATAAAAAACACGCTCACAATACTGATACGTATTGCTCGCGTGTTTTTTATTTCACTCCTCGTATTTCATTCTAAAACGGATTACTAACAGGAAATTGCTCGCAGTTTTTTTATTTTGTCTCCTCGCCCTGCATTTTAAACGGATTTTTGGTTTTGTTATGTATATTTTAATCCCTAAAACACAGGGTTTAATCTTTTGATATAATAATAAACATGGAAAAAGTAATTACATGGGAAGAGCACGGAAAGATTTTTGAAAAGGTGGCAAAAGATGTGAAGAAATATGCAGATGAAAACA
>CAZNRH010000006.1:0-33496 GCA_964575755.1 uncultured Candidatus Saccharibacteria bacterium
GGAAAGATTTTTGAAAAGGTGGCAAAAGATGTGAAGAAATATGCAGATGAAAACAGACTTGAGGTTGACGCTATTGTGCCAATCTTTCGTGGTGCAGGGTTTCTTGCTACATACTTAGCGTATTACTTATCAATTTTACGCATATTGCCTGTGCAATATAAATATTTCTTTCCAAAGAAAGGTGTTGCAGAGTTACATGAACTATTATTTACACCAAACAAAGAAACATTGGGTGACTCCCCTGTTCTTGTGGTGGTAGAAGGAGATTATTGTTATGGAAATACGTCGCTACAAGCGTGCAAAGATTTAAAAGAAATGTTTCCTAAGTGCAAAATAATTTTTGCTACAGATCTTGCTGACTATATATACAAAGATGTTTTAAAAAATTATGTTGAAACAATGATTGTTGGGCGTTTCACAAACCACTGCGAAGAATTGGGTGAAGGAAAGTGTAAAGAGTTTGGCATAGACTTTGAATCATCTCGCGCAGTATGGGAGAAAGCAGACGAGGAAGGAGCGATACCTTTGTGCGAACAATATCAATACACAGATTTAAAGAAGGTTGTAAAAAATTCGAAGAAAAAATTCGAAATGGATTTTTAATGAAATATGGATTTTAGAAAATTTAAGGCCGGTTCTTCGATATGTTAATTTGTGCCTAATCTAAACTAGCTTATTTATTTCTCGATAGTTTAATTTAAATTTATAGGTTTTGTGGAACAAGTTATCGAATTCTTTTTTGTTCTTTATTTTCTGTAAGGATTTTAAAAATTTCAATAGTTTCTCTTTTCCAAATTTTTTGATTAGTATTTCGATAAAAAATCCAGATTCTCTGTACATGTTCTTTTTACCGTCGTTACTTTGATGAGAGTTATAAAAACTTAAAAATTCTGAAAATTTTTTTATTTTTCTATAATCTAAATATTGATCTGATGTATAAATAGGAAGCCCTTCCCATAACCAAATTGGGCGGTATCCTTTCTTGGTTAATTTAGTAGAAAATATATGACTTAGCTCGTGTTTTATAAGTTTAGAGTATGTGACTCTAGATGGTTTTTTATGAGAACTTTCTGATTCATACTTATCTGCACTTAATAGGTAAACAGAACTAGTTCTTAAGCTTGCCCAGCCGACTACCCAACCATCTGTTTTTTCTGCCCGGAAATCATCAATATCTTTTCTACTATTCATGATGAAGACTTTAGGTTTATTCCTAACCCAGTTTATTCCGTAGAAATTACTTAATTCTTTCATAGACTTCTCGTACGTTTTTTCTAGGTATTTGTTTTTCTTTTGTTTTATTTCAAAAATCATTACTGTAAAAATACATTATATTAGCATTTAATCAAAGTCCATTCACTTAGCGGTTCAGCCTTGGACAGGGTAGGTACTTTAAAGATTTGGTGGTCGGATCGCCAAATGGGTAAATGTTCAGTGTATGAAAACAGTTAAACTCCAAAACCCCAAAACACCAAACTAACACTATATAAACCCATAACTTGGAGGTCGAACC
Organism: uncultured Candidatus Saccharibacteria bacterium; assembly: GCA_964575755.1. GTDB lineage: Bacteria > Patescibacteriota > Minisyncoccia > Phycocordibacterales > JABMNX01 > JABMNX01. The sequence continues at coordinate 1,514 of CAZNRH010000006.1, forward strand.
TCCAACCTCCAAGTTAGATATTTCGGCGGTTCAACCGCCGAAATATTCCATAAAATTAAACAGCCAGAGTACTCTGGCTGTTTAGTAAGTATATTTTAAGATATTTTTTGTGATTAATTAAATGACCTGGGGCGGTATTGGAGAGCTTCTAGTATGTGCCCTTCTTCTACTTCTTCAATATCTTCTATGTCAGCGATTGTTCTGGCGAGTTTAATAACACGATGATATGCTCGTGGAGATAAATTAAGTTTCGATGCTGCGTTGTTTAAAATATCTTTTACTTCCTGTGTTAGTATTACATGTTGTGCTAAATCTCGTACGGTCATTTCACTGTTCGCTTTGTTTTTAACTCCAAAGCGTTTCGATTGTTTCTTGCGAGCTTTTATAACCTGTTTTCGTAATATTTCTGATTCACGTGGAGACTCTCCTTCTTCCGAAAGTGTTTTGTGATCAATATTTCCAACTTCAATCCACATATCAACTCTATCAATAATTGGTCCCGATATTTTCTTTTCAAATCTTGATTGTGCCATACCGTCTCTCTCTGGAGGATTCATAGCGGCGACTAAGATGAAATTCGCAGGAAACAGTGCTGAGCCTTTTGCGCGCACTACATTAATGTTTCTTTCTTCAAGTGGTTGGCGTAGTGCTTCGATAGTTCTGCGTTCAAACTCTGGGAACTCATCAAGGAAAAGCACCCCACGGTGTGCAAGCGTTATTTCCCCTGGTTTCGGCATTGCGCCACCACCCACAAGTGATACATATGACGCTGTGTGGTGAGGGGAACGAAACGGTGGAAGAGTTATAAGTGAATCAGACAATATACCAGCGACTGAGTGTATAGAGGTTACTTCTAAACATTCTTCAAACGAAAGGTTTGGTAATATGTTACTAAATGCACGAGCCAACATTGTCTTGCCGGTACCTGGTGGGCCATAGAGCATTATGTTGTGTTTACCTGATGCTGCTATGAGTAGGCCTCTTTTAGCGCTTTCTTGAGAGCGTATATCTCCAAAATCAACAACGTTATCTCTCGTGCTGTACTCTATTTCTGTTTTGGGTTGTTTTTCTAAAATAGAGTGTTCTTTATGTTCTGTGTCCAAGTGTTTTATCACTTCAAATAGGGTTGAAGCACTATAAATATCAATATCGTCAATAAGTCCTGCTTCTTTTCCGTTTTCTTTTGGTATAAATACTTCCTTAAACCCAATTTGCTTCGCTTTTTTAATAAGAGGCAGTATGCCATGTATTGGGCGAAGTTCTCCGTCGAGAGACAGTTCCCCTAAAAACAAAAGACCAGTGGGGTTAAACGAAATATCTTTTGTTGCAAGTAAGTATGCTAGAGCTATACCAAGGTCAAATGCAGGCCCTTCTTTCTTAATATCTGCAGGAGCTAGGGAGATGACGACTTTTTGGTTTTTATTTTTTGGTGATTTGAACCCAGAGTTTTTGATTGCAGCTGACACGCGGTCGCGAGATTCTTCAACTGCTTTGCCGAGAAGTCCAACAGTTGAAAACGAATGTAGACCTTTAGAAAGGTCTACTTCAATGTCTATTATATGGGCTTCAAGAAAAGATGTTTGTGCACTGTATACTTTAGCAAAACTCATCCCGTTAGAGATAGGACACCGGTGTAAAAAACCTTTGTCCTAAAATTAAATGTATTAATAATAATTGATTTTGTTTCATCCCGTTAGAGACAGGTCGCAGTCTCTCTGCAACTTGCTTAAGTATGTTTTTATAAATCTGAGTTTTACTTTTATACATGACTGGTTCTCTATTTTACATGACAACGGTCTCTAACGGGATTCATAAATTTGATTCAGTGTCCGACTGTCGTCTCTGGACGACTTATCTCTAACGGGACTCATAGACTTGGATGTTTGTTATTCGTTTAGGTGTGCCTTACATGTAGTGGCAGCTGGATTTGCTTCAAGTCTATCAAGTTCGATTTGTTCACCTCCAGCACCACATATCCCGTATGTGCCATCTTCTATGCGTTCAAGTGCAGTTTTTATGTTGTTGTATCGCACTTCAAGATCTTTTAGTAGAGTGTTGTTTAATTCGTATTCTTCCTGTGCATCTGCTCTCTCGTTTGGGTCGGCTTGCCCAACGCCTTCTTGAGCGCCTTTTGCTATCCAGTTTTCATTTTCACTGCTGGTATCAATTTTTGCAATCTTTTGCATTTCTTCAGTCAGTGTAGTTTTTTCGGCCTCTAACATTTCTTTAAATTTTTCTATTTCGATTTTCATATTCTTTATTTATTATATCTATATTATATTTTAAGATTTACATCTTGGTCTGCCGACACGATTCCTTGCGAGGAATCGCATATTCTTTATATAATTTTCTGTTAGCTATATAGAAATAATATCAGAGCGTGCTAATGTCGCAAGCTGCACACATTTTTTATGTCTAAAATACTCGCACTGAGTTTAGTCTTGTGATAATTTCAATAAGGGTATTTTTGTTTGTAGTTATTATGAGTGTTTGTTGGTTTGGGAATGCGTATAAGAGTTCAATACTCCCCTCCTCACTCAGTAGGGCCCGTACATCTATATTTTTAATAATGATATCTTCAAAGTTTTCTCGCAGTACAACTTCTTCACCGGTTTGTGGGTTTGTGGGTACTCCGAGTATTGGATCTACATTTCGCCCCATAAACAGCGACAGGTTTTGGTACATAACCCTTTCCCATTCTAATAAACCATTAAAACTGTGTTGGTACGAATTAGACGTAAAGACGATAAATGGCTGGTTTTGATTGAACACATGTATTCCAATCATAAAAGATGGCTCAAGCGAACGTAGAAAAGCACCACTCACTTGTGCACGTATGCTTGTTAAGAATTCTTCCGCTGAAATAAGTCGTGTAACCTCGGTTTCTAATACTAGCTCGGTTTTTGTTGGATATAGGTAAGACATTTGCCCGAGAGGAAGTGTGGAGTTATTTTTCTCTGCACCTAATGTTTGCAATATTTCACGTGCATTTTTGTTTGTTATGTTAAATTCTTTTTGTTCTTCTGTGAAAATAAGAGACGGTACTTCTCTATCTATAAGGACCTTTTCTTTTTCATAGAAGAATGCAAAATATCCGATAACTGCTATTCCAAAAACAACCAGAATTATACTGCCAAAAATAATACCAAGCTTTTTAAAATCTGTTGTATTACCGTCAGTTTTAATGTTTTGTATAAGTTTGGAGCGTCTTATCTGCTCTGCCGCCGCAACACTTGTAAGAGAAGCTTTTTGTGAGCGGACTGCTTCTGCAATATCTTCTTTATATGTTCGTATTCTCCACTTGGCATTACCCGCAATTCCATTTTTTTCATCTTTTTCTTCACCAGAAGATTTATCTTTGGATACATTTTGAATGATATCCATATTAATATCACCATCAATAGTACCCCTTTGTTTTTCTCCAGGGAACGAAGCACTCGTCTCAGACGGAGTCACTCTATCGCCGATATCTTTATTGGTGTTTGATTGTTTTTCTTTACTTGGTTCCATAGGGTATTTTTACACGGTAGTGTTTACCTATCTTGTGTCTTTGGGTGGCTCGACACCTTTATTCTTTGCAAAATCTGGGTCGATTCGTTTAATTGAAAGATTGATTCTATCTCGCTCATCGACTTCTTTTATAATAACAGGAACTGTTTCGCCAACGGACACAACGTCTTCCACATTGTTGATATGATACGGCGCAAGTTCTGATATATGCACAAGTCCTTCAGTCTTATATCCAATTTTAACAAATGCACCGAAATCAAGCACACGTGTAACTTCACCTTCAAACTTTTCTCCCTCTTTGTATTCATGCGTCATCTCTTCGATGACAGATTTTGCTTTCTGTGTCGTGTCGCCCTTACCCATAATGTACACAGTTCCGTCATCTTCTATGGTGATTTCTTCTACCTTAGTAGAATCTTTTATCTCGTTTATTGTTTTACCGCCAGAGCCTATGATAAGTCCTATTTGGTCTTCTTTAATGTGTATTACCTCGATCTTTGGTGCACGACTCGATACATTTTCTCGGGGTACCGCTATTTCTTTTTCAATCACTCTAAGTATTTGTAGTCTGGCTTGTTTTGCGTCTTCAAATGCTTCAGAAAGAATCTTTACTGGGATACCACCAACTTTAACATCCATTTGTACCGCAGTTATTCCGTCTTTTGTTCCTGCAACTTTGAAATCCATGTCGCCGTGTTCGTCTTCTGGTCCTTGAATATCTGTAAGCACTTTGTATGGTTTATCACTACCTCCCTCTTTCTCTTCACCGAACATTAGTCCCATAGCAATACCTGCGACAGGTTTTTTAATAGGCACACCGCCGTCCATCATTGCTAAAGTAGACCCGCATACAGACCCCATAGAAGAAGATCCGTTTGAAGCCATGACCTCAGACACGATACGGATTGTGTAGGGGAACTCTCCTTGTGTAGGAATGACTGGCAGTAGAGCTTTTTCTGCCAGAGAACCATGACCTATCATCCTCCTGTTTACTCCTCCCATTCGCCCAGTCTCCCCGACAGAATATGGAGGGAAATTGTAGTGATGCATAAATCTTTTTTCAACATTTCGTTTTTCCATGCCGTTAATTATCTGTGAATCTTTTGGTCCACCAAGGGTAAGCGCGGAAAGTATGTGTGTTCCACCTCTGTAAAACACTCCAGTGCCGTGTATCATGTCTGAGATTCCGCCAGCTTGAGCATACAAGTCTCTTACCTCGTTCATCTTTCTACCGTCTGCTCTGGCGTCATTGTTGATTGCTTTGCTGTGTAGTATTTCGTCTATTTTTTCTTCAAAATAATCCTCTGCGGTCACAGAGTTTGCCTCAGGAAGTGCCTCTTTAAAAATAGGCATCCACTCGTCTTTTAATGCGTAGATACCGTCTTTCCCTGGACCATTAAATACAGCGCCTTCGAGTTTCGGAGCGATTTCTTTTTCAAATAAATCTTTTAGTTCTTCAGAATAACCCTCTAGCTCTATTACCCTCTTTTCTTTTCCTATTTCAGAAATAATCTTTTGTTGAAACTCTTGAATTTTTTCAATGTGTGCAGAAGCTTCAGTAAGTGCTTCAGACAATGTGTCTTCACTACTTTCGTTTGCACCAACTTCTATCATGTTTATATTGCCATCCTTACCACACGCCAGTGAGTCGAGTTCGTAAGACTCACTTTCCCTGACTTCATATGTCGGGTTCACGACAAGCTTGCCGTCTACTTTACCTATACGCACTGCACTTACTGGACCGTCCCAAGGTATGTCAGAAGTAGATAGTGCTATCGATGCAGCAACAACGGCAAGCATGTCGGGGTCATCTTCATCTATTGCAAGTACAGTAACAACCACGTGTACATTGTTTCTTATACGTCCATCAAATAGTGGCCGAATAGTCCTGTCTACAATACGTCCAGTTAGTACAGCCTCGTCAGATGGGCGCCCCTCTCTTCTCATAAACCTGCTTCCAAGAATTGCCCCTGCCGCATAAAATTTCTCTTCGTAATCAACAGTTAATGGAAAGTACCCTATACTTTCTTTAGCATCTTTTGTCATCACAGTGGTTGCAAGTACAGCAGTATTTCCATACTTTAGTATCACAGAACCGTGAGCTTGGTCAGTTAAGTCTGTGAATGTTGCTGTTAGTGCTTTGTCACCTATTTCAACCGAATATTCTTTTTTCTTCATAGTATTTTGGTGGCTTTCAAATTGCAGAATTGAAATCTAAAATATTCAATACTGTTAATCTAAAAACCACATATTAGCCCATTAATGTGTTAACTCTATCAGAATAAACCATCTTTCTCAAAGGGATGGTCTAGGGTGCTATGAATGTTAGATTTTTAGAGTAAAGTATGGTTTATTGTATTCAACTAAGTGAGTCTCGTAAGGCAGTAAGGAAACTTTTTGAGGAATTAAAAGATACGCCACGTGGCTACGTGACCACTGTTTTGGGAAACATAAACGGTTGTAGGGTAGAATTTTTTACTACTCACAAAGATGCACACCTTACGTTTGGACTTTTTGATGCGTATGACCAGTGCCATCTTGCACAGTTCCTTTCTGAAATTTTCACAGAAGAAGATGTGGAGATTGCTCTGAATAAAGGGGCAAGCAAACGAGAGGTTGGTAAAGGGTGGCTTGTTACTAAACACGAAGACAAACCGCTTGTCAGATATTACTTTTCTCCGATGAGCTAGTCCCTTATCTGTTTTAGACACCAGTTACTCTTTCAAGAGAAACTGGTGTTTTTTAATATCCAAACAAAAAACCTTACGATATATCGTAAGGTTTTTTGTTTGGATATTTATTACTTTCCAAATTTCCAATTGTTTTTACCAAGAAGATATTTCTTTGGATCATCACACATGTCGATAAAGTCATCAACAACTTCCCTTAATTTAGACGAGGAAGATTTTCCAAATGAAATTACTTCGACTTGGCACCCTTCTTTATTTTGTAAATATTCAACAAGAGGAATAAAATCACCGTCACCTGTTGCAAGGATTATTGCATCAAGTTTTGAAGCCATTGAAATTGCGTCTACTGCAATCCCAACATCCCAGTCAGCTTTCTTAGCTCCTCCGTAAAATACTTGAAGGTCCTTAGTTTTTATTTCAATACCAAGTTTTTCAAGTGCTTCAAAGAAGTTTGTTTCGTCTCCGCTTTCAGTGGTTACCACATACGCACGAGCACGGATAAGCTCTCTTCCAGCGACGGCTTGTTTTAAAACAGCACCAAAATTAACCTTTGCCTTGTATAGATTCTTTGCACTATGGTAAAGATTCTGTGTGTCAATAAAAACTCCAACTCTCTGCTCCTTATGTTTAATTACTGCCATATATAGTTTGTAGCTTTTAGTTTGTAGCTTTCAGAAAAAATTGAAAACTAAACTAAAAAACTAGATATTAAAATTACTACTACTTATTAAAAATGACCTATTTTTATATTATATTGTAAAAGAGTTGTTAGCAAAACCCATTTAAAAACTATCAACTCAAAACCCATATCTATTTAGGATAGATACTACTATTATTTCTTTAAACCGAGCTTCTTAATAAGCGCATTATAAGAACGCTTGTTGTTAGCTTCTAGATATTTCAAATGCTTACGGCGGTCAGCTACCATTTGTAACAATCCACGCCTCGAATGCTTGTCTTTATGATTTTTCTTTAAGTGTAGCGCTAATACGTCGATTTTCTTTGAGATAAGTGCTACCTGCACCTCTGCAGAGCCAGTATCAGTCTCGTGTTTCTGAACATTCTTGATTGCTCGCGCTTTTTTCTGTTTTGTTAACATGTGCATTATAGTAGCATAGAATATAGCTTTCTGCAAGGGTTTTTAATGATTTTAACGAATTATTTCCCAGTAACTTAGGTGTCCGACACCCAGGTGCTGGGAAATGGCTATAAATGGTTAAAGTATCCGATTGCATGGCAGTTGGGGGGACTCTTTTGATATATTTTAGTGTTGAAGTCAGACTTCAACACTACTTCAGTACTAAAAATAAGTCGCACAATAATTTGATATACTCTAGTTAATGTCGCGTGATATAAAATCATTCAAACAAGAGTTTCTAGAGTATATAGAGATAGAAAAAGGCCGTGCTATCAAGACGGTTGAGAACTATGATAGGTACCTAATACGTTTTTTTAAATTCTCTGGAGCAAAAAAGGTAGACGACATAACAGAGGAAAAAGTTCGAAAGTTCAGGCTAGAACTTAACAGGTTAGGTCTTAATCGCCGTACACAAAATTACTACCTCATAGCACTCAGGCAGTTTCTTAAATACGCACTCAAGCGCGGACTCAAGACTCTTCCGCCCGACGCAATAGAACTTGCTAAAGAAACACAAAGAGATTTAGATTTAATTTCGTCTAAAGAGCTCGAAAGACTCTTACAAGCACCAGACGAAGACGATATCAAATCATTTCGAGACAGAGCAATGCTCGAACTTCTGTTTTCTACAGGCTTGCGTGTTTCTGAGCTGTGTTCCCTCTCGCGCTTTCTTGATTGGAGTCGTGACGAGATTTCAGTAAGAGGAAAGGGTGGAAAAGTACGCCCTGTATTTATTTCAGAAGGAGCAAAGCGTGCAATAAAAAAATATTTAGATAAAAGAGATGACACAGACGACGCTTTGTTTGTATATTTTGGTCGTGGAGCGAAGCGTGCCGAGACAGACAGCGGTTCAACAAGACTTTCACCAAGAAGTGTAGAGCGTTTAGTGAAACACTATGCTATTAAAGCGGGTATCGATAAACGAGTGACGCCACATACACTCAGGCATTCATTTGCAACTGATCTATTACAAAATGGTGCAGACCTTAGGTCTGTCCAAGCACTCCTCGGACATGCACATATCGCCACCACACAAGTCTACACACACGTAACCGATAAACATTTACATGATATTCACAAAAACTTCCACGGCAAAGGGAGGAAGTAGGTTAAGAGTTATAAAAAAGAAAATTGATAGGTGATTTCGACAGAATAACTTTTATTCAACAGTTACGCTTTTGGCTAGATTTCTTGGTCTATCAACATTAAGTCCTCGATGTACTCCAACATAGTACGCAAAAAGTTGCAGTACTACGGTGGTAAGTATTGGGTATATTAGTTCAATTGTTTTCGGTACTTCTATTACTTCGTTTGCTATCGTGGGTATTTTCTTATCACCTTTGGTTGTAATAGCTATAACTTTTCCATCACGTGCTCGAATTTCTTCAATGTTTGAAAATGTCTTTTCATATACTGTGTCATTGGGAATAATTGCAATAGAAGGAAACTGCTTATCTATCATTGCAATTGGTCCGTGCTTCATTTCTCCTGCACCATACCCTTCAGCATGAATATATGAAACCTCTTTAAGTTTAAGTGCTCCCTCGAATGCTATTGGATAACTATATTTACGTCCTATGTACAAGAAATCTTTTGAGTCAGAGTATTTTTTAGCGATTAGCTCAATCTTTTTAGCTTGTGCAAGTACCAGTTCAATCTTTTTTGGAAGCTTGTTTATTTCATTAATAATATTTTTACCTTCAGATGATGAAACATTTTTCTTCCGACCTATATATAATGCAATAAGTAAAAGCACTTCCAGTTGAGATATAAACGCTTTGGTAGAAGCTACTCCAATTTCTGGTCCAGCATGATTATAGACACCTGCGTCGACAGCTCGTGCAATACTGGAACCCACAACATTAACAACACCAATAGTAGAGCATCCCTTAGCTTTAGCTTCGTTGATACAAGAAAGAGTGTCTGCAGTTTCTCCAGACTGTGATATTGCAAGAATCATGGTTTCTTTATTTAAAGGAATGGTACGATAGCGATATTCAGATGCAATTTCTACTTCGGTAGGTATTCCTGCAATCTCTTCAAAATATAGTTTGCCTACTAAGCCAGCATAGTATGCAGATCCACAGCCAACTATAATTATGCGTTTAATGGTCGTAAGCTTATCAGTTATAGTCTCAAGTCCACCAAGCTTAGCGTTACCTGTTTCGGGTAGTAGTCGTCCGCGAACACTATTTTTTAAAACCTCAGGCGCTTCCATAATTTCTTTTAACATGAAATGTTTATATCCACCTTTTTTAACACGTTCAGTGTTCCAAGAAATCTTTTCTGGTTTACGCTTACATGTTTTTAAGTCAATCGTGAAGATGTTATGTGAAGTCGGTGTGATTACTAAACACTCCCCATCATTTATATAGAGGACTGTTTTTGTGTGTTTTACAATTGCTGAAACATCAGAAGCTATAAAGTATTCATTATCTCCAATTCCAAGAACAATAGGACTTCCTTTTTGTGCAGCTATTATCTTTTCTGGCTCTCGCTTGTTCATAACAGCAATTCCATAAGCGCCCTTAATTACTTTCAAAGTATTTACCACTGATTCTTCAAAAGTACTGCCTTCATCTATTTGTTTCTCTATAAGATGGGCGATAACTTCGGAATCAGTTTCTGATGAAAATTTCGAACCCTGTTTTTTAAGATTGTTTTTCAAATCTATATAATTTTCAATAATTCCGTTATGAACAACAAAAATATACCCAGATGTTCCAGTATGGGGGTGAGAGTTTTTCTCTGAGGGTTTTCCGTGAGTGGCCCATCTAGTGTGTGCAATACCGCACGTCCCTTTCATACCCTTGGGAAGTTTTTTATATAAATTATTGACTCCGCCAACTGAACGAATACGTTTTTCTCCTGATATATATAGACCAGAAGAATCGTACCCTCTGTATTCTAGGGTTTTTAGTCCGTCGATTAATATTTCCGATGCAGGTTTTTTACCAACATAACCTATGATTCCACACATACTTAAAGAAACAACGTAAGGGTAACAAAGGTTTCAGGTAGTGTTCCAAATGTGTTTTTTGTGTACGTGATATAATCCAACTCAATGATTAAGCTAATGTCATGGAATGTAAATGGAATACGTGCTGTACACCGCAAGGAGTTATTTGAGCCGTTTATTGAGGAACATAAACCAGATATCTTATGTCTTCAGGAAACAAAATCGACACAAGAACAATCCCCGATAGATTTAGAGGAGTATATAGAATACTGGAACTCTGCAGAGAAAAAAGGTTACTCGGGCACAGCAATTTTTACAAAAGAAAAACCAATTTCAATAATGAACGACTTGCCTGAGGGCATCGTTAAGAAGTATAAAATTAAAGACGATGGATATGGAGACCCAAACTCCGAAGGGCGCGTCATTGCCCTAGAGTTTAAGAAGTTTTTTATTGTCACAGTGTACACACCAAACTCAAAAGGTGATCTCTCAAGACTTTCACTTCGCAACAAACAGTGGGATCCAGCATTTCTTGCATACTGCAAAGTACTTGAAAAGAAAAAGCCAGTTATCTTTTGTGGTGATTTTAATGTCGCACACAAAGAACAAGATCTTGTGCACCCAGATAGGAATGAAGGAACACTAGGTTTCACCAATGAAGAGCGCGAAGGAGCTGATCGCATTATAGACGCAGATTTTATAGATTCATTTAGACATTTCACACCAAAAGGTAATGGTTACTACACATGGTGGTCAAATTTTAACCATGCGCGCGAGCGTAATGCTGGTTGGCGCATAGACTACTTCTTTGTAAGCAAGAAACTAAAAACAAAACTCAAAAGCGCAAAAATTTACCCCGACATCATGGGCTCAGACCACTGCCCTGTTTCGATTGAAGTTGATGTATAGGACTACTCTTTTATTCTCACAGAGTTTAGTATAAAGTATCTAAAAATATTTTCTAAACCCCTGAATAGTTCGGTTAACCGAACTATTCAGGGGTTTGTTGATTCTTATAAAAACCAATTTAGTGCGATGTATCGCACTAAATTGCAGAGTCATTTGTGTAGAAAACTATAGATTAATGTAAATCTAGCTCTTCGTCTATTCTCACTTTAGTTACGAACTCGGGTACGTGACTTACAAGTATCATCGCACCTTCGTATTCATCGAGTGCTTTTGCAATAATTGGTATATGTCGGAAGTTAATATGGTTCGTTGGCTCGTCTAGTATAAGTAGCCCTGGCTTTTGTAACATAAGGTAACAAAAGGCGACTAAACCTTTCTGTCCCTCAGACAGATCTCCAACTTTTGAATATATAACTTTCCCATCGAGCAAGAATCCTGCCGCTGCCGCTCGTAAATCTTGCTCGACATGTTTTTCCATTACTCCCGCAAGTGTGTCGTACACTGTCTTATCGAAATCAAGCGTAGAAAAGTCTTGTCGGTAATACCCCACTACTATATCGTCTGCTATATGTGCACCTTTTGCCGTACCGTTCGCTATCGATTCAAGCAGTGTTGTTTTGCCTACGCCGTTTGGTCCACTTAAAAGTAGGTGTTTCTTTTTACGTAAAGACACTTCGACTTTTTTGGTTGAAAGTTTATGGTTACGTATTACTGCCATTGAAGAAATGTTAATAATTTCCCCCACTAGACCCTCTTGTGCTGGGATTTTAAAAGAGCGAATTGCTTTATCTTCTCGCCGTACCTGCACCTTACTTTCTTCTGCCTCTGCAGCACTATCACGCATTCGTCTTGCTAAGATACGCATTTTACCTCCCTTGTTTGCAAAGAAGTTTGCTTTGTCTTTTTTTGCTTGTATATGCTTTTCCATCTGTGCATTTTTTCGTTTTTCTTTTTCGACACGCGCTGTTATTTCTCGAAGTACTTTTTTATAGTCACCAACGTATTGCTCAATCTTCAACGTAAACACATCTAGATACAGAACACCTTTTGTAAATGCATTTAAGAATTCTGCATCGTGGGATATAACAAGAACGGTCTTTTTGTAATCCACTAGAAACTTTGTTAAGTGGTCTACACCGTCCCTATCTAGATTATTTGTAGGTTCATCAAGGAGTAATATATCTGGTTTCTGTATCAATGCAGAAGCAAGGAGAAGACGAGCTTGTTGTCCGCCAGAAAGGTCGCCTACTTTCTTGTCATGAGGGACATTAAAGTTAACGGTTTCAAGAACTTCGTCTATTTTAGGGTCTATGTCGTACACTTTTTCATTAAAACAGCCTTCAAAGAACTCTCGGATAGTCAGTGTTAGGAATCCTCTGTCCATGGTCTGATGTGCTTTTGCGATAGTAACACCCTTTACAATGTTCACTGTTCCGTCATTAGTCTTGTTTTTACCTGTGATAAGAGAGAATATAGTGCTTTTACCAGCACCGTTTTGACCCATAAGGGCCAGTTTAGCGCCACGACGCACCACAATATCAACCTCGTCTAGTATAGGTTTATTGTGTCCGTACTCAAATGACACTTCGTTAAATCTAATTATTGCTTCATTTCCTGACATGAATAGATACTATACACGAAAAATAGGATTTTGCTTAGAATATGATGAACAGGTCGCTTATAAAGGACATTTTATAGACTTATCCACAGTAATGTCCTTTACATATTTTATAAAGGACATATACTAATACTCAGATAGTCCTTCACAGTTCTTTAAGTAGAAGCTGTGGACTGTATATTTACTAGTAGTTTCGAGCAATACGTAAACTTTCACCAATTAAGAATTAGCACTATGTGCATTGAATATCGAGGTATTACGTCACTCACTCTATGTCTGTAGCCATATTTGTTCACGATCACAAGCCGCTTTAGCGCAAATTTGGTTTATATTTTGTTTGCCCAAACACCTCCATTTATCCAAATCTGCTGTAAAGTGGCTTATTTTTATACAATAACACTTGACATCCACTCTGCGGAGTGTTATGCTGATGTCAGATTCACACTAAGTGAATCAATCATAGAAAAAGAAAGGAATTTTCGATGATTGATAATAATCCTAACCGAAGTTATTCTTCGGTTATTATTCCGATTTTAGTTAGTAGAAAATCGATTGTGTTGGTGTATGACTCCTCAAAACCGCCCCCTATTTTATGGAAATTACCTGGTGGTGGGGTTGATTCTGTCGACAACAACGACCCAGAAAAGACTGCAATACGTGAATTGTGCGAAGAGACAGGACTTGAAATCACTGAAGATGATCAGTTAACCCATATACTCAAGGAAAACATGGGAGTCTACGATAGGCATCTGTTCCTCGCTCTTATAGGTTCAGAAGAACCTGTTCTAAAAAAGAAGGGAGATGAAGGTGAGTCCATCAGTACATTTAGTCTCTCTGAGTTTGAGATGATGGATGATTTCCTACCACACCACAGAAAGGTTCTCGATCTTCCGTATGTTAAAGAAGCAATAAAAACTTGCATGCACGAATTTCTGGGTGTATAAGTAACAAGACTTCACGTCGCCAACCTTGTTGGCGACGTTTTCTTTTTTATAACTGCATTTTATTTATCTACCCAGTATTTTTTACGTATTTCTTTTACAGATTCTTCTTCGAACTGTTCTTTCCTACGTCTACCCTCTTCACCGTGTGCGATGAGAGTTTCGTCTGGGAGTTCACTTAATTCTTTAACGCGTTTCTCTAAATATTTTATAGTATTTCTCTTTGGATCATCAAGCACGTCTTCTAAAAGTGCGTGCAACATATGACCAAGTCGTGGACCTGGCTTCTCTTCAAGAATTTTCATGATGTCTCCCCCGTCAATCTTTAGCATACCAACCGATGTTGGATCACGGAGTGCTTCTTCAACCATTGATTTGTATTTTCTAAAACGAAATGGTTGTGCTTTTGGCCTGCCTGATCCAATACGGTCACAAATTCGTAGGTTAAGAAGATCCCAAATATTTTCTTCTCCGACATTGTTAATCATCCTGCGCACTGCAGACAATTTTATTTTCTCTGGGTCAGAGAAAAACATATGCCAGCGCACAAGTTTAACTAATTTCTCAATTTGTTTTTTTGGTAGTTTTAAATCATTAAATGCACGCTTAGCCACTCGTGCCCCAACAACCTCATGTCCGTGAAAGCTCCAGTCTCCGCGTTCTTTTGACCATCGCCTTGTCTCTGGTTTAGATATATCGTGATAGAGTCCAGCGAGTCGTATGTCCACACTCCAGCCCATATCAGCACCATGTTGCATGGTTCGAAGCAAGTGTTCGAATACATCATAAGAGTGAGCTTGGTTTTGCTCTACGCCGATTCCCCGTTCTAAGTCAGGCGCTACGTACGGTAGAAGTTTTAATTTTTCTGCAATGATAATTGCATGCATAGGGTTGTTTGAAGTAAGTATTCGTAAAAATTCATCGCGTATTCTTTCTTTTGCAATCTTTTTAAGTTGAGTTGCTGATTGCACAATCGCTTCGGCAGTTTTGGATTCAATAGTGAAGTTAAGTTCTGCTGATAGTCGTATCGCGCGCAACATACGAAGCGCGTCTTCTTTGAAACGCTCTTCAGGATCCCCCACTGTCACAATGCTCTTGCTTTTCAAATCATCTTGTCCGTTATATGGGTCGATTAATTCACCACCACTTACACTGTATGCAATTGCGTTCATGGTAAAGTCGCGACGCTTTAAATCATCTTCTAGGTTTTGTGAAAATTGAACTGAGTCCGGTCTACGTGCGTCAGAATATATTGATTCAAGTCGATACGGTGTAATCTCGACAACTTTTAAAGACTCATCTATATCATCCTCCCGTGTTTCGTTAACGACACCAACTGTTCCATAATCATTTTCATAAAAAGTTTCTTCGAAAAGAGATTGTATTTGTTCTGGATTCGCATTCGTAGTAACGTCCCAATCTTTTGGAGTGCGATTAAGTAATAAATCTCTTGTACATCCCCCAACTAAATACGCTTCAAAACCACCCTTCTCTAGTGTTTCAGTTATTGCGCAGATTTCCTTCGGAATATTCGATGCACTAATTTTTTTTACTTGAGTTGACATGCACTTATTTTATTACATATTTTGTATCTATGCGAATATAGCGTATAATTCCTTTGTAATTATATGCCTCTGTGCATAGAATGGGTTAAAAAAGAATAAAATGCCTCTGTGGTGAAAGGGATATCACAACGGTCTTCGGAACCGTTATTCTGGGTTCGAATCCTGGCAGGGGCACCAAGGTAAAAGAAAAAGCACGTCTGAAAAGACGTTCTTTTTCTTTTAGAACGCAAACTGTTTTGCGTTCGTGCCTTGGTGCCAAGCGGAGCGATGTTTTTCTTCATTCCTAGAAGAAAAACGAGTGAGCCCGGGCAGGAGGTCGTTAGGAGCGTAGCGAGTTACGAACCTGCGCCACAATAGGAATATAAAGAAAAAACCACCCCGTGTCATTGAGGTGGCGAGTTTTGGTCACGTAGCATTATAACGTGAGTTGATCCAACTTGTTCAGGACTTGTGTGTTTAATGTTATTTTTCATTATGATTTTCTTTAGAGCAAGGTGCGCATTACTTTTGGCCATTGCAATTTTATTCTTTAAAAATGGAAGGTCGCGCCATATGTCAGCCATAACAGATAGTATCGTTATGGATATAATTAATCCGAGAATGAGTGTGGACATAACACCATTACGTGACTGTAAATTGTTCACACTACTTCCTATGTACCAAGTTAGTACAATAGGTATTGCAATAGAACCAGTTTTAATCACTAACCACCAGATGATTAATAGAAAAGAGTAGAAGTCAACAACGAAGTCTCTTTTCAACTCAATCCACCGCCACTCTTTCTCATCATCTTTAGGGAGACGAACTATTTTCCGCCTTTCTGTGTGAGGTCCAAATAAGGACAGATATTCTTTAACAAGAAATTCTCCATCCTCGGTATGCTCAGTTCTGTATGTGGGGCGTCCATATAGTTGAGGTATTCCCATTGGAAACATTTCAATCCTCCTTATTTCGTCTCGTTGTTGGATTTCTCTATCTCATCTTTCACCACAACTCTCGCTATGTCTTCGATGAGTTGTCGTAGATGTTCTTGCTCTTCTTTTTCTTTCTGGGCTTGTGCAAGTTTAATTTTCTCGTCTTCCATAGCCCAAGATTCCTTCTGCAATTTCCCCTGCTTTTCCCACTCTTTTTCCTCGAGGAGCCTTTTTTTGTTAGCCAAAGCGATAAGGTTGCTGTAAGTATTGCAAGAGTGATACCTATAGCTAGGCTTATGTGTAAAGTAAATATAGAATATGAAAGCCATGTCAACATTACTCCATAGAAGATTCCCATCAATATCTCCCACAAAATTTTGAGAGGTGGTATTTTAACACAGCCAAGCTCCTGCTTTTTCTGTTTGTTAAGGTCGTTGTCTAGAGTGCTCATTTGATTTTCCTTTCAAAGAAAACGTTTCGATGACCCTGATTTTCAAAGATCAAACATTGACTACTAACAAGTATACATGGTCTGATTTATACTTTCCAAAACTTAGAATAAACTCACAACATACACCAAGATATCCCCAACTACCAGCATATTAATCACCTCACCATTGACGAAAATTTCGTCAATGGTACGCTATATGTATGAGAAATCAAAGTGAGGATTGGGATGTGCTCGATTTAACTGACGCTGAGAGCAAGGTGCTTTGGGTACTTATTGAGAATGGCACTATGTCTGTCAGTAAAACAGCACGTGAGGCTGATGTAGCACGTACGACCGTCGATGCTGCACTACGTCGTCTACAAGAACGAAAGCTTGTTCAACACGTTCCCTCTCGAGGAAATGTAAGTCTATGGAAAGTAGTACTACACCGCAAAGCAAAAAAAGAATTATCGGAGGCTGCAGAGGTTTTTGATCGAGATTCTGTTAAACCTAAAAGACAAGAGGTTCTTGGCGGTATTGATGCTGAGGATGTTGGAATAACAATGTTTCGCGGTAAGCAACAAATTATGCGAGTAATCGAGCAAATGCTCGATTTATCCAAAGCTGAACGAGTATGGTTTATACAGGGAAATAAGTCAGCCGAGAAATCTTTAGAGTTTTTTGATAGAGGATATATTCAGGAATTTCAAAAATCTTTTAAGAAAAAGAAGATAATCATGGAGGGGGTAAATGGCGAGCGAGTGAAAAAATTGTTTAAAGGATTAGATAGGAAATCACAAGAGTCGTCATTTGGAAGAATGATGATATCTTCCCTCTTACCTGATAAATATATGGAGTTCGATGTGGACCTGCTCATTATACGCAATTCAGTGATGTTTTTTGATATGAGAAATGAAATTGTTATTATTATAAAAAATAAACCTATTGTTGAAATGCTTACATCTGTAGCGATGTTCCTTAAAGATAATGGGAAAGCATTTAACATTAACGAATACATCAAAGGTATTCTGGACAATAAAATGGAAAAGGAATAGGAAGCATAGTATAATCTAGTTTCATAAGCGGCCATGGTTAAGTGGTATAACAGGTCCTTGCCAAGGATCAGTCGGGGTTTCGATTACCCCTGGCCGCACAGAGATATAAAAAGACCCCATGTTTTATGGGGTCTTTTTATATCTCACGTGATTGAGTTGTGGTAATCGAAAAAGCGGAGCTCGTTGCGAATACTTGGAGCAACATAGAGCGAGCTCGGGTCGGAGCACTTGATAATTTTAAGAGCAGAGCGAATTAAAATATCTAGAGACTGTGACTCGATTACCCCTGGCCGCACAAAAATGTAAGAAAACCAGACCTGCGTCTGGTTTTCTTACATTTTTGTACGACGGAGCGATGTTCAGTTGTCTATTTTTCCTAGACAACTGAACCGCGAGTCCGGCGTAGATTTTGTTGTGAGTTACGAACTACAAAATCAAGTGCAAAGCTCAGGAAGTTCTTAATGAGTCATAGACGAATTTAGAAATTTGATTCCAGATAAATAAAAACTCTCTATTGACGAAAGTTTCGTCAATAGAGAGTTTTGTATAGGCATTTAAGTGTTAATCTTATTGTTTTTACAATACCAACACATAATGTCCTTTAGATAATCCAAGTGACTTCGCACGAATAAGCTATATTTTAGTGTGTTTCTGTGGATAAACATGTGCATACTGTGGATTAAAGGACATGTGATTTGATTGTCTTTTATAAGATATGGCTGTATGTAAGGTTATTTCAAAGACGTCGAGTTATTCACAGTAAGTGTTTCACGTGAAACACTTTAATAGATGTTTCATGGGAAACATTATGATATTGAGTGCTATTGATGTATACTTGTAAACAAATGAATATACGTTCTATTCTAGATTTCACAAAACTATTAAACAAATTTCGCTCTGTAAAACGTATCGTATTCACTGTTGGCAAAGGAGAACCTGAAAACGACGCGGAACATAGCTACCAGCTTACTATGCTCGCTTGGTATGTTATTTCAGTTGAAAATTTGAAACTAAATAAGGATTTGGTAATTAAATATGCCCTTATTCATGATTTGGTCGAAGTGTATGCAGGAGACACTTTTGCTTATAGGACAGATAAAGAAGAAAAAGATAAAAAAAGTAGGGAAGCGAAGAGTTTAAGGCGTATTCAAGATGAATTTCCAAGGGTTGATGATATGTATGAATTAATTAAGATATATGAGAAAAGAGCGGACCCTGAGAGTCGGTTTGTATATGCTCTCGATAAACTACTACCCACGATGAATATTTACTTAGATGGCGGTAGAGATTGGAAAAAGCACAAGATTACATTTGACGCTATGTTAAAGAATAAAGCAGACAAGATAGTGTTATCACCAGAAATAGAGATGTATTATAAAGAATTCTTGGTTATTTTGGAGGAAAATAAGGATATGTTTCACAAGAAACAGTAGCTATAAGTAGAAATATGAGTAAAATATCTCACAATGAAGTCGGTAGAATGGGAGAGAAAACAGCTTGTATGTTTCTCATGAAACGTGGTTTTGATATAGTAGAGCAGAATTATTGGAAGAAATGGGGTGAAATCGACATAATAGCTAGGAATAAGGGTAAAGTACACTTTGTAGAGGTAAAGACTGTTTCACGTGAAAACATTAGAGATGTTTCTCATGAAACATTAGACGAGTATAGACCAGAAGAGAACATACACCATGAGAAGCTCAAACGGCTTTCTCGTGTTATTCAGACATATTTACTTGAGAAGAGTTATGAAGGTGAGTGGCAGTTTGACGTAGTTGCTGTATTTCTTGATATTAAGAATAGGGAAGCGAGGTGTAGGTATATTGAGAACGTAGTAATTTAATTTCTAAAGGACGTTTTTCTTGTTTAAAGAATGTCCTTTAGAAGTATTGTAACTAAATATCGCTGGGTTGGCTTATAGTAAATAGATATAATAATAAAAAAGGAGGTATAAAAAAGAAAAATAAACAAAGTGCGAAACTAGGAAAAGGGAGGCAAAAATGGATGTGGTAACATTATTTATTATATTTTTAATCATTTATGAATTAAGAAGATAAGCATAAAACACGCCAATTATTTATTGGCGTGTTTTTTATTTTTAGTAAAAGCTGTAAGCAGTAAGCTATTTATGGTATAGTTTTGCAACTGATAATTTAATTTTTATATAGAAATTAAATATATTAGGATGTACAAGTGAGTACAGTAGTACGACTAACAGTTAGCCTTTATGATGATATTTTACTCACATCAGTTTGTATTATTGAGGTAGCTAGGAAGTCGATTCGGGATGTAGTGTAACGGCTAACATTCCCGCTTTGGGAGCGGGCGACTCCGGGTTCGAATCCCGGCATCCCGACATGCATAAAAAATAGGCGGTTATTTCAACCGCCTATTTTTTATGCATAGCGATTACGACAGGATTCAAACGGCGGAAGCTCGCGTGCCAAAGCACAAGAGAGAGCTGAGCCGTGTCCCGCCGCACTTAATGAATGAGGAGTTTACGACGAAATGAATTTAGTGACGGTCAGGACGAATCCCGGCATCCATTTTACAAGTGAATACTTGGAGCAACATAGGGCGAGTCCAGGCGTAGATTCTGTTAAGAAGAATGAGTTACAGAATCAAGTGCAAAGCTCAAGAGCACTTAGTATTATTAAGTTTGAAGGACGTAGAGAATACTATAGTGACTGTGACCGAATCCCAGCATCCATTTCAGGAATACTTGGGTTGAAATACTTAGCAACTGGTCGTCGAATCCCAGCATATTTGTATATAAAAAAACTGCCGGACTTAGTCCGGCAGTCTCGCAAAGTTCTGCTGTGCACTCTGGGTAGGAGTTTTTCTTGTTTTTCTTAATCTTTATTGTCGCACTTAGAACTGAGTATGCACTTATACCGTTGTTTGAAGCAACAGATATTATGAAAAATATAGCACCCTCTTTTTCGCGGTAATACTCCATATCTTCCAGAGTTATTTCTGGACTGAACGTTACTGACATCTCTATGCACTTGTTTAGTTCGGCCATTTCCCACAACAGTTGATTTACGTCTTTTTTGGTACTTACATAAGCATCGACTATCGTTTTAGCGTCATTGAACTCCAAACAAGTAGTTCCCCGTACTGTAAGCTTTTGTTCTTGAGAGTTAGCCTTGAATGGACTAAATAACGAAAGTGTACATATTAACACTACCAGAAAGGTTGAATAAAATATTTGCCTCATCGAAACCTCCTTTAATAAACAGTGTTACGTTTTGTATATACTAATCTATTTGTACACCTAACAGAACATGGTGTCAATTAATTCGTCAAATATTGTAAAAATACATTCGTTAATACTTTAGCTGTACCCATATTAAATAATTTTGCTTTGAGTGCTATGTCGCCAAACAAGAGTCCTTCGATTGTAGTGCCAGCATTTTCGATAAGTGCATTATTTATATAGCCAGTTGTTATAGCGCGTAGGTCACGCTCTGCGGTGGTGTCTGCTTGCGTGCTCGTTACTATAATACCTATGAGCTTGTTTTTATCTGAAACTACCGCTCCTCCAGAAGATCCTCTTTGAGAAACCACAGTTCCCCCAATAGATATTAGGTCTATTGTGTTTTCTACAAACGTAAATAATTCACCAACTGTCGCTATGCTCGATACAGAGTACAGATCTCTTTGGATGGATATACCACCTAGAAATCCAGCAGGGTACGCAGCAGCTAGCACGTTGTCACCGGTGCTGATACCCATGTTATTTGTATCAATAGACACGAATGGTAGCTTGGTAGAGAGCTTCAGATTTGGGTCTGTACGCCCTGTAATGCGCAAGAAAGCGTAATCATGTTCACCAGTACCTTTAGGTTCGGATTTAGTTATGTCAGAGGCATGTAAGTTTATCCACTCTGGCGGGATATATAAAAGTTCTGCTGTGTATGTATGTCTTGCTGGGCTTCCTGTTCTGAGGATGCATTTTAGTCCGTTCTCGACTGGGTAATCTTTTAATAAAAAGAATTGTGCTACATGAGCGTTTGTAATAACTACACCACGTGGGTCAATAATAACTCCACTTCCTGTAATAGGTGTTACTGCTCCCACTGCTTGTTGAGAGCAGAGTATGTTAACGAGAGTTTTTGCTGTGTCGGTATTAATTTGTAAGAATGGTGTGATTGGTGGAGTCGTTTCTGCGACCGGGGGATCTACAATATTTGATGAGTTAGTTGCTTCGGTATTTATGGCGGTATTTTCTGCGTTTGACGGCAAAGTATCATCCTTAGTCTCGTTAGTTTTTGTTTCTGTTGTTATGTCTTCAATATCTTCTGTTAATTCTGGCGTGTTAACCAAAGTTTCTCCTTCCATAGCATCTTTTGGAACAATAGAAGCTTCTTGGGGGATTGGATAAGAATCTTCAATAGTGACCACTTGTTCGGTTGTGTCTTCTTGCGCGATTGGTTGTGTAGTTGAGTCGGAAATTGATCCTAGTCCAAGAGCCGTCAGTATAACAGCGATCCCTACGACAATTCGGCTTATAACAACCTGAATAAATGTAAATGCTGGCATAATAAGGTCAAGTATACCTGCCCACTTGTGTTTGCGCTATTTTATAGCTGAAGACAGTGTAGTTAGAGCACAAACGAGGTGTATTGTTGGTGGATATCTTTTGTTTTGACTATGTGTATAAACTATTGCACAGTATTGACAAATTCTATCTATCGTGTATGATTATGTGCATAGCTTGGGGTTATATCCCAGCTTTTTGTTTATCAGCGCTTTAAATACTTTTTATAGGTATTTGAGGCTAAGCAAAAATTATCATGACATTCGTATTTGACGAAAAAGTGGAGACAGAAGGAGAAGCTACTGAAGAAGCTACTACAGAAGCACCAGCTACTGAAGAAGCAACTACAGAAGCACCAGCTACTGAAGAAGCAACTAAGGAAGCAGCTACTGAGTAATTTCTTTAACTGTTTTTAACAACAAACCCCGCAATTGCGGGGTTTGTTGTTTTTTGATAGGATTACACTCGTTACGTAAGTAATTAACTTTGCGGATATATGGAAACCATATATCCGCGGCATCCGGACAAAATGTAAAAGCTCACTTTTACACCCCAATCCTCATTTGCGGGTATAGTTTAGTGGTAGAATGACTGCCTTCCAAGCAGTAGACGAGATTTCGATTATCTCTACCCGCACCGATAGCAAAAAACCAGACAAGAGGTCTGGTTTTTTGCTATCGGTGCGGGTAGAAGAAAAGCAACTGCTTGCTTTTCGTGGTAATCGAAACCGCCGGAGCAATGTTGCGATGCGCTTTTTTCCTGCGCAAGTAACTGCGAGGCGTGTCCCGCGGCTCTTTATGAACGTAGTGAATTTAGAGACCGTCAGGATTCGATTACTTCTTTTAACAAACAAACCCATCCCACTATAAAAGCCCCACTCTCGTGAGGCTTTTATAGATAGTGGTAAGTTTAAAAATTAAAACTTAACCTTGCTTAACTGCGTCTTTAAGCGCCTTTGCTGCGCGGAATTTTGGTACACGCATTGCTGGAATCTGGATAGATTCACCAGTACGAGGGTTTCGTCCTGTTCGTGCGCTTCGCATCTTAGCTTCAAAAATACCAAGACCTGCGATTGAAACTTCCTGACCTCCTTTAAGGCCATCGAAAATACTTCCAATCATTGTATCAACTGCGCGCTCTGCGTCAGCCTTGGTTCCACCAAGTGTCTCATGTACTTTATCAACGATTGCTGCTTTATTCATAAGTTTGGTTTACTAAAAGTCGGTTAATGTCGACCTTGTGTCATATGTAACCAGTACAAACATTTATATTAGTACGTACATACTAAATTTTGCACTGCGTAATTACTCAATCATTATACAGAGCACCATTTTAAGCGCAATATACCGTCATTGGATAAGTATTGCGCTATATTTTATGGTTTTATATCAATGGATAGTTGTATTTATCGTGCAAATTCAATAGAACGGGATTCTCTAATAACATTCACCTTTATCTCTCCAGGATATTTAAGTTCACTTTCAATTTGGAGGGCTATGTCGCGTGCCATCTTTTTAGCTTCAAGGTCGGTTATCTTTTCTGGTGTTACAAATACACGTATTTCACGTCCAGCTTGAATAGCATAGCTTTTTTCAACACCTGGGAAGTTTTTAGCAATAGCTTCAAGGTCCTCAAGCCGTTTTATGTAGTTTTCGACACTATCACGGCGCGCTCCTGGGCGTCCTCCTGAGATTGCGTCGGCAACCTGGACAATGATAGATTCAGTAGTTTCGTATGGGTATTCTTCATGATGGGCTTGAAGAGCTTTAATGATTTTTTCGTCTACGCCAAACTTTTGCAAGATACGTCGTCCAATCTCTACGTGAGTTCCTTGCACTTCATGATCAACAGCTTTTCCGATATCATGAAGTAGGGCTCCAGCTCGTGCAATATATGGATCAGCGCCAAGTTCTTCAGCAAGCATTCCAGCAACATGTGCCATCTCTATAGAGTGATAAAGCACATTCTGACCATAACTTGTTCTAAAGTGCAGTCGTCCTAAAATAGCAATAACACGTGGATCTAAGTTATGCACTCCTGCTTCGTATGCGGCCTGCTCACCCTTCTCTTTTATTGTTTTGTTTATTTCGTCCTTGGCTTTCTGCACCATTTCTTCTATTTTTGCAGGTTGAATTCTCCCATCTATAATGAGGTTTTCAAGTGCCACTCGTGCTACATGACGTCGAATTGGATCAAACGATGAGAGTGTAATAGTGTTTGGGGTGTCATCAATGAGAACATCTACGCCTGTTGCGCGTTCAAACGCTTTAATATTTCGTCCCTCTTTTCCAATAATCTTTCCCTTAACTTCGTCAGATGGAATCTGTACCGATGTCGACATAATGTCGTCTATTACTGAGTTTCCAAGTCGGTGAATAGAAGTTGTGAGGATGTCCTGAGCTTTCTTTTCAAGGCGTTCCTTCCCACTAATCTCAAGTTTCTGCATACGAACAAGCATATCCTCTTCGAATTGTTTTTCTAGAAGTTCTAGAAGTTCTTTTTTGGCTTCTTCTGCACTTAGGCTAGATATTTTACTAAGTTCATCTTGACGTTCTACTATCAAAGCATCTGCTTTCTCTTTAAATACACGGACTTCTTCTATCTTCTTCTTAATACTTTCAACATCTGAGTCGATATCGCTTCGTCGTTTATCTAGAATATCCTCCTTTTTTACTAAGCGGTCTTCAGACTTCTTTAACTGTACTTCCTTTTCTTTTAGCTCTTTTTTAAGAGCATTATTCATCTCTTCAGCTTTTGTGTCTGCTTCTTGTGTAATGTGTTTAGCATCTTCACGAGCTTCAAGCATCATTTGCTTGATTTCAAGTTCCATTGACCCTCGTTTCCCAATTGAGTGTAGCCAACGAAGAAAGTAACCAACAACAATTCCAATGAGTCCTGCGACTACAAGCAGAACAAGTATTACTTTTAATGACATATATAAGCGAGAAACCCCGCTTTTCAATTATTTTATAGATACAGACGTGTCCTATCAGGATTTTGGTGTAGATATTACCGTAATAGGGTAGTTATGTATGATATATTCGTTCATTAGGGTCAGTCGGGTGGTCAGAAAATAAGAGAAAGGCTTGACTTCAGAAATTAATTTAAAATAATGTACAATCCAAATATATCACAGGTTTTAGTTCTTGTCGAACAAACAGCTTTGAGCTTTTAAGTTTCAGTTTTTAGGAAAAAATACAAAAAACACACGTTGTTATATACAACGTGTGTTTCTCTAAAAGCTGAAACCTATAAGCTATTTTAATATTTCGTCTATGAGCGTCAGGTTTCTAAGTTCAGATGTAGTGCTTCGCACTCGTCTTCACTAAGAACCTCCTAAGCTTTGCACTTGATTCTGTAATTCGTTTCACTCACAACAGAATCTACGCCGGGCTCGACTGTTTCAGCTCCTATGAGGTCGCTGAAACATGCCTCCGTCTCATCATCGACGACAAACAAGACGCAGGTCTTGTTTTAAGTACTCAAGTAATTCTGTGGAATTATTTGAGAACTTCGTCGATGACGCCATATCTTTTAGCTTCTTCAGCGGTCATAAAAAAATCTCTGTCCGCGTCTTTTTCTATCTTAGCAAGCGGTTGGCCAGTGGCTTTTGCAAGAATTTTATTTAGTCTATCTTTTGTCGCAAGAATATTTTTTGCTGTTATTTCTATATCAGAAGCTTGTCCTTCTACACCACCAGCAGGTTGATGAATCATTACCTCAGTGTTTGGGAGTGCAAATCTTTTTCCTTTCTTGCCTGCTGCAAGGATGAGAGCACCTCCAGAAGCTGCTAGACCAACTCCTATGGTCGAAACGTCTGGCTTTATATGATTCATGGTATCAAGCATTGCTAAAGAAGCAGTTACTGACCCTCCGGGGGAGTTTACATAAATAGATACATCTTTTTTAGGGTCCTCTGCCTCAAGAAATAGAAGTTGCGCAATAATGAGGTTTGCCATATGTCCTTCAATAACGCCACCAAGAAAAATAATTCTTTCCTTAAGAAGTCGTGAGTAAATATCGTATGCACGCTCTCCACCTTGTGATTTCTCAACCACCATCGGTACAAGCTGATTTGTTATATTTGAATGTTTCATAGCAAATATAGTAACAGATTTTAGTAAAGAGGCAATAATTAGTGTTTCGGAAAATTTTTATGTATGATTAAATTAGAGTTTTTAATTTATGGAGGTTGATATGTCTACATATTCAATTCCTACACATCGAAATGGTTTCTTCCCAGTTTCATTGTACTGGTATTTGTACTGGCATAATATTTTTAGTCAGGAAGATAGCTATGTGATAATAGACGGTAAGAAGATTCCAGCTACGTACAAGATTTGTGTACCGTCTCCACCACTTTTTGTGTTTTCCGCACCAGTTTTGTGTTGGTGGGAAGTTGTTGAGGTAAAAGAATAGAGGCGGTGCTAGATAAGCACCGCCTATTTCTTTAGCAAGAATCCAAGGCCTAATCTTGGATTTTTAACTTCTTATTTTTATTCCGTCTTAGTTCCTTTCTTTTTCATCTCCTCCCTCGAGGAATTTAAAAACGGCTTCGTTTATAAGCTGTGTTTCTACGTAGATGCGTACGTTGTCTGGGTTGGCATCTTTAAAATGTCCAAGTATATGTTCTGTTTCGTGTCGTACTTTATCTTCTTCTGCAGTGATTTTTTCTTTTTTAGCTATTTCATTAAGAAGTATTTGTAATGACGCTCTCTTCCCAGCCTGCTCTTTCCATTCACCACGTAAATCTTCTTCAGTTTTTTTAGATTGTGTAAGGTAATCTTCAAATTTCATATTCATACGCTTCACATCATCTTTCATTTGAGCTACCATTTTGTTAAGTTCACTAGAGACTAGAATCTCTGGTAATGCAATGTCAGTTTTTTCAATTAATTTTTCTGAAAGTTTAATTCGTTTCTTCTCTCGTGCTTTTTGACCTTTTTCTTTTCCCAGATCTTCTCGAACCCGAGCTTCAAAGTCTGCAACTGTTTTAAAGTCGCCAAGTGTCGCAATAAACTTATCATCAAGTTCTGGTAAGTCCTCCTCACTTTTCCCGTTAGAAGTGGACTCATTAGAGTCGCCTGCCACGTCAGTGTTTGCACTGTCTTCGGGGTTAGTTTTAACGTTCTCACCTTCTTTTTGGTTTTCTTGTTTTTTAGTTTTTTCGAGACGAGCTTTGCCACGCTTTACTTCTGTGAGGACTCTATCTACGTCTGCGTCAGTAACTTCAACATCTTTATCTTTTTCTTTCATTATTTCTTTCGCAATGTTTGTATAGTCAGGGAGATTTATTTCTGGAAGCACAGCGCTTTTAATTTTAAAACCAATTGGATTTCCTGGCGCAAGCTTAGTTAGTGTTACTTGTGGAGCCCCAATAACATCTAGGTTTTTATTTCGCACTAGAGTAGGGTACATATCTGCAAGAGCTAGCTCAGCAATTTCACCTATAAGTCCATCTTCTCCTACTTTTTCAATAAGGATTTTTTCAGGTATATGTCCTTTGCGGAAGCCGTCCATTTTCACATTTTCGCCAAGCTTTTTAAGAGCCTTAGTTCTGTATGCAGGGATAGCAGACACAGGGATTTCACCCTCGATTTCAACTTCTGAGTTGTCTAATTGAGTTATTTTTATATTTTCGTATAGTTCTGCTGTTTCAGTTGCCATTTTATTTGAGTGTTTGTATATATGGTTAATTTGCACAGTTTACCGCTTGTTTATAGTAAAGTCAAAACATCTGTAACATGTAAAAAGAAAAATCACCGCAGATATAAATCAACGACGAATTTCTTAATAATGGTAAATTATTACTCAAGACCTAGATTTACTTACGTTTTTTGCTTGCTCGTTTAGCTAGCATTTCGTATTTTACAGTGAGTCGTTTAGCTGTCTTTTTAGAACGTGAAGTCTTATTTTTTTCTATTCCTGTTGCTCGTTTTGCCATGCGCATGATTATACACTATTACTCCAAGATAGGGTATAAGCTAATAAAAAATGCCCCAAGCACCTGGGGCATTTTCTGTTATAGTTATTTAGATAAGTTTAAAACTCGTTTAGTAAATTGTTAAGTTCTGAGTCTAGGTTTTCAAAGTCGGTAAGTCCGAGGTCTTCTTCAATAGCTGTTACCTCGTCTGAAGTGCCTTGTGATTCTAGCTGGTTTACAATAGCGTTTGTTTCTACTTCAGACTGTATAGCTGATAGCTGGTCAGAGTTGTCTTTGTTAGTTACCGTGTTCCAGAAATATATTCCCCCAACAATAAGCAGAATAACAATAATTGCTATACCAACTATTGGCCCTGTTGAACCTTGTTCAGGTGAGTCGCCTTGCAGTGTATTAGGAACTTCTTCTGAGTCTTCCACTTTTGTGGCTTCTTGTTTAACGGTCGTGTACACGATTCCTTGAGATGAATCGTCTTCGGACGCGGTTTCTTGCGAGGAATCATTGTTTTGTCGGTTCTGCATTTCCTCGTTATTTTCTCCCATGTCTTTAGTTTCTTCGTTCATATTGATTGCGTAATTATATTATTAGTTTGTTTCGTCTGTCGTTGTAGCGTTGTCTGCATCCATACCGTCATCTGTCGTCGTTGCGTTATCTTGGTCGTCGTTTGGATTGTCATTAGATAGACTTGCTTTCATAATCTTGATTACTTTGACCAGTGACCTATGGGCGTTTTTTAATGTCTCTTTTGTTTTAGATAGTTCTGAAATAATTCCTCCAAATGCGCCTTTAGATACATTATCTTCGAATGCATTTTTTGCTCGTTCTATTATAGTGTTTATACTTTCTCCTGCTACTTTCATATCACTCTTTGCTGTATCCATAAGTCGTTTTGCGTCAGTCATATCAACTCCACGTTCTTCGAGTTTAACAATCCTTGACTCGATTCTATCTGACAATTTTCCAAGTCGTGATACTGCTGAATCCATCTTTCTCTTTATATTATTTAAGAACCTTGAGATACGGTCTCTTTTTTGATCTCTTAGTTTTTCTTCTCGGTCTTTGTCTCTGTCTACACGCTCTTCTTTCCTTTCTTCTCGATTTATGTCGTCTTTGTTTTCGTCACCGTTATCACGTAGACCATTCAAGATCTGGATCTTTCTTTCATTTCTATCGCCGTCATTGTCATCTACTCGTGCGTCAATATCTCGTTTTTCTAGAAAGACACCCTTTACATTATCTAGTAGTGAGCTGGTTCTATACTCAGGCTTTACATCTGTTGTTTGGGCTTCTCTTGTCTTTGTTTCGTACCTTAATTTTTCTTCGTACTCCTTTTTATCACCATCACTGTCTAGAAAAGAGCGTGTACGTGTTGTGCTTTTAACTTTGTTTACTTCTTCACTCTTCGTACTGTCTATGTCAGTAACACTTGGGCGAGCTGGTGGTTTTGTCTGAGCAAATGCAGTAGATATAGTTATGAAAAAAATAACTGTCGCAATTGCGATACTCATTATGTTTAATTGTGGTGTCAAATATTTCATACTTTTAGTTTATTAATCCTTAATATAATTAAGTATACTACCTGTTTGCCCAAGAGGCGATAGCCGATTGGTTTACAAACAGCAGTGCAAAGCCAACCTGTTTGTCCAAGAGCACAACCAATTTGTTCAAGAATGAAGTGACTGAATACAAATTGCAGTACCTTTAGGTGAAGCGATTGGGTACAAACAGCAGTGCAAAGCCTCCCACATTAACATCATTGCCACTGTTTGTGATTTAATGAAATACTACTGAAATATGGAAAGCAGTACAATTATTTGTATTTAGGTTAAACTCACTATATACTTTCGACATATGACTGATTACAATAAACTATATACACCAGGTGACTTAGATAATCTAATAATAAATACTGTTGTTGAGATTTCTGAGAAATCTATATTAAAGATTGAATACAATAGGGATAAAGGCACCTTTGAGCTTGATAGGGTAGAGCCTGCAATATTTGCAAAACCTTCAAATTACGGTTTTATTCCAGCTACTCTGGACGAGGATAATGATGAGCTCGATACGCTTATTGTAGCCACAGAACCAATCCCAACAGGTGTTGTTGTTGAGGCAAAGATACTAGGCGTCTTAAACTTTGAAGATGGCGGGGAAAAAGACCACAAGATAATATGTGTGCCAGCGACCGATTACGATACAGGTGACAGAATTCAGACATTGGACGATTTAGGTGAAAGATGGAAGGGCAAGATGGAGTACCACTTTAATACGTATAAGGATCTTAAAAAGCGCGGGACTACAAAAGTCTTAGGTTATGGTGATGCTAGTCAAGCAATTGAGGTCATTAAGAAATGTATAGAACGCTATAAAAACAAGTAGTTATAGCTACTTCTCAAGAGAAGAAAACAAAAAACACCAAGCTTACTTGGTGTTTTTTGTTTTCGTGTATTACTGGAGAATTATTTATCTTTCTTTTCTTCTTTAGTGTCTTTGTCGTCAGTTTCCTTCTTTTTTTCTGACACTTCTTTTTCTTCTACAGCATTATCTTTAGTGACTTCTTCGGTTGTTTCTTGTTCTGAGTCTCCAGACGTTGTTTCTTGTTTAACTTCTCCGGACGCGATTCTTTGCGGAGAATCGTCAGTTGAAACATCTGTTTCAGAAATTTCAATTTCTTCTGGCGTATCCTTTGTTTCTGTGTCGTTTTTAATCTCTGTATCACCGTCCATAGGAGTCGAGCCTGCAGCTGAACGGATATCAATCCTCCATCCTGTAAGTTTTGCAGCAAGTCGTACGTTCTGACCACCTTTACCAATAGCTAATGACTGCTGATCTTCTGCGACTTCAACAGTTGCACGTTTCTCTTCTTCATTAATCTCAACGTCAAGAACCTTTGCTGGCGAAAGTGCTCCTTCGATAAACTCTTTTGGGTCATCTGACCATTCTATTATATCGATTTTTTCACCACCAAGTTCACCCATAACAACCGATACTCGGATACCACGTTGTCCAACAAGTGACCCAACAGGATCAATATGTTCATCGTGGGAAACAACAGCTAGTTTTGATCTAGACCCAGCCTCTCGTGCTATCTCTTTAATTTCAACAGAACCAGATACAATCTCTGGCACTTCCATTTCAAAAAGTTTCTTCAGGAAATCTGGATGGGAACGAGACAGTCGTAAGAATGTTCCTCTGTGAGTTTCTTCTACTGAGTATAGATATGCTCGCAGACGCTCTCCTTGTCGGTACCTCTCTCCTGGGATTTGTTCGTCATAGGGGATAATACCTGTAGCACGCCCAAGGTCGATAAACATATTACCGCGCTCAATTCGCTGTACTGTTCCTGTAATAATATCGCCTTCACGCTCTCCGTATTCTTTCATGATAGATACTTTTTCTGCTTCTCGTATCTTTTGAACAATAACTTGCTTAGCTGTTTGGGCAGAGATTCGCCCAAAGTCGTCTTTTGTTTCTAGTGGAAATGTGATTTCACTATCAAGCTCTGCATCTTTCTTAATACGATTTGCGTCTTCTATCATAATATGATGCTCAGAGTTAAATCGTGAACGCATATCGTCTTCATCTTTAGGTTCTTCTTCTTCACCACGTACAAGTGTTTCATCAACAACTATTTTTACTTGAAAGAATTCAACATCTCCAGTCGCCAAATCAAACTTGGAACGGATTATTTGTCCGCGTTTTCCATATTCTTTCTTGTATGCAGTAGCAAGAGCTGTTTCAATTGCATCAATAATTTTTTCTCTTGG
>CAZNRH010000007.1:0-29041 GCA_964575755.1 uncultured Candidatus Saccharibacteria bacterium
TGGCACTGCTTTTAATCGGGGGTGTTGTTGGTGGTACTGTTTTGTCTATGCCTACCTCTGGGATGAATCACGGTGCGGAAAAATACAGCTCCGAATATAATAAAGAAATTATTGCCGAGAAAGACGAAGGCACTAAAAATTTATTGGCAGAAGGCAGATATAAATGTTGTCTGACAAAACCATGCTCTTATTGTTTTTCTGATCCCGACCATCAAGATGAAGAGTTAGTGTGCGACTGCCTTGAAGATATAATGAACGGTGAACATCCGTGTGGTGAGTGTATCGGGGAAATTCTTGAAGGAAACGGCAATCCGTTGATATCTGAATACTTCGCAACAGCGATAGCTGAAAAGGTTGGTGCTGATCATCTTATTGCATTGAAGCAAATCGTAGCTGACAAGTACGACATGCCAGTTGACAAGCAGTTATAAAGAATTGTTCATAAGCCCGCCCACCGAAAAGCAAAAGGTACCGCCGTCAGACTTTTTTATCGGGAGACCCTGAGGCCTTGATAAATAAGCATATTTTATAATCGTTCAAATCCCGCAAAGGTGTGGGCCACCTCGGGCTAGAACCGTGGTCGGTCAAGCCCCATAAGGTCCGTTTCAAGCTTTTTGGGATATGAATTCGACCCTACCTCGTGCGCTGTGAAAAGTGACGCGGTGTAAAGTTGTTATTTTCTATAACCATACCTATGGTTTAGTACTTGTCGCTAAGTCAAGAAAGCGATCTGGAATGAGAATCCTACTATATGTTGTCCGTTCTTTAGAAGGTGGCGTATCTTTATATAGTACTGTTGCGTTAATTTGTACTGTAGTACCAATATCTATTTCAGTCCCGTCCTCAGGAATAGAACGTACAAAAGGTTCCTTTTCTAGGAATAATCGTGTTCCGTCTTTGTCTAGTAGGGTTATATTGGCATTTTTATTACAAAATAATTTAAGGGTTGATTCGTTGACTTCAAAGTCACTGTTGTAAGGTTTATCATCTGATTGAAATAATGTGTTTTGTTCACCAAGATTTTCTTTGATGTCATGGAGTGTTGCAAGTATGACTAATTGTAACATCTGACAATTTTTTTCTAGTCCACCAGAAAAATTACGATCTGCTATTTTATTGAAGGGTCCTATTTCTAGAGATTGACCAATACTTTTGTCAAAATCAGAAGGTTCTTCTGATTCCTCATGGTTAAGCAACGGTTCTGAAAGCTCATGAAATGAAAAGATTATCATAGGTGTGATCAATGAGCCAACTATTACTAATGCTATTTTTTCGTATATATTCATAAATAATTTATTTTTATATAACCGTAAAGACTACGCAAACCCTGGGAAGAAATCACTTTTTATCCTACGTCTAGGTATACCCATTTCTAGTAGTGTTTTTTTAAAGGCTTTCACCATACCGTGTGGTCCAGAAATATAGAACATACGTTCAGAGTAGTCTGGAATCTCTTGTATAATTATCTCTGGGGTAATTAGTCCGTTTATCATATTTGGTATTATATTTTTTTCATCACTTAAAAAATATAATGTTTTAATGCCTAATTTTTCATGCGCACGGTCGAGGATGTCTTTATATGCGACATCTTCTGGTGTCCTATTTGTGTAAAGCACCTGTATGTCGCGAGATTCTTTTTTATCTAATAAAAAATGAAGCATACTACGAAATGGTGTTATACCTATTCCGCCAGCGATAAATACTAGTTTGGTTTTTTTGTTTCGCGGCAAGATAAAGTTTCCTGATAGTTGAGATGCAAAAATAATACTACCCTTTTTCATAGCACCAAGCGTACGCTTAAATGTGCTATATGGAGTGTAGAATTTTACACCTAGCCGAATACTACTTTCAGTTGGGGCAGAGGCTATTGTGAAGTGTCGCCTATTGCCACGATTGTCAGGATATTTATGCCCAAGAGTCCATTCTAGATATTGGCCCGGCATAAATGAGATTTTTTTGTCTGATATAAATTTAAAATCATATGTATCATTAGCTTTTTTCTCTATGGCCTTAAGGGTTAGTTTATATCTGCCTTTTGGACTCACGATGTAAGAATAAATGTTTCCAATGATCAGAGCAATTTCAGGGGTCAAGTAGAACGTACCTATGTGAATGTTTGGAGCAAATAACAGACCTACTATTAATCCGTATATAACTCTTGATTTCATTGTTGGTGGTGTCGTAAGCGGTTCAGTTAACATTACAAATGCTAAAAAGAAAAAAGAAGAGTGTAATAATGTTTGAACAATAGGATCTATGAAACTACCAGAGTAAGACGTAACAATTATTGTTGTTAAGGAAGCGACAGAAAAACTTAAAATTAAATCAAATCTTCTAATTTTACGCACAATAAGGAGCCCTCCTAGCAGAACAAAAGGAAGTAGGGCAATATTTCCACCAACCCACCACGTTGCAGGAGCGTTAAGTAATAGTGCGGATGCAACTACTGCAAAAGCAACAGGGTTAAATATGTGTTTTCTTCCTATAGCAAATATATACTTTGACGCTACAGCCCAAATTGATATAAAAATAATTGCACCTACCCCAACGTAGTCCGACACCGTTACTGGTGTGACAATTAAAGCTATGATGAGCGCCGTTATGTATACAGATTCAGTATTAGTAGGCACTTCAAATATTCTAGAAAAAGTCCAATTTGTAACCAAGCTCACTAGTAGTATGAGTAAAATTGAAAATGCGAGAGATGTTGGTTCATACGGCATCCATCCCAAAAAACCAAAAACAAATGCCAAAAATATGAGCACAACGAGATAGTACAGTACTAATCGATACATTGTGATGCGGTTCAGTAAGTTGTCTATATATGTAATCATGTGGTGAATTGATTAAAACCACTTGTCATTGTAGCTATGCCGTGCGAATCAATTAGGTATCCTTCAAATCCATTAAGGTTTTCTATAAATGTAATTCCTTCCATTTCCATAACAAACGCAGCTGTTGCAAAACGATCTGCTTCAAATACGTCTGGGCCAACAACAGTAAAGCTTACAATATCAAGAATTTCACTATTCAATACATACGGGTTATAGATATGTTGTCCACGAATATATGTTCCAGAAGTTGCTACACCACTACCTCTAGGGAATAATACTTTTATAATTTCATTTAAATTGAATGGATTACGAATTCCAATAGTCCATTCACTATTTTCTGAATTAACTCCAGACGACTGTATATCGCCTCCAACATCTAAAAAATAATTATTGTAACCCATCCTATTAAGTTGGACCGCAGCATTACGTATGGCCCATCCTTTTACTATTCCAGACGGGTCTATAAACCCACTATGTTTAGTTATAGAAAAATAACCATTTGTTTCCTTTTTTGTTTTTTCTCCTAACATAAGTACTTCCTTCATTTCTTCACTGTAATCTAGAGGCGTGCATTCTTTGCGATTAATTTTCATTATTTCACTTTCTGGTTTATATGTACTAAAACGTTTATCTATCGAAACGAAGTAATCAAATATAGTGTCTAATGCCTCTTTGCTTCCATTAACAATTTCTAAATTTATTGGCATCCCCATGATTATACGAGTATCTTTCATTTTAATTTTCAGCTTGTGTTAATGCATCTGCGAGTGTCTTTTTAAATGCTCTGCTTGTATATGTTGCACCAGAAACACCACTTACGTTTACTCCTTGTGCACTTATTGCTTCTTTTTTTAGTAAAGGCATAGCTCTACCGTTTATGTATTCTGAGGTCGATCTGTTGTCGGGATGTTTTAAAAAATCTACAGATGTTAGCTTTCCGTCTTGTATATCAATAGCCACTTGAACCCATCCATAATATGCATTTATTTCTACTCCTGTATATTTGCCGTCTTTATATTTAGAAACTGGCTCTTTATTAGCGACATTTTTTTGGACTGCCTTGTCTGGAGTTATAATTGGCGAGCTCGTTGGTTTATTTGTTTGCTTTCTTTTTACTACACCAATCTCTACCAAAGGTTTATTAACAATCTCTACTTTTTTAGTTTTAGAAACAGCAGGAGATTTTTCCTCTTCGTCTGCTTCCTTATTAAATTCTGGCAAATCTGCTTGAAATTTTTCAGTAGCTACATCTTTATATATAAGAGTATCAGTAACCTCAACTGTCGGTCTTTGATGCAATACATATATTAGAGAGGATGCTATAACAAAAAAAGACAGGAAGAATTTCTTCATTGAATAAGTTTAACACTTCACATTGTAATATAGAATATTAAAAAACTTCTTCTGAACAAAGCAAATAGCACGTCTCTCAACGCGTCTCGTGCTAGCTCTATGTCGAGTTAGAACCGTAGTCGGTTAAGGCCCTGTAAGGTCTGTTTTAAATATTTTGGAGTTCAGAATCGACGTACCTCGTGCGCAAAATTAAGGTATATTTTTTACCATTAACATCTGAGCTAGCAGTATTAAATTTTCGTCATCGGGTAACTCATCTAAGTCTTTGTAATGATGCACCCACGGTTTTTTGTGGTTGGGTCTATTGTAGTATTTTCCATTTTTCCCGTAATCTTTATAAAAAATATCGACTAATCTTACATTTTGTTTGATTTTTTCTCAAGAACTTCTTTAGCCTTATTAGAGGCTTCAATTCAAAAACATTCCACTGGCTTTGATGGATGTATTGTTTCAGGTGTATCTATACCTATTAAACAAGTAATGCTTCCAGCGTATACGTTGTTATAGGTATACGGGTTCTTTTCTTGGGTACTTGTATAAAACATTGGAATATTCAGGAAGAAGTATTGTGCCTGTTCAAAAATACTCTCTTGATGATCCAGTATTAGACGGTGCAAGGACAAAAATAGATTATGTTGTTATAGAAAGCAATAATATTAGTGTATAATTTTATTATCCATAATAATTTATTCTTAAATGCTCGATACTGATATAATAATACCTATATAGTAAAGTCGATAGATACAGGCAATAAAACCATATTATTAGTAATTTATATATAATAAACATTATGAAGAAGATATTTTTAGTACCACTTATAGTACTATTTTTAGTAACAGGCACAGCAAATGCTCAAGTAAACAATCTGCCAAGCGCAGGACTTACCCCTGAGAGTACTTTCTATTTCCTAGATAGACTTGGGGAGAATTTGAGAGAATTTTTCACATTCAATTCAGAAGCAAAAGCAAAACTTCAAATAAAGTTTGCAGGGGAGAGGATTTCTGAGATAAGCGTAATGATAAAAAAGAAAGGTGCTAATGCAAAAGGAATAGAAAAAGCAAAAACGCTGTTGTTGGGAAATGTGGCATATGCGGCAGAAATAATACAGAAAGAAAAAACAACTGGTAAAGATGTATCGAAACTTGCCAAAGAGATTGACGATGCTTTTGATGAACGAGAAAAACTACTCGTTCAAACATTTCAGGATGCACGAAAGAAATTAAAAGAAAATCGACTTGCGTTAAAACGAGACTTAACTGGAGTTGATAATATCGACTTAGAAACACAGATACAGTTATTGGATGATGAAGCAGATAATCTGAAGAATGTTCAAGATGATTTAAAAGATCTTTTTAATGACGAGCAAAAGAATATAGAAGAAGAGCTTAATGATGTAGATAAAGAGATAGATAAGAAAGAAGAAATAAAAGAGGAAAAAGAGGATCGGGATGAAGACATAGAAATTGAGGAGGAGAACGAAAAAGATGAACTAGAGGAGATGGAAGGAGATGAAATTGACAACGAAGGTGGTAAAGGTAATGAGAATGACAAACATTCAAACTTAGGAGATAGTGAAGATAAAGATGAAGGAGATGACGAGGACGAAGAATAAGCTGGTTTAGAAATTGCTCATCAATCGTTTGTGTATATAAAATTACACACAACTGTACCTTTATATGGTGATTATATACCACTTCAGAGTTGTCAGACAAGATAAGTAAGGATCTTAAAGCACATGGTATGAACTTCGTTGGTTCTACTATTATATACGCAATCATGCAGTCGATAGGGTTAGTGAATGACCACGAAGTGGGGTGTTTTAGGTATAATGAACTTGATTAATATAAAACATAAACATGAAAGGATATATTGTAAATATTGAAGAAGAGACGCTGGCAAACAATAAGTATAGAAAAGTTCTATACACCTCTCACAACAGCCAGCTTGTGTTAATGAATATCTGTCCAGGTGATGAGATAGGGGAAGAGGTACATACCCTTGATCAGTTTATACGTATCGAGCAGGGTCAGTGCGAAATTACATTAGATGATATTACTCACTCTATTAAAGATAACTTTGCTGTTGTTATCCCTGCGGGGACAAAACATAATGTTATAAATACTGGCGACACTGATTTAAAACTATACTCTATTTATTCACCGCCAGAGCACAAAGACGGAACCATTCATGCAACGAAGGCAGATGAAAAGGAAGAGCATTTTGATGGTGTTATAAGCGAATCTTAGATTTAATAATATAAATAATACAAGCGAAGAAAATAGCGAGGTGAGCTCAAAGGAAGTGTATGATCTCAAGAAGAGAGAAAAAGAAAGAACAAAGAAAAAAGACCGAGTTGTGGGTAAAGTGAATGCAGCCCCTAAGAAAATTGGAAAATACATAACGTATAAAAAATAGTACGTGTAAATAAACTAAAACTCCACCTGCCTAAAGGCAGGTGGAGTTTTAGTTTATTTACACGTTGCCTATAACTTTTTTTAGTTTAGAGTCTACTTCTTGTGCTATTTCACCAAGTTGTGTGTTTTCTACCATACCCATTGCAACAGACGGAATTATTGCTGACACATAAATACCGTCTTCTTCGTAGATTATTATGTTGCATGGCAGTAACAGTCCTATTTCTTTTTCTTCTTGAAGCGCTTTGTGTGCAAACTGTGGGTTGCAAGCTCCAAGTATGATGTAATTGTCATAGTCAATATCAAGCTTCTTCTTCATGGTAGCTTTTACATCTATTTCAGTAAGTATACCGAAGCCTTCTTTTTCAAGCTCTTCTTTTACTTTAGTAACTGTTTCATTAAATGTAAGATCTACCTTCTTACTGTATCCGTACTTCATGATATCTATTTGAATGTTGAGAATTTATTGTATAGCCAACCAAAAACCCACAGAATTACAAAGCTCCATACTGCAGCTTCAATCATTCCACTAATAGTACCTGAAACAGAAAGTGAGTAGAATTCATGCCAGTCTTGCATGTGTTCTGATGCCTTTGTGTAAAGACCTGAATTAGCAAGTATACTAAGTACAAGCATTCCAAGTGCTGATAGTATTGCTCCAGCGTATCCTAGAGCGAGTGCATTTAATTTTTGCATAATATTTTCTTATTAATTGTTTATAACAAAAGAATCGACCATTTATACTTTATATAAGCATTATACTACTGTATTAAAAGATTGTACGCTCTATAATCTAATATATTTATCATTATGACTTAGCCTACATATAATACTTGTATCAAGCGATTTATTAATATAGACTACTTCTAATAAATTACTCATTTGTTAGATAAAATAAATAATCATGCAGGAACTTATAATCAGTTTAATAAGAGAAAACACAGTGGATATTATCGGCATATTAGTGCTTTTCTTTTTAGGTAGAGGGCTTTTAAAGGGTGTCGTAGGACGCCTTGGGAAGATGGTTGACGATGGTGATGACTCTCATACTTCTCAAAAGGAGCAACGAGCTGAAACACTAGGACAAATAATAATAACAACAGGAAGTATTGTTATTTACACAATTATTCTGCTCATGATACTTAACTTATTTGGTATCGATATACGACCTATCCTAGCTGGTGCAGGAGTTATTGGTTTGGCTGTTGGTTTTGGAGCACAGTCCCTTGTAAAGGATTTTGTATCAGGACTCTTTATCTTAGTTGAAAACCAGTATGGTATTGGTGACGAGGTAAAGATAGGGTCTTTCGAGGGAAAAGTTACGCGTATTACTATGCGATCAACCGTACTTCGAAACGAAGAAGGAAAAACATTCTATATATCCAATGGTCTCATTAAAGATGTGACTAACATGTCTCAGAAGTAATAAACATAAAAATTACTATAAGTACACTAAAAATAAACGGCTGGAGTACTCTAGCCGTTTATTTTTAGCTTAAAATCGTTGTTTTTATGGTACAGTTTTAGCATTATGGATAGTATATTTAACTTTATTTATAAAAGAATATTCAAACAAATATTTTTTTTATTTGATCCAGAGTTTGCACACGATTTGGTTATATACATCGGAAGTATTCTTGGAAGGTTTAGATTTATTACTTGTATTTGTTTACGGATGTTTTCGTATAAAAATAAACGCCTTAATCAGAAAATTAAAAATATATCGTTTTCAAATCCAGTAGGTCTCTCTGCTGGCTTTGACAAAGACGGAGATTTGGTAAATATACTTCCATGTATTGGTTTTGGTTTTGCTCAAATTGGAACCATTACAAATTTGCCGTACGGTGGAAATCCTAAACCAAGAATGTATCGTCTCAAAAAGACTAAATCCATAGTTGTAAATTATGGTTTGAAAAATATTGGCGTAGAAAGAATTGTTTCAAAGCTTAAGAAAGTAAAAGTAAAAGATTTTCCACTGGGAATTTCTATTGGTAGAACTAACTGTA
Source organism: uncultured Candidatus Saccharibacteria bacterium (assembly GCA_964575755.1). Taxonomy (GTDB): domain Bacteria; phylum Patescibacteriota; class Minisyncoccia; order Phycocordibacterales; family JABMNX01; genus JABMNX01. Next base: position 8,608 of record CAZNRH010000007.1, read on the forward strand.
AAGAAGCTGGAGAATTGGACAAGGGGGTGAGAGACTATTCGGAGTGTTTAAGTAAGGTAATAGAAAGTGATGTTGGTAACTTTTATACTATTAATATCTCGTGTCCAAACTTGCATGGTGGTGAACCTTTTACTACACCAGAGAAATTACGGTATCTTCTTAAAACGCTATACAGTAACCCTGTTTCAAAGCCTGTATTTATTAAAATGCCAGTACATCTTAAATGGAGTGGGTTTAATGAACTTTGTAAGGTTGCAGATTCTTTTAACGTCGACGGTTTAATTATCGCAAATCTTGCAAAAGATCGCACGAGTGCAAACCTCAAAGATTATTTACCAGATCATATTAAAGGACATATGAGTGGTATGCCTACACAGTCTTTATCAGACGAACTTATTTCAAAGACGTATGAGAATTACAAGGATACTTTTGTGATAGTTGGTGTCGGTGGTATTTTTTCTGCAGAAGATGCATATGAAAAGATAAAAAAAGGAGCTTCTCTTGTACAGCTTGTTACAGGAATTATTTTTGAAGGACCTCAACTGGTCGGTCAAATTAATAAGGGATTAGTGCGACTACTAGATAAAGATGGCTTCTATAACATAAGTGAAGCTATTGGCGCGTATCATAAATAAGCTGCATTAATGCGCTTTATTCCTCCACTTTTTACAACTTACAGGAAGTCTGGCTTCCAGTAAGTTGTATTTAGTGTGCTAGTGCTATGCTGGATACTCTGCGAGCACCAACCTCTTTGAGCGCTCTTTTTGCTTCTTGCAGGGTACTTCCTGTTGTAAATACGTCGTCTATTAATATTACGTGAGTCTTTTTTAGATTTATTTTTACATCTTGCACACTAAAGACTCCTTTAACATTACGCTTTCTCTCTGCTTTATTTGATAGGGATGTCTGTGGCTCCATGTGCTTTTTACGTACAAGAATATTTGTATTAATCGATATGTCCCCAAGTTTTTCTAATTCGTGCGTGACAAACTCCATCTGATTAAATCCACGCTCTCGTTTTCTTTTTCTTGAAAGTGGTAGCGGTATCACTACATGAGACGTGCCTCTATCAAACACTACATCATCTGAAAGTTCTTCTATGAGATAGTCATAAAGTACAGCTGCAAACAACTTTGCCACGTATTTGTTGCCTTTGTATTTAAGCAACCAGACCATGTGTCTTACAATCTCGTTTTTATATTGAAACAGTGATACCACCCCACCTTCATCCTCTATATGCAACATATCAGACAGACTTTCTGGCGAAAGTGCACTTATCTCCTTCTCAATTTTACTTTGCGGAAATAAAATATTTAGTAAGAGTTTGTATAAGGTATTAAACATAATAATCAGGGTATTATTCCGTGCGCTTGCGTTCTTTATACCTTATAATGTTATTGTATTAAAGTGAGATGGTAAAGAGAATATAAGGTAATTTTTTTAATATACTATATTTATAGTAATTATGTTTACAATATTAACTCCTCGGCTCGCCAGTGAAAAAACTCCACTTTGTTTCATTTTTTCACTGCTCTCGCTCTACGTCGTTAATAATAATACATATTATGGAAAATCCACTGGACTCAATTAAGAATTTCTTCAGCTCATTTAGTCTGGGTGGTAAGAGTGGTGGAAGTATCCTCGGTATTGATATTGGATCATCGTCTATTAAGATAGTCCAGTTAAGGAAAAAAAGTGGAGTAGCTGTACTTGAGACATACGGAGAGTTAGCTCTTGGTCCATACTCAGACCTTGAAGTTGGACGTGCGACTAACCTTACGGCTACTAAATTAGTTGAAGCTCTCAAAGATATTTTAACTGAAGCGAATACAACGACAAAGTCTTGTGGTATATCAATACCATTTAGCGCTAGTCTTATTTCTACAATGTCACTTCCAGGTAATGTTGAAAAGGCCCAGTTAGCCAAGATGATTCCTATTGAGGCTAGAAAATATATTCCCGTACCTATTTCCGAGGTTACTTTGGACTGGTTTGTCATTCCAGATAAAGAAAATAAATACATTTCGCAAGACAACACGGAAAATAAAGAAGTATCTGCAAAAGGGAAGCATACAAACGTGCTTTTGGTTGCTATACATAATGAAACATTAAACAAATATAAAGAACTACTTAATGAGACAGGTCTCGATGTGTCATTTTATGAAATAGAGATATTCAGTACTATCAGAGCTTCAGTAGGGCAAGGTATAGAACCTATTATGATTATTGACATAGGTGCGGCTGCTACAAAGGTGTATGTAGTAGAGTTTGGTATCGTGAAAGTTTCCCATATTATTAATAAAGGTTCTCAGGATATAACTCTTGCGTTATCTCGTTCTATGGGCGTAAGTATTGTGGAAGCAGAAAAATTAAAACGAGAAGTTGGGTTACTTGGAACTGGTGATGAATTAAATATAAAAGAATCAATTTTATTAACACTCGAATATATATTTTCAGAATCTAATAGGGTATTATTAAATTACCAACGTAAGTATAACCAGAATGTTAGTAAGGTTTTATTTACAGGCGGTGGTTCGGCTATGAACGGTTTACTAGAAGAAGTAACAAGCCGTTTCAGCACAGAAGTTTCTATTGCAGATCCGTTTTCTAAGACGCAAACACCAGCATTTCTAGAAGAGGTATTAAAACAGGTTGGGCCAGAGTTTGCAGTCGCGGTTGGTGTTGCATTACGAAAACTTCAAGAACTCAAGTAACATATATAAAATATGGAGCCTAAATTTCGAACATCATTCATTCCTAAGAAAACACTAGCTACTACATCTGGCGTACAGAAGAAAAGCGGTGGGTCTTTAGGTGTGGTCACTCTCATCACACTTATCATAGCGCTTGGAGCGGTGGTTCTTTCAGTAGGATTATTTCTCTATCAGCAAGTGCTTGAAGTAAGCATCTCACGAAAAACAGATACATTGGATCGGGCTCAGGCAGCTTTTGAACCTGCACTTATTCAAGAGCTTGTGAGGATTGATTCACGAATAGAAGCCGCAGGGACTATATTAAACAAACATATTACTCCGTCGGTATTATTTGAAGTACTTGAAGACCTAACATTAAAGAGTGTTCAATTCCAGGATTTCAACTTATCTCGCGTAAGTGATGATAAAATAAGTATATCAATGAAAGGTGTCGCAAATGATTTTCATGGAGTGGCATTACAGGCAGACGTATTTGGGAAAAGTAAAATAATTCGTGACCCAATTTTTTCTAATTTAAATCTTAACCAGCAGGGCAGGGCAGTGTTCAGTCTTACAGCTTTTATAGACGCGTCTCTTATTAATTTTGTAAGTAAAATTGATAATAGAGGGGTAAGTAATTAATTAATCATGATACGTTCAATAATTCCAATTATATTAGTTGCTATCGCCGTAAGTCTTTTCTTTGGGTATATTGATCCAACATACCAAAATGTTAAGAAATTAAGTGTTGAGGAGGATAGATTTAACGAAGCACTTAATCAGTCTAAAGAGCTGCAAGGTATTCGGGACACTCTTCTTTCTAGATATAACACCTTTTCACAAATAGACTTAGATCGCCTCGGAAAATTATTGCCAGACCATGTAGATAATGTGCGACTTATTCTTGATATAGACAGTATCGCTTCTAAATACAATATGCGAACACGTAATGTAACAGTTTCAGATGTTGGCTCTGAAGATCCGAATGTTATTGGTACAAACCAAAGTGTTGTTGACTCCGTAGTCCTTAGTTTTTCTGTAACTGCTACATATGACAATTTTATTCGATTTATTAAAGACCTTGAACAAAGCTTGCGCGTAGTTGATTTGGTCGGTCTTTCTTTTAGTGCCACGGAAGGTGATGCGTTTAATTTTAATGTAAGTATAAGAACCTATTGGTTAAAGTAATATCTATGATTGAAGCACTTAAAAAATATAAGACAGCATTTATTGTAGTAGTCATTACGATTGTTTTGTTCGTTGGGTATTCAGCACTTTCTGGTGGTGGTAATAATAAAAGTGTTTTAACATCACAGAATCCGTCTGCCCAGAAAGCTGGGGACAATAAACTCCTTATACTACTTATAAACCTACGTTCCATCACTCTTAGCGACTCTTTGTTTAGTGATTCTGCCTTTAAAAGTCTCGTGGACTTTGGTCAGCAGTTAATTCCGGAGCCAACTGGAAGGCAGAACCCTTTTGCTCCAGTTGGTTCAGATAGTATTTAATAGAGTAGCTTACAGGTTTCAGCTTGAGGCTTTCAGATAAAAACAAAAAAGTTTTTGAGTTGATTAAGAAGTAAAAATTATGCAAGACCTAAAAGCTATAACCTAAAACCTGAAATATGGATCCCGTACGAAATCACGGACACCAACACAATATATGATAAATAAGTCGATAATTAATAGAATATTAAACATAGAGACAAGGGCTGTTTAAGTCCGTGTCCTATTTCGTACGGGATGGATATTTTAAGCGCTTTAGTAGAACATAATATTATTGAAGACACTGATGTTGTCTCAATAAAACAAGAAGCGCAAAAAGACGGCGTGTCGGTAGAGGACGTGTTGCTAAAACGTGGAGTTTCTAACGAGGATATTCTAGATGTTAAAGGAGAAGACTTAAGTGTACCGACTAGAATTATTGGGGACAGTAAGGTTGCGTTTGAAGTGCTTAAATATATTCCTGAAGAATCAGCAAATCACTATTCTTTTGTTCCAATTGGTGTTGTAGATGGGGTTTTAGAGGTTGGGATAGTTGATCCAGACAACATAGAGGCTCTAGATGCGCTTAATTTTATTTCTTCAAAGATTAATTTACCATTCAAGGTATTTTTAATATCTCAAAGTGACTTTAAAAAAGTGCTCGCTATGTACAGGGGACTTACTGGCGAGGTTAGTCAGGCTCTTTCGGAACTCGATTTAGAAACTAAATCTGTCGATATTGATAAAGCGAGTGGCGAAGATAAAGAAATCTTAGGTAGTATAGATAGCGCAGATAGTGGTACTCATATAATAGAGGATGCACCTGTCACTAAAATAGTTGCAACAATGCTCGGGTATGCGGTAGAGGGGAGAGCGTCAGATATTCATATTGAAAATACGGGAGAGAAAATAAAGGTTCGTTTTAGAGTTGATGGTGCTCTTAGTACAAACTTGATACTACCAAAGAAAGTGCACAGGGCAGTTGTCGCACGTATCAAAATACTTTCTTCAATGCGACTTGATGAAAGAAGGAAACCTCAAGATGGAAGATTCTCCACAACAATTAAAGGCCGCAAGATTGATTTCCGTGTTTCAACATTTCCTGCTTACTATGGAGAAAAGGTTGTAATGCGTATATTGGATCAAAGTAGTGGTTTTATAAAACTTGATAATATTGGCTTCAGTAAGAAAAACTTAAAGATAGTTAAAGATGTGATTAAGAGGCCATACGGACTCATCTTAATCTCAGGACCTACGGGCTCTGGCAAGAGCACTACATTGTACTCAATACTAAGTGAGCTAGACAGGGAAACGAAAAACGTACTTTCTCTTGAAGACCCTGTCGAATACAGTATAGAAGGAGTCAGCCAATCACAGGTTCGTCCTGAGATTGGTTATACATTTGCAACAGGTTTAAGGACTACATTAAGGCAAGACCCTGACATTATTATGGTTGGAGAGATTCGAGATAAAGAAACAGCACAGCTGGCTGTACAGGCCGCTCTAACAGGACACTTGGTGCTTTCAACCATTCACACAAACACTTCCTCGGGTGTGATACCTAGACTTATCGACATGGGAGTTGACCCATACTTGATTGCGCCGACATTAATAGCATCCATTGCGCAACGTCTGATACGAAAGATGTGTGAGGGGGCAGAAAAGGCTCTTAAAGTAGAGGGAAGCCTAAAACTTATGTTAGAAAATCAAGCCAAAGACTTGCCAGAACCAGAGCGGAGTGAGATATTATCAATAGATACGTTGTATGAGGCGAAGACTACGCCAACATGTCCAGACGGTACACGCGGACGTGTTGCAGTATTTGAAATATTAGAGATGAATAAAGATATTGAAAAAATTATCTTAACTAACCCAGTTGAATTAGAAATATCAAAGATAGCTCGTAAAAATGGCATGCTCACGATGAAAGAAGATGCTATTATTAAGTCATCTAAGAAACAAATACCGTTTAGAGAAGTAAATACATTAGGTGGTGTTTTGTTCGAAGGCGACGACACTGATGTCTCACAAGACACTACACCTAAAGATCAAGAATCTGGGGTAGACGAAGTTTCGTAGATTAAACGGGAAAATAAGTGGATGAATAAAACAAACAAAAACGTAATATTGTTGGTTGATGATGATAAGTTTCTTCTTGATATGTATAGCACTAAATTTCGTGAGAGCGGTGATGAGGTAGAAGTTTCTTTGAGAAGTCAGGACGCTCTCGATAGGTTGCGTGGTGGTTTAAAAGCCTCTGTGATTCTGTTGGATATTGTTATGCCTGATATGGACGGGTTTACGCTTCTGGAGACTATAAAAAAAGAAAAGTTAGGAGGTGATCCTGTCGTCATTATGCTTACAAATCAAGGTGAGCGGTCTGATATAGAAAAAGCAGATAAATTGGGAGCTGACGGATATATTATAAAAGCGAGCTCTATACCATCTGAAGTCCTTGAGAGAATCAATGAGATAGTTAAAAGTAAAAAATAAATTACTATGGAATACATCACTGAAATGGAGAATCTTATAGACATCCTTATGAAGGAAGGTGGGTCTGATTTGCATATATCAGCAGGTAATCCGCCTAATATACGTGTTGCGGGTTCACTTATTCCACTTAGTAACAAAGCAGCGCTCACAAACGAAGATTCTCTTGGTTTGATTTCATCATTGTTGAATAACGAGCAAAAGGAAGAGTTTTTAAAGAATCAAGAAATAGATTTTTCATATGAATATAAAGACGTAAGACTTCGTTGTAACGGGTTCTTTCAGAGAGGTTCGGTAAGTATTGCACTTAGGCTTATTCCTAAACATATCAAAACACTCGACGAGCTAGGCTTACCGCCAAAGCTAGCTGATTTTGCAGCGCGTAAACAAGGCTTCTTTCTCGTTGTTGGGCCCGTTGGACAAGGTAAGTCAACGACTTTAGCCTCTTTAGTGGAGATGATTAATGTTGAAAGGTCAGAACATATTGTCACTATAGAAAACCCAATAGAGTATGTATTTGAACAAAAGAAATCGTTAATTGACCAACGAGAAGTGCGTATAGATACAAAAGACTTTTCTACTGCGCTACGCTCAATTTTTAGGCAAGACGTAAACGTTATCATGATTGGTGAAATGCGTGGACCTGAGACCATGGCTGCCGCGGTGACAGCAGCAGAGACAGGTCACTTGGTATTTTCTACACTCCATACAAATAATGCAGCGCAGACAATAGATAGAATCATTGATACATTCCCTGCGGGACAACAGGATCAAATCAGGGTTCAGCTTTCAGTTAGTTTGGCAGGTATTTTTTCTCAACGTTTGATACCTAGAGTCTCTGGAGATTTAATTCCCGCATACGAGCTTCTAATAAACAATAAAGCAGTTGCAAATCTTATACGAGAGAAACGTACTCACGAGATTAATACAGTTATTGAGACTGGTTCTGATGAAGGAATGGTCGATATGAACAGATCACTCGCTGACCTTGTCCGTCGAGGGGAGATTACTATTGAAGATGCGCACTCTCACTCACTCAATCCTCAAATTTTAGAAAAATTCTTATAATTTTTTATATATGTTATTTGATTACGAAGTCATCGATCAAGAAGGAAAGACATCAACAGGAAGTATTGATGCTGTTACTGTTGATGTTGCTATCAGTTCTCTACAGCGCAGAGAGCTTACTATATCTTCAATTAAACCAGCTGGTGAGGAATTAAATATATTCAAGAAGGAAATCAATTTATTTGAATCTGTTTCAAATAAAGACGTTGTTATCCTCTCTCGTCAGATAGCGACTCTTTTCGAAGCGCAGGTCTCAGCCCTAAAAGTGTTCAGACTTCTTTCGACCGAGGCAATAAATCCACTACTTGGAGAGAAACTCACTGCTGTTGCTGATGATCTTCAAGGCGGAAGCACTATTTCTAATGCGCTCGCAAAACATCCTAAAGTATTTTCACCATTTTATATTGGGATGGTGCGTGCTGGTGAAGAGTCTGGTAAGCTCGATAGTACATTTTTATTTCTTGCAGATTATCTCGACAGAACATATGAAGTGTGGGTAAAAGCACGAAACGCACTCATTTACCCCGCATTCGTAATCTCTACTTTTATTGTAGTAATGATTTTAATGCTTACGATGGTTATACCTCGATTAAGTGCTATATTGCTTGAATCAGGCCAGGATGTTCCTGTATATACAAAAATAGTAATAGCTCTTAGTGAGCTTTTAATAAATTACGGAGTGTTCGTACTTATTTTAATTATTGTTGGCGCTGGACTGTTGTGGAGATACTTAAGAACAGAGCAAGGAAAGCTTGCTATTGCAGAATTACAGCTTTCAATCCCCTTTGTTGGCGACTTATATAGAAAACTTTACTTATCGAGGCTTGCAGACAACCTAAGTACAATGCTTACCAGTGGTATACAGATGGTAAGAGCTGTTGAGATTACATCTACGGTGGTGGGTAACTCTTTATATAAAGAGTTATTAGAGGAGGTTGTTGAGAAGGTTAAAGGCGGCACTCAGTTGTCAGAGGCCTTATCTAATCAAAAAGAGTTTCCTGGTATCTTGGTTCAGATGATTAAGGTTGGAGAGGAAACTGGAGAATTAGGAAATATCCTTCAAACACTTGCTAAGTTTTATCGTCGCGAAGTTAATAATTCAGTCGATACACTCGTTGGATTAATTGAACCAATCATGATTGTAGCGCTTGGCTTAGGGGTGGGATTCTTACTAGCCTCAGTATTGATACCGATTTACGATATCTCAGCTAGCATTTAGTCGCATATGGATGTATTCTAAGAGAATAAGAAGTGGTTTTCGATGTAGTTAGTTAAGTTATCCACACTATACACTGCGTCTTTAGCACGAACGAATTATAATATAGCTTAATAGCGTCCTATAATTTTAAATAGCACACTTAATAAAACATCATTAATATTATTAAAAAAATTTATATATGTATAAGAAAAAACAACAAGGATTTACTTTAATTGAACTTTTGGTTGTAATCGCAATCATTGGTATTTTGTCATCTGTGGTACTTGCATCTTTAAATAGTGCACGACAGAAGTCTCGAGACGCTCGACGTATCTCTGATATTAAGCAGACTCAACTAGCGCTTGAATTGTACTTTGATTCAAATGCAAACTATCCAACATCAACATCAGCACTTGTACCAACATATATTGCTACCAATCCAACTGACCCAACAACTTCAGCAATTTATACCTACGCAGCTCTTGGTTCAGGGTCTACATGTTCAAGTTATCACCTCGGTGCAACACTTGAGAATACTACTCATACAACACTTAACTCAGACATAGACGCAACAGCGGGAACTGTATGTACTAATGGTGGAACTCCGTTTGCAGGAACTGATCCTATTTACGACGTAAAACCTTAAGGAGCTTACACAGGCGGCACACTTCCTCGTCGCTGTACTAAAAATACCCCTCGCCGTACTTTGAGTACGTCTCGGGGTATTTTTAGTTTGCTTCTTGAATTGTATCCACCTGAGCAAGTCCTTGTTGTGGCTATTGTGCTCAACCATGCAAGTTTTAATCTAAGGAAGAATGTCTTAAAAACAGACTCCATCATAACGTGATGGAGTTTGTTTTTTGTTAGTTAATGGTGTTAGGTAGGATTAAATCGTTAACTTTGAGGTCGAACCTCCAAGTGGCGGACGTCCGACGTCCGCCATTAAATGAAGGTCATCCAACGTCCTTCAAGTGTCCGCCCGTGTTGTAAGAATGTTGAAGTCAGACTTCAACAACTTCAACAACAAACTTTTTAAAAACCAGAAGCGGAGCTTCTCGTTTTTGAGCACAGCACCATCTTACAAACCACCCAAACATTGTGATACAATAAAAGCACAACTGAATAAAAGATATTAAAAACCTAACCCTTTGATTTATCAAAGATATGGTTAAAAGTCGTACGGAACAAAAAACCCATTATTAGGGCGTTCCGTACGTTGCACAGGGAAACTTGTGTAGGGGTCGCAAGACCCTCCTAGTAGTGGGCTTTTTGTATGGAAAAAATAAAAAATAAAACAGTTTTCAACAAACGTAGAAGGACTTTCCTTGTAGTCTTTTGTGCATCCGTTTTCTCATTTGTCTTGGGTAAAATATTTGGTCCTAGTATTAACTTATTTCCAAAAGACCACGACATCACTGAGGAGGGATTTAAGAATTTTCGGGTAGTTAATACAAAAGAAGAAATGAGACTATATGACCGACAAGGAAACGAAATACTCATTTTTGAAAAAGCAGGTCTAACTGATTAATTTTTATTTTCCTAAAACCTATAACCTAACACCTAAATCATGACAGTTCGAATCTCAAAAAGAAGAGTAGACATGAACGGCGTACAATTACGCCTATCTAAAGGTGCAGATGTAGCAAGTGCCACAGCGCTGGCGCTCGGCACGGATGGTAACTACTTTGATGTTACAGGCACTACTACTATTACCTCTATTGGAGCCATAACCACAGGTACAGTAGTCAGACTCCACTTTGACGGCGCTCTCACTCTTACTCATCATGTTACCAACCTAATACTTCCCAGCGCCGCCAACATAACCACCGCCACAGGAGACAACGCCGAATTCACTGAGTACGCCACTGGTGTTTGGAGGTGTACGAATTACACCAAAGCAAGCGGTGAGGCAGTGGTTGGGGGTGGGAGTGGAGCTTGGACTTTAATTGATACCCAAGCTGAAACTGACGGTGCAGGCGGGGCTTCTTTAACTATTACAGGGCTATCTGGTGACAACTACGAATGTTATGCAATAGTTCTAAGCGGTTTCCAACCCGTTAATGATCAAGCTGATTTATGGCTCAGGACTGGTAGCGGTAGTATATCAACGTCGGGATATAACAATCAAGGCGCTGAGAACGGGGCTTCCACTTCTGGTCTTACATCTGCAATCGACTGTATCAGTAGTGTACGTAGCAGCACAGATGGAACTGGTGTAGGTATCGCGTATCTTCACCCAATGCGGTACGATGGCGTTACTGCTATTCACGGAGATTTCTATTCTCCTTCATCAGCAAATATCCGGTCAATATTCGGTGGTGCGTTGCCTGCGGCTGCTGGTGACACCGCGGATCGAATCCAAGTATTATTTGACACTGGCAACATTAAGTACGGTCGAATGACTGTATTTGGGATAATGGGACATGTAGCATGACAAATCCAAATAACAATTATCACACTATATCTGGTAAGGGCAAAGTTCAGTTTACCGATGAAGAACAAACTGAGTGGGAAGCAGACCAAGCTATAAATCTGGCTAGTAAACACTCTCGTGACGCGGAGAAACAGATTGTGCGTATTGAAGCCCAAGTAACAAACCGTCGCCTGCGCGACGCAGTCGCGGGGACAGAAAACCCCAAAGGATGGTTATCTAATCAAGAAGCATTAATTGCAGTCCAAAGAGAAATTTTATCAAAAAGTCTTAAAAATTTGTCCAAGGACCGACCTTGGACAAAGAATAGGTCCGGTTAACTGGACATACTTAAAACTTAAAATATAAATGGCAAGAGCTCCTTTGCTGTTTATTTTGGTGTGAATTTGAGTGTTGAAGTCAGACTTCAACACTCAAGTAAATTATCCAAAGATCGCCTTTGGGCAAGGTTTTAAGATAAAGAGATGTAGATTAATTGGATCAGTCACAATAAAATCCTCGATTTTTGTTTGCTTTGAATCGAAAATTCTTAGAAAACAAGAAGTGCTCTTGTGTGTTAAACAAGATATAATAGAGTAATGGAAGCAAGTTTAGAAATAATGTTAGCTGTATTCTTTTTTATCTTTGGAACTCTTATAGGGAGTTTTTTAAATGTTGTTATCTTAAGACACAATACGGGCAAGGGTATTTCAGGAAGATCTAGTTGTCAGTCATGCGGTAAGGTACTTGGGCCGTTTGAGCTTATTCCAATACTTTCTTTTTTGATTCAGGGCGGTGCATGTAAAGCGTGTAGGAGTAAAATCTCATTCCAGTATCCAGCAGTTGAGTTTATGACAGGGTTAATGTTCTTAATGATATTTTTTACATACACATCCATTTTAAGTATAGTGCTTGGTTTTATAATTGTGTCGTTACTCATAGTGATTACAGTATATGACTTAAAGCATGGAATAATTCCAAACACATTCGTATTTAGCTTTATAGCTGTATCTATTTTTACATTATTTTTCAACGTGGACACTCTCTCTTTTATATTGCCAAGTACATGGGCTTTGATGGCTGGCCCAATTTTAGCAATCCCAGTATGGCTTTTATGGAGAGTGTCTGACGGAAAATGGATTGGTTTGGGAGACGCGAAGCTTTTCCTTGGGGCAGGGTGGCTACTCGGCATATCAAAAGGTATCACTGTATTTGCACTATCTTTTTGGATTGGTGCGGCGGTAAGCTTACTTTTGATGTTCGTATGGAGGTTTATGCGCATAAAGAAATTGAATTTAAGGTTCAAAGACATTACAATTAAATCTGAGGTACCTTTTGCGCCATTTATAATACTTAGCTTTTTTATAGTATATTTTTGGGGAGTTAATCTTTTTTCAGTCATTAGTTAATAGGTCATTAGTTTAGAGTTGAATATTTTGGTTGAAATAGCATTTATGAATTTATATATGAACATACTAACAACTAAAAACTGCAAACTGAGAACTAACAAAGGTTTTTCAATGATAGAACTTGTAGTGTCTACTGGTATTTTAATTATTATTACGACAGTTGTACTGGTTAATCACTCCGCTTTTGGTGGAAATGTGCTACTGGGTGCATTGGCATATGACGTGGGTCTTTCAGTGAGGCAAGCTCAAGTGTTTGGGCTTAGTGTACGCGAGTTCAATGTTGGTAGTGGTACATTTGATATTGGGTATGGAGTACATTTTGATGTGAATGACAGTACAAGCTATCGTATTTTTGCGGATATAGATAAGAGTAAGACGTTTAATCAGGGTGATGGTACAGAGGAAGTATTTTTTATAGGTCAAGGTTTTTCAATTGTACGAACATGTGTGACAAGCCCATCGAATGTTGAAATATGTAGTGATGTTGGAAATGTATCAGTGCTTGACATAACATTTATACGGCCTGACCCGGATGCATTTATACGTATAAATGGAGATGCTGTAACTCTGTATCAGAGTGCACGTATGGTTATTCAATCACCAAGGGGTAACGAGCGTGAAGTAACTGTAGAGTCAACTGGTCAAATTTCCATTTCACAGACACAAATATAGAGAGTAGAGGATTGAACGCGGAAAGTAAAAAACAATGAATATATTTCTAAAAAAAATAATAGGCAGAACTCCATCATCCACCATCCGTTTTCAGCGTTCTAACGGTGGTTTTTCACTTATTGAAATAATGGTCTCGGTGTCTCTTTTCGCTGTTGTCATGACAATAAGTGTTGGGTCACTACTGTCACTTATTGATGCTAACAGGAAAGCTCAAGCGCTTAACTCTGTGATGAATAATCTCAACTTCGCACTTGAAAATATGTCCAGAAACATTCGAGTTGGGAATACCTATCATTGCAGTATCTTATCTTCAGTCCCTGCTAATTTAGATACAACCAAAGATTGTGTAAACGGAGGCATACTCTTTGCATTTGAGGGGGCTAAGGGTGACACAGCAAGCTCGATGGACCAGATAGTTTTTAGGTTCGTCGATAACCGTATTGAGAAATCTATTGATGGAGGTACAACATTTATTGCGATAACGGCATCTGAGGTTACTATTGATGATATGAAATTTTACGTTGTAGGAACAACGCGTGGAGACTCGTTTCAGCCACGAGTTGTTATGACAATACAAGGAACTGCTGGAATCAGCTCTAAATCGGAGACAAGTTTCAGTTTACAGACAACAGTAACTCAGCGAGTGTTAGATTTATAATATGAAGACTCTAAAACAACAAAAAAATAAAGGATTTACACTAATCGAAACTTTAGTGGCGATTTCAATTTTACTTCTTTCAATCAGCGCACCACTTACAATTGCGTCAAAAGGGTTGTCTAGCTCATACTTCGCGCGGGATCAAATTATTGCATTTTATCTAGCCCAGGATGCTGTTGAGTATATTAGAAACACTCGTGATAACAACTTCCTTTCAGGGTCTGGTTGGTTAAATGGATTCCCTGATGTAGACGGCGAGTTGTTTACCGTAGATACAACTGATGGCAACATGGCCCTATGTCCAATAAACGGATGTGTTGCGCTTGATTATAATAGTGCGACTGGATTTTATAGTCACGATGATTTAAGCGGGAGCACAAGTATTTATACAAGATCAGTTTCAGTACGGACAATCAATGTATACGAAACCGTTATTTCGGTAGATATCTCTTGGTCAACAGGGACACTGGGTCATTCATTTAATATAAGTGAAAATATTTTAAATTGGCAATAAAGTAGTTTACAGCTTTAAGCTTTTAAAAAAATGAAAAACATACAAAAACAAAAAAACAACCTGAAAGCTATAATTTATAATCTAGAAGCTGATAGAGGTTTTACGCTTTTAATTGCAGTTTTGATATCTGGTGTTTTACTTTCAATTGGTTTGGCTATTTTTAATATAACAATTAAAGAGCTATTACTTTCTTCCTCTGGACGTGATTCACAGTTTGCATTTTATGCAGCTGACTCTGGCACGGAGTGTGCCCTGTATTGGGACCAAAAAGGCGGAGGATTCTCCACATCAACCGCAGGTACCATAAATTGCAATAATACAAGTATTCTAGATGTTGGCGGTGTGGGATACAACAGTCCAATGACATTTCAGTTCGAAGTAGATGGTTTTTGTTCTGTTGTTTCAGTGACAAAAAGTGAAACACATCCTCGTACAAAAGTAGAGTCAAAGGGGTATAATACGACATGTGATAACGTTATTAACCCTCGTCGCATAGAGCGCGCCATTAGGGTGACGTATTAGCACAGCCCCTAAGTAATGATACCTATAAAGACTAAAAAAAAGATCACAGCACTTCGTGACGAGATAATTCGTCATCAAGACTTATATCACACGAAGGATGAACCAGAAATATCCGATGAAGCATATGATTCTTTGGTACGCGAATTAATAGTATTTGAAGAAGAATATCCAGAACTCAAAAAAGAAAGCCCGGTAGATAGAGTTGGAGGCGGTGTCATAGAGTCGTTCGAAAAAGTAGAACACAAAGTTCGTCAGTGGTCTTTTGATAATGTATTTTCAGAAGGCGAGTTGTATGCGTGGGAAAAACGCATCAGGAGGTATTTAGAGAAAGAAATAACTCTTAAGGATAAGATTGTATACAGTGCTGAGCACAAGATAGATGGACTTAAAGTTATACTCGAGTATAAGAACGGTAAGCTTGTTCGTGGAGCGACTCGGGGAGACGGAGTGACTGGAGAAGATGTTACCCATAACTTGAAAGCAATAAAAAGCATCCCACTTACCCTGAGTAAGCCTATAAATATAATTGCTGTCGGTGAAGCGTGGATGTCACATAAAGATTTCGAAAAGATAAATAAAGAACGCCTTAAGTCAGGAGAGCAACTTTTTGCAAATGCACGTAATGTGGCAGCTGGGTCGTTAAGACAACTTGATTCAAGCGTGGTTGCTAAACGTAAATTAGACACTTTTTTTTACGATATAGATTTTATTGAAGGAGATATAGAAAAACCAAAGACACAAATTAAAGAGTTAGAATTACTCAAAGAGCTTGGATTTAAGACGAATCCACATTACAAAGAGTGTGCAAGTGTTGAAGATATTTTTGCATATTATAAAAAATGGGTCTCTAAAAAAAAGTCACTCCCATATGAAGTAGATGGAGTAGCTCTCAAGGTAAATAACATAGCCCTACAAGAAGCTCTTGGATACACAGCTAAATCGCCTCGTTTTGGGGTAGCGTTTAAGTTTCCTGCACAACAGGTAACAACTGTAGTAGAAGGTATTGTACTCCAAATAGGTAGAACAGGTGTTTTAACGCCCGTAGCGCACTTAAAACCGGTCCGTGTGGCTGGATCTCAGGTGTCGCGTGCAACACTTCATAATGAAGACGAAATCAAGCGCCTCGACGTTCGTATAGGTGATTCGGTTATTATTCAAAAAGCTGGTGATGTTATCCCAGATATCGTTTCTGTATTAGTGGCGCTACGTACTGGCAAAGAGAGAAGGTTTATTTTCCCCACTCACGTATCATTGTGTGGTGGAGATGGGCGTATAGAGAGGGTGCTCGGGCAATCGGCGTATAGGTGTGTCGACAGAAATTCATTTGAGTTGCAGAAACAAAAGTTTTATTACTTTGTATCAAAAAAAGCTTTTAATATAGAAGGACTTGGGCCTCAAATTATAGATAGATTATTAGATGAAGGTCTTGTGTCATCATACGATGACATATTTACTCTCGAGGAGGGAGATATAAGCGCTCTGGATCGATTCGAGGAAACATCGGCACGTAATCTTATTCAAGCGATAAAGAAGGCAAGCAAGGTTTCGCTAGCTCGTTTTCTGATTTCACTTTCAATTGATCAGGTTGGAGAAGAGACCGCTCACGATTTAGCAAACCATTTTTATTCTCTTAAAAAAATTCAAAGTGCTCAACTTCAAGAGTTAGAGAATATTTCAGGGATAGGAAATGTCGTGGCGGAATCAATCTATATGTGGTTTAAGAACTCTAGTAATAGAGATATGTTACGCCGTCTACTTGAGCATGTAGAATTGATAGAAGGAGTAAAGAATAAAGGTGGAAAATTTTCGGGTAATACGTTTGTGTTAACTGGTTCTCTACAAGAACTTACTCGTGATGAAGCTCATGATAAAATACGAGAACTTGGCGGTTCTGTCTCAAGCTCGGTATCGAAAAACACAGACTATGTAGTGGTAGGTCTTGAGCCAGGAACAAAATATAATAAAGCTAAAGATTTAGGGGTTAAGATAATAACGGAGAAGGATTTTATTGCACTAATTGGTTCTTAATTGTATGCTTTGCATACACTACATAAGGTTTATTTATGAAAAACGAAACTAACATCGAAAAGCTAGCGACCCTGAGCCGTATCTCTGTATCAAGTGAAGAAAAAGAAGTCCTTAAAAAGGATATTGATTCAGTGCTTTCTTACATAGAGAAGATTCAAGATATTTCAGCTGAAATGAGTCTTAAGGTGCCAGAGCACCTCAACATCATGCGAGAGGATACAGAGCCTCACGAGGTTGGTGTGCACACTAAAGATTTGTTACACGAAGCGCCTTCAGTTAAAGATGGTTATCTTGAAGTAAAAAAGATAATAAATCAAGATTAAAAATATGGATCCCGTGCGAAATCACGGACACCAACACAATATATGATAAATAAGTCGATAATTAATAGAATATTAAACATAGAGACAAGGACTGTTTAAGTCCGTGTCCTATTTCGTACGGGATGGATATAGAAAACCTTACAATTGCACAGGCACGCCTTGACCTTGATGAACGTAAATATTCTGCAGTAGAACTCGCAGATGCGTATCTTTCTAATATTGAAAAAAACAAAGACTTGAACATGTTTCTTGAGGTGTTTGAAGATGTTAAAGAACAGGCAGTGGTAGCAGATGAAGTAATAACTAAAGGGTCAAAAGGAGGGATTCAGAAAAGCCTGTTGGGTATACCGCTGTGCACAAAAGACAATATTCTTATTCATGGCAGAAAAATGAGCGCAGGATCAAAAATACTTGAAAATTATACAGCCACATATGACGCAAATGTTGTTAAAAAGATGAAAAACTCTGGTGCCGTATTTCTTGGGCGGACAAATATGGACGAATTTGCTATGGGATCTTCTACTGAGAACTCTGCTTTCGGTGTTGTAAAAAATCCACATGATAAAGACCGAGTGCCTGGTGGCTCATCTGGAGGGTCAGCTGTTTCAGTTGCATCACATAGTGCGCTTGCTTCACTTGGTTCAGATACAGGTGGTTCAATTAGACAACCAGCTGGTTTTTGCGGAGTTGTTGGGCTGAAGCCTACTTATGGGACAGTTTCAAGATATGGGTTATCAGCACTTGGATCATCTCTTGATCAAATAGGCCCAATTACTAAAACAGTAACAGACGCAGAGATTGTATTTGATGTAATTAAAGGTAACGACACTTTTGATAGTACTTCACTTAAAGATGAGGTGTATATAAAAGATAGTAAAAAACCAAAACGCATAGGTGTCGCTAGAGAATTACTTGAAGAAGGTATAGATAAAGACGTACTTTTGAATTTTGAGGAATCGCTCAAGGTACTTGAAAGTAAAGGGTACGAGATAGTGGATATAAAGTTACCGTACGCTCAGTATGCTCTTGCTGTGTACTACATCATTATGCCGGCAGAGGCATCAACAAACCTTACACGGTTTGATGGAGTTCGGTACGGACTGCACGTTGAAGGTAATGACGTCAATGATGAATATATAAAAACAAGAAGCGAGGGGTTTGGTCAGGAAGTACGAAGGAGAATATTGCTTGGTACCCACATCCTTTCAGCAGGATATTATGATGCATATTACACAAAAGCCCAGACTGCGCGTCAGTTAATAACTAATGATTTTAAAGAAGCTTTTAAATTAGTTGATGTTATAGCTACCCCGACAAGCCCAACTCCAGCATTCAAAATTGGAGAAAAAGAAGACCCAATGTCTATGTATCTCGCGGACATCTTTACCGTTACAGCAAACCTTACTGGTATGCCAGCACTTTCAGTACCATCTGGATTTGTCGGTAGGGATGGAAAAGAGCTACCTGTTGGCTTACAGTTAACGGCACTACACATGCACGAAAAAGATTTGTTTAGAGTTGGTTGTGATATTGAGTCAGTTCAATAGCTATATTCTAAGCGCGGGGGTACAATTAAGTAAATGGATCCCGTACGAAATCACGGACACAAATGCAATATTATGATAAGCAGGTCGATAATTAACAGAGAATTTAATCTAGTGATAAGGACTGTTTAAGCCCATGTCCTATTTTGTACGGGATGGATTTCATATATTTAGATATAGAGCGAATATTTTCTGCAGTATACCGACTTTTAACAGGTCAGGCTAATACAGGTATCGATTCAGTAACAATACAAGGTCAACTCATTGTGTTTTGGGATAATTTTAAAATGGTTTCAACGATAGTGTCGTTGCTTCTTTTGACTGGGATTATTTATTCTTACATTAGAGTTTTTCAGATTAGAAAAGAAGAACAAGAAGATCTCGATAATGCTTCGGAGACAGCTGTTGCAGGTGAAGAGGTGGAGGCTCGTCGAGATGAGCGTTGGTATAAGGTATTACTTCATGTAAACTCAGAAAATCCAAATGATTGGCGCCAGGCTATAATCGAAGCTGATACAATTTTGGACGATATTGTAACCCGTGCAGGGTATCCTGGCGAAACTCTAGGAGAAAAAATGCGCGGAATCGAAAAGAGTGACTTCAATACTATCGATGAGGCGTGGGAGGCGCATAAAGTGCGTAATCGTATAGCTCATGACGGATCTCAATTCCAGTTTTCAAAACGAGAGGCGCTGCGTGTTGTTGATTTGTACAAGAAAGTATTTGAAGAATTCTATTTCATTTAGGGCGTATGCAGTCGGCGCATTTCTTTGTCGCGCGTCACCAAATGATGCTTGCAGTATGTCCAATACAGCTTCACACCATTTGGCTTGCGCTCCTCGAACTGCATCCAACTGTGTACGTCCTAGTGATTTACAGGTAAAGTTTTTACTGATATACTCTCTTAAACGCTCATGAGGCGTTTTTTATATAGATGTATATATCGCGGGGTAGACCAGCGGTAGGTCGAGAGGCTCATAACCTCTAGGCGCCGGTTCGAGTCCGGCCCCCGCAACAAGTAAACAAAATAGCGTCCATATTCTGGACGCTATTTTGTTTACTATGAGGTGTCGGACTCGAACGGCCGGAAGTGCGCGTGCCAAAGCACGAGAGAGCACTGAGGTGTGCGTAGATTCTGTTACGAAGTTATGAGTTACAGAATCAAGTGCAAAGCTTCAAGCACACTTAGTATTTTGCGAATACTTGAAGCAAAATACTTAGTGATGGGTGACTTGAGTCCGGCCCCGTCATAAAACCGTGGGTTTCCGAGGTGTCTAACCTCCGCAACTCTCCGTGCAGAACCTTATCTTTTATGGTATTTTATGTATAAGCTCAATAGAGCTTTTTTGTTTGAAACAATAATTACGTCGGGGTAGCTCAGATGGTTAGAGCGCAGCACTCATAAAGCTGAGGTCGTGGGT